>NZ_AP025627.1:2548788-3182860 GCF_022846435.1 Parageobacillus sp. KH3-4
ATCTTTGCTCGTTTTTTTCTTTAGCGCATCCAAAGCGGATTTTTTGTCCGTTGGATGATCCATTGTTTGAATTTGCCCTGTTTGTTCTAAACGTTGTTTTTCGTTCATAACAATCTCCTTTCTATTAAGAACTGCAAGAAAAAATGTTTTTCTCACAACATACACATTACCATAGTATATAATTCAGAACAAATTTAAACAATACTTTTCTTGTTCCGTTTTATACGGAACATGTTATCATAACAAAATCACTCCCAACTAGGCAATACCTAATTGGGAGTGAATCATTTCCAAATTACATAAATTCAGAAACTAATTCTTCGAATTTCTCTTTGCTTAAGCGAAGGTCTGCTTCCGTAAGCGGTGTTTCACTGTAGCCGTGAAGCAATTCTTGATACGATTTTTGTTCTTTGTTTTGGTAAATAAGCCCCGTTACTAGTCCTTTATATTTCATCACTGTTTGCATCGCCATGGCGCGGTCAGACGGATCATATCCTTCGATGTCGTTGACTTTCACCAAATTTTCTTTAAACCAGTCGTATGTGTTTACCTTATTATACGTTACACATGGACTGAATACGTTAATAAGCGAGAATCCTTTATGTTTGATTCCTTCTTCAATTAAGCTTGTCAATTCTTTTAAGTCGCTGGAAAAACTTTGCGCGACAAACGTTGCGCCGGCGCTTAGGGCGATTTCCATAATCGAAAGGGCCGGTTCGACAGATCCTTGCGGGGTGCTTTTCGTTTTAAAACCGACATCACTTCGCGGCGATGTTTGCCCCTTTGTCAAACCGTAAATTTGGTTGTCCATCACAATGTACGTAATATCGATGTTGCGGCGAATCGCATGAATCGTATGCCCCATGCCGATCGCAAAGCCGTCGCCGTCGCCGCCGGCGGCAATGACCGTTAAATCGCGGTTCGCCATTTTCACGCCTTGAGCAAGCGGTAGCGCGCGGCCGTGAGTGCCGTGAAATCCGTACGAATGAATGTATCCGGAAATACGGCCCGAACAGCCGATACCAGAAATAACTGCTAATTGGTGCGGTTCAAGCCCGATGTTTGCTGCAGCGCGTTGGATCGCAGCCTGAACGGAAAAATCGCCGCAACCCGGGCACCAGTTTGGTTTTACATCATTGCGAAAGTCTTTAAACGTCGCCATGCTTATAACAACTCCTTGCATTTTGTATAAACTTCGTTCGGCAAAAATGGGTTGCCGTCATATTTCAAGACATTAGCAATTTTTTCAGCATGTCCAACATTCATTTTAAGAATGTTTGCAAGTTGCCCTGTTGCATTTTGCTCAACGACGACGACTTTTTTCGCCGCTGCAACAAGCGGCAGCACTTCTTCCGTCGGGAACGGATGAAGAAGGCGGATATGCGCATGATTGACTTTTACGCCGTCCTGTTCGAGCCGCTCGATCGCTTCTTCGATCGCGCCGCGCGTAGAAATAAAACCGACAATCAACAAGTCCGCTTCATCGTGTTTCACATTTTTATGAACTGGCGTGTTGAATTTAATATGTTTTAATTTGCGCAGCCGTTTATCCATCTGCGCTTTTCGGTTTGCCGCGGCTTCAGACGGAGTTCCTGTCTCCGCGTGCTCCACTCCCGTCACATGATGAATGCCGTTTGGCGTTCCCGGAAGCACGCGTGGAGAAATGCCATCTTCAGTGACTTCGTAACGTTTAAAATTACCTTTTTTCTCTAGTGGAGGAAGTTCTTCTGTTACTAGTTTGCCGCGGCGGATTTCGATTTTATCGTACTCTAACGGTTCGACCGTCTGCTTGCCAAGGGAAAGCTGCAAATCAGACAGCACGATGACCGGGCATTGATATTCTTCCGCAAGGTTGAACGCTTCTGCCATATCGTAAAACGCTTCTTGCACCGTGCTTGGCGCCATCACGATTTTTGGAATCTCGCCATGCGTGCCATAAATCATCGCCATTAAGTCCGATTGCTCTTGTTTTGTCGGCAAACCTGTACTTGGACCGCCGCGCTGTGTATCCACGATGACAAGCGGTGTTTCTGTCATTCCGGCAAGCCCGATCGATTCCACCATAAGGGAAAGACCTGGACCCGCAGATGCCGTGAACGCCCGCACTCCAGCGTAGTTAGCGCCAATCGCCATCGTGCATGCGGCTATTTCGTCTTCTGTTTGAATGACGGCACCTCCTAGTTCCGGAAGTTTTTTAATTAAATATTCCATGATTTCCGAAGCTGGAGTAATTGGATATGCCGCCATAAAACGCGCTCCTCCGGCTATCGCCCCTAAGGCAATCGCGTCGTTGCCGATCATAAACATCCGCTTTTTGCCATCCGCTTTTGCTAACTTCATCGTTTGCATGCGATCGCCAAGCTGTTCTTTCATATATTGCGCTCCAGCGCGAAGTGCTTCCATATTTTTTTCCACTACTTGCTGGCCTTTTCTTCCAAAAATTTCTTGCACTACTTCTTGATATGCGCTAATATCAATGTCAAGGACTGCGCTTGAGGCACCGACAGCGACCATGTTTTTCATGAGCGATGTGCCTAAATTTGTCGCGATATCCGTAAATGGAACGGCATACAACGTTACATTTCGGTCTTCCGGAATCGTTGGATTAAATTTCGCGTCAGCGATCACGATCCCGCCATCGCGAAGTTCATGAAAATTAAAATCAATCGATTCTTGGTCAAACGCTACTAATATATCAAGATCATCGGCAATCGAACGAACTGGTGTCGTGCTTACGCGAATTTTGTTGTTCGTATGCCCACCTTTGATCCGCGAAGAAAAATGGCGGTACCCATATAAATAATAACCTAGACGGTTTAGTGCAATGGAGAAGATTTCACCGGTACTTTCGATTCCTTCTCCCTGCTGCCCTCCAACTTTCCATGAAAGCTGATGAATCATTGCTTACACCCCTTTAAGTTCGGTCAAAAATTACAATTATAAGTGTAGCATTTTTCCGATAAAATCACTAGACTTTAAGACAATGATTTTTGCAAAAATTTTAGCATATGAAAATATTGTATCCAGCCATTTCGTTCTAGATAAAAAAGCAGCTGCGCTTATCGCAGCCGTCACGAATACATTATTTTTTTACATTACTGCGGCAAATGATCGTAAAAATTGCGGAATAAAAACCATTCCACTTCTTCTTCCGAATAATGTTTTTGCAGCTCGTTCACCAAATTTGCGTAACATCTCGCATTTTCCAGACCTTTTACCGTTTCTTCCGTCCCATCAAAATCGGAGCCAAACCCAACGTGTCTCGCTCCCCCGAGCGAACAAACGTGCTCTAAATGGCGGAGAACGTCAGAAATCACCGCTTTTTCGCTCTCTTTCGTCAAAAAATATGGAACGAACGTAATTCCGATCATCCCGTTTTTCTCTATCAATGCGCGAATTTGTTCGTCGCGCAAATTGCGGGGATGCGGGCAGAAACGATATGTATTAGAGTGGGAAGCAATCGGAAATTGCGCGATTTCTAATACGTCCCAAAACGCTTTTTCCGATAAATGGGAAACATCGACCCAACGTTTCGCTTCGTTAAGATACCGTACGACTTGTTTCCCAAATTCTGTCAATCCAGCCCCGCGCTGTTCCCATGACCCATCCGCTACGGCGTTTGCCCAATTCCACGTAAGCCCGACAGACGAGACGCCAAGGCGAAGCAGCGTTTTTAACTTCACAATGCTTGTCCCGATCGCATCGCACCCTTCGAGCGTCAGCATCGCACCAATTTCATTTTCTTCCAATGCGTCAATATCCCGTTTGGAACGGATGAATTTCATCGACGGAAACCGGCCAATGATTCGCTCAAAAAAGATATCGATCATTTCTAGCGCAACCGTAAAGCGTGCTTCTTCCGGAACGTTTTCCGGAATGTAAATGGCGAAACATTGGACTTTCACTTTCGCCTCTACCAGCGCTGGAAACGTGACATGAAGATGTTGGCCGTTTTGAAACGATAAAGATCGATCCATCCATAATTTCATTAAAGCATCACAATGTGCATCGAAAATCATAAAACTCCCTCCGCGCTAAAGCAAAAATAACCTGCTTGCCTCCCATTCAGGCTCAAGCAGGTTATATTCCTGTTATGAATGTTAACGGTTAACGAGGCTCTACGATTAATTTAATCGCCGTACGCTCTTCCCCATCAATGATGATGTCAGTAAACGCAGGAATGCAAATAAGGTCCATGCCGCTCGGTGCCACAAACCCTCGTGCGATGGCTACTGCCTTAACGGCTTGGTTTAATGCACCTGCACCGATCGCTTGAATTTCGGCTGCCCCGCGTTCGCGCAATACCCCGGCAAGTGCACCAGCTACAGAGTTAGGATTCGACTTTGCTGAAACTTTTAATATTTCCATTTCTAGTTCCTCCCTCATTCCTTAAAAATTCTTTACAAAAATAGTTCCATTGTTACTATATTCACTGTTTTGGAAAGTATTCCTGCTATCTTCATAAATATTTTTGAAAATTACTAAAAAACGGATTATTCAAAATAAGGATAGTCATCATTGATGAAAATCCGTTCAATTTTATTGGCCCGTCCCGTTTTCGCGTCAATATCAATGAGCACAGCGTTCAATTGGCTTCTCCCTTCTTTCACTTCAAAGCGGACAGGCAACGACGTTAAAAATTTCCGCAATACCGCCTCACGATCTACTCCTAAAATTCCGTCATACGGGCCAGTCATCCCAACATCCGTAATGTATGCCGTCCCTTTTGGCAAAATGCGGGCATCTGCTGTTTGCACATGCGTATGCGTGCCGACAACCGCGGACACCCGCCCGTCCAAATACCATCCCATCGCTTGCTTTTCGCTTGTCGCCTCCGCGTGAAAATCGACAAAAATCATTGGCGTGCGTCGAGATGCTTCCTCGATAAGCTCGTCCGCTTTTTTAAACGGACAGTCAATGGGCGGCAAAAAGATTCTTCCTTGCAAGTTAATAATGGCCACTTCCATATTCTCGACTTGCACGTATACGATCCCTTTCCCCGGCACTCCTTCGGGCAAATTGGCTGGTCGTATCAGCGCCTTGGCATCATCGATAAATTCAAAAATATCGCGTTGATCCCATGCGTGATTGCCTAGTGTCACGACATGGACGCCTTGTTCGAGAAACGCGCGATAAATTTTTTCCGTAATACCTTTCCCCCCTGCCGCATTTTCCCCATTAATGACGATCACGTTTGGTTTATGCTTTTCTTTTAATTTTGGCAAATATTGTTCTACCATTTTTCTTCCTGGAGAACCGACAACATCGCCGATAAATAATAATTTCATTATATATCCCTTTCTAAGCTGAAATATAACTAGTTCAAGTTTGTCATAAAATATAAAAAAAATAAAGTGGCGATGCCGCCACTTTATTTTGCATATTCGACCGCTCTCGTTTCACGAATAACGGTAATTTTAATATGACCTGGATAATCAAGCTCTTCCTCGATCCGTTTGCGGATCTCCCGCGCCAATCGATGCGCTTCTAAGTCATCAATCGCATCTGGTTTCACCATAATGCGCACTTCCCGTCCTGCTTGGATCGCATATGATTTTTCCACACCTTCGTATGATTCAGCGATTTCCTCCAATTTTTCAAGACGGCGAATATAGTTTTCCAGCGTTTCGCTGCGCGCTCCCGGTCTTGCCGCCGAAAGGGCATCCGCTGCCGCGACAAGCACCGCAATGACGGAAGTCGGCTCCGTATCGCCGTGATGGGAAGCAATGCTGTTAATGACAACTGGGTGTTCTTTATATTTTGTCGCTAATTCCACCCCGATTTCCACATGGCTTCCTTCTACTTCATGGTCAATCGCTTTGCCAATATCATGAAGGAGGCCGGCGCGTCTTGCCAACATTTCGTCTTCTCCCAGTTCCGCCGCCATCAAACCAGCTAAAAACGCCACTTCCACCGAATGCTTCAAAACATTTTGCCCGTAGCTTGTCCGGAATTTAAGCCGTCCTAAAATTTTGATCAAATCCGGGTGTAATCCGTGAACGCCAACTTCGAACGTCGTCTGTTCGCCGACTTCACGAATATGCTCATCCACTTCCCGTCTTGCTTTTTCCACCATTTCCTCAATTCTTGCCGGATGAATGCGCCCATCTTGAACCAATTTGTCCAAGGCGATTCTCGCCGTTTCTCTACGGATTGGGTCAAATCCCGATAAAATAACCGCTTCCGGCGTATCATCAATAATTAAATCGATGCCGGTGAGCGTTTCAAGCGTACGAATATTCCGGCCTTCGCGGCCAATGATCCGCCCTTTCATCTCATCGTTTGGCAAATTAACGACAGATACAGTCGTTTCGGCAACATGATCAGCCGCACAGCGCTGAATCGCCAGCGATAAAATGGCTTTTGCCTTTTTATCCGCCTCTTCTTTTGCGCGTGTTTCAGCTTCTTTCACCATCACCGCAATTTCATGAGACAGTTCTTTTTCCACGCGTTCCAAAACGATTTGCCGCGCTTCTTCGCGCGTCAATCCGGAAATTCGTTCCAGTTCCATTTGTTCCTGTTGAACGAGTTCTTCCACTTTGCTTTCCATTTGTTCAATATGTTGTTGTCTTTTATTAAGTGCGTCTTCTTTCTTTTCTAAAAGCGCCTCGCGTTTGTTCAGCGCTTCATCCTTTCGATCCAGATTTTCCTCTTTTTGCAGCAAGCGATTTTCTTGTTTTTGCAATTCGCTTCTTCGATCGCGAATTTCGCGTTCCACTTCTGTGCGAAGTTTGTGAATTTCATCCTTTGCTTCAAGAAGCGCTTCCTTTTTCAGCGCATCAGCTTCTCGTTTTGCTTCTTCAACGATTTGATTTGCTGCTGCTTGTGCGCCGCCAATTTTCGCTTCCGCAATGGATTTTCGAACAAAAAAGCCAACAACGGCACCGACAACTAAAGCAAGCAAGACAAGCAAAGCGGAGATGATGATGGAACTCATTTCTTTCACCTCCTCTTGCTATAAGCTAATTGTTACGAAATGACTGTCAGCAGTACGCAACGTACAACGTACAGTATTTCTTACTGGCATCGAAATCAGCAACACATATAATCCGCCCATGAACTGAACTGGTGTACGGCTGAAGCCGATAAAGCGAGAATGTTCTTCACTTTTGCGCAAACGCGCTCCCATTCTGCCAAATGTCCCATACAATAAACACCATAATTGGTGTTTAACGTCCAGTTGGCTCAATCCAAAATTTTTCTTTTATGGCGCGTAACGCTTTGTACATGAGCCATTTTTAGCTAGCCGGAGTCACGGACGTTCAAGGTTGATTATTGTAAAATATACATGTTAATTTTAAAGGTGGCAAATTTTATTGTCAAGATATAGCAAGTTTCTCCCTGTAACAAACGAAAATATATAAAAGATAATAAAAAAAAGAGAGGAAACAACCGTTTCCTCTCTCGTTTATTCTTCCAAAAGTCCGAATTCCTCCTGTTGTGACCCGTTTGTATCACTAGAACTTGAAGGAGACTCAATCCCGTAATGTTTGCGAATTTCTTGGGCAATTTCTTCAGCGATATGCGGATTCTCCTTTAAAAACTGTTTTGCATTTTCGCGGCCTTGACCCAAGCGCTCGTCTTTATACGAATACCAGGAGCCGCTTTTTTGCACGATATCTAACTCTGACGCCATATCAATAATTTCGCCTTCGCGGGAAATTCCCTCTCCGTACATAATATCTACGTCAGCCGTTTTAAATGGAGGGGCAACTTTATTTTTCACGACTTTAATTTTCGTTTTATTTCCAACCATATCGTTGCCTTGCTTGATTTGTTCGGCCCGGCGCACTTCTAGACGGACTGAAGCATAAAATTTTAACGCGCGACCGCCTGGAGTTGTCTCTGGATTTCCGAACATCACACCGACTTTTTCGCGAATTTGGTTGATGAAAATCGCGATCGCCTTTGATTTATTAATCGCTCCTGATAATTTGCGCAACGCTTGCGACATGAGGCGAGCCTGCAAGCCAACGTGAGCGTCGCCCATTTCCCCTTCAATTTCCGCTTTTGGCACGAGCGCCGCGACAGAGTCAATAACGATAATATCGACCGCACCGCTTCTTACCAGCGCCTCGGCAATTTCCAGCGCCTGCTCTCCTGTATCCGGCTGGGAAAGTAGCAATTCATCAATGTTCACGCCTAATTTTTGCGCATACACCGGATCAAGCGCGTGCTCTGCGTCGATAAACGCGGCTTGCCCTCCTTGTTTCTGCACTTCGGCGATCGCGTGGAGCGCCACCGTTGTTTTCCCGGAAGATTCAGGCCCATATATTTCAATAATGCGGCCACGCGGATATCCGCCAACACCTAAAGCGATATCGAGCGCAAGCGATCCGCTTGACACAGTGGATATTTTACGATCTGTTTGCTCTCCAAGTCTCATGATTGAGCCTTTTCCAAATTGCCTTTCGATCTGTTTTAACGCCTGTTCCAAGGCAGCTTGACGATCTTGATTCACCAACAAACTCCTCCTTTTTCTTGACTACTTATACTATACCGTTTTTTAAGGTGGTTGCCAAGAAAAAAATCGAACGTTCATTCGTTTTTCTAATGGCGGGAATAGAAAAATTCTCCTTTGGCGGTGAAAAAAAAAGCAGTGAGGACAACGAGGGGGGAAAGACAGCTACGAACGTGCAGCTGCCAATGTTTTTAATATAATGGAGCAGCCGTGTTTCGCAGTGCGAATGCGAATCGCATCACGCTGGCCGGATAATGCGAGGGCGTAGACGTCTGTTTTATTTTCAGAGGTGGAAATACCAATATATACGGTACCGACTGGTTTCCCTTCAAGCGGGTCCGGTCCTGCCACGCCTGTAAAACTAATGCCAATATCCGCATGGCAAAGCGTGCGGACATTTTCCGCCAACAGCTTTGCGCAGCGTTCGCTTACCGCTCCGTCGGTTGCCAACACAGAAGCGGGAACGCGAAGAACTTTCTCCTTTACTTCATTGGCATAGCAGACGACCCCGCCGCGAACCACTTGGGAAGCGCCGGGAATGGCCGTTAATTCCGTTAAGAAAAGCCCGCCAGTGAGGCTTTCGGCAGCCGCGATCGTTTTCTTTTTTTCCTTCAACATCTTCACGGCATTTTTAAACAGCGTTTCATCGTTGTAGCCATAAAAATAGCGGCCGACGCGCGCTAAAATCGCTTGTTCGGTTTTATCAAGAAGCTTTTTGGCTTCGATTTCAGAATGGTGTTTCGCTGTCAAGCGCAGCGTTACTTCCCCATCGCCGGCAAGAGGGGCAATCGTCGGATTTGACTGTTGCTCAATAAGATCTTCGATTTCCGTTTCAAGCTGCGATTCACCGATTCCGAAAAAGCGTAGCACACGCGATTCAATGCGCTCATGGCGGTCAAGCTTCTCCATTAAGAACGGGCGGCCGTATTTGATGAACATCGGCTGCATTTCCTTTGGCGGACCAGGGAGAAGCATGTACGTAATCGAATCGATCGTCATTGCCATTCCAGGCGCCATTCCGTGTTCGTTTCTCAATACAGTGGAGCCTTGCAATACAAGCGCCTGCTTTTTATTGTTTTCTGTCATCGTTCGGCCTGTGCGGGCAAAATACGCTTCGATGGAATGAAGCGCTTCCTTGTCAATGACAAGCTCTCGCCCCAATAGGCGGGCAATCGTCTCTTTTGTTAAATCATCTTTCGTTGGACCAAGTCCGCCTGTGAAAATAATTAAATTCGCCCGTGTTTGTGCCACTTTTACCGCTTTTTCCAGACGGGCAGCATTGTCGCCTACAACAGTATGAAAATATACGTTAATGCCAAGTTCGGCGAGCTGGGCAGATAAAAACTGCGCATTCGTGTTAGCGATCTGCCCAAGCAACAATTCGGAGCCAACAGCGATAATTTCCGCGTTCAATGAAAGCGCCCCCTTTGTTTGGGTCAAATCTTAAATTTGGAATCTAACAAGCTTGGACCATCAAAAAACTAAATCTTTATACAATCTTTTGTTTGGCTGTGCGCGTATTTCCGCTATTTTGAATGCAAGAAAACATGTTTATTTTTGGCGAAATAATCCCAACCAGACCAAATCGTAAACACAACTGCCACCCAAAGTGCTAAATCAGCAAACGGAAATGAAATAAAAGAAAAAGGAAAATTATGCAACAGAAGAGCGGAAATCGCGACAATTTGCGTCCAAGTTTTAATTTTGCCAAGCATGTTGGCAGCCATCACTTCCCCTTCGCCGGCAAGCACAAGCCGAAGCCCCGTAACGGCAAACTCACGGCTGATGATGACAATCGCCATCCATGAAGGCGCGTAATGAAGCTCAACAAGCACAATGAGCGCCGCAGAGACAAGCAGCTTATCAGCGAGCGGGTCCAAAAACTTTCCTAAATTAGTCACAAGCTGATATTTCCGGGCATAATATCCGTCAATCCAATCGGTTGTCGAAGCGATGATGAAAATAAGCGCGCCGATAAGGTGGGCGATTGGCAGCGTTTCTGTTCCAATTCTCACGCTGCCCCACCCAAACGGGACCAACATCACTATTAAAAATAACGGTATTAGCATAATTCGTGCCACTGTTATTTTATTAGGCAAATTCACTGTGAATACCTCCGCTGCTAAACATGTAAAAGCATCATCTCATAAAAGACGATGTTACGATTTTTTAAAGACAAATTTCAGTTTTTGATATACTTCGTCTTTCGGGTCGATTGGATAAGCGAAAGGTTGTCCATTTACTTTTATATCGACATCGAGCGTTCTGCCGATTTTGACAAACACTTCCGTCTCCGCCGATAAATCGAACGTTTGCGTTTGCCCGTTCGCTAAATTTCCTTGGAAAAAGGAATGACCTTTTGTATTATACACTGCTACCCACGAGGTGCCTTTCGACGTCAATTCAATGACAAATTTATCCGTATTCGTCAATTCGATCGTCGATAAATTTCCGCTTTTTTCTACAACTGTAAGCGTAGAATCCGAAGAAGGAGATTCTTTCGTTTCTTGTTGTTTTTTCTTATTTTCTTGTTTTTTCTCTTTTTCTTCCTTCGCAGCCTTTTCAAGCGGAGAGTTTTTCGGGCGTTCCACTTCTGTCGTCGTATCTCCCACAATCTGACTGCCCGATTTATTTCCTGCGTCATGTTGCTGCAAAAGCAACCAAATCACGATTGCGATGCCGACGATCACCGCGGCAATAAGCAATTTTGGCAGCAAATCCACCCATTTCGAACCTCTCGGTGAAATTTGTTGCCGCGTTTTTACTCGCGATAATTGTTGCGGAATTTCTTCTTGATACGATTGCGGAATATCTTGCTTATACTCTTCAAATATTTCTTCCGGATCAAGTCCGACTGCCTCGGCATATTGTTTAATGAACGCTCGAACATAAAAATTTCCCGGCATAATCGCATAGTTTCCTTCTTCAATGCCGATTAAATAGCGCTTCTGAATTTTCGTCATCTCTTGCAACTCGTCCAAACTAATGTTTTTCGCTTCTCTTGCTTCCTTTAAACGTTTACCTAGTTCCGTCAACGACAAACACCTTCCACTTCTTTTTCTTTATTAAAAGTCAAAATCAGAAAATCCATCGTTACCAAACAGTGACGGCTGTTCAATGATATCGTACGTAATTTCCTCATTTGGATCATTGCGCAATTCAATAATATAATGAAAATCATCAAGAGTGTACTCGGTATGGCGGATAAAAATATCCGGATGCTCCACCACCTTTGTCGCCTCAAGGCGCATCAGCTCCCGAATAAGCTGCCAATGCCTTTCGTTCGCCCGCCGAGTAGACACGATACCGTCAATAATGAAAATATTATCTTCGCTATATTCGTCTTCAATCAGCTGGCTGCGCACCGTTTGCTTAATCAGCGTTGATGATACAAAAAGCCAACGTTTATTCGCGCAAACACTTGCCGCAACGATCGATTCCGTTTTGCCGACGCGCGGCATTCCGCGAATGCCAATCAGCTTATGGCCTTTTTCTTTAAAAATCTCCGCCATAAAATCAACTAGCAGCCCAAGTTCATCGCGTACGAAGCGAAACGTTTTTTTATCGTCGGCGTCGCGCTGGATATAGCGGCCGTGACGGACAGCAAGGCGATCGAGCAGCTTCGGCTGCCGCAACTTTGTCACTGTAATATTATCCATTGTTTGCAAAATGGTAGACAATCGTTCGATCTGTTCGTTATTATCACAAAGAAGAAGCATGCCACGCCGCGAACCATGGACGCCGTTAATCGTAACAATATTAATAGACAACATTCCTAATAATGAAGCAACATCGCCTAACAAACCCGGACGGTTAATATGTATTTCATATTCCAAATACCACTCCTGCTTCCCCATCCCGTCTCTCCTCCCACATCACAAAATGCCCGCACAAACTCCTATGATAAGTTCATACTACTATAATATCGAATGGGAAAGCAACAGAAAAGGGATTAGAATGAAAAAAGAGGGGAAATCTCCCCTCTTTACACGTTATTTATTTTTGTTGCACTAATTTGATCATCATGTTTGCAATAGCGTGCTGCTCTTGTTCGTCGGCAACGCTCCAGAGGTCAGCAAGCAACCGTTCTTCTGAGTTTTTTGGATCTACTTGTTTTGCTAAATAATCACCGATTTGATAAGCGACGTCTGCGATCACTTGTTGGCTTAATCCTTGCTGCTGTGCTTGTTGAAGGCGGTCTGCCAGGAAGTCTTTCCATTGTTCGAAGTTGTCCAATACAGACATACGTATAACCTCCTTGATTTTCGTTTCAAGGATAGTTTGTCTGCTTTTTGTTAAAAATATACTTAACAGTACCAACCGCCATTGACGGAAATAATTTGTCCCGTTATGTATGAAGCAGCGTCAGAGAGCAGAAATGCCACCGTTTTCGCCACCTCATCCGGCGTGCCGATGCGCCCGATCGGAATATCGTCAGCAATCGAGCGCAATTCTTCCTCGCTGAACCGGCGCAACATATCGGTATCAATCGCCCCCGGAGCAACGGCATTCACGCGGATGCCGCTGGGCGCTAATTCTTTTGCAAGCGCCTTAACAAACGCGTTTTGCCCGCCTTTGACCATGGAATAGACGACTTCGCAGGAAGCGCCTGTTAAGCCCCAAATCGACGAAATAACAACGATATTTCCCCGCTTGTTTGCAATCATCTGTGGCAACAGCTTTTTCGTCAACAAAATCGGGCTTGTCACATGAAGCTGAACCATTCTTCGCACCAACTCATCGCTCATATCCGTAATGAGACCGTAATAGCTGTCTCCGCTGTTATGAATAATGACATCGATAGGACGATTGATTTGCGAAAGCAGCGTGTCTACGCCATTTTCCTGCGAAAGATCAGCTTGAACAGGAATGACGTGAACGTTGGCCAGTTCGTTTTTCAGCTTTTCTACTTGCTCGCGGCGGCGGTGATAATGCAGCAAAAGACCGTAGCCGTCAGAAGCGAGCTGGCGGGCGATGCTTGTCCCAATTCCCCCGCTTGCTCCGGTAATAAGCGCGTATTTCATGACAATCCCCCTAAAAAAGCATCCTCCATAAGAAGGATGCTACTTTCTTTCTTTTGGAACGACTTGGCATACCGCTATTTGCGATTCGCGGAAACATTGTTTGGCGATTTGATCCATCTGTTCGATCGTTAATGACTGTAACACTGGAATGATATCAAACAAGCTTACTTCGTTAAACGCGTATCGCGTAAACTGGTTGGCAATATATTCCGGAGAGTTTAGCGAACGCAAAAACGCACCGATTTTTTTCTTTTTCACCCGCTCTAATTGCGCGTCTGTTACGGAATCACCCGAGAAAGACAGCAAGATTTGTTTAATTTCTTCGCTAAGCCGGTCTGGATCGCTCGTATCCCCGCCGACCATCGCAAAGCCAAACTCCCGCTCTTCCGTGTAATCGTACATAAACGTTTCATCAATTAGCCCAAGCTCATACAGCCGCTCATAATGCGGCGAGCTTTTCCCGAATAAATAATCTAACAAAACATTGAACGCCAACTCGTGAATCAATTTTTCTTTACCGGCCGGATGAACAATTGGGGCCTTAATTCCGACGATGCATTTGCTCGTTTGCACATGCATCGGAATGACTTTCTTTTCTTCCGCTTTCTCTTTCGGTTCATCGTACACAAAGCGCTGAATCTCGCCAGCTTTTGGAAACGATTTTTTTGCCTGGTTATCGCGAACTTGCTGCATGATTTTTTGTTCATCGACCGGCCCGACGATAAACAACAGCATATTGCTCGGATGGTAAAACGTTTCGTAACATTCGTATAACAATTCTTTCGTAATATGGGAAATGGATTCAACCGTGCCGGCAATATCAATTTTCACCGGATGGTTTTGATACATGCTTTCAATGGCGCCAAAATAAACGCGCCAGTCCGGATTGTCGTCGTACATGCGAATTTCTTGGCCGATGATTCCTTTTTCTTTTTCTACCGTTTGCTCAGAAAAATATGGGCTTTGCACAAAATCGATGAGCGTTTCTAAATTTTTTTCTACATTTGTCGTGCTTGAAAACAAATAGGCCGTACGCGTAAACGAAGTGAAGGCGTTTGCCGAGGCTCCTTGTTTGCTGAACTGTTGGAACACATCGCCATCTTCTTTTTCGAACAGTTTATGCTCTAAAAAGTGAGCGATTCCGTCCGGCACCCGCTTCATCTCCGTCTTCCCGAGCGGAACAAATTGATTGTCAACCGACCCATATTTTGCCGTAAACGTTGCATACGTTTTGTTAAACCCTTTTTTTGGTAAAATGTACACATCTAAACCGTTTTCCATTTTTTCATAAAACAGCTGTTCTTGCAGCTGCTCATAGACGATTTTCTCCATCGCTATTCCGTTCCCTCCATTCCGGTCAGGAAGTAAATCGTATCAAGTTCGACTTTGCCAGCAACGCGCACGATTTCCTCCCGCGATACACTGTCTGTGCCTGATAGCCATTCTTCAATCGACCGTTCCCGCTTCGCGACAACGTTATGGTAAAGCACTTCCACTAATCCGCGCGGCGTATCGATCGTTTCTAACAATTGGTTGCGGATCACTGCTTTCGTCTGCGCGATTTCTTCATCGGTAATATCGCCGTTTTTCATCGCTTCCATTTGCTTTTCAATAATTTGCAGCGCCTTTTGATAATTCGCTGGTTCGATGCCGGATGTGACCATCAATAACCCTTTATGGCTTTCCAAACGTGAGGCGGCATAATACGCCAAGCTTGCTTTTTCGCGGACATTCATAAACAGTTTAGAATGAGAAAAACCGCCAAAAATGCCGTTAAACATTTGCAGCGCGTAATAATCGTCGTCGTCGTATGTGATGTTCGTCCGGTAGCCAATGTTCAATTTTCCTTGTTTAATATCTTGCTTTTCGATCACTTCGTTTACTTTATCCCGCGTTTTGCTTAAAACCATTTCTCCCATAGATGAGCGAACCGTACGGTTTGGCAGCGAAAAATGCGAGGCAACTGCTTCCAATACAGTTTCTTCTTGTACGTCTCCGATAACGTATAAATCGATTTCGTCTTCTTGCAGCGCTTTTTTATAATATTGAAAAAGCTCCTCCGCCGTAATGCGGTCCACATCGTCTAGTTCGCCGTTAGCATTCAGGGCGTACGGCTCTCCTTTGCACATTTCTTGAATAAGCCGCAAGCTTGCATACCGCATTTTATCGTCATATACTGCTTGAATGCGCTGCTTAAGCGCTCGCTTTTCTTGCTCCACAATGCGGTCGACAAACCGGCCGTCTTGTAGGGCGGGGCGAAGAATAATATCGCTTAACAGCTTGAGAGCATTGCGAAGAAGCGGCATTTTCTCTTGCAAAAACACTTCATTTGCCACGTCGATGCGAATCGTAATAATATGGCTTTCGCCTTTTTTGGATAAATCAACATTTAACGTCGCTCCATACAGTTCATCTAAATATGTGCGCAGCTGCTTCGCGCTTGGATGCTCGGCGGTGCCGCTTTGCAGCACATACGGCAAAAGGGCGCGCAACGTCACCGTTTCGTTTGCCAGCGGCGCTTTCATTTTCCATACGAGCGTATTGGTTTTATATTTATTTGTCGGAATCGTATGGACGTTTATATTCTCTATTGCCGTTATTTTTTCATTGACCAATCGAACTCCTCCTTTAACGTGAGCTTGCCGATATTTTATTGTTGTGTTCATCATATCAACAATATACCTTTTATAAAACGCAAAATGCAAATAAAAGCAAAAAAGAACTCGAACAAGCGTCGAGTTCTTTCCGCGGACTTTTACCGTTTTCCTTTAATGTAAGGCATGCCTGAAGCTTTCGGCGCTTCCGCACGGCCGATAAAGCCGGCAAGCGCCAAAATCGTCAGCACATATGGCGCGATCAACAAATAGACCGTCGGTACATTTTTTAAAAATGGAATCGTTTTTCCGACAATGCTTAAACTTTGCGCCAAGCCGAAAAACAACGCTGCTCCCATCGCACCGATCGGATGCCATTTTCCGAAAATCATCGCTGCGAGCGCCATAAAACCGTGCCCGGAAATCGTCGCATGGCTAAAATCACGGGAAATGATCGTCGCGTACACCGCGCCGCCGATTCCGCCTAACGCTCCGCTGATCATAACGGCGATGTAACGCATTTTCGTCACGTTGATTCCCATCGTATCCGCTGCCATCGGATGCTCGCCGACTGCGCGAAGCCGAAGGCCGAACGGCGTTTTGTAAATGACGTACCATGCGACGAACGCCAAAATAATCGCCAAATACGATGGAACGTACGTATTGGAGAAAAAGAGCGGCCCAATCACGGGAATATCGCTTAATACAGGGATGTCAATTTTATCAAATCCAATTTGAATTTGGTCGGTCTGTCCTTTTCCGTACATTTTTTTGACTAAAAAGAGCGATAATCCAAGCGCTAAAAAGTTAATCGCCACACCGCTGACGACTTGATCGGCGCGAAACGAAATGGATGCAACGGCGTGGAGCAGCGAAAAAATGGTGCCGACGATCATCGCAGCGAGCAAAGCGAGCCATGGGGTGAGCGCCCCGAACGTGTCGGCAAACGTCAAATTGAAAACGATGCTAACAAACGCTCCGATGATCATTAATCCTTCCAGACCGATGTTCACAACGCCGGATCGTTCGCTAAATACGCCACCAAGCGCCGTAAAAATAAGGGGAGCAGCAAAGAAAATGGCAGATGGAATAATCACTTGCAATACTTCATAGACGCTCACTTATTCCGCCCCCTTTTTCAAACGAGATAATAATAAGCGAATAACATAGCTTGACGCGACAAAGAAAATAATGAGCGCAATAATAATATCGACTAGTTCTGTCGGCACACCCGCGCTTGATGGCATCTCTAACGCCCCAACTTTCAACGCGCCGAACAATAGCGCCGATAGCAATATCCCAAATGCGTTATTTCCGCCAATCAGCGCAACGGCGATGCCATCAAATCCTATACCAGTAAAACCAGCTTTCACAGAAATATTTCCGAAAGTGCCTAGCCCTTCCATCGCACCGGCGATTCCGGCGAACGCTCCAGAAATCACCATCGATAAAATTATATTTGCTCTTACGTTCATTCCCGCATATTGAGAAGCGTGCTGGTTAAACCCGACAGCGCGCAGCTCAAACCCTTTTGTCGTTTTTTCAAGCAGAAACCACATCACGACCGCGCCGATGATCGCAATAATGATGCCATAATGCATGGAAGAGTGGTACGTAATCGATTCTAAAAACTCCGAGCGAAGCGACGCGCTTTCATGCACCTGCTTTGATTTAAAGCCTTCCTCCGATAAAACAGAGCGGATGACAGCATTTGTCACATGAAGCGCAATATAGTTCATCATAATCGTAATAATCACTTCATGCACTTTTAAATACGCCTTTAAAATCCCAGGAATGAGTGCCCATAGTGATCCCGCCAGCGCTGCTGCAAAAATCGCCAGCGGCAGGTGAATGGCTTTCGGAAGCTCAAACGATACGCCGACCCATACTGCCGCGAGCCAGCCGACAATGAGCTGGCCTTCCACACCGATGTTAAACAGGCCGGTACGGAACGCAAACGCAACGGCAAGACCCGCCAAAATATAAGGCGTCGTCTGTCGGATCGTTTCGCCAATGTAATACGGATCGCCAAACGCTCCGTATAGCAGCGCGGAATATCCCGCGATCGGATTATAGCCGCTAATAATCATCACGATGGAGCCGACGATCATTCCTAATAAAACTGCGAGCACAGGAACGAGAAAATGATTAAGCCGACTTGAATTCATGAAGACACACCTGCTTCCTTCCGTTTACTTCCCGCCATTAATAGCCCGAGTTCTTGCTCTGTCGTTTCTTTCGGATCGACAATGGCAACGATTTTTCCTTCGTAAATAACGGCGATGCGGTCACTTACGTTCATCACTTCATCTAGTTCAAATGAAACAAGAAGCACCGCTTTCCCTTTGTCCCTCTGTTCGATCAGACGCCGATGAATAAACTCAATTGCCCCAACGTCAAGGCCGCGCGTCGGCTGAGCGGCAATGAGCAAGTCCGGGTCGCGGTCGACTTCTCGGCCGATAATCGCTTTTTGCTGGTTTCCGCCGGACAGCGCACGCGCTTTCGTATATTCATCCGGAGTCCGCACATCAAATTCGGCAATGAGCTGGCGCGCTTTTTCATAAATCGCTTTAAAGTTTAAAACTCCGCTTTTTGAATATGGCGGTTTGTAATACGTTTGCAGCACCATATTTTCCCCGATGGGAAAATCAAGAACAAGCCCGTGTTTGTGGCGGTCCTGCGGGATATGGCCGACGCCTGCTTCGATAATTTTTCGTGGCGGAAGGTTCGCAATATCGCGGCCGTTCAGCAAAATCGAGCCCGATTCCACTTTCACAAGTCCTGTAAGCGCCTCAATCAGCTCCGTCTGCCCGTTGCCGTCCACCCCGGCAATGCCGACGATTTCTCCAGCATGTACCGTTAAATCGAGATGATTGACAGCGGTGACGCCACGCGCGTCTTTGACAACCAAGTCCTTGATCTCAAGCACCGGTTTGCCCGGCTGCGCCGGTTTCTTTTCTGTTTTAAACTGTACTTCGCGGCCGACCATAAGAGACGCGAGCTCGTTTGGATTCGTTTCCGCAACATTTAACGTAGCAATTCCCTTTCCACGGCGAATGACCGTGACGCGGTCGCACACTTCCATAATTTCTTTTAATTTGTGGGTAATTAAAATAATTGATTTTCCCTCTTTTACCAATTTTTTCATAATTTGAATGAGTTCATGTATTTCCTGCGGGGTTAACACCGCCGTTGGTTCGTCAAAAATTAAAATGTCGGCACCACGGTACAGCGTTTTTAAAATTTCGACGCGCTGCTGCATACCGACAGAAATATCAGCGATTTTCGCCGTCGGATCTACCGCTAGCCCGTACCGTTCCGACAGTTCGCGCACTTCTTGTTCTGCCCGTTTCATATCAATGGCGCCGCCTTTTGTCGGTTCGCTGCCCAAAATAATATTTTCCGTGACCGTAAACGTATCGACAAGCATAAAATGCTGGTGCACCATGCCAATTCCAAGTTCGTTGGCAACGTTCGGGTCAGTGATGTTTACTTTTTTTCCTTTAACGCGAATCTCGCCTCCATCCGGCTGGTAGAGACCAAACAGCACGTTCATAAGCGTCGATTTCCCTGCTCCGTTTTCCCCTAAGAGCGCATGAATCTCCCCTTTTTTTAACTGCAATGTGATGTTGTCGTTTGCGACGAATTTGCCAAACACCTTTCGAATGTTCAACATTTCAATGACATATTCCAAATAAATTCACTCCTTACTTGAGCAAGGTAAAATCATAAAATGGAAAGAGGCAATAAACATGAATTGCGACCTTTCATTTTACGATTTTTGAGCGAACAAAAAGGCTAGCGGAGACACTAGCCTTTTTATTCAGTTATTTTAAGGATGCTTCAAATTGTTTATATTCTTTGCGGGTCATTGGAACTTTTACTTCACCTTTAATGATTTTTTGCTTCCATTCATCGACCGCTTTTAACACTTCTGGCTTAATGTTGTCTTGCGTTGAGGCAATGCCGACTCCGTTTTCCGGAAGGCCGTATTCAAGCGTTTTTCCGCCAGGGAAATCGCCTTCTTTGGAGCGTTTTGCCACGTCATATACGGCAACATCGACCCGTTTCACCATCGATGTTAATGTCACGTTATATGTTTTTCCGCCTACTTTCACAACGCCTTCTGGAGATTGGTCTTTGTCAACGCCAATCACCCAAATTTCGCGGTTCGGATCTTTCTTTTTCAAGTCTTTCGCTTCCGAGAACACGCCGTTTCCTGTTCCGCCAGCGGCATGGTAAATGACGTCGATGCCGGAAGCATACATGCTCGATGCAATCGCTTTTCCTTTATCGGCTTGGTCAAACGCGCCGGCATATTGCACTTCCACTTTGGCATTCGGATTAACCGCCTTTACTCCTGCACGGAATCCGCTTTCAAACTTTTCAATTAATGGAATTTCCATCCCACCGATAAAGCCGATTTTATTCGTTTTCGTCGTTAATCCTGCCACAACACCGACAAGAAACGAACCTTCGTGCTCTTTAAACGTAATGCTCGCCACATTTGGCTCATCAACGACCGTGTCAACGATCGCAAAATGCTTTTTTGGATTTTGTTCAGCAATTTCTTTTACAGCATCTCCCATTAAATATCCGATTCCATAAATGACATCAAAATCGCTGCGCACAAGTTTATTTAAGTTCGTCGCATAATCGGCGTCGCTAGATGACTGCAAGTAATCGTAACCGCCTCTGCCTTTTTTCATCCCATTATCTTTTCCGAATTTTTGCAATCCTTCCCAAGCCGATTGGTTAAAAGATTTGTCGTCAATACCGCCAACATCTGTTACCATCGCGACGCTAAACGTGTCTTTGCCGCCGGCATTATCGCCCCCTTGCCCGCCACATGCACTTAAGAGCATGCCTGTCGTCAAAACAAGGGAAAGGGCGAAGCCAAATCGTTTTTTCATTACAAAATACCCCCTAATCCAATAAAAGATGTGATGCTTTTGCATCTTCATTTATTATGATGATGAAATTATCCTAATATCCCTTATGGATGTCACCTCCTTAAAAGTTAAGCCGTTTTCGCAGCACATGGAAGCTAAATTTATCAGAGCGGAAATAGTTAATCGAATAAAAAATCGGTTCATCACTTTTATCAAAGTGCATCTGCTTTAAGACGAGCAACGCAGTTTCCGGTTCGCATTGCAAAATTGGCGAAACTTTCTCATGATAACCGAGCGGTTCGATGCGGGCTATAGCATAAGCGATATCGCGGTTCGCCTGATTATGTAAATTTTCGAACAAGGACTCCTGCTCATAAGAAATTCCTTTCGGCAAATATTTGCATAAAATTTTATCAATACAATAGACGACAGGTTCCCCGTCAGCGGTGCGGACGCGCTCAATTAAAAGAATGTCATCGTCCGCCGAGCAACGAAATTTCCGCATGTCATCCTCCGTCGGCTGTTGCACCGAAGAAGATAAAAAGATCGTCCCAGGCTTTCGTCCCGCCTGCCGGATCATATCGGTGACGCTGTTTAGCTGTTCGATCCCCGACGTGAATAGCGGTCTCGAGTTCACAAACGTTCCGACACCATGCCGGCGAATGATAACGTTTTCTTCTTCCAAAACGCGCAACGCTTCTCGCAATGTCGCGCGGCTGACCCCTAGCTGCTTCGCTAATTCAAATTCCGAGGGAAGCTTTTGCTTTTCTTTATACACTCCTGTTTCGATATCATGCTTAATTCGATCAATCACTTGTAAATATAGGTGGCGGTTGTCTGATTTAATGGACATTGTAAAAAGCCCCCATTTTTCCATTTTGCAGATATCAGACCTCTGACGTTAGACATGTAGCCTTTTCGAAATTACTATACCATTTTTTTTTGAATAAATAAATAGCAAATAAAAATTTTGTCGATGAAAGCAAAAAAACAATTGAAAACGATTTCAATGTGACATATTTTTAAGGAAACAGGCAACACATTGCCTGTTTCCTATGATGTTTTTACATTTTCTTTCGAGATGAGCACGGCGCGAGGCTTGCTTCCTTCGTACGGACCAACGACTCCGCGCGCTTCCATCGCATCAATGAGACGCGCCGCGCGATTATAGCCGATGCGAAAGCGCCGCTGCAGCATGGAAACAGAAGCGCTTTGCATCTCGACAACAAGCCGGACCGCTTCCTCGTACAATTCATCCTCGAATTCTTCGCCATCATTATTCTCTTCGTTTACCATCATTTCTTCATAGTATTGTGCTTTTTGCTGGGAAATAACAAAATCGACAACCTCTTCGACTTCTTCATCGGAAACAAACGCCCCTTGCACGCGCACCGGCTTGGAAGCACCCATCGGCAAAAATAGCATATCGCCGCGACCAAGCAGTTTTTCCGCTCCTCCCATATCCAAAATCGTCCGTGAGTCAGTTTGAGAAGAAACGCTAAAAGCGATCCGCGACGGAATGTTTGCCTTAATGACGCCGGTAATGACGTCAACGGAAGGGCGCTGTGTCGCAATAATGAGATGGATTCCCGCCGCGCGCGCCATTTGCGCCAAACGCGTAATCGAATCCTCGACATCGGAAGAAGCGACCATCATTAAATCCGCCAGCTCATCAATGATGACAACGATGTAAGGAAGAAGCGGTTGTTTTTCTTCCGATTCTTGATTATGGCGCCGTACATATTCATTATACCCTTCGATATTTCGCGTGCCTGTATGTGAAAATAATTCATATCGTCTTTCCATTTCCTGTACCACTTTTTTTAGCGCTTGCGACGCTTTTTTTGGATTCGTCACAACCGGGGCCAATAAATGCGGTACGCCGTTATATACACTTAATTCCACCATTTTCGGGTCAATCATCATCAATTTTACTTCATGCGGCTTT
Source organism: Parageobacillus sp. KH3-4 (assembly GCF_022846435.1). Classification (NCBI taxonomy): domain Bacteria; kingdom Bacillati; phylum Bacillota; class Bacilli; order Caryophanales; family Anoxybacillaceae; genus Parageobacillus; species Parageobacillus sp. KH3-4. The sequence goes on from NZ_AP025627.1 coordinate 2,571,708, forward strand.
GTGCGCATAAGCAAGCTTATGATGATTCCGTTAATACATACGCTTTTGCCGCTTCCGGTTGCTCCGGCGATTAATAAATGCGGCATTTTATTCAGCTCGGCAACAACAACTTCTCCGGAAATGTCACGGCCTAACGGAATTAATAGTTTCGCCTCTTGTTTGTAATGGTCAATCGCTTCCAGCACTTCCCTTAAAGAAACGGTCGCAATTTCTTCATTTGGCACTTCAATGCCGATCGCCGATTTTCCCGGAATCGGCGCTTCAATGCGAATGTCCTTCGCAGCAAGGGCTAGCGCAAGGTCGTCGCTTAAACTAACAATTTTACTGACTTTCACGCCAACGTCCGGATATACTTCATATTTCGTGACCGCGGGCCCAAGATGCACTTGCGTCACTTTCGCCTTTACGCCAAAGCTTTGAAATGTTTTTTCCAGCTTGCGCGCATTTGCGTAAATGTTCGCATGATCTTTCGCTTGGCTTGTTTGTTTCGGAAGGCGGAGCAAATCAAGCGGCGGAAGCTGATAATCGGCATTTTCCATTTCGGAAAACGCAAGCGGCGGAGACTCTTCTTCCTCCGCGCTTTCCGCCTTTTCTTGCTCTCGTTCTTGTTCTATCTCATTCGAGCGCGCGGCAGTAAAATCGGAAATAATCGGCGGCGGAGAGAACGTTTCCCCCTCTTGCTGCGCGATCGGTTCCGGTGTTTTAGTTTTGCGCCGTTTCCGTTTCTGCGCTTTACCGCCCCAACGTTTTACGTCGACAATAAACGCTTGCCATTGCCGCTGCAGGAAAGACGCAAGTATCATAACCGCTTTTCCGACTGTTTCACGCAACGATTTTCCCGTAATGAAAACGACTCCGATGACAAAGAGGAAAAAACAAATCCATTTTGTGCCGAGTGCATCAAATAATTGATAACTGGCGGCAAAGAAAAATGCGCCGATCATCCCGCCGCCTAAATCGGCATCAGCCGATCCGCCGCGCACTTCGCCCCAAAACAATTCCCATGTCGTGCGAATGACGCTAGGATCAAATTGGCCGTTCCGGGACAGCAAATCGAATAACGTTTCATGACTAAGCAATAACAGTGATGAAACGATAATATATGAACCGAGGAGAACTCGATGGGTAAACGAAGGCCATCGCCGCTTCCAAATGATATAAAACGACAATAGAAATAAGGCTACAAATAATAGCATATACCATTCTCCAAAGAAAAAGCGCGCGATGAATACGAGCGTCTTGCCGACTAGCCCAAGGCGCGCCATCGCGATGACGGAAATTGCCAACATCGCAAGGCCGATCAGCTCCAATTGAAACGTTTCTTTCCAATGCCGCTTCGACCGTCTCGCTTTTTTTTGCCGTTTCCGTTTTGCCACAATCATTCACTCCAATAAACAAACTGAAAGATGGGAAAAAAGCAGCCAAATTTGGCTGCTTTTTTCCGTTTGTTCATTTATTATACCATGAATGGCCGCGGAATTCATTACGTGTTGCAACCGACATCGGGAATCTTGTTCCCGGCGCGTATTTTTGTTCTAAAAAGTGAAGCGGATTCGTGCTTAAATTTCGGACTATTTCGTATTCGTTTGTTTCCGTCTTTTGCACGAGAAACGGAATTTCATCGTAATATACCATTGTCTGTTTTTCATACTCTTCCGCCGCCGTTTGGAAAACAAGATGCTCCGGCATGATCGTATATAAAATCATTGGATCATCTTCCCTTCACCTGATTTATTCAGTTCAATCAGCTCGCGCAACTTGTCCATCGCTTTGGAAACGCCGCCGACTTCATTAATAAGCCCGTATTTCACCGCATCAGGGCCGACAACGTTCGTGCCGATATCGCGCGTTAAATTTCCTTTGGAAAACATAAGCTCCTTAAACTTTTCTTCCGTAATTTTTGAATGTTTTGTAACAAACCGGACAACCCGCTCTTGCATTTTATCCAAATATTCAAACGTTTGCGGAACGCCTATGACTAACCCAGTCAAGCGAATAGGATGAATCGTCATCGTTGCCGTTTCGGTAATAAATGAATAATCGCAAGAAACGGCAATCGGCACACCAATCGAATGGCCGCCGCCTAACACGATCGAAACGGTCGGCTTTGATAAAGAAGCGAGCATTTCCGCGATGGCTAATCCCGCTTCGACATCTCCGCCTACCGTATTTAAAATCACGAGCAGCCCTTCGATGTTTTGATTTTGCTCAATCGCAACAATTTGCGGAATAACATGTTCGTATTTTGTCGTTTTATTTTGCGGCGGCAGTTGAATATGCCCCTCAATTTGCCCGACAATCGTCAAACAGTGAATGTTCGTATCAGGCGCCATTTGCGGAACGTTTGTTTGACCTAGCTGTTGAATCGCCGATGTTGCTTGCTCATCTTTCGTTTCTTGTTCTTCTTCCGATTGTATGTAGCTTTCTTTTTCCATACACATTCTCCTTTCTTTCCATCATACATTTAGTATGCTCGAACTGGAAAAGAAAAATGCCGATAGGAAACTCCTATCGGCATGGTTCGTTGACTTTGAGCATGATTGTATTATACTTCCATAATAATTGGCAAAATCATTGGTTTGCGTTTCGTTTTTTCAAATAAAAATTGGCTCAATGCTTCGCGAATGTTTGATTTTAACGAAGACCATTCGATCACATAAGTTTGCAAACATTTATTCACGATATTTGCTACGATTTTCGTCGCTTCATCAAGCAATGTTTCGGATTCTCTTACATAGACAAAACCGCGCGAAATAATTTCCGGTCCCGCGATAATTTTTTTCAATTCTTTGTTTAATGTAACGACAACGATTAAAATCCCGTCTTGCGAGAGAAGACGCCGATCTCTTAACACGATATTGCCAACATCGCCAATGCCAAGACCATCAATTAAAATGTTGCCGTACGGAACTTTTCCACCAGGACGTGCCACACCGTTACGAAACTCAATGACATCCCCTTTGTCGATCAAAAACGTTCTTTCTTCGGAGATGCCAACCGCTTTCGCAAGATTGGCGTGCGCCTTTTGCATCCGATATTCGCCGTGAACAGGAATAAAATATTTCGGTTTCATTAAATTAAGCATTAACTTTAATTCTTCCTGACATCCGTGTCCAGAAACATGCACTTTTCTCTCGCGGTAAATGACATTCGCTCCGGCGCGATACAACGAATCAATCGTTTTGGAAAATACTAATTCATATCCTGGCATCACCGATGCCGCAACGATGACGGTATCTCCTTTTTTGATGTTGACTTGCTTGTGCGCCTGCTTTGCCATGCGAGCTAATGCGCTCATCGGCTCGCCATGCCCGCCGGTTGTCAAAATAATCAATTCTTTATCATCGTAGCGATCAATGTCATAAATAGAAATAGTCACTTTTTCTGGAAGATGCAAATATCCTAGCCGAACAGCAATATCCATCACTTTATGCAACGTTTTCCCCACAACGGCAACTTTCCGTCCATACTGCTTTGCCGCATGCAATACTTGTTGAATTCTTGTAACGTTTGACGCATAACAAGCAACAAACACCCGACCGTCCGCATTATAAATCACATCGGCAATTTCCTGGGCTACAATCGTATCCGATCCCGTATATCCCGGTCTTTCCGCATTTGTGCTATCAGATAATAAGCAAAGTACCCCTTGTTCGCCAATTTGCGCCATTTTCCCCAAATCCGCTCGATTTTTGCCGTATGGAGTCTGGTCAAATTTAAAGTCGCTCGTATAGACAATGGCGCCTTGGGACGTATGAATGCTAATTCCAACCGAATCGGGAATGCTGTGAATCGTTCGGAAAAACGTCACTTTGGCCTTATCAAAGAAAATTTCCGAATCGGAGCGAACTTCGATCAGTTTCGCATTTGTAATTCCTTGTTCCTTTAAAATCGATTCCGCCAATCCTAACGTAAGCTTCGTTCCGTACACTGGCACCGTAATTTTTTTTAGCACATAGGCAATGGCGCCGATATGTTCCTCGTGTCCGTGTGTTAAAAAAATTGCTTTAATGCGGTCTTGGCGTTCAACGAGATAGCTAATGTCGGGGATTACTTTATCAATGCCAAGCATCTCGTCTTCTGGAAACATGACACCGGCGTCGATGACAAATATGTCGTCATCCAGCTCAACCACATACATATTCTTGCCGATCTCCCCGACTCCCCCAAGGGAAAAAATCCTTATTTTCTCTACTTGTTTCGTTCTCAATGCTACGTCCTCCTATGATGATTACTAACCCGCTCAAAGTCACTTGATTTTATTATAACTGATGGGAGTTTTTGAATACAAGATTGATGATGGAGTGCTTTTTTCACAAAAAAACCAACCCACTTTACGTGGGTTGGTTTTTTGATCATAGTGTGTTTAATAGGTTCATTAGTTCGATGCGCTCTTGTTCGGTAAGCGGGACGAGCGGCAGACGAACGGAACCGACATCTAATCCTTTTAGCTGCAGCGCCGTTTTTACCGGTACAGGATTTGGCGCGGCAAACAGCCCTTTCATAATCGGCAACAGTTTTTGATGCAGCTTCGCCGCTTTGGCAAGCTCGCCAGCTTCAAAAGCGGCGATCATTTGCTGCATTTCATTGCCGATAATATGGGAAGCAACGGACACAACGCCAGCTCCGCCAATCGACAATACCGGAAGCGTAATGCCGTCGTCGCCGCTGTAAAGGAGAAAGTCATCGCGCGTGCGGGCAATAATTTCCGTCATCGCATCCAAATTGCCGCTCGCGTCTTTCACGGCGACGATATTTGGAATTTCCGATAGGCGAACAATTGTATCGACAGAAATGTTCACGACTGAACGCCCAGGAATGTTGTAAAGCATCACCGGAAGCGACGTGCTTTCGGCAATCGCTTTGAAATGTTGATACAATCCTTCCTGATTCGGTTTATTATAGTATGGCGCTACCAACATCACAGCGTCGACGCCAATTTCCTCCGCTTTTTTCGTCAGTTCAATCGATGCGCGCGTATTGTTGCTTCCCGTTCCGGCAATCACCGGGACTCGCCCGTTCACGACGGAAACGACATGGCGGAACAAAGCGACTTTTTCTTCCGTGGTTAACGTTGGCGATTCGCCTGTCGTTCCGGCAACAACGAGCGAGTCGGTTCCGTTTTCAAGCAAATAGTCGATAAGCTTTGTCGTCTTCGCAAAATCGACATTTCCTTTGCGATCAAACGGCGTTACCATCGCTGTCACGATTTTACCAAATTGAACCAATGCTTTCACTCCTCACTCCATTAATCGTATTCCCCCGTTGGCTCCTCGGAGAGGTGAAACGCGTCATGTAGCGCGTTCACCGCTTTTTTCATATCTTCTTCTTTCACTAATACCCAGATGGTCGTATGGCTATCGGCTGATTGCAAAATTTGAATTCCTTGTTCCGAAAGAGCCGTAACGATTTTTGCCGTCACTCCAGGGACGCCGGCGATCCCTGCACCGACGGTAGATACTTTCGCGCATCCCGTCGTCACGATCGGTTCATAGCCAATGCGGCGCAGAGCAGCGACCGCCCGCTCTGTCATTTCGCCGGAAACCGTATAAACAACACCGTTTGGCGAAATGTTAATAAAATCGACGCTAATTTCTTCATTTGCCATCGCCTTAAAAACGTCAGACTGCAATTCGTAATGTCCTTCTTTTGCCTGCACTTTAATTTGCGTAATGTTGGAAACGTAAGTGATGCCTGTCACTAACCGTTCTCTTACATCGCTTCCTTTCTTCGAACGGATCGAGGATGTGACAAGCGTCCCTAAAGAATCAGAATATGTTGAACGAACGCGCAGAGGAATTTTTGCCTGCATCGCAATTTCGACGGCGCGTGGATGAATGACTTTTGCCCCTTGATAGGCCATGTTGCAAATTTCTGTGTATGTGACGACATCGAGCGGGCGGGCGTTTTCGACAATGCGCGGATCGGCGGTCATAACCCCCTCGACATCGGTAAAAATATCGACCCATTCGGCGTTTAGCGCCGCGCCGAGCGCCGCCGCGGACGTATCGCTTCCGCCGCGGCCAAGCGTAGTAATATCGCCATTTTCCGCTGCTCCTTGAAAGCCGGCAACGACAACGACGTCGTATTCGTTCAACGCTTCCAACACGCGTTCGCAGCGCATTTCAATAATTTTTGCGTTCGTGTGGTCGCTGTTTGTGCGAAATCCTGCTTGTGCACCGGTAAATGCGGTTGCTTTTATTCCATGCTTGTTTAATAGGTTTGTAAAAACAACGCTGGAAATAATTTCACCACAAGCCATCAGCATATCTTGTTCGCGCTTCGTAACGTAATTGTCGGCTCCGCCGATGAGGCTAAGGAGCGTATCAGTTGCGTATGGCTCCCCTTTCCGCCCCATCGCCGAGACGACAACAACTACTTTATAGCCGTCTTCCAGCGCTTTTTCAATATGCCTGCGGGCGAAATCACGTCCGCGGTCATCGCGGACGGATGTGCCGCCAAATTTCTGGACGATAATTTTCATGTTAACACCTCGATGCCATTCGCTCCTCTTTTATTTTACAAGTCCTAGTTTAATTAAACTTTCCGCGATTTGCACAGAGTTCCATGCCGCACCTTTTAATAAATTATCCGATACGACCCATAAATGGAACGCCCGATCATCGTCTAAATCTTTGCGAATGCGCCCGACGAACACATCATATTTGCCAGCGCAGTCAACCGGCATTGGATATACTTGCTCGCTCGGGTCATCTTGCAAAATGACGCCCGGGGCATCTTTTAATACCGCTTTAATGTCGTCTGCGCTGACGCCGTCTTTTTCAATTTCGATATATACCGATTCGGAATGGCCGCTGACAACCGGAATGCGCACACATGTTGCCGCCACTTGCAGCTCTGGCATATGCATGATTTTTTTCGTTTCATTAATCATTTTCATTTCTTCAAACGTAAAGCCGTTCTCTTGGAATTTGTCAATTTGCGGGATGGCGTTAAACGCGATTTGATAATGTTTGCGATCCGATTTTACCGGTAAAATTTCTGAAACGACCGGCTCGCCGTTTAACACCGCTTTCGCTTGCGCCTTTAGTTCCTCAATCGCTTGCGCCCCGGCACCAGATACAGCTTGATACGTGGAAACGATCACTCGTTTTAGACCGAACGCTTGGCGAATCGGTTCCAGGGCAACAACCATTTGGATTGTCGAGCAGTTTGGATTGGCGATAATGCCGTTATGCCATGTTAAATCGTTTTCGTTCACTTCTGGAACAACAAGCGGTACGTTTTCGTCCATGCGAAACGCGCTTGTGTTGTCGATCACGATCGCCCCGCGTTTCACCGCTTCCGGCGCCAATGCTTTTGAGACAGAGCCGCCTGCGCTAAACAGGGCGATATCCACCCCGGCAAAACTTTCCGGAGTCGCTACTTGCACTTCGATTTCTTCATCGCGAAAGCGCATTTTTTTGCCTGCAGAACGTTCCGACGATAATAAAGTCAGTTTTCCAACTGGAAAGTTTCTATTTTCGAGCGTTTGTACCATTTGCTGGCCAACTGCACCTGTTGCTCCTACAACTGCGACGTGAAAGCGTCTTTGTTCCATAAACCATTTCTCCTTCCGCATAATCACTCAAATCGCTTTGGTAAATTTATAGTTTTTATTTTACCATATTCCACTTTATAAGGAGAGAAAATTTTTATGCATACGAATGAATTTTCTACCGATGGCTTATCTCACATCTCATCGCGGAACTTCTCAATGATGACTGGCTGAAGCTGTCTTCCTTCCAAAGCGGCAAGAACGGTATCGCGCAAAAGCGACATTTTTGCCACCATTGAATTCGGTTTTGTGTGCGGAGCATCTTGACCGAACGGAATAAAATAAATATTTTTCGCCGCCATTAGGCGCATTAAATTTACCCCGTTTAATCCTAACGCATCGTTTGTGGAAACGCCAAGGACAACCGGACGATGGTTGCGCATCGTCGCCTTTGCCGCCATCAATACAGGGGAATCTGTCATCGCGTTGGCAAGTTTGCTCATCGAGTTTCCTGTCAGCGGTGCAATAACCATGCAATCGAGAGGAACTTTCGGACCAAGCGGCTCTGCCTTGACGATCGTATCAATGACTTCGTTGCCTGTTATTTCTTCCAGCCTTTTCACCCATTCTTCTCCTTCGCCAAAGCGAGTGTCTGTCGTTTTTACCGTATAGGTAACAATGGGTAGCACCTCCGCTCCTTCTTTTACCAATTTTTCAATTTCCGGCATGACCGCATCATACGTGCAATGAGAACCTGTCAACCCGAATCCGATTCGTTTTCCTCTTAAACTCATTATCCATTCCCCTTTCTTTTTTGCAAATCCGCATATAGTAGTTGCGAAAGGACATTCGCGATAATTTGCCCCGCCGTTTTTGGCGCGACGACTCCCGGAAGCCCTGGCGCGAGAATCGCTTTCACCCCTCGCTTTTCGGCGTAGCGAAAATCGGTGCCGCCCGGCTTTGAAGCCAAATCAACGATAAGCGTATGCGCCGGCATCTTCGCAATGACACTTGCCGTTACAATAAAATGTGGAACGGTATTAATGCAAATATCGATATCTTGCACTTCTTTTTCTAAATCATTAAGGTGAAAAGGGGCAAGCCCCATTTCCATAATGCGGGCAAGATGCTCGGAACGGCGCGCCCCTACTTTCACTTTTGCGCCGAGAGCGGCAAATGTGCGAGCGACCGTCATACCAATGCGACCAAGCCCAAGAACCGCTACACGTGACCCATGAATCGTAAAATCGGTATGCTGAATGACAATCATGACGGCTCCCTCTGCGGTCGGGATCGAGTTGTAGATCGCGACATCATCGCGTTCAAATAATTGGACGTATTTACGGTCAACTGCTTTCATTAAGTCGTCTAAATAGCGGTTGCTTATTCCTGTATAGACAGTGCAATGTTTCGCTGTTTTTAACAGCATTTCTTCTGTAAACGGGATTTGCTCGTGTGAAAATACGGTATTTACTTTTCCTTCCAACGTTGTTCCATGAACTGGCAAAATAATCGCATCTAAGTTAGCAAAATCCACTTCCTCGATTCGTAGCTTCGTTGCGCCCATAAAATGATGTGCCAATTGGTCAAAACCAACTAAAGATAATTTAGCATCCAATTCAATTAATTTGCGAATCACTTCCAATTGCCGCGCGTCCCCGCCGATAATAGCAACATGCATGCCTGTTAGCATCATCTGCTCACCTTCTTTACGCGAAACTTATTCTTTCATCCTCATTTCCTTTCACATCTTATGTAAAAAGGGAAATATAGGTGAATATCCTAAAAAAGAAAAGCGACCGCCTTTGGCGATCGCCGTCATTGTTCGGGAAAATCGATAATAATCATGTCCGTGCCAATTTTTTTTATATATTTCCACGGAACGCGAATTTCATTTCCATCTTTCCGAAACCGGAACCATCTTCCCGTTGGAATAAGCAACGCTTGAATTTTCCCGGTTTGCTCATTAATTTCCAAATCCGTCTGCCCCAACACCCCGAGCCGTTCGGCGCGTCTTGCATCGACAATTTCCTTGCCGCTTAACTCGCTTAGCCTCACTGCATATCCCCCCTTCCTTTCTATTATTGTAAGATGGGGGAAATAAAAAAATGCCTGCATTTTTTTTAGCAGGCATTGCGCAACCGTCGTGCGATAAACGGTTGCTTACGAACGAATTCGACTCGGCAATCGACCGCTCGGGCTAATTAAAGCGAGCGCACAATCTTCAGCAAAAATGCGGCACGCAAGTTCATTTACTTTTTCTACAGTGACGCTATTAATTTCTTCAATAATCTCATCAAGCGTGCGATGGCGCCCGAGCAGCAATTCGTTTTTGCCGTTTCGGCTCATCCGGCTATTCGTGCTTTCTAACCCTAACATTAAACTTCCTTTCATCTGTTCTTTGCTGTTTTTCAGCTCTTTTTCAGTAATCCCGTCCTCTTTTAATTTATCGATGGTTTCTTGAATGGTTTCAAATAACAAATCAAGCTGATTGTTGCCTGTCCCAGCGTAAATTGCTAATAAGCCGCTATCTTGATAAGAAGAGTGATAAGAAAAGACCGAGTACGCTAAACCGCGCTGTTCACGAACTTCTTGAAAAAGCCGACTGCTCATGCTGCCACCTAAAATATTATTTAAAATAATCAATGTGTAAATATCCGGATGGCCGACGGGAAGCCCGTTAAATCCGATGCATAAATGCGCTTGTTCCGTATCTTTTTGACGCGCTAATTTTTGCGGCTGAAATAATGGAGCTGGCGATTCACTAGCTTTTCGTTTCGCTGTGAAAAAACCGAAATAGCTTTCCACTTGCTGAATAAAACTTTCATCCACATTGCCGGCAACAGAAATCACCACACGGTCCGGGGTATAATAATCAGCCATATATCCGCGCAACGAATCCCCCGTAAACGTGCGCAACGTTTCTTCCGTTCCTAAAATTGGATAACCAAGCGGATGGTTCGCATAACATGCTTTGCTTAATAAATCATGGACGATATCATCCGGAGTATCTTCGTACATTTTAATTTCTTCTAGCACGACATTTCTTTCTTTTTGCAATTCCTCGTCAACAAACGTGGAATGGAAAAACATATCCGCTAACATTTCGAGAGCAAATGATGCGTGCTCATCCAGCACTTTGGCGTAATAGCAAGTATATTCTTTCGACGTAAACGCATTGACTTGACCGCCGATACTGTCAAACGCTTCGGCAATCTCCTTTGCAGTGCGCGTTTTCGTCCCTTTAAAAAACATGTGTTCTAAAAAATGGGAAATTCCGTTGTTTTGCTCGGTTTCATTGCGTGAACCTGTTCCAATCCACACCCCGATCGAGACAGAACGCACTGTTGGAATTTGTTCTAGCACAATTCGTACGCCATTTTTACAAGTATGTTTGTTAATCAACGCCACGTTCCTCCTATTTTCTTACAATTCTCTTTTCGTCTAGTAATGCAGACACATCACCAATTTCATATTCTTTTTGCTGAATCGATATAATAAGCGGCTCAAGCGCTTCCGCCGTCGGCAGCGTCGGATGCATCAAAATCATTGCACCGCGATGAACTTTGGACATTACCCGTTTCACTATAACAGATGGCGACGGATTTTGCCAATCAATTGTATCGACGCTCCACATAATTGTTTTCATGTCTAAATCCGCAGCAATTTTCACTACATCATCACGATAGCTGCCGCTTGGCGGGGCAAACCATTTGCATTTCACCCCAGTTGTCGCTTCAATAACTTCATTCGTTTTTACTAGTTCCTCGCGGATTTTTGCGTTGCTGAGCGTCTTTAAGTCCGGATGGCTATACGAATGATTCCCTATTTCGTGGCCGGCGTCCACAATCATTTTTGCCATATCGGGGTGATTTTTTACCCAACGACCTTCCAAAAAAAACGTCGCCTTTACATGATGCTTTTTTAAAATATCAAGCATTTTCGGAATATATTCATTTCCCCACGCCACATTGATCAGAAGCGCAACCATCGGCTTATCTGGATGGCCCCGGTAAATCGCTTCAGGCGGCAAATCATCCAAATGGACGCGCGGGGAAACTTGTTTGTACACAAGCTTCCGTTCATCAAATTTTCCTTCCTTTTTCATGCTTTTATACGAAGCTTGCACATCTACTTTTAATCCGTTATAACCGGGTGTCGCTTTCCACACTCTATCGATGACCGCGTCTTGCGGAGGAATTTCATACCGTTTTGCTTTTTCCACAATTTCCGCATACAGCTTATCGTTTTCTTTCATCACCGCCATGCTCTGTTCTTGTAAACTGGCAATATACTGGTTTACCGGTGGCTGGCTGACGATAAACCAAGCAAAGAAAAAGATGATCGCTACCGATAAATAGCGGGTATCGTTTCTGTTCACACCTGTCCCTCCTTTTTATACTACAAATATGTGAAGAAGGGACAAGATAGAACTATCCAAACCACAACAAAGAAGCCTTAAGGAACCAATCCTAAGGCTTCATTCTATGCCGTTCCGGCCGTTTTCCTCTTTTTTCTTTTTGCTCGCGCAATACTGCTTTTCGCGATAAATTAACGCGTCCTTGTTTATCAATCTCCATTACTTTTACTAAAATTTCATCGCCAATCGAAACGACGTCCTCGACTCTTCCAACACGCTCTTCCGCCAATTCGGAAATATGGACAAGCCCGTCTTTGCCATTGAACAATTCAACAAATGCGCCAAATTTTTCAATGCGCTTCACTTTTCCTAAATAAATCTGCCCGACTTCGACTTCGCGGACGATATCTTCGATAATTTGCTTCGCTTTTTCGTTCATCGCTTCATTGACGGATGAGATAAAAATCGTTCCGTCTTGCTCAATATCGATCTTCACGCCGGTTTCGTCAATAATTTTATTAATTTGTTTGCCGCTCGGTCCAATGACCTCGCGAATTTTGTCAGGATTAATTTGCATCGTCAAAATTTTCGGCGCGTATTTCGATAGCTCTTTACGCGGCTCACGAATCGTTTGCATCATATGGTCTAAAATTTCCATCCGTCCTTTTCTTGCCTGCAGCAGCGCTTCCTCTAAAATTTCGCGGGTTAAGCCTTTGATTTTGATATCCATTTGTAAAGCGGTAACGCCTTTTCGCGTGCCGGCCACTTTAAAGTCCATATCGCCAAGATGGTCTTCGATTCCTTGAATGTCAGTTAAAATCGTATAATGATCATCGTTTTTCACAAGCCCCATGGCAATTCCCGCCACCGGCGCTTTAATCGGCACGCCCGCGTCCATCATCGCCAGCGTGCTTGCGCAAATGCTTGCTTGTGAAGTGGAACCGTTCGATTCAAGCACTTCCGACACGAGACGGATCGTATACGGAAACTCTTTTTCCGACGGAACGACCGGCTCTAATGCCCGTTCGCCAAGCGCGCCGTGTCCGATCTCGCGGCGTCCCGGACCGCGCATCGGCCCCGTCTCGCCGACGGAAAACGGCGGGAAATTGTAATGGTGCATAAACCGTTTCGTTTCTTCAATGCCGAGCCCGTCCAATATTTGCACATCGCCAAGCGCCCCTAACGTGCAAACGCTGAGCACTTGCGTCTGCCCGCGCGTAAACAAGCCCGAACCGTGCGTGCGCGGCAGGACGCCGACTGCTGAGGAGAGCGGGCGGATTTCATCCACTTTTCGGCCGTCTGGGCGAATTTTTTCTTCGGTAATAAGCCGCCTTACTTCTTCTTTGACGAGCTTATGTAAAATTTCATTCACTTGTTTTAGCGTTTCCTCGTCCGCTTCCTGTTCTTCATATTTCGCAACGACGCCCGCTTTTACTTCCTCAATCGCTGCATCGCGCGCCAATTTTTCCGGCACTTGCACCGCCCGTTTAATATCCGCTTCGGCAAGCTGGCGGATTTCCGCCTCCAGCTGCGGATCGAGCTCATACAAAACAACTTCCATTTTTTCTTTGCCGACTTGGGCGGCGATTTCCTCTTGAAAAGCGATCAGCCGTTTTACGTCTTCGTGCCCGAACATAATCGCTTCTAGCATGATTTCCTCCGGCACTTCATCGGCGCCAGCCTCGACCATGTTAATCGCGTCTTTCGTTCCGGCGACAACGAGATGCATATCGCTTTTTTCCGATTGTTCGACCGTCGGATTAATGACAAACTTTCCATCAACACGGCCAACGGTCACGCCGGCAATCGGTCCTTCAAAAGGAATATCGGAAATCGTCAGCGCGAGGGAGGAGCCGAGTAATGCCGCCATTTCCGGCGAGCAGTCTTGATCGACGCTCATCACCATCGAAACGATTTGCACCTCATTGCGGAATCCTTCCGCAAACAACGGACGAATCGGCCGGTCAATCAAGCGGCTTGCTAAAATCGCTTTTTCGCTAGGACGTCCTTCCCGCTTAATAAATCCTCCCGGAATTTTGCCAACTGCATAAAGACGCTCCTCATAGTTAACCGTCAGCGGGAAAAAGTCGACGTTTTTCGCTTCTTTGGATGCCGTTGCCGTGCTTAATACTACCGTGTCACCATAACGGACTAATACCGCTCCGTTCGCCTGTTTGGCTAACTCGCCAATTTCGACAACGAGCGGCCGTCCGGCCCAGTCTATGGAAAAAACGCGTTTTTCTTGCTCCATATAGGTGAGTACTCCTCTCTATGTACAAATCGAGAATAACGAATGTATATATTGTAGTATAGACGAATCATTGACGATGTATCAGTTTCCCATTTATTTTAATCATAGCGAAAAATCGCCTATATAACTAGCAAAAAAGCGGGAATGCTCCCGCTTTTTTTATCGACGTAATCCAAGTTTGTTAATCAATTCACGATAGCGCGTAATGTCCTTATTGCGCAAGTAATTCAATAAGTTGCGGCGTTTACCAACCATTTTCAGCAATCCGCGACGTGAATGATGGTCTTTTTTATGAACGCGCAAATGCTCATTCAAATTGTTGATTTGCTCTGTAAGGATAGCAATTTGCACTTCCGGAGAACCTGTATCGTTCTCATGAATTTTAAACTGTTCGATAATTTCTCTTTTACGCTCTTGCGATAATGCCATCCTTGTTCACCTCCTCGTTGATAAAACCCCAATTACCGAGCAAGCGGCGGTGACTCGACTTGCCAAGCAATGGTTATTTTGCATACATCTATTAGAATAACTCTTTTTGCGATAAAATGCAAGTATTTTCGGCGAATTTGCGGAAATATGCTTGCGCTTTTTCCTTATCCCGCTGAATTTGCGCGATCAATTCATCCACACTCGCGAATTTTTGTTCGCTTCTTAAGCGCACATGCCACTCGATCGTCATCGTTTCTCCATAAATGTCTTTGGCAAAATCAAAAATGTGCACCTCGATACTTGGCAATCCTTCGCGGGTAGAGTGAAACGTCGGTTTATAGCCAACATTGCACACTCCTTCCAATATGTGCGAACCGACTTTTACTTTTACTGCATATACGCCAAGCGCCGGCAATAAATAATCATCATTTAACGCTATATTCGCCGTTGGAAACCCAATCGTTCTTCCGCGGCGTTCACCGCCCACCACTGTGCCTTCCACTTCATAAAAGCGGCCGAGCAAACGCGGCAGTTGATCGACATCTCCGTTTTTCAGCAACTGCCGGACATAAGTGGAGCTTATTTTCTCTCCATCGATGCTTAATTTTGGAATCACCGTCTGCGTAAATTGCTCGCGCGAATGGAACGGCAATGTCTCCATCGTTCCTTTTCCAAGGCGCCCGTAAGTAAAATCAAACCCGGCAACGACGTGCTTCACATGAAGGCCGATAATATACTGATCAACAAATTCTTGCGGAAATAGCTGCGCAAACGAAGGGGTAAACTCGACAATATATAAGTAATCGACGCCAAGTTCGGCAATTAACTTCTCTTTTTTCTTTAGCGGCGTAATCAAATGAATATGTTTTTCCTTCTTTCCAAGCACGACAGAAGGATGTGGATGAAACGTCATCACCGCGCTTTTATACCCTTTTTCCGCCGCGATTTTTACCGCTGTGCGAATCACTTTCTGATGCCCAAGATGGATGCCGTCAAAATAGCCAAGCGCCATAACGGTCGGCGGCAGTTCTTCTTTTTTTATCTGATGGGGATGCGAAATAAATAGTGTTTTCATTTTCTTTACTCACCTTCTATTTTTGCCTTTTCGCTTATCGAAACACTTTCAGCGGCTTCATCAAGTGAGGTTTAACAGGATGCTTTACATAAAGAGCGAGCGCCTCGCTTTGTTTAGTCATCATTAATATCGGTCCTTGCAATGATTGCAAAAAAGCGGGAAGCGGCAATATCGCTCCGTTTTTTACTTTCTCTGCTACTTTATCATTTATCTCATATTTCGGCAAATGAAAAAGCGCCTTTTCAATCGGAAGCAAAACGGATTGCACTTGTCCGTTCTCGATGTAACGTTCTAATTGTTCAAATGTGACGCAATCTTGCAAAGAAAAGGGGCCGGATGCAGTGCGAACAAGATCAGACATATGCGCCGGATACCCGAGGCGTTCTCCAATCATCACCGCTAACGTGCGGATATAGGTACCTTTGCTGCAAATGACACGAAAGCGAAACGAAACGGTGTCACCAGAAAATGTATCTCGTTCATCAAGCAATGTTAGTTCATGGATCGTGACGATGCGAGTCGGCCGCTCGACTTCAACGCCCGCGCGCGCATATTCATACAGCTTTTTTCCTCTTACTTTTACCGCGGAATACATTGGCGGCGTTTGCGCAATTTCCCCCGTCAACTGCTGGAACACTTCTTCAATTTCGCTGCGACGAATGATGCGATCCACTTTTTTCTTTACGACGATTTCGCCATCGCTGTCTTCCGTTGTTGTCGCGATCCCTAATGTCACCTCACCTTCGTATGTTTTCGTCGATCCTGTTAAAAATTCGGCGATGCGTGTCGCCTTTCCAATACAAATTGGCAAAACTCCTGATACGTTTGGGTCAAGCGTCCCTGTATGCCCTGCTTTTTTTATTCGCAACATGCGGCGAATGCGCGCAACACAGTCGTGCGACGTCATTCCAAGCGGTTTGTGCAATAACAATACTCCGTCCATTTGCGCACCCTTTCTGACAAAGTCATAACCAAAATAATTTATGTACATAATCGAAATGGATAGACAAATTGTCTATCCATTCATTTTTATTCTTTTTCGTTTTCCTCTTCTTTTTTCTCGCTTTCGCGTTCCGCAGAAATTTGCCGGATCAACTGCTCAATGCGGGTTCCATATTCGATGGATTCATCAATTTCGAAAAATATTTCCGGTGTTTTCCGCAAACGAATGCGTTGGCCGATTTCGGAACGGATAAATCCTTTCGCTTTCTCCAAACCTTTTAAAGTGTTTTGTCGCTGTTCTTCGTCCCCTAACACGCTAATATACACCTTTGCTTGTTGCAAGTCGCCTGTGACGCGCACATCGGTAACAGTGACAAAGCCGATGCGCGGATCTTTTAATTTGCGACCAATAATATCGCTTAATTCTTTTTTCATTTGTTCACCGACACGTGTAGCCCGTAAATTCATTGCCAATCACCTCGATTAAAACCACTCAAATGTCGTAACCGTCCTTTCCAATTCTGGGAAGGAATCGATCAAAGCGAGCGCGCGCTGTAGCTCCCGCTCAGTTGTCACCCGGCTCGACGTAATCGCAACAATTCCAAGCGTCGTTCGCTGCCATACGTTTTGGTGATCGATTTCGGCTACGGATATATTATATTTTTGTTTCAGCCGCGTTATTATTCGTTGTAATACGGCGCGTTTTTCTTTTAATGATTGCGCGTCGTAAATAAGGCATTCACAGGCGACAAAGCCGATCATTGTCTTTCCACTTCCTGCATTACGTACGCTTCAATAATGTCTCCTTCTTTAATATCGTTGAAGTTTTTAATCGTCAATCCACATTCATATCCTTGCATTACTTCTTTGACATCATCTTTAAAGCGTTTCAATGAATCCACTTCACCTTCATAAACGACGACGCCTTGACGAATGAGGCGGACTTTGCTGTCACGCGTCACTTTTCCTTCAGTGACATAGCATCCGGCGATCGTTCCAACTTTGGATACTTTGAACGTTTGCCGTACTTCCGCCTGACCGATGACTTTTTCTTCGTATTCCGGATCAAGCATTCCTTTCATCGCCGCTTCAATTTCTTCAATCACTTTATAAATGATGCGGTGCAGACGAATATCGACTTTTTCTGACTCGGCAACACGTTTTGCGTTTGCATCCGGGCGGACGTTAAAGCCGATGACAATCGCGTTCGATGCGGTCGCCAAAATAATGTCGGATTCTGTAATTGCTCCAACTCCAGCGTGAATAATTTTCACGCGCACACCTTCCACATCGATCTTTTGCAAGGCGGAAACAAGCGCTTCAACCGATCCTTGAACATCCGCTTTGACAATAATATTTAATTCTTTCATTTCTCCTTGTTTAATTTGTTCAAAGAGGTCGTCTAGGCTGACGCGCGTCTTCATGCTACGTTGCTCCATCAATTGTTTTTGCGCCCGCGCTTCACCGATTTGCCGCGCTTTTTTCTCATCTTCAAACACCATAAAGCGGTCTCCAGCCTGCGGCACTTCGTGAAGACCAGTGATTTCCACAGGTGTCGAAGGGCCTGCTTCTTTCACGCGACGCCCTGTATCATTGACCATCGCCCGCACGCGTCCGTACGTGCAGCCAACAACAATCGGATCGCCGACATGCAACGTTCCCGCTTGAATGAGCAGCGTCGCAACCGGGCCGCGGCCTTTATCGAGTTTCGCCTCGATTACCGTTCCTGTCGCGCGGCGATTTGGATTTGCTTTTAATTCTTCCATTTCGCTAACAAGCAAAATCATTTCCAATAAATTATCAATTCCTTCTCCCGTTTTTGCCGACAGTTTACAAAAGATCGTATCTCCGCCCCATTCTTCCGGAACGAGATTATACTCCATCAATTCTTGCATCACGCGATCTGGGTTAGCATCGGGCTTATCGATTTTGTTGATGGCAACAATAATCGGAACATTCGCCGCTTTCGCGTGGTTAATTGCTTCCACCGTTTGCGGCATAACGCCATCATCGGCGGCGACAACGAGGACGACAATATCGGTGACTTGCGCTCCCCTTGCCCGCATTGTCGTAAACGCCTCATGCCCTGGCGTATCAAGGAACGTAATTTTTTTATCATTCACTGTCACTTGATATGCGCCAATATGTTGCGTAATGCCCCCTGCTTCTTGTTCCGTCACTTTCGAATGGCGAATCGAATCCAATAGCGTCGTTTTTCCGTGGTCAACGTGCCCCATAATCGTGACAACCGGCGGGCGCTCCACTAAATCTTCAGGATTATCGACGATTTCAATCGATTCGAAATCCGTTTCATCGATAACTACTTTTTCTTCCACTTCTACACCATAATCGGAACAAATCAGTTCGATCGCATCTTTATCCAAATCCTGGTTGATTGTGGCCATCACGCCGAGCATAAACAGCTTTTTAATAATTTCCGACGGTTCGCGACCGAGTTTTTTCGCGAGTTCGGCGACCGTCAATGTTCCTTCGTACGTAATTTTCTTAGGAAGCTCTTTTTCTTTTTTCTTTGGCGGTTCTTGTTGCTGCACAGGTTGCTGTTCTTTTGCTTTTACCTTCGCTTTTACTTTTCCTTTATTTTTCTTCTTATGCTGATGGAAAATTTTCTTTTCTTGCTGCTGCAATTGCAAATCGTGTTTTTTTCCTTCTTTCTTTTTGCCTGCCCCTTTTTTCTTTGGCACTTTCGTTTTCACTACTTCTTCATCTTCATCATCAAAATCATCGACATAGTTTTTCGGTTTTACCGTTGTTGGGCGTTTTTCCTTTGGAGCAGAAGCGTGCGGCCGTTCAGGTCGTTCATTTTTTTTGTTGTACGTATGGTCAAGCTTTTCCACCACTTCCGGCTCCAACGTCGCCATATGATTCGTCACTTCGATGTTCATTTCTTTCAATTTATGAATAACGTCTTTACTGGATACATTGTTTTTTTTCGCGTACTCATATACACGCATTTTAGACATAGATTCACCCCCATAAAGATCAATCGAGCATCGTCAGTAGTTTGTTGGCAAATCCTTCATCGATCACCGCAACAACAACACGGGCGTCTTTCCCGATTGCGCGCCCGAGCGTATAACGATCAGGCACTTTGCGGAGCGGAATACCGTATGAAGAACATTTATCATTGATTTTTTTCGTTGTATTTTCTGATGCATCCTCCGCTAAAAGCACGAGTTTCGCTCTTCCGCTACGAATTTCTTTGACCGTCAGTTCCTCGCCTGAAATTACTTTCCGTGCTCGATTCGCTAGTCCTAATAATGATGCCCACCGTTCATTGCTCATTTCGAGCTGCTGTCTCCTTTTCCGCCAACTGAAGCAATTCGTCATACAGCGAATCGGCAATTTCCGTCTTTAAATGATGGGCTAAAACATTTTTCTTTTTCGCCAATAAAATGCATTCTTTATCTAGCGTAATATACGCTCCACGCCCCGCTTTCTTCCCGGTTAGATCAATCGAAACTTCTCCATCTTTAGAGCGAACGATGCGTACCATTTCTTTTTTTGGCTTCATTTCTCCAGTCACGACGCACTTTCGCATTGGCACTTTCTTTTGACCAGCCATGTCGCTCCCCCCTCACTCGATTTTCTCATCTTGTAAATCGAATGATTGGTTGCTGTCATTTTCATTATTGATCGACGTTTCTTCCGAATCAAGAAAAGTGGATTGCGCATACGGATCGATTCCCAATTCTCTCGCTTCCGATTCGCTTTTAATATCGATTTTCCAATTTGTTAGCTTCGCGGCTAGCCGGGCGTTTTGTCCGCGTTTGCCGATTGCTAACGACAGCTGATAATCTGGCACGATGACCGTCGTCGCCTTTTGTTCTTCGTTGACGATCACGCGCAGCACTTTCGCCGGGCTTAATGCGTTCGCGACAAACTCAACAGGGTCAGCAGACCAGCGGACGATATCAATTTTTTCCCCGTTTAGCTCTTCCACAACCGCTTGAACACGCTGTCCTTTTGGGCCAACGCAAGCGCCAACCGGATCCACTTCCGGATTGTCGGAATGCACAGAAATTTTCGAGCGGTCCCCCGCTTCGCGAGCGATCGATTTAATTTCAACCGTGCCGTCGTAAATTTCTGGAACTTCCAGTTCAAAAAGGCGCTTTAGCAATCCCGGATGAGTGCGCGATACAAAAATTTGCGGTCCTTTCGTCGTTTTTTCCACTTTGGTTATATACACTTTAATGCGGTCGTGCGGCTTGTACGTTTCGTTTGGCATTTGTTCGCTAGCCGGTAGCAGCCCTTCCGTCTTGCCGAGACTGACGTAAACAAAGCGAGGATCTATACGTTGTACAATCCCTGTCATAATATCTTCTTCACGGTCAACAAACTCTGCGTAAATGACACTTCTCTCCGCTTCGCGCACCCGTTGTGTAACAACTTGTTTCGCCGTTTGTGCCGCGATGCGTCCGAAATCTCTCGGCGTTACCTCCAACTCTACGACATCGCCGATTTGATAGTTTGGATCGATTCGTTGCGCTTCTTCCAAAGAAATTTGCAGACGCGGATCATTGACTTCTTCCACTACTTCTTTACGCGCAAATACGCGGATGGTTCCTGTTTCCATGTTCAAATCAACCCGTACGTTTTGCGCTTGGCCGAAATTGCGTTTATACGCGGAAATAATCGCTGCTTCGATCGCTTCCATCACAACTTCTTTGCTAATGCCTTTTTCGCGGATAATATCCGCTAAGGCATCTAGTAATTGCGTATTCATGAAACGAAAATCCCCCTTTTGCCATTAAAAAAAGATAACAGCAAGTCTTGCGCTCGCCACTTTTTCATACGGAATGTCGATGGTTTTTTTGCGAGTTTTGTCTTTCACAGTGACGGATACTGTTTTTCCGTCAAAACCGGTAAGTTCCCCTTCAAACTCCTTTTCTCCTTCAATTGGTTCATATGTTTTGATATATACATTTTTCCCAATCGCTTTCGTAAAATCAGCCGGTTTTTTTAACGGCCGTTCCGCCCCAGGCGAAGAAACTTCAAGAAAATAGTTGTGCGGGATCGGGTCGACTTCATCCAATTTCTCGCTTAACTTTTCACTTACGGCCCCACATTGTTCAATGTCAACCCCTTCATCAGAGTCGATAAAGACGCGCAAAAACCAGCTTTTCCCCTCTTTTACATACTCGATATCGACAAGTTCTAAATCCATGTCGGCAAGAATTGGTGTGACTAGTCCTTCTACTATGCTCGTCACCTTTTTGCTCATTCTTTTCCTCCTAACATAGAGAAACTGCGTCGCTCGTTATAACGAGAAAATCCCCTGCAAATTTGCGGGGAATGAAAAAGCAATTGACATTCATTCAAGACGAAAGAGTGGGTTTCCCCACTCTTTCCTTACCCATTATCTTTGCCATTTCCACTAAAACTATAACATATTGGAAAATATATTGCAATGGGAAAACGAGATTCTCGCTTCACTGTATTCATCAAGTTCCTAACGAGCCAGCCGCGAATGACCGATCGATTGTGGATCGCGCCAGTCAGCCCGCCGCGCTTCCTATGGCAAACATTCCGGCGACCATTCAAACGAAGCTGGCCAAGTTTAAAATAAGGAAAGCTGGTTATGATCCGGCAACGAATCAAGGCAGCCGCGGCTTTCCAAATATTCGATGAGCGTCTTTGACAGTTTTCCGCGTTGCTGCAAATCTTCTTTTGATAAAAATTCCCCTTCTTCGCGGGCGCGCACGATGTTGAGCGCCACGTTCGTCCCAAGGCCTGGGATCGCATTGAACGGCGGAATAAGCGAATTGCCGTCAATGACAAATTCGGTTGCCTGTGAACGGTAAAGATCGATGTTTTTAAACGAGAAGCCGCGTTCGCACATTTCTAAAGCAACTTCTAATACCGTCAATAAGCTTTTTTCTTTTGCCGTCGCGTTTAATCCTTTCGCGTTAATTTCTTCAATGCGTTTGCGAATCGCCGCAGAGCCTTTAATCATCGCATCCAAATCAAAATCTTCCGCGCGCACTGTAAAGTAAGTGGCATAGTACAAAAGCGGATGGTGCACTTTAAAGTAAGCGATGCGGACCGCCATTAACACGTACGCGGTAGCGTGCGCTTTCGGGAACATATATTTAATCTTTTTGCATGATTCAATATACCATTCTGGCACATTATGCTTGCGCATCTCTTCTTCAAATTCCGGCGTCAGCCCTTTTCCTTTCCGCACCGATTCCATAATTTTAAACGCAAGCGACGGCTCGAGTCCGCGATAAATCAAATAAACCATAATATCATCGCGGCAGCCGATCACTTCCGACAGCGTGCATGTGCCGTTTTGAATCAATTCTTGGGCGTTTCCAAGCCAGACATCCGTTCCGTGGGAAAGGCCGGAAATTTGCACGAGCTCGGAAAATGTTTTCGGCCTCGTTTCCTCAAGCATCTGACGGACAAAGCGCGTGCCGAACTCTGGAATGCCGAGCGTGCCGACATTGCACATAATTTGTTCCGGCGTAACGCCAAGCGATTCGGTGCTGCTGAAAATTTTCATCACTTCCGGATCGTCTGTTGGAATCGTTTTTGGATCGATGCCGCTTAAATCTTGAAGCATGCGGATGACTGTCGGATCGTCGTGCCCAAGAATATCGAGCTTCAAGAGATTGTCATGAATCGAATGGAAATCAAAGTGCGTCGTGCGCCATTCGGAACTCGTATCGTCTGCTGGATATTGAATTGGCGTAAAATCGTAAATGTCCATATAATCTGGAACGACGATGATGCCGCCTGGATGCTGCCCTGTCGTCCGCTTTACTCCGGTGCATCCCGCGGCGAGACGGTCGATTTCCGCACTGCGCAGCTGCAAATTCAAATCGCTTGCATATCCTTTGACAAAACCGTACGCCGTTTTATCGGCGACAGTGCCAATCGTTCCTGCGCGGTATACGTTATCTTCCCCGAACAATACTTTCGTGTAGTTATGGGCGCGCGGCTGATATTCGCCGGAGAAGTTTAAATCGATATCCGGAACTTTATCCCCTTTAAAGCCAAGGAATGTTTCAAACGGGATATCGTGCCCGTCTTTTTTATATTTGGTGCCGCATTTTGGACAATTTTTATCCGGTAAGTCAAATCCGGAACCGACCGAACCGTCATTGAAAAATTCTGAGTGCTTGCAGTTCGGGCAGACGTAGTGCGGCGGCAGCGGGTTGACCTCGGTAATTTCCGTCATCGTCGCGACAAACGAAGAACCGACCGAGCCGCGCGAACCGACAAGGTAGCCGTCATCGAGCGATTTTTTGACGAGCTTGTGAGAAATTAAGTAAATGACGGCAAAACCGTGTCCGATGATGCTTTTTAATTCTTTTTCCAAGCGCTGCTCGACAATTTCCGGCAGCGGATCGCCATAAATTTCTTTGGCACGGCGGTAGCTCATTTCGCGAATTTCCTCTTCCGCCCCTTCGATGCGCGGCGTATACAGCTTGTCTTTAATCGGTCTCACTTCATCGATGAGACCAGCGATTTTTTGCGTATTCGTCACGACGATTTCTTTTGCTTTTTCTTCTCCTAGAAAGGAGAAACATTCGAGCATTTCGTCGGTCGTCCGAAAATAGACGTCCGGAAGCTCATAACGGTTGAGCGGATTGGCCCCGCCTTGGGAATGGATCAAAATTTTTCGGTAAATTTTATCTTCTCGATTTAAATAATGCACATTTCCGGTCGCAACGACGGGAATGTTTAATTTTTCTCCGAGCATGACGATCTTTTGGATAATTTCCTTGATCATATTTTCATCTTTGACATAGTCCATTTCAATCAACGGTTTGTATACTTCCGGAGGATGTACTTCGAGAAAATCGTAAAATTTCGCGATTTCTTCGACTTCTTCCGGCGCTTTTTGAATCATATTGTCAAATACTTCGCCTTTATCGCAGCCGGAACCGACTAAAATGCCTTCACGGTGTTGCTGCAGCACCGAGCGGGGAATGCGCGGAACCCGGTAAAAATATTTCACGTGCGATAAAGAAACAAGTTTGAACAAGTTTTTTAGACCAATGTCATTTTGCGCAAGCAGCGTCACATGGAACGGACGGGAGCGCTGGTACGACACTTCTTCCTTCGAACGTTTGTTTAATTCATCATGATATAAAATTCCTCGTTCCTGCGCGTCTTTTAACAGCCGCATAAGCAAATATCCGGTTGCTTCCGCATCGTAAATCGCCCGGTGATGCTGCGTCAATTCAATGTCGAACTTTTTACAAAGCGTGTTTAAGCGGTGATTTTTCAAGTCCGGATATAAAAACCGCGCCAATTCAAGCGTATCGATAACCGGATTCGTCACTTTGCCAAGGCCGATTTTCGTAAAACCGACATTTAAAAAACCGATGTCAAAACTAGCGTTATGCGCGACAAGGACGCTGTCGCCAATCCAATCGTAAAACTGGCGCAGCACTTCTTCCACATCTGGAGCATCTTTCAGCATGTCATCGGTAATTCCTGTCAACTCAATCGTTGTCATCGATAACGGATGATGTGGGTTGGCAAACGATGTAAACCGGTCGATAATTTCTCCGTCCTTTACTTTCACTGCAGCAAGCTCAATAATCGTATTATACACTGCCGACAGTCCGGTCGTTTCCACGTCAAAAACGACGTACGTGTCTTCGGCAAGCAAACGATGCGCTTCGTTGTAGGCGATCGGCACGCCATCGTCGACAATGTTTGCTTCCACGCCGTACAATACTTTCATCCCGTATTTTTTTGCAGCGCTGTACGCTTCCGGAAACGACTGCACGACAGCATGGTCCGTAACAGCAATCGCTGGATGGCCCCATTTTTTCGCCTGTTCAATGAGCTTTGTAACGGACGTGACCGCGTCCATTTGGCTCATCTGTGTATGCAAATGAAGTTCCACCCGTTTTTCCCCTTCTGGAGCGGTATCTTGCCGTTCTTTCGCTTTCACCTCATTAATGTCATTGGCGATTAGCACAAGGTCGCGGACAAACGTATCGTTTTGCACGCTTCCTCTTACTTTCACCCACATCCCTTTTTTTACATTCGCCATCAGCTCGGCATCTTCTTTATCGCGCGAAAACATTTTCACTAAAATCGAGTTTGTGTAATCGGTAATTTTTAGCGTTAATAACGTCCGCCCGCTTTTTAATTCTTTTGCCTCAGCATCAAACACATATCCTTGCACGACGACGCGCCGTTCTTCTTCAACGATGCTGTCAAGCGTACGGACTTCCTCGTCCTCTTT
Organism: Parageobacillus sp. KH3-4; assembly: GCF_022846435.1. Classification (NCBI taxonomy): domain Bacteria; kingdom Bacillati; phylum Bacillota; class Bacilli; order Caryophanales; family Anoxybacillaceae; genus Parageobacillus; species Parageobacillus sp. KH3-4. Next base: position 2,597,495 of record NZ_AP025627.1, read on the forward strand.
AATCGGATAGCCGATAATGAGCGGTCCCGCCGGCTCATCTGCCGCCGGCTCTGCTTCCGTTTCTTTCGTCGTCATCTCCGTTAGCACCGCTAAAGCGCGTTCGGCGTCTTCTTGCTGCTTTTGCGCTAAAAATTGCGCAAAATCTTTTTCCGACTGCTTGACTTCTGTTTCCAGCTGCAAAAGCGGAAAACCGAACGACTGATACACTTCAGCCACTTTTTTGGCAAAACGACGCTTCACCGCCATTGCTTCTGCCTCATTGTGGGCGATCACATACAGTTTATTTCCTTTTACGCTCGGAACTTGCTCATGAAGCAGCGATAAAAGCGGGGAAGCTCCTTCTTGCAGCTCTTGCAAACAGTGCGTCCAATAATCACGGACATCCGATTCTGTAAAATGCGAATCCATTGCTTGAATGGTGTATTTCACGTTTGCGATATGATGAAACGCATGAACAAGCTTTTGCGTAAACAGCTGATAAACGCGGTAAGGCAAAATTTTCGGCAGCAAGAAATAAAAATGCCAACATTTTTTCTCTTTTTCAATGACAAGTTTTTGAATGCCAGCTTCCAAGAAATACGGAACAAATTCGTCTGACGTCAATTCAAGCTGCTGCAACAACACTTGAAATCGCTCTTTTTGCTCATTTGTTAACATGACGTCGATCCTTTCCCCTCTCAAAATGATACATACTTAACTACATAATAACAGAAGGGCTGTCTGAAAAGTAACATTTCTACTTTTCGTCAGCACAGCCCTGAAAAAATTCCGTAATTTATTGTTGTAAAAGGCGTTGAATCGTGTCAATCAGTTCATGGACAGGCACTTCCATTGATTCGCCTGTTTGGCGCACTTTTACTTCTACAATTCCTTCACTAGCGCGCTTCCCGACTGTCACCCGAACCGGGATCCCGATTAAATCGCTATCAGCAAATTTGACGCCGGCGCGCTCCGGACGATCATCATACAATACTTCAAAGCCGGCTTGTCCCAATTTTTCATACCACTCGTCGGCGAGCTGGCGCTGCTCTTCATTTTTTGCATTCGCCGTAATAAGGTGGACGTGGAACGGAGCAACCGCCGCTGGCCAGACGAGACCGTTTTCGTCAGCAAACTGCTCGGCAATCGCCGCGACTAGCCGCGAAACGCCGATTCCATAGCAGCCCATGATCATCGTTTGCGAACGTCCATTTTCATCCAAATAAGTTGCGTTCAACGCTTCGCTGTAACGCGTGCCCAATTTAAACACGTGGCCAACTTCAATGCCACGGGCAAAGCGGATCGTGCCTTTTCCATCCGGAGACGGATCTCCTTCTTGAATAAAACGTAAATCAGCATATTCAGAAACGGTAAAATCGCGCTCTGGATTGACGCCAATATAATGATAGCCTTCCTCATTCGCTCCGCATACGCCATTAACGATCGCTTTTACCGCATGATCGGCAACGACAGTGACGGATTCGCCAACGCCAATTGGACCGAGCGAACCGACTTCACAGTTCATTACTTGCTTCGTTTCTTCCGGCGACGCAAGCTCGACGATGGCTGCGTCAAACAAGTTTTTCACTTTTACGTCGTTTGCCTCATGGTCGCCGCGGACGAGCACAAGCACGTAACGGTCATCGACTTTAAAAAGCAATGACTTGATGCATTTTTCCGGAGCCACCTGCAAATACGAAGCTACTTCCTCGATTGTTTTTTGCCCCGGTGTATGCACTTTTTCTAGCTCGCGAAGCGGCTCATCGCTTTTCTCATATGTGGTAATAACAGGTGCCATTTCAATGTTTGCCGCATAATCGGAAGCGTCAGAATAAGCGATCGTATCTTCGCCAATTTCTGACAAAACCATAAATTCATGCGTGTCTTTTCCGCCGATCGCTCCAGAATCTGCAATAACGGCACGGAAGTTTAAACCGCAGCGGCGGAAAATGTTCGAATACGCTTCATACATCTTATTGTACGTTTCATCTAAACTTTCCTGCGACGTATGGAACGAATACGCGTCTTTCATAATAAATTCGCGGCCGCGTAATAAACCGAAACGCGGGCGTTTTTCATCACGGAATTTCACTTGAATTTGATAAAGCGTAAGCGGCAAACGTTTATATGATTTCACTTCGTCGCGCACAAGCGCCGTAATCATTTCTTCATGCGTCGGTCCAAGCGCAAAATCGCGTTCATGACGGTCTTTCAAGCGCATCAGCTCAGGACCGTACGAATACCAGCGGCCGGATTGCTGCCATAATTCCGCTGGCTGCAGCGCCGGCATAAGCAATTCAATCGCTCCGGCGCGATTCATTTCTTCGCGAATAATCGTCTCCACTTTTTGTAATACGCGCTGTCCGAGCGGCAAAAACGTATATACGCCGCTTGCGCTTTGCCGGATAAACCCAGCGCGCAGCAACAGCTGGTGGCTTTTCACTTCCGCGTCTGCAGGCACTTCCCGCAGCGTTGGAATAAACGATTGGCTTTGTCTCATTCTCTCGCACCTCTTTTTCTCTGTCTCTTTTTATAGGAAAAACTTTTGAATGTCATTCCATGTAACGACAAGCATTAATAACATTAAAAGGGCAAAACCGATAAAGTGCACGATTCCTTCTTTTTGCCGGTCAATCGGCTTTCCGCGCAGCGCTTCGATGGCGAAAAAGAGCAACCGTCCGCCATCAAGCGCAGGAAGCGGCAATAAGTTGACAATGCCAAGGTTAATGCTTAAAATCGCTCCCCATTTCATTAAATAGTAAATACCCGATTGCGCCACTTTGCCAGTTGAAACAGCAATGCCAACAGGACCTGACAGCATATCGAGCTTAAATTGGCCAGTGACTAACTGTCCGAGACCGACAAGAATCTCTTTTGTCCAGTAGTACGTTTCAATAACTCCTTGTTTTAATGAGCCAAAAACCGATTTTTCCATCGGCTCATACACACCGATGAGGCCGATCGTTTCTCCCTGCACTTTTTTCGCATCAGGTGTTACAGCAATATCCATCACTTTTCCATCCCGTTGTATTTTAAAAAGCAATTTTTCTTCCGGATGGGCGCGAATAATATCCACCACTTGCGTCCATGTCTTAACCGGTTCATTATCGATCGAAAGAACAATATCCCCTTGCTGAAGGCCAGCTTCCCGTGCCGCTCCTTCTTTTGTCAGCTCGCCGATAATCGGCTTGTCGACCGGATATCCTTGCAGCAATCCGATGAGCAAAAACACGACAAACGCCAGCACAAAATTCATAAGCGGCCCCGCCAAAATCGTCATCGTCCGCTGCCCTAGCGTTTTTGCGACAAATTGGCGATGGTATGGGGCAATTTGGATTTCTTGGTGATCGACGACAAAAAAGGCAGGCTCATTGACAGAAAAACGTTCAAGCCGGTCCTCATTTTGCTCGACATAACCAGTAACATACATATGATGTTCCAAATCCGCTTGTTCAACTTCAATTATTTTCGCGTTTGGATAGTCGTCTTTATGGTTGACAATAATTTTATCAACGTTGCCGTTCTTGTCTAATACTAACCCAACGACTTGCCCCGGCTTGATTTCGATCATTTCCGGGTCTTCACCGGCCATGCGAACAAAACCGCCCAATGGAAGCAAACGAATCGTATATACGGTTTCGTTTTTCTTAAATGAAAATACTTTTGGGCCGAAGCCGATGGCAAATTCACGGCATAAAATCCCCGCGCGCTTAGCGAAAATCAAATGGCCAAGTTCATGGAAAAACACAAGCGCTCCAAAAATAACGATAAACGCAATGATCGGTTCCAATGTTTCAACCACCTTTTTTCATAGTAGTGACCGGACGTACTGACGCGTCTCCGCATCAATTTCGCGAATCTCTTCCAGTGACGGCTCTTTGACAAGCTTATGACGCTCCAACGCGCGTTCAATATATTCTTCAATAGCAAGAAATGCAATGCGGCCTTGCAAGAAAGCGGCAACCGCTTCTTCATTTGCAGCGTTTAACACCGTTGGTAGCGATCCGCCTGCCTTCCCTGCTTCATATGCGAATCGCAAGCAGCGATAACGGTCAAAATCCACCCGCTGAAAGTGTAATGTACTAATTTCTGCTAAGTCAAGCGGTTTGGCTTTTATAAGCGGTAAGCGCTCAGGGTATGTTAAAGCGTATTGAATCGGCACGTGCATATCCGGCATTCCGAGTTGGGCGATCATGCTTGTGTCGCGGAACTGAACGAGCGAATGAATGATGCTTTCGCGATGCAATAACACGTCAATTTGCTCATATGGCAGCTCGAAAAGCCAATGCGCTTCAATCACTTCCAATCCTTTGTTCATCATCGTCGCCGAATCAATCGTAATTTTTGACCCCATCGACCAGTTCGGATGGCGCAGCGCTTCTTCCACCGTGACATTTTTTAATTCTTCCCTCGTTTTGTCGCGAAAACTGCCGCCAGACGCTGTTAAAATAATTTTTTCCACATTTTTCTTTTTTTCTCCTTGTAAACATTGAAAAATTGCCGAATGTTCGCTGTCCACCGGCAGCAACGCAACGCCGTGTTTTTTGGCAGCTGCTGTTACAATATGCCCTGCTGTCACAAGCGTTTCTTTGTTTGCTAGCGCAATCGTTTTACCAGCCTCAATCGCTCGTAACGTCGGAACAAGTCCAACGCTTCCGACGACGGCTGTCACAACAATGTCCGTTTCTGGAAAAACGGCTGCTTCCGTTAAACCATCTTCACCATAAACGATCTTTACTTTTCCCGCGTATTCGCTGCGAAGCTTATCATACGCGTCTGCATCGGCGACAGCGACAAGCCGGGGAGCAAATTCTTCAATAATCGCTCGTGCCATGTCCACATTTTTTCCAATCGATATTGCCGTTAATTGAAATTGATCTGGATGCAAACGAACGATATCCAACGTCTGAGTGCCAATGGAACCGCTGGCTCCTAATATACTAATATATTTCAATCCCTTCACTCCTAACTCCCTTATAACACGACATTCATGAAAACAGCTAAAATCGGCGCAATGAACAATAAGCTATCAAAGCGGTCTAAAATGCCGCCATGCCCCGGCAAAATATTTCCGGAATCTTTGACGCCATAATGCCGCTTAAATGCGGACTCGACTAAATCTCCCAACTGCCCAAACACGGAAAGAACGATCGTCATCGCAATGAGAATGCCGAAGCTGTCAAAAAGGTTTGTACACAGTTGGTACACAATAGCAACAACAACGGCGCAAACGATTCCGCCAATCGAGCCTTCCACCGTTTTGTTTGGGCTAATTTCCGGCCAAAGCTTGCGTTTTCCCCACGCCCGACCGATAAAATACGCCCCGATATCTGTCGCCCAAATCGTAAATAAAGCATACACCATATACGCCAAGCCAATAAAGCGAATTTCCATAAAATAATAAAATCCAAAGCCAACGTAAAGAATAGATAAAAACAGAAATCCCGCCTCATCGAATGTAAACGCGTTTTTCGTCACTACCGTATATACAAGCAGCAATAACGCGGCGAGTGCAAACCATTCGCTTTTCGTTATGTTTAAAGACTCGAACCGATGGGCATATGCGTTCGGAATCAGCAACACCCATAAAAGCAAAAAACTTATGATTCCTCCTGGCGAAAACGCGCGAAGACGTTTCATCCGCAATAATTCAAACAGCCCAATCGTTGCTAATATATATGTTACTATTATAAACGGAAATCCGCCAAAAATCACAATCGGCAAAAACAACGCGGCGGCAATGAAGCCAGTAATCATTCGCTGTTTCATCTTATTTAAACTCCTCCAAAACGGCGATTGCGTTTTTGAAATGCAGCAATCGCTTCTAATAAATGTTGTTCCGTAAAATCCGGCCATAACACATCAGTGAACCAAAACTCTGTATAAGCAAGCTGCCATAACATAAAATTGCTTAAACGTATTTCTCCGCTTGTGCGGATAAGTAAATCCGGATCTGTTAAATCTTTTGTCATCAAATACGAAGACACTAACTCTTCCGTAATTTGTTCCGGAGATAAACGTCCGTTTTGAATTTCTTTGGCAATCTGCTGCACCGCATATGTAATTTCCGCGCGGCTGCCATAGTTTAAGGCAAAATTCAGAATCAATCCTGTATTGTCCTTTGTTTCATAAATTGCCTTCTCCACCGCCCGCCGTGTATGTTCAGGAAGCTGTTCGGTATTTCCAATCACGCGAACGTTCACATTTTCTTCAATTAATTCCGGAAGAAACGTCGTTAAAAATTGTTCAGGAAGCTTCATCAAATACTCTACTTCGCTTTTCGGCCGCTTCCAATTTTCTGTCGAAAACGCGTACAATGATAGTATTTTAATGCCAAGTTCGTTGGCAAAACGGGTAATTTTGCGAACGACTTGCATTCCTTCGTAATGGCCCGCTGCCCGAGGCAAGGCCCGCTTTTTTGCCCATCGCCCATTGCCATCCATAATGATGGCGACATGTTTTGGAATCGGATGTTGCAATATATCCTCTTTTGTGTAAACAAGAGAAAAGGATGATTCATCCTCTTTATTTTTCCAAATTTTATTAAACATACTAGTCCTCCATATGATGATATTTTATTATAATGTACCATGTGACTAGCGATTTCTGGAACAAACTTTTTTTGCTTCATCCACTTTTCAGATTCATTGCCTTTCCATTATAGCAAAAAAACCCTCCATGAATATAGAGGGTCTTTCCTGTTTCATCACACTTCCATTACTTCTTTTTCTTTTTCTTTCGTAATCGTATCAATTTTTGCGATATGATTATCTGTGAGCTTTTGAATATCATCTATATAACCACGCAACTCATCTTCTGTAATTTCACCATTTTTCTCCAGTTTCTTCAACTCATCATTCGCATCGCGGCGAATATTGCGCACAGCAACTTTCGCGTCTTCAGAATATTTTTTGACAAGCTTCACTAGCTCACGGCGACGTTCTTCCGTTAACGGCGGAATCGCAATGCGAATGACTGACCCGTCATTGGATGGTGTTAATCCTAAATCAGATGATAGAATTGCTTTTTCAATATCTTTGATAACCGATTTATCATACGGCTGAATGACAAGCAACCGCGCTTCCGGAGCGCTGATACTTGCCAGCTGGATAATTGGCGTTGGTGCGCCGTAATAATCCACCGTTATTTTTTCCAATAGACTCGGATTGGCTCTTCCCGCACGAATGGTTGCAAGTTCGCGAGTAAACGCCTGGACGGCTTTATCCATTTTTTCCTTTGCAGTATTGATGATTTGCTGTACCATCGCTATTTCCCCCTCACGATTGTTCCAATATTTTCGCCAAGAACGGCTCGTTTTATATTGCCTTCTTCCATAATCGAGAAAACAATTAACGGAATATCGTTATCCATGCATAACGAGGAAGCAGTGGAGTCCATCACTCCCAATCCTTGCTTAATGACATCCAAATAAGATAGTTCATCATATTTCACTGCATTTTCATCAATTTTCGGATCGGCGCTATATACGCCATCCACATTGTTTTTGGCCATTAGAATAACGTCTGCTTCAATTTCGGCAGCGCGCAATGCCGCCGTCGTATCCGTTGAAAAGTACGGATTTCCCGTCCCTGCCGCAAAAATGACGACACGTTTTTTTTCAAGATGGCGAATGGCTCTTCTTCGTATGTAAGGTTCAGCCACTTGCCGCATTTCAATCGACGTTTGCACCCTCGTCTCGACGCCGAGGTGTTCGAGGCTATCTTGAAGCGCAAGCGAATTCATGACCGTTGCGAGCATTCCCATATAGTCTGCCGTCGCACGGTCCATTCCCATCTCGCTTCCCGTTTTTCCGCGCCAAATATTTCCGCCGCCAACAACAATCGCAATCTCAACACCGAGCTCGGCAACTTCTTTTATTTGTTTCGCAATGGATTGAATAATGGCAGGGTTAATGCCAAATCCTTGTTCCCCAGCTAACGCTTCACCGCTTAACTTCAGTACAATACGCTTATACTTTGGTTTCTCCATGTCGAACCTCCATGCAGCTAATTAGGAAAAGCGAAACGCAAAAAATGGCAAAAAACATCGCACCACTTTTGGAAAATCGTGATGCTATATTTTGAAAAATAGGGAACACGGTGTGTGTTCCCTATGGACTTCGCTCATTGCTTTCTCATTTGATTCATTACTTCTTCGGCAAAGTTGTCTTGGCGTTTCTCCATTCCTTCGCCAACTTCATAACGGATAAATGTTTTCACTGTTGCACCGTTGGATTCAACATATTGGCGTACTTTTACGTCTGGATTTTTCACGAACGCTTGCTCTAACAAACAAATATCTTCATAAAATTTGTTTAAACGGCCCTCTACGATTTTTTCTACGATATGTTCAGGTTTTCCTTCATTTAACGCTTGCTGTTTCAACACTTCGCGTTCACGATCAATTTCTTCTTGCGGCACTTGGTCGCGAGAAACGTATTTCGGACGCAATGCGGCGATATGCATCGCAATATCTTTCGCGACTTCTTGGTTTGCTGTTCCTTCTAATAATGTTAATACGCCGATGCGTCCGCCCATGTGTAAGTATGCGCCAAATACCTCATTGTCGCCTTTTTCCACAGTTTCAAAACGACGCAACGTCAATTTTTCACCAATTTTTGCGATCGCGGCATTAATGTGATCTTGAACCGTCACTCCGTTGTCCATTGTTTGCCCAAGCGCTTCTTCAAGCGTGGCAGGCTTATGCTTTAACAAGTGGGCAGCAAGCTCTTTTACTAGCGTTTGGAATGCTTCGTTTTTCGCTACGAAATCCGTTTCTGAGTTTACTTCTAAAATAACAGCGGTGTTGCCATCGACTTCGATGAGCGTTGTTCCTTCGGCAGCGATGCGATCCGCTTTTTTCGCCGCTTTGGCGATTCCTTTCTCACGAAGCCAATCGATCGCTTTTTCCATATCGCCGTTTGTTTCGGTGAGCGCTTTTTTGCAATCCATCATCCCCGCGCCCGTTTTTTCGCGTAATTCTTTTACCATTTGTGCTGTAATCGCCATAAATAAAAATCCTCCTTTAACCTCGCATGTATGTATCATTTGAGCGAAATTCCGCTCTCTTCCGTACCTATTAGTATAGCCAACAACGGCTGTTTTCTGTCTCAAAAAAAGGTGATAAAAGGCTTTCCCCTCTTATCACCTTTCGCGAAACACGTTACTCAGCAGCGACGACTGCTTCTTCGCCCTGTTTTGCTTCCAACACCGCGTCGGCAATTTTGGAAGTAAGAAGTTTTACAGCGCGAATCGCATCGTCATTTGCTGGAATGACATAGTCAATTTCATCCGGATCGCAGTTTGTATCAACAATGCCGATAATCGGAATGTTTAATTTGCGCGCTTCCGCAACCGCGATGCGCTCTTTGCGCGGATCAATGACAAACAACGCGTCCGGCAATTCTTTCATTTCTTTAATGCCGCCTAAAAATTTCTCTAGGCGTTCTTGCTCTTTTTTCAAGCGGATGACTTCTTTTTTCGGAAGTACGTCAAAGATGCCGTCTTCCTCCATTTTTTCAATTTCTTTTAGGCGCTTAATCCGCTTTTGAATCGTTGCGAAGTTTGTTAACGTGCCGCCTAACCAGCGTTGGTTCACATAAAACATGCCACAACGTTCTGCTTCTTCTTTCACAGACTCTTGTGCTTGTTTTTTCGTACCGACAAACAAAATTTTACCGCCGTTCGCTGCTAATTCTTTTGCAAAATTATATGCTTCTTCCATTTTTTTGACGGTTTTTTGCAAGTCGATAATATAAATGCCGTTGCGTTCTGTGAAAATATATTTTTTCATTTTTGGGTTCCAACGGCGAGTTTGATGTCCGAAATGAACACCTGCTTCAAGCAATTGCTTCATGGAAATAACTGACATTATAGCTCCTCCTATTTGTTTGGTTTTCGTTCCTCCGCCCATATCATTTTTAAGCAAGACTGACAAATGTCAGCACCGTTGCTTAAATCCATGAGCGTGTGTATTCACACCACGTAAAAATATATCATAACTACTTACGACAATCAAGCAATTATTTGCCTACTTTTGGTGAAATTTTAGCAACAGCTCGATTTCCGTTTTTCCTTTTTTTAAAATTTTCGCGATTTCTTCAATTGTTTTTCCTTGTTTATAAAGCTCCCACGCCTCGTCAGCGAGCAAAGAAGGCGCCGCTTGATGGCGTATATCAACGATGTCTTTCACATCGCCGACGTTAGGAAAATAGTCGGGCAGCTCTTCTTCTGCCGATGTCGTATGAACGATAGAAGGTTTTTTTTTCACATCTTCCTTAGAACGATTGCCCATCATGCCGGACAGTTTTTTTAGAAAACGCTCGTTTTCTTCCTTCCATTCTAATAAATATGCAGAAAACGTTTGTTCCATCTCCTCTGTCATTTGTTGTTGACGCTTTTCCGTTTCCTTCACTTTTGATAATCGTAAATAAAGCAAAATAATCAGAAACAATGAAAGCGCATGGAGTACAAAACTAATAACAAGCAGCAGTGCAATCATCGAATCCCTCTATCCTACAATGTCAATTGTTTTTCCTTTATATGGATGAACGTGTTGTTTGTTTTGTTCTCGGCTAACGTTGGCGCTCGTACGCTTTTCCGTCACTTTTCTTCGCGCCCGCTCCATTTGCTTTTTTGTCGTTTCAGCAAGCTGCGATTGCGCGAGCTGTGGATAATAATGGACATCATGTTGTATTTTTCCGGCATCATACGTTTTTGGCAGAGCGATTTGCAACTCGACTAATTTCATATCCATATTATCCCACTTCCTTTTTCGGCTAAAGCGCCTGTTCCAAAATTTTACGCAACTTAAAAATCGCTTTGGAATGAAGCTGGGAAATTCTTGAGGTGGAAAGTCCTAAAATTTCTCCAATTTCCGTAAAAGTAAGTTCTTCTTTATAAAACAAGCTAAGGACAAGCTGCTCTTTTTCGCTTAGCTGCCGAATGACTTCCGCTAATTTTTCATATAATTCCTGTTTTAAGACTTCTTCCTCTGGAGAAGGAGCTTTTTCATCGCGAATCGCTAAAAGCGCGTTTTCTTCTTCCTCGTTTTCTGTAGCAACATGTTGAAAGGATAGGACATTTGCAAAGAAATTCTCATTTACTACCGTGTATACTTCCGCTTCGGTGATCCCTAATTCATCGGCGACTTCTTTTGCAGTAACGGACCGCATGTAGCGCTGTTCCAGCTTTTCGATCGTCTCTTCAATTTTTTTCGCTTTTTCCCTTACGCTGCGCGGAAGCCAGTCTTCTTTGCGGAGTCCATCGAGAATCGCACCGCGGATGCGAAATGAAGCATACGTGTCAAACTTTAAATCACGGGAGGGGTCAAATTTTTCGAGCGCGTCGTAAAGTCCGATTAATCCAAGGCTGATCAACTCTTGTTTGCTAATATTTTTCGGCAGCGACGCAGCGATTCGTTGAACATGATAATGAACAAGCGGCATATATGTTTGCACGAGCTGATTTCCAGCTTGTGGATCACGGTCATAGATCCAACGCTCCCAATATTTGCGCTCTTCACCTGCTAAAACGTTCGCCATGCGATTCCACCTCATCCTCTACAAAATGCCGCTGTTTGTTATAATAATACCATTCCTTTCAGCGATAAATCATCAATCCATTCCATCATATTTCTTTAACCCCCCGATTCACTGTGCGAATCGACAAAACCGTCGTTTTCGGATTAAATTCGATCGTCCGCCCGCTGCTGCCCCCGACGTCCTCTGCAACAATCGGAATATGGAACCGATTCAGCTGCTGTCTAAGCGCCTCAACGTTTCTTTCTCCAATTCGCATCGCATCCGTGCTTTTGGACGAAAAGGAAAACATTTGCGCCCCGCCTGCCATTTTCGCCTTTAGCATCTCCCTTCTTCCTCCCGCTCGAACAACGAGACGGATTAATGCTTCAACCGCTGTATCCGCATATTTTGCGACGTTAATCGCTTCCGATCTTGCCATGGAAGAATCAGGGAGCATCACATGTGCCAACCCTGCCACTTCTTTTAAATGATCAAAAATCACGACGCCGACACATGATCCCAATCCAGATGTTCGGATTAAATTTGGTGCATGCACAACGTTCATATCGGCAATGCCGACTTTCACGACATGAACGGTTTCGCTCACGAAAGATCCACACCTAGCGCGCGAAAAATAGAAGCGAACGAATCTGGATCAGGAAGCAAGAAGAAATGGCCATTGACGCTGTCTTCTGGGCGCCGCTCATCATATAAAGCAGTATCGATAAGAATGGCATAATCGCCAACGCGGGACAATTCGAGCAACCCATATTGCAAAATCGCCCCGATCATATCAACGGTCAACATCGGAACGGACGGATAAAGGGTTAAATTAGTAAAATCAGCCAATGCAGAAAGATAGGAGCCGGCAAGTATATTTCCTAGCTCTTGCAGCGCTGATCGTCCTAGTTCTGACAAATGTCCATCCAACGTAAACGTCTCATCACCCGTCATTTGCCGGATAAACCGCGCCGCCTGCGCCAATGAAAGCACGAAAAACATATTCCCTGGCGCATCCCCTTCAATGCGCAAATATACACATGCCACTACTTGTTCCGCGCCGCCGATCAGCTCCATCATTTCATTAAATGCAGCAATTTGCACATGCGGCACAGCCATTTCGATTTTTTTATTCAATAGTTTGGACAACGCTGTCGCTGCGTTTCCCGCCCCGATATTGCCAATCTCTTTTAAAATATCAATATGGGTGCCGCTCAATTTATTAATCTGTTCCATAGACTAGCAACCCCTCCCCCGAATGAACGTGAAACGTTATTATGATGAACGACTTTCAGTCCCAAGCACTTTCTCTAAATTTAACAAAATGAGCAATCTTTTTCCAACTTTTGCCACCCCATGAATATAATCCGCTTCCACCGCTTCAATCGTCTCTGGCGGCGGTTCAATGCTTGAAACTGGTACATCGAGTACATCGCTGGCAGCGTCGACAATCAATCCGACTTCTATATCTTGAAGCGCAACGATAATAATCCGAGTTTGTTCGGAATGAGGGACAGGCGAAAAACCAAACCGTTCCCTCAAGTCAATAATCGGTGTCACGACGCCGCGGAGATTAATAACTCCTTTCACATAATGCGCCGTACGCGGAACACGAGTAATATGCTGAACTTTTTCAATGGAACGAACGAATTGAACAGGGAGCGCATATTCTTCATTTTTCAATTGAAAGACAATGACTTTCAATTCTGATTCTTGAACGGCAGCCATCTTTCTTTCCTCCTTTCGGTCAAAGCGTCGTTTATTTGATTAACGCATTGCAATCGATGATAAGCGCCACTTGCCCATCACCCAATATCGTTGCGCCGGAAATGGCAAACACGGAAGTTAAATAGTTTCCTAATGATTTCAATACTACTTCCTGCTGCCCAATGAATGAATCAACAACAAGGCCAGCCATTTTTTCTCCTTTGCGAACGATGACAATTGAAACAAATTCTTCCTCTTCCGCAACGGTCGGTATTTCAAAAATTTCTTTCAAGAACACAAGCGGGACAACTTTTCCGCGAAAATCAATGACTTGTTGGTTATGTGCATGAAAAATGTCTTCTTTTTTAATGATCGCCGTTTCAATAATAGACGACAACGGAATCGCATATTTTTCTTGCTGAATTTCAACAAGTAATACTGAAATAATCGACAATGTCAGCGGAAGCTGAATGGAAAAGATGGTGCCTTTTCCTTCTTCGGAATCCACTGCAACTGTGCCGCCAAGTGATTCGATCGTGCTTTTGACGACATCAAGCCCGACGCCGCGTCCGGAAATATCGGAAATTTTGTCCGCCGTCGAAAAACCAGGAGAGAAAATAAGCTCATATATTTGTCGATCCGTTAAATTGTCGGCGTTTTGTTTGGAAACAATACCTTTATCGATCGCTTTTTGCAACACTTTATCACGATTAATGCCGGCACCATCGTCCTCTATTTCAATAAACACATGATTGCCGCTATGATATGCTTTCAGCTTGACCGTTCCTTCTTCCGGTTTGCCGTTTGCTCGGCGCACATCCGGCATTTCAATGCCATGGTCAATCGCGTTGCGGAGAAGGTGAACGAGCGGGTCTCCGATTTCGTCAATAACCGTGCGGTCCAGCTCTGTTTCCGCACCGATGATTTCCAAATTTACTTTTTTCCCTAATTCGCGCGCCAGCTGGCGAACCATGCGCGGAAAGCGGTTAAAAACCGTTTCTACCGGCACCATGCGCATATTTAAAATAATGTTTTGCAAATCGCTGGAAATGCGCGACATTCGTTCAACCGTTTCATGAAGCTCCGGATGGTTCAATTCCCGGGAAATTTGTTCCAAACGTCCACGGTCGATAACAAGTTCCTCGAATAAGTTCATTAAAATATCGAGGCGTTCGATATTAACGCGAATCGTTTTATTCACTGATGCCGACTGCTTTGTCGTTGCGTTTGGCTCAGAATCTTTCTTTTGTTTTTGCTGCTCGGCTTGAACCGTTGCTGCTTCTTGCTGCCGTGCTTCCGCTTGGGCGGCTTCAGCAACGCTCGTTTTCTTCCGCTCCTCCACATCAAACGGCACGACCTCTACTTCTTCAATCTCAGAAACTTTCATAATCCGTTCGTATAATTCTTCAGCGGATTTTTTCGATACAACGGTTACGACAAATTCTTGGTCAAACTGCTCCTCTTCCAGCATCTCTACAGGCGGGTTTGATTTAATCACTTCTCCCGCTTCGTTTAGCGCCTCAAAAACCATAAACACGCGCGCCGCTTTTAATAAACAATCGTCCCGCAATTTGACGCGTATTTCATATGCGAAAAAACCTTGCTCTTTTGATTGTTGCAACACATTGTACTCAAATTCTCCGTAAGTTTGGGAAAGCGACACCGAAGAACTAGGGCGCTCTGCTACCGTTATCAATTCAGCCGGTGACTCTCCACGTTCAATCCGCTTTAATTGTTCCACTACCTCTTTTACGTCGCGCTTACCATCACCGCCTTCCGCAATGGACATAATCATCGCTTCCAAATGATCAACCGCTTGAAAGACGACATCTAATATTTCTGAAGTAACGGTAATTTTATGGTTGCGAATCCCATCAAGCACATTTTCCATTTGATGGGTCAAATTCGCTAAATCCTCAAACCCCATTGTCGCAGACATTCCCTTCAGCGTATGCGCTGAACGGAAAATTTCATTTACAATCGACATGTCTTCAGGCGTTTTTTCCAATTCTAGCAACTGTTCATTGATCGTTTGCAAATGCTCTTTACTTTCATCAATGAAAACTTCCAAATATTGACTCATGTCCATCGCCTTTTCCCCCTTACCCCTCTACATATTTAACAATCATGTCCGCAATTTGTTCTAAAGGCACGACCACATCTACTACGTTTGCTTGAATCGCCGCTTTCGGCATCCCAAACACTACCGCCGTTTTTTCATCTTCAGCGATCACTTTTGCATTTCCGCTTTCTTTTAATCGCCGCAATCCCGCCGTTCCGTCCGAACCCATCCCTGTCATAATCACCGCAATTTTCTCATAGTCTGTCAATGCGCTTATTGACTCAAACAATACATCCACAGATGGGCGATGACCGTTTCGCGGCGGCGACTGTTCCACGCAAGCAGTAAGCGATCCTTTTGCCTCATGAACTAATAGATGAAACCCGCCGGGCGCAATATAAGCGGTGCCGTTTTGCAACGTTTCCCCGTCTTCCGCCTCTTTCACGGCAATCGCTGAAAGCGAATCAAGCCTTTGCGCCAATGATTTTGTAAACCCTTTTGGCATATGTTGAACGATCATAATTGGTGCGGCGATATTTTCCGGCAATTTCGTTAACACTTGCTGCAACGCGCGTGGCCCTCCCGTCGACGTTCCGATACAAACGATTTTTTTGCGTTGATGCTTTTGCTCGTAAAACGTTCTTATCCGTTGGTTTGCCCCCATTTCTCCCTCGTCGTCTCGGGAGATCGCCCGCACGTTGGCGCGGCTTGCCAGCAGCACCTTGTTTATCAATTCTTCCTTCACTTTATATAAATCTAGCGAAATGACGCCAGACGGTTTCGCGACAAAGTCGATCGCCCCATATTGCATAGCGGTAATCGTATTTTCCGCGCCTTCTGTCGTCGTGCTAGATAACATAACAACAGGAAGCGGATGTTTTTTCATCATTTGTTTAAGCGCTTCAAGCCCATTCATCACCGGCATCTCGACATCCAATGTAACAACATCCGGGTTTAACACGGAAACTTTTTCTAACGCTTCCTTTCCGTTTCTAGCCGTTCCGACGACTTCGATTTGAGGGCTTTCAGAAAGAAAATCAGTAATCAGCTTCCTCATAAAAGCTGAGTCATCCACAACGAGTACTTTTACCTTGCTCATGTATGCTCTACCTTTCTAAAAGAAAATGCCGCAGTCTAGCAAAGAAGTTAAACGGACGATGGACTCGTTCTTCATCAATGAACCGCGCCGACAAATAACGGTCAGTTAACATATGCATTGCGCGGCTAGCTTTGGAAACAGGATCGAACAACAAAAACGGAGTTTGCCGCACCACCGCCTTAGAGACGGAACGATCTTCCGGCAAAATGCCCAACGGAATGATATCTTTACCAAGAAACTGTTTCGCCACACGTTTCAAGCGCTGAAGCGTATCCCACCCTTCTTGCTCCGTTTGGGCCCGGTTGACGATGACATAAAACGGGACATTCTTTTCTTGCATGTGAACATATTTCATCATCGCGTATGCATCCGTAACCGCTGTCGGTTCCGGTGTCGTGACGATAAAAATCTCATGAACCGACTTTAAAAGACGGAGGCGGTCTTCGGAAATACCCGCTCCCATATCGAAAATCAAATAGTCGTATTGTTCTGAAACTGATTGTAACTGTGTCAAAAAGTAGTCGATTTTTTCATCATCCATTGTAAACACATTTGCCAGTCCCGTTCCCCCAGCAATAAACGAAATATTTTCCGGACCGTTTTTAATAAGCTCATACAACGAAAGTCGTTTGTGAAATAAATCAATGATAGTCGCGCTAGACGATTGGCCGAGCAAGATATCGATGTTTCCCATCCCAATATCCATGTCAAGCAACAATACACGAAAACCGCGTTTGGACAACGTGATCGAAAAGTTTAGCGAAACGTTCGATTTGCCGACCCCGCCTTTTCCGCTGGTGATCGCAATCGCTTTTGTTTCTCTTTGCCGTTCGCTTTGCCTACTTAATCGCAACCGTAAGCTTTCCGCTTGATCTCTCATAGTTGTTCGACTCCAAACAACATATTGATAATGTGTTCAACAGATGCTTCGACCATATCGTCGGGAACATTTTGGCCGTTTGTTAAGTAAGACGCCCCTACTTTATATTCCATCATTAAATTAAACATCGCACCGTAACGAGTTGTTTCATCCAATTTTGTAAAAATGAAGCGATCAATCGGAATGAGGGAAAACTGTTCATAAATGGCCTTCATATCGTCATATTTTGCCGTCAGCGCAAATACGAGAAATGTCTCCATTTCTTCGTCAAAATCGATAATATTTCGCAAATCTTTGACATATTGTGGATGGCGGAAATTTCGTCCTGCCGTATCAATAAGCACAACGTCGCGATCGGACAGCTTTTTCTTCGCTTCATGGAAATCTTGCAAATTATAACAAACTTCAAGCGGTACATTTAAAATTTTCGCATATGTTTTCAATTGATCGATAGCCGCAATCCGATACGTATCCGTCGTAATAAACGCAATGTTTTTTCCATGCTGCAAAACGCAGCGTGCTGCGATTTTGGCCAATGTCGTTGTTTTTCCTACCCCTGTCGGCCCGACGACATTAATATATTTTTTTTGAAAGGAGATTCCGCCGAACGGAAGCGGTGATAATTTTTCCCTCATTATTTCTTTTGCCCAAGCGAACACTTGTCTTTCCGTCGCGTTTCCGCCGTTGGTGTACCATCGTTCTAGCAAATCAGCCATGATTTCTTGCACAAACGGAACGGAAATTTCTTGTTTTACAAGCCGGTAGTGCACTTCATTCAATAGTCCTGGATATTGGGAAAAGCCGGCATTGACGTTCGTTGACAGCTGTTTTAACATTGTTTTTAACTCTTTCAGTTCATGAAGCAAATTCGCATCTTCTTTCTGCTTTTTTTCGGCAAGAAACGAGGCGGAAAATGGGGCCTCCTCCTTTTTTCTCTCCGATCTTTGGCGCGTGGGCTGCGGATCGACGGCGGCTATCACCTCAATATTTTTTTTGGTAAACAATCCAAAAAATCCGCCTTTCCGAACGACTTTTGAATTTAGAATCACCGCATCGTTTCCCAGTTCGGCGCGAATCATTTTCATCGCTTCCGGCATCGACGGTGCCACAAATTTTTTTACTTTCATTCTATATCCACCATCCCAACGCTTTGAACTTCCACATTCGCCTCAAGTTCATTGTAAGATAAAACTGGCAAGTTTGGAAAATGTCGTTCCGTCAATTGCCGCACATACATGCGCACAGCAGGGGAACAAAGCAAAATCGGCGTTTGATTCGCAAACGGATGCTGTTCAAGTTGCGCGGCAATCGCTTCGATGATCGACTGCGACAACGCCGGATCAAGCGATAAATAACTGCCGTGTTCGGTCTGTTGTACTGCATCGGCAATCGTTTTTTCAACTTTTCCCGATAACGTAATTACTTTTAGCGGTTCTCCTGGAATAACATATTGATTCGTAATTTGCCGCGCTAACGCTTGCCGCACGTATTCAGTTAATATGTCCGTATCTGTCGTCATGCGGGCAAAATCAGCCAACGTTTCAAAAATGAGCGGCAAATTTCGGATCGATACTTTTTCTTTTAATAGTTTCGCTAGCACCTTCTGTACTTCGCCGATCGAAAGCGGGTTCGGGGTCACTTCTTCCACTAATACCGGATACGATTCTTTTAAATGATCAACAAGCTGTTTCGTTTCCTGACGCCCTAACAGTTCATGAGCATGCGCTTTTAACACTTCTGTAATATGCGTGGAAACGACGGACGGCGGGTCAACAACGGTATAGCCCAACATTTCCGCCCGATCTTTCATATCTTCAGAAATCCATTTTGCTGGAAGTCCAAACGCCGGCTCCACCGTATCGATCCCTTCAATGGAATTGTCTTCGATTCCTGGGCTCATTGCTAAATAATGATCTAAGAGCAACTCGCCGCGCGCTACTTCATTCCCTTTAATTTTCAAGCGATACTCATTAGGCTGAAGTTGAATATTATCGCGGATGCGGACGACCGGAATAACCAACCCCAGCTCTAGGGCGAGCTGCCGGCGGATCATGACAATCCGATCAAGCAAATCGCCGCCTTGGTTCGCATCGGCTAGCGGAATTAAGGCATAGCCAAACTCAAACTCAATCGGATCGACATTAAGCAGATGAATGACACTTTCAGGACTTTTCAATTCATCCATTTCCGTCTCTTCCGTTTCTTCTTGCGAAGGCGCCGCTTCCTGACGGGCCGCTTGTGCGGCAAAACGATATCCGCCAAGCGCAAGCAAGCCGGCGATTGGAACCGTAAGCACATCATTAATCGGCGTGAGCAAACCTAATAAGAAAATCGTTCCTGCTGTTACATACAGCATTTTCGGAAACGCAAACAGCTGCTTCATAATATCGCCGCCGAGATTGCTATCCGATGCAGCTCTTGTCACGACAATTCCTGTAGCTGTTGAGATTAATAATGCGGGAATTTGGCTGACGATTCCATCGCCAACGGTTAAAAGCGTGTAGCGCTGTGCCGCTTCAGATATGTCAAGACCTTGTTGAACGACGCCAATCACCATGCCAAATAGCATGTTAATGACGACAATCACCATTCCGGCAATCGCATCGCCTTTGACAAATTTGCTTGCCCCATCCATCGCCCCGTAAAAGTCCGCTTCTTGGGCGATTTTTTCGCGGCGCTGCCGCGCTTCTTGCTCTGAAATCATTCCGGCATTTAAATCCGCGTCAATGCTCATTTGCTTCCCCGGCATTGCATCGAGCGTAAAGCGTGCCGCCACTTCTGATACGCGTTCAGCGCCTCTTGTAATGACGACAAATTGAATAATAATTAAAATCAAAAACACGACGAAGCCGACGACGACGTTGCCGCCAACAACAAACGTCCCGAACGTTTCGACGACTCCTCCCGCTTCTCCTTTGCTTAAAATCGAACGAGTCGTAGAAACGTTTAACCCCAGCCGAAATAGTGTAAGGAGCAATAAAAGGGACGGAAAAATCGAAAACTGCAGCGGCTCTTTCATATTCATCGACGTAAGGAGAACCAGCAGCGCAAGCGAAATATTGATAATGATCAGCACGCTCAATAGCCATGACGGTAGTGGTATAATCAGCATTGCCACAATTAAGACAACCATCAATAACACTGATAAATCTCTTGCTTGCATACATGTTCTCTCCCTACTGCTAGACTTTTCGCTTCAAGCGGTACACGTACGCTAAAATTTCCGCTACCGCTTTAAAAAACTCTTCCGGAATCATATCGCCTACTTCCGTTTGCCGGTAAAGCGCCTGGGCAAGCGGACGATTTTCTACCGTCACGACATCATGCTCTTTCGCAAGTTGCTTGATTTTTATAGCAACGTAATCGACGCCCTTTGCGACGACAATCGGCGCATCCATTTTTCCGTCTTCATATTTTAGCGCCACTGCATAGTGCGTCGGGTTCGTGATGACGACGTCGGCTTTCGGCACCTCTTGCATCATCCGCCTCATCGCCATTTCCCGCTGCTTTTGCTTAATTCTAGACTTAATTAATGGGTCTCCTTCTGTTTTTTTGTATTCGTCTTTAATATCTTGTTTTGACATTCGGATATTTTTCTCAAATTCAAAACGCTGATATAAATAATCGAAAATGGCGAGAAACAACAGGGAAAAAGAAGCATAAAGCCCCATTTTTACCGTTAAACTAGCTAATGCGCTTAATGTCGCTCCCAACGATTTCGTCGTTAGCGACAAAATATGATCAAGCTGAAACCATAGCAAAGCAAACGTAACAAGCCCGACAACGCTAATTTTTAAAAGCGATTTTAGCAGTTCGACGAGCGCACGCAGCGATATCATCCGCTTAAACCCTTGAATGGGATCAAGCCTAGTCCAGTTTATTTTCAGCGGTTCTGCCGTAAACAAAAATCCTACTTGCAAAAAATTGGCCAAACAAGCGGCGGCCACTGCCGCGAGAAAAATCGGCGCGACAATCATCGCTACATTTTTTAACAATGTGAGAAAAATGCGGTGAACCGAATCAACGGTTAGATCCACGAGCGTATATTGTTCAAACGATTGATGCATTAATCGCAAAAACAGCTCTTTATAATGAGTGCCGGAGAAGTGCAAAACGAGAAAAACAACGAGCATGACAAGCGCCGTGTTAACGTCGGCGCTTTTGGCAACTTGCCCTTTTCCGCGAACTTCTTGCCGCTTTCGCGGAGTCGCTTTCTCCGTTTTTTCGCCGGCAAAAAATTGCAAATCAAGGCGCAATTCGCTCATTTACGGTCCCCCTAAAAGCTTCATCAGCTCACGCATCGACAAAAACATCGTATCGAACAAGTGGCGGACAGCGATAAACATCGCTGCCATCGTTACAATTAGCAATATAAACCCCACCGCAATTTTCACCGGAAACCCGACGACGAAAATATTGAGCTGTGGGACTGTCCGCGCCATAATTCCAAGCGCAACATCGACTAAAAATAAACAGCCGACAAGCGGGACCGACATTTGAAAAGCAATGGCAAACATCGCGCTAAACGATTGAACGACGTATTCGGCGACATGGCCGTGATCCAAACGCGGCCAATGGTCAAGCGGAATAAACCGATAGCTGTAAAACACTCCGTCGAGCAAAAGATGGTGTCCATTTACAGAAAGCAACAGCAACAAAGCAAACGTGTAAAAATATTGCCCCATCAACGGGTTTTGCGCGCCTGTCTGCGGGTCGATGACGTTTGCGATGGCAAATCCCATTTGAAAGTCGATCAGCCCGCCGACGATTTGAATCGCCGATATGATCATATAGGCAAATAAGCCAATGCAAAGGCCAACGAGCACTTCTTTGACCACAAGCAGCACATACGTTTCGTCTAAAGCGACCGTCGGTTTAGAAATGGCAAAAAACATCATCCAACTTAGAAAAAACGATAGTCCGATTTTATGCGCCATTGGAATCGTTCGATACGAAAACAGCGGCAATGTCGCAAAAAAGGAAGCGACCCGCGCAAAAACGAGCAAAAACGCCGGAAAATGTAATAATAATTGCTCCATCACTCATCAGCCTATATATTTTGTTAAATTGTTCAAAATCTCATATGCATATGACACCATTTTCGTCAACATCCACGGCCCGAAAAAAACAAGCCCGACTAACACTGCGACGATTTTCGGTACAAATGCGAGCGTCTGCTCTTGAATTTGCGTCGTCGCCTGGAAAATGCTAATAATCAGTCCAACGGCAAGGGACAACAAGAGAAGCGGACCGCACACCATTAAAACTACATATACTCCTTGCTCCGCCACACGAATGACAAAATCGGCGCTCATATTTGCCACCTACTTTATTGAAAGCTTTCTAACAGCGATTTCACGACTAAATACCATCCATCGACAAGAACAAATAGCAAAATTTTAAACGGCAATGAAATCATCACAGGCGGCAGCATCATCATTCCCATCGACATCAACACGCTCGCGACAATCATATCAATGACAAGAAACGGAATAAAAATCATAAACCCCATTTGAAATGCCGTTTTTATTTCGCTAATCGCAAACGCCGGAACAAGCGTTGACAGCGGAATATCTTGCACAGTTTTCGGCTTTTCCGCGCCGCTATATGATAAAAACAATGCCAAATCTTTTTGCCGCGTATGCTTGCTCATAAACTCTTTTATCGGCACAGAAGCGCGTTCATACGCTTGCTCCAAATTAATTTTTTCCGAAAACAACGGTTGTAGCGCCTGATCGTTTATTTCTTTAAAAGTTGGCGCCATAATGAAAAATGTTAAAAACATCGCTAAACCGATCAATACTTGGTTTGGCGGCGTTTGCTGCGTTCCAAGCGATGTGCGGACAAACGATAAAACGATAATAATGCGCGTAAAGCACGTCATCATAATTAAAATGCCAGGAGCGATGGACAATACGGTTAACAGCAGCAGCAGCTTCACGGATGTAGAAACATTTTCAGGAGCGACTTGATTAAACATTTGCACAAATTCATTCATCGGATGCCGTTCCTTTCTGTTCAATCTGCTTCAATAGTTCTTTACGCTTCATTGACAGCTCCTGCATTTGTCTTGTGAACATCTCGCGAAACTCATCATGGCGATCGTCTGTCTGTTTTCGTTTCGCTGTGAAATAACCGCGCATGCGGGCTCCCCATTTACCCGGTTCCAACATTTGCTGCAATCGTTCATTATGCATCGCTAAAATTTCGTTTATTTCTTGCTCATCGTCGATTTCCCGCAATAATTGAATCGATTCGCCAACACCGATCACAAGAATGTGATTTCCCACTTTTACCAATTGGACTGAACGATTGCTGCCAACGCTTGTCCCGCCAAGATGTTCAATGACTCCTTTTTTTCCGGAAAACAACTGGCCTTGACGATGGAGAAATTTTAGCAATCCGTAAATGAGCAAAAGCACAAACGCCGTTGCGCCAATGAGTTTGATGGCATCCCAAACGGAAAAAGGCGACGTTTGCTCATCCGGCGTTGGCGCAACTTCGTTTTTATGTGAATCAGCCGGCTGCTCGCACAAGTCAGGATGCTTTAAGCATTCTTCCACGGTCGGCGATTGCTCCGCAAAAACAGGAAATCCTGGTTGCGCAGCAATCGCGACAACGATGCAGAAAAACAACGGAATGATTCGTGACTGTAGCAAACTCGCTCCACCTCTTACACTTTATCCAAGCGTTTTATTGATCGCCTCAATGACACGGTCAGCTTGGAACGGTTTGACGACAAAATCTTTTGCACCTGCTTGAATGGCGTCAATGACCATTGCCTGCTGCCCCATCGCCGAACACATAATGACTTTTGCATTGCTATCAATTTTTTTAATTTCTTTCAATGCAGTAATACCGTCCATCTCCGGCATCGTAATGTCCATCGTGACGATATCGGGACGAGTTTCTTTATACTTTTCAATCGCTTGCAAGCCATCGGCTGCTTCCGCTACTACTTCATGCCCATTTTTTGTTAAAATATCCTTGATCATCATTCTCATAAACGCAGCATCGTCGACAACCAATATTCTTGCCATTGTCTACTAACCTCCTAAACAATTATTTTAGCCTTTTTAAGCGATCGCTTTGACTAATAATATCTGTAACGCGCACGCCAAAATTTTCATCGATCACAACAACTTCCCCTTTAGCGATAAGCTTATTGTTTACTAATATATCAACAGGTTCTCCAGCCAATTTGTCCAATTCGATAATCGAGCCTGATGATAAATGCAAAATTTCTTGAACAGAACGTTTCGTACGGCCGAGTTCAACGGTGACTTGAAGCGGAACGTCAAGGAGAAGCGATAAGTTTTTCACTTCCGTATCCACCGATGGAGACGGCTCAAATTCAGCAAAATCAACCGATTGAATTTGCCGTTCTCCTGCTCTAGCGTTCGCTCCAAAACGATTTGTCGTTTCACGCGCCGCCGTTTTGGAGGGTTCGTAAGATGGCTGGGCTCCGATTGTTTCAGCAGTTACAGACGGTTGGGAGACTGCCGCCTCTTGCGCAGCAGTTTCTTTTCCCGCTTCTGCCGCGCTGTTGGAAGAATTTGTTTCACCATTGGAATGAAGCAGCTGTTGCACAAGCTCTTTCGCAAAATCAATGGGCAATAGCTGCATAATGTTCGAATCAATTAAATCGCCAATTTTCAAGCGAAAGGAAACTTTAATAAGTATATCTTCGTCCGGCAAATATTCGATTCCTTTTTTTTCTTTTATGTCCAACAGGTGAACGGTCGGGGGAGAAATATCGACACGTTTGCCGAAAATGGTGGACATCGACGTCGCCGCTGACCCCATCATTTGGTTCATCGCTTCCTGCACAGCGCTTAATTGAATTTCTCCCAATTCACCCGCTGTATTCGTCCCATCACCGCCCAGCATCAAGTCCGCGATAATAGCCGCGTCTTCTTGCTTAATGACGAGCAAATTCGTCCCTAAAAATCCATCCGTATAATTGACTTGAATCGCCACGTACGGCTGCGGAAATTCGCTGTCAATGTTTTTTCTTTGAATGATCGAGACGCTTGGCGTTGTAATCTCCACTTTTTGATTTAACAACACCGACAGCGCCGTTGCCGAACTTCCAAACGAAATGTTGCCAACCTCCCCAAGCGCGTCTCGCTCGAGCGGCGACAATACCTCATCCAGCTGGGGAATATCGTCATTTTCGTCTGTCCCGCGCAACAGCGCATCGATTTCATCTTGGGATAGCATATCATCATTCATCATCGTAATTTTCTTCCCCCTTAAACGTGTCTAAAATTTGCACCGCCAACCTTTTATTTTTTCTGCCTGGCTGACCAATAAATTTTGGAATGTTCCCGACTTTGACAAGAAGCGGCTGCTGAATGGACTGATCGAGCTCGATCACATCGCCGACTTCCAGCTGCAAAAATTCTTGAATGGTGATAGTGGACGTGCCAAGTTCGGCGATAATCGGGAGTTTCGCGAAGCGAATTCGCCGTTCCAGCGCTTCTGTTTCTTCCGGCGAACTCTCTTTTTTTTGCGCCTGCATCCAATAATGGACAGAAAGCTTTGGCATAACCGGCTCTAGTACAATATAAGGAATGCAAATATTCATCATTCCGCTCGTCTCACCGATTTGTGTGTTCAGCGAAATCACAACAACCGTATCATTCGGAGAGATCATTTGCAAAAACTGCGGATTTACTTCAAAATTTGTGAAAACAGGATCAATTTCCGCCACTGATTCCCATGCGTCGCGCAAATTGGAAAAAGCTTTATCAAATAAATTGGACATAATCCGCGTTTCAATTTCCGTTAAATTATCGACTTTGTTCACACTCGTTCCACTTCCACCCATCACGCGATCAAGCATCGCATAGGCGACGTTTGGATTCACTTCCACTAATATATGTCCATTCAGCGGCGGAACTTCAAAGACGTTTAAAAACGTCAATTTCGGAAGGGAACGAATAAACTCTTCATACGGTATTTGATCGGCCGACGCCACCGATATTTGCACGTATGTACGCAATTGCGCCGCGAAAAAAGTAGTCAATAATCTTGCAAAATTCTCGTGAATGCGCGTTAAACTGCGGATTTGATCCTTTGAAAAGCGAAGCGCCCGCTTAAAGTCATACACTTTGACACGTTTTCCTTCTTCTTCCTTTTTCAATTCTTCCGCGCTTATTTCCCCCGTAGACAATGCGGCCAACAACGCGTCGATTTCGCTTTGCGATAATACTTCGCCAGTCGTCATGATCGTTGTTCCCTCCTAACGGTACAAACTATTGGAGGACAAAGGAGGTAATGTATACTTGCTCCACTTTTCCATTTTGCATAATTTGATTAATTTGCTGTTTTAAACGCTCTTCAAAGGAAGTCATCCCTTTTTTTCCTTTAAAACTTTCTGCTTTCATTTCAGAAAGTTCTTCGATAATAATATTTTTAATTTGAAAGTCGCGTTTTTCCGCTTCTTCTTTCCCTTCTTTGCTATTTGTTTGAATCTTAAAGGAAATTTTCACATATCTTCCGTCTGCTAAATTCGTCGTTATTTCAGGGATGTCAATCGAACTTTCGACAATTTCATCGGCGCTTGGCGCGCTTTCGCCTTTTGCTCCCGTCAGTTTCAGCACAGCAATTAAAGCGATCGCACCGATGAGTGCAATAACCACTAGGATGATTAGCATCGTTTTGATTAGGTTACCTTTCACTTTCTGATCCTCCTAAGCCTTCCGGTAAGCGCAGCACCGCAATTTGCCGGTAGAAGTCGCTTACCAACGCGATAACGTCTTGCACTGATTCGCGTACGACAAATTTTTTTCCATTCGTTAATGTAATCGTTGTATCCGGAAATGCTTCGACTTGTTCAATATAAATGGCATTTAATACAAACTTTTTTCCGTTTAGCCGCGTTAACGTAATCATGGATGCGCAGGGCACTAGCCGGCGGCTAGTACCCTCCCCCCTTTACTATTTCTTCAAGTTGACAAGCTCTTGCAAAATTTCATCGGATGTTGTAATAATGCGCGTATTCGCTTGGAAACCGCGCTGCGCGACGATCATTTCCGTAAACTCTTCGGCAAGGTCGACGTTGGACATTTCAAGAGCGCCGGCGACGATCGTGCCAATGCCATTAGCGCCAGGATCACCTATATTTGCTGCTCCAGAGTTGGCTGTCGGTCTGAAAAGGTTGTCCCCCACCTTTTCTAACCCTTCATTATTAGAAAATTTTGCTAGTTGGATTTTACCTGCCGTCTGTAATTGTCCGTTTGCATCTACGTAGCTGACGGTTCCATCCGTCCCGATACTAACGCTTTGCGCAGTTACAGGAATTCCGATGCGTCCGCTTGTACCAAGTAAATAGCGTCCGTCAGCACTGACGATATATCTGTTAGTACCATCTCCAGCATCTAAGTAAAAATTACCTGCTCTTGTGTATAATCGATTGGTTCCATTTGCATCTTCTAGGACGAAAAATCCGTCGCCAGAAATCGCCAAATCTAGCGGGCGCCCTGTCGGTTGCGTGCTTCCTTGCGTATGGACGGTATCAATGGCTGCTAGCTGCATTCCTAAACCAACTTGCTTCGGGTTTACTCCGCCACGATTTGCTGTCGGGCCGCTTGCCCCCGCGATTTGCTGGCTCACTAAATCTTTAAAAATCGTTCTTCCTTTTTTAAATCCATACGTATTGACATTGGCGATGTTGTTTCCGATGACATCCAACTTTACTTGGAAGTTTTTCATCGCGCTAATTCCCGAATACATGGAACGAAGCATTGCAATCCTCTCCCTTTCATTTATTTAGATTCTACTTTCATAACAAGGCTCGCATCGATTGTTGCGCCGTTATCCAATTCTAGAAAAATTTGATTATCTTTTTGCGACACCGATTTCACGATCCCGCTTTTCGTGTTTCCCTCTTCTTGCCAATACACATTTTTGCCGATCCATTCACTGTAGCGAAGCAGCGCTTGATTATTTTGCGTTTGCATCAACTGCTCGAACATGCTTGAAATATTGATCATTTGTTCTAGAGTAGAAAAATTGGCCATTTGCGCGATAAACTCTTTATCTTCCATCGGGTTTAACGGATCTTGGTTTTGCAATTGGGCAAGCAAAATTTTCAAAAAATCGTCTTTTCCTAATATTTGATTTCCGGTTTTCCGTTCGGGCGGATTATAATTCTCCAACAGCAAGCTTGGATCAATTCCATTTGTTGTCACGGCTTCCCCTCCTACACTTCCGTATCGATTATTTCTGTCATAAACTTGTCATGGAAAGATTGTTTCTTTGCTTTTTCTTCCTTTCGCTGCTGGCGCTCCTTTTGTTCATGTCCGCGTTCTTCTTGATAAAATGCAGGCATGTAGCGATCTTGCGCCAATGCGTTCCACTTTTCAACCGTTATATTTTCCGTTGACAAAGCGTGATAAAGCTGCGGCAAATTTGCATCCAAAAGCTCTTTTGCCGAATCTGTCGATGCAATCAGCTTTGCCGTCAACATTCCATGTTCCCGCATAATTTTGACGGTCAATGTTCCTAAATGTTCGGGATAAAGGCGAATGACAAGTTGTGCATTTCCATTTTGGAAACGAGTAAACCGGCTTGATTGGATAATATTTGTTAATTGTTGGAGAAATGAGCCATTGGCTTTTTTGTCAACAACAATAACCGGCGCGTTCTCTTGTGATACAACGGTATTTCCGTTTGGCAACGACACATTAAACAACGTCATGCCGCTATTTTTCTGTTTTTCTATGTTTTCAGCATCCGCTACATTGCCCAACGACAAATCAAAGCTTTTACTGAAAACGGACGGAGATGAAGGCAAAAACCGATTTTGCAACATCCCTGTTTTAATACTGTTACTAGAAACTTTTGCGCTTTTTTCTTCTTGTCTATTCAATCTCTCCAGCGTTTCTCGCAAAAGCGTTTGTATATCGATGATCTGTTCTTTTCTTTCTGACCCGTTTTGCAGCAAAGGATGCATATCAGCATCAAGAAAAGAGTACAAACGAGATGATGACTCGCCATTAATCACATTGCTTATTTGTTCTGTGAGTGCGTGTTTGTCTATTTGCTTGATAAACTGGACAAACGCGTCGCTATCAAAAAGGGAAAGCAAGCGTGACGGCAATTCATCATTAATAACGTTGCTTACTTGTTTCATGAGCATGTCTTTGTCCATTTGCCTGATGAACCGCGCCATCGCTTCATTATTTGCAACAGCTTGCCCTATTGGGCGGCTAGGAAAAGCAGAAGAATCATCCATCTGATTCGCCTCTTGCATGTTGTTCCATATGAAAAGGAGAAAAAGAAGCCATTCCTCTATCGCCATTTGGCCTGTTGCATCTTCCTGTTGTTTCGATGGCTCGGAAACACTCCCACGAGAAACGAGAACGTTTCCTTCCTCATTTTTTGTATTCGTTCCCATGATCGTTAGCAGCTGCTGGAACGGACTTGTTTCTCCGTTTCCCGCCGCTGATTTCGCGGCCGCTTCTTTTGGCGGTCCTACCATTTGTTGAATGAACGGTTGATAGCTAGTCCCAATTTTCACCTTGCCGCCTCCTCAACGGGTGGATTTTCTTTAGCGCGTTGTGCTAGCATCGATGTGTATTTTGCCGCATCATCAGGTGACATGTTTTCTAAAATCGCCGCCGCTTTCTCGCTGTCTAATGAGGATAAGATCGCCAACACTTCGCTTTCAGGCATTTTGGCCAAAATCATTGCAGCGTTTTTCTCCGACATCGTTTCATACATTCGCGCAACGTCTTCCATCGTTGGTGCTGGTGCTTGCGCATTGGCTCCTCCTGCCGTTTCAGCGGCTGATAATTCCTCGTGTAAGCTGTCGACTTCTGTTTTTAGATCATCTACTTCCTGCTGTTTCGTGGCTAGTTCATTTTCCAATTTTTTGATTTCTTTCTGCTGTTTCGCGATGATTTTGTTTTTCTCTTCGATTGTTTTTCCGAATTCTTTTTTCCATTCGCTCTTGGCTTTTTGCACATCTACATATTGTGAAACAACCGGAATGTCTTTGCTATGCTTTTTCACCGCGTCAAAAACGTTGATCCCGGCAATTGCCATAATGACAAAGGCCAACGCTGCCGCAAACAATGTTGGAATGACGATGATAAACAAAAACCATTGGAGTTTGCTTCCTTTTTTTTCTTTCTCCATTTCTTGATTTTCTGCCATCTCTCCTAATCTCCCCGATGCACAAAACGTTGAATCGAAATTTCGTCCATCCATTTGTTTTCTGCAATTCTTTCCGCATCAACAACAGCTTGCATATATTTTTCTTTCATTTTTTCAAATTTTTTCACTTCTATATTAAGCTCTGTTAATTTTATTTGCTTGCGCTGCATTTGTTCCCTTGCTTGCATGACCAGAAGCTGATAATGGCGGATCGTCCGTTCAAGATTGGAAATAAACTGCTGGAAATGACGAATTTCTTGAATCGGCAATCCTGCTTGAAGTTTTTGTTTATGCATTTCTTCGTATTGTTCCTTTTGCTTAAGAAAATGGTATAATTTTTCCGCCACTTCCTGAAAACGCTGCACAGCTTCGGTGTATTCTCCCACTGCTTGCTTTTTCTCGTTTTCTTTCATTGTTAAAACTTTTTGCAACTTAAACACGTATCCCATCGTTTTTCACCCTGTATGCATTAAATGAATGAGCGTCTCAATACTTTCATCTTTTGTCACTTTCTCATCAATATCTTGTTTGCAAAAAGAAATGATTTCTGGGTAATAGCGAATCGCTTCATCAATTTCTTTTGACGATCCCCGCTTGTACGCCCCGATATTGATTAAGTCTTCCGAATTAATATAAGTGGATAGAAGCTGACGGAGCTTATCCGCCGCTTGCCGGTGCTCTGGAGAAATAATGTGATTCATCACGCGGCTGACGCTTTTTAATACGTTAATCGCCGGATACTGCCCTTTATTGGCCAAACTGCGTTCAAGGACGAAATGTCCGTCCAAAATGCCGCGCACTGTATCGGCGATCGGCTCGTTCATATCGTCGCCGTCGACAAGCACCGTATAAAACGCGGTGATCGTACCGTAAGCGTTCGTTCCTGTGCGTTCCAGCAGTTTCGGCAATATCGCAAACACGGACGGTGTATATCCTTTTGTTGTCGGCGGCTCGCCGATCGCCAGTCCAATTTCCCGCTGTGCCATCGCAACGCGCGTGACCGAGTCCATCATAAACATGACATCCATCCCTTGGTCGCGGAAATACTCGGCAATCGCCGTGGCGGTGTATGCTCCTTTTACCCGCATCAGCGCTGGCTGATCGGAAGTCGCAACAACAACGATGGAGCGCGCCAAACCTTCGGGGCCGAGGTCTCGTTCGATGAATTCACGAACTTCGCGCCCACGCTCACCGATCAACGCGATAACGTTGATGTCTGCGTTCGTATGGCGTGCAATCATTCCCATCAATGTGCTTTTTCCAACTCCTGAACCAGCGAAAATTCCGACACGCTGCCCTTTGCCAACCGTCAGCAAACTGTCAATGACGCGCACGCCAACTTCGATCGGTTCGCTGATCGGCGGTCTTGCGAGTGGATTAGGTGGATTGCGCTCAATCGAAATTGGCTGCAATCCTTTCGACAACGGACTGCCATCGAGAGGATAGCCGAGCGGATCAAGCACTTTTCCGATTAGTGGAAAACCAACGCGAATTTGTAACGGTTTTCCAGTCGCTTCGACGATGCATCCCGGTGAAATATGTTGAACGGTAGAAAACGGCATTAACAATACATGCTGCTCTTTAAATCCAACGACTTCTGCTGCAATCCTTTGTTTTTGCTTTCCGCTTCCGGTATGAATATAGCAAATATCGCCGACCGAGCTTTCCGGTCCTTTCGCTTCAATCATTAAACCAATAACCCGCGAAACTTTGCCAAACCGTTTATATGAATCAATCGTATCGATTTCGTCAAGAAGAGTTTGCCAATTCAGCGGACATTCCCTCCTTCATCCGTTCGAACAGCTTTTCTTTTATTTGCTCTAGCTGCGTATCAACGCTTGCGTCGATGCGACCGAACGGAGTTTCAATGATGCAACTATGTTCTTCCAGCTGTTCATCTGGATGAATGAACACATCCGCTTCATGATGAAATAACGCTTTTAGCTCTTCTTTTCGCCTCACGATCGTTTCATAAGAAAGCGGATGAACGTAAATCGTCACTTCTGATTGTTCGCGAACTTCTTTTATCGCCCGTTTTACTAGTGATAAAAAATTATCGTGATTTTCCGCCAATTTTTCACCAATAATGCGCTCCGCAACTTTTATTCCGATGCGGAGGACCGTCTCAGCCGATGCGTTGATTTGTTCGTAAAATTGAACATTCGCGGCCTCCGTAATGTGCCGAGCCTGTTCAATCAGCTCACGGTAACGATGTAGCGCTTCTTCTTTCCCTTGCTGAAATCCGTCTTTATACCCTTCTTCGCGCGCTGATTGAATGAGCTGCTCCTTTTCGATTTGCCACGCTTCCCGTTCTTTTTGCAATTGCTGTTGAATCGATTCATAATATTGTTCCGCTTCCCGCTTGATTTGTTCTGCCTCATGTTTGGCATGTTCAATCGCCGCTTCATGATTTTTTTGCTGCTCGTCTGGCGCGGTTGGCTGCTCAAAAACAAAGCGTTTAATTTCGATCATTTTTTTGCCAGCGCGATTGGTTTCCGTAAATGGCGCTTTAATGACGTTAGACAATAATATCATCTCCCCCACCGCGAGCAATCACAATTTCTCCCGCTTCTTCCAAGCGGCGAATCACCGAGACAATCCGTGACTGCGCCTCTTCAACATCACGTAGCCGAACAGGTCCGGTGAATTCCATCTCTTCTTTCAATGTCTCTGCCATGCGCGTTGACATGTTGCGAAACACCACTTCTTTTACTTCGTCGCTTGCTACTTTGAGCGCTAACACTAAATCGTTGTTGTCGACTTCGCGAATCACGCGCTGAATCGAGCGATTATCAAGAGTGACAATATCTTCGAAGACAAACATCCGTTTTTTGATTTCTTCCGCAAGTTCAGGATCTTGAATTTCAAGGGCATCGAGAATCGTACGTTCCGTGCTGCGGTCAACCTGATTTAACACTTCAACAACGGTTTCAACACCGCCAGTTTGTGTATAATCTTGCACAACCGTTGCCGATAGTTTTCGTTCCAAAATTTGCTCCACTTCATTAATGATCTCAGGCGATGTGCTATCCATTAACGCGATGCGTCTGGCGATATCCGCCTGCATTTCTTGCGGTAAAGCCGATAAAATTTGCCCTGCTTGCGCCGGTTCCAGATAAGAAAGGATAAGGGCAATCGTCTGCGGATGTTCGTTTTGAATAAAGTTTAATATTTGCGCAGGATCAGCTTTACGGGCGAAATCGAACGGTCGCACCATCAAGGCGGACGTTAGCCGGTTGATAATATTCATCGCTTTCTCCGGACCGAGCGCTTTTTCAAGCACTTCCTTTGCATAGGCGATTCCGCCTTGTTCGATATAATCTTGCGCCAGCGCGATTTGATGAAATTCTTCCATCACTTCTTCTTTTTCATCTGCTCCCACTTGACGCATTCGCGAAATTTCTAAAGTTAGCTTTTCAATTTCTTCTTCCGATAAATGTTTATAAACGGAGGCGGATACATCTGGGCCAAGGGAAATAAGAAGGATCGCCGCTTTTTGTCTCCCCGTCAGCCCGCTTTGTTTTCCCTGTTTTTCCATTTTCCGTTCCTCCTACTCTTCCGATAGCCATGTTCGCAACAGCTTTGCAAATTCATCCGGCTTTTCTTTTGCTAATTTTTCTAACTGTTTGCGACGCATAGTCGATTCTGTTTCTTGCTCTTCGTGAATATCCGGAATTTCTTGAACCGTTGGCTGCTCCAAAATTTCTTCCTCTTCTTCCTCATCATCCTTGCGTCCGCGCCACCATAAGATGAGCAATGCGATAAGAAGAACGAGGCCGATTCCGCCAACGATATACACCCACATTGGAATCGCAGGTTTCGGTTCCTCAAATTTCGCTTTTCCGTTAAACTTTTGTACAGACACGACGACGCGATTTTGAATATCCTGATCGGTTAATGTTTGACCATATTGTTTGTCAATCGACGTTCTGACAATCGTTCCTAATATTTTTTGAATATCGTCGATCGTTTGCTGCGGCAGAGAGTTTGGATCTTTCGGATCCGGCGGCTCCACCATCACTTGGATGCCTAAATCACGAATTTTATATGGACTTTCGACGATATGCTTTTTAATCCGATTCACTTCGTTATTGATCGTTTCCTCGGTCCGCTCATAATTTCCATTTGCTCCGTTTGCCCCAGCCTGATAGCTTGGCACTTCGTTTGTCCCTGTGCCAACTGTGCCGCCTGGTGGCACACCATTTCCAGAGTAAGTTTCTTTAATGCGCTGCACGCTGACGGCAATGCCTTCGTTATTTTTCTCATCAACTGGAGCAACAAGGTTTTCTTCTCGTTTTTCTTGCGTAAAATCAATATCAGCTGTCACCGAAACAGCTACTTTATCTTGTCCCATCATCGTTCCCAACATTCGCTGCACTTGCTGTTGAATGTCGCGCTCAATTTGTTTTTTCATTTCCTGCTGTGCGGCAAACGTTGTGCCTGTCGAATTTTTTTCATCATTTTTCAGATCAAAATACTCAAAAAACTGGTTCATAATGACGATATTATCTGTAGGAAGGTTAGGAACACTTTTGGAAACGAGATGATATAGCGCCTTGATTTGCTGGTCACTAAATTGGTATCCCGGTTTCGTTTTCAGCACGATCGATGCTGAAGCTTCCCCTTGATCATCGGACGCAAACACGCTCGGCTGTGGAAGATTAATCATTACTTTGGCGTCTTCCACGCCGTCAATGCTTTTAATTAAATTTGCCAGTTCGTTTTGCATTGCCTCGAGTTTGACGACATTAAACTCATTATCCGTCATTCCGAAGCTTGCGTTTTTCCCAAAGAAAGAATAGTCGATCACGCCGCTATTCGGAATTCCTTCCGCCGCTAACTCAACTTTCAACGAATCTGCCAACTCTTTCGGCACTTTAATCGTCGTGCCGTTATCGGCTACTTCCGATTTAATTTTCCGCTGATCGAGCGTCGCTTTAATTTGCCCCGCTTCCTGCGGCGTTAAGTTGCTATATAGCGGCACCATTTCCGTCCTTGTCACAAAAAATACGGTAGCGCCGATAATCATCAGGAGAAGGGCAAGGCTAGCAATAGCGATCCATTTTTGTTTTTTTGTTCTTTCTTTCCAAAATAAAGTAAATCGATTTAGCCATTTTTTTAGTTTGTCGTTCATACTATTCCCCCGATTATTTCACAGTCGATATTGCTATATTTGCATTCGCATCATTTCTTGATACGCTTCAATCACTTTGTTGCGCACTTCCAACGCAAGCTGCAAAGAAATGCTTGCTTTTTGCGCCGCAATCATTACTTGATGCAAATCGACATTTTCGCCTTTCACCAATTTTTCCGTCAGCTGATCAGCCTGTATTTGTTGCTCGTTTACTTTATTTAGCGCGTCTTTTAAAAAGGCGGAGAACTCCTTTTGCGCATCAGCCGGTTTTACCGCTTGTGAAACCGCATTTGCCGTCCCTGAAAACAATGAGCGATCAATTCCTTGTATCATTGCTCATATCTCCTTTATTTTCCAATTTCTAATGCTTTCATTAACATTCCTTTTGTTGCGTTAAAAACAGTGACATTTGCTTCATATGACCGCGTAGCGCTCATTAAATCGACCATTTCCTTCAACGGATCGACGTTAGGAAGGCGGACATATCCGTTGCGGTCCGCGTCAGGATGAGAAGGATCGTAAACAAGTTTGAAAGGAGTTTGATCTTCGACAATTTTTGTGACTTGGACCCCGTCGCCAACAGAAGCGCGGCCGTTCATTGCAGCCTGCAAATATGTAGAAAACCCTTCCTGACGTGGCTCCATGACGACCAATTTGCGCCGGTACGGCTCCCATTGTCCATTGACAAATCGAGCGCGCGTCGTATCAACGTTAGCCATATTGGAGGAAACCACATCCATGCGCAACCGCTGTGCCGTAAGCGCAGATGCCGTTATATCTAAATTTTGGAAAATAGACATTCGTTATTTTCCTCCCTTAATTACTGTCTTTAACGTTGTGAATTTTCCGTTAAGTCGCTCGATTAAAGCGTTGTAATAAATTTGATTTTCTGCTAAATCTGCCATTTCTTTATCAATATCGACATTATTTCCATTATGATTGTATACTACATCCGTCCTTGCCGTCACGAGAAATTCATTTGGTATTTGATGACGAAACGGCAAATGCTTTGGATGCGTTCGTTTCGCTTCCAACGGCTGAAGCGCACGATCCAATTCCGTCCTAAACCGAACGTCTTTCGCCTTGTAATTAGGCGTATCTACGTTGGCAATATTGTTGGCGATCACTTTTTCTCTTAATGCCGCATAATCAAGCCCTTGCTCAAGCATCGTAATGGTACGTGAGAACAATGTCAAAAGTATCCCCTCTTTTATCCCATTTTTCGACAATATATTGCTATTACCATTTTACGAGAATGAAAAAATGTTGTATAGACGGAAGATTGTACTATTTTTTATTACTAAATAGAGAAAAAAAAGACGAAAATAGGGAAAAAAAGACGAATTTTGTTTATATTTGTCATTTTTATGCGCATGCTGACCAAACAATCATATAAAAAACCGGCCTAAAAGCAGATTCACTTTTAGGCCGGTTTTCTTTTATTAACGATGATTAACTGGATTTCAATTTTTCTAATTCTGTCAAAAATTTATCATTTAACACTTTAATATACGTCCCTTTCATACCGAGCGAACGTGACTCAATTACGCCAGCGCTTTCTAGCTTGCGAAGAGCGTTTACGATAACGGAACGAGTAATGCCGACACGATCGGCAATTTTGCTTGCGACAAGCAACCCTTCTGTGCCGTCGAGTTCTTCAAAAATATGTTCAATTGCTTCTAGTTCGCTGTAAGAAAGGGAGCTAATCGCCATTTGCACAACCGCTTTGTTGCGCGCTTCTTCTTCAATTTCCTCCGCTTTTTCGCGCAAAATTTCCATCCCGACAACGGTTGCACCATACTCAGCTAAAATGAGATCGTCATCGTTAAATTCGCGATCCAACCGCGACAAAATTAACGTCCCGAGCCGTTCGCCGCCACCATTGATCGGTACGATCGTCGTCAAGCCGGTTTTAAACAAGTCACGATTTTCCACTGGAAATGCGGTATATTCGCTATTAATATCAATATTAGGGGATGTTTCTGTAATGTTAAATAAACTTTTCGTATACTCTTCTGGAAATTGCCGCTCTTCTAACATTTTTTTCATTCGTTCATTTTCAATCGATTGCTTAATCGCAAAACCAAGCAATTTGCCGCGGCGACTCAAGACGAATACGTTCGCCTCGATCACTTCGCAAAGTGTCTCCGCCATTTCTTTAAAGTTTACTGGTTTTCCTGCCGCTCTTTGCAGCATTGCGTTAATCGTTCTTGTCTTTTGTAATAAATTCATAGGTTCATTCTCCTCCTCATTTAATTTGTTACAAAATGAATTCACTTAAATTTTTGTTTTTGACAATGTCACCTAATTTTTGTTCGACATACTGCGGCGTAATGACGACTTTGTCTAACGTAATATCGGGAGCTTCAAACAATAAATCTTCAAGCAGCTTTTCCATGATCGTATGAAGCCGTCTTGCCCCGATATTATCGGTCGTCTGATTCACTTCAAAAGCGACTTCAGCAATCTTACGAATAGCATCGTCAGAAAATTCAAGATTTATACCTTCCGTCGCCAAAAGTGCCTGATATTGTTTAATCAGCGCATTATTAGGCTCTACTAATATTTTTACGAAATCGTCGACCGAAAGTTTCGTTAATTCGACGCGAATCGGAAAACGTCCTTGAAGCTCTGGAATTAAGTCGGACGGCTTCGCCATATGAAACGCGCCAGCGGCGATAAACAATATATGATCTGTCTTCACGGGGCCGTATTTCGTCATCACCGTCGATCCTTCGACAATCGGCAAAATATCGCGCTGCACCCCTTCTCGCGATACATCTGCTGAAGAAGTAACTTGCCCGCTGCGCGCGATTTTATCGATTTCATCGATAAAAATGATGCCGGATTGTTCGGCAAGACGTATCGCTTCTTGCGTCACCTCATCCATGTCGATTAACTTTTGCGCTTCCTCATTCGTAAGCACTTTGCGCGCTTCACTTACTTTCAATTTGCGCTTTTTGCGGCGCTTCGGAATGAGGCTGTTCAACGCGTCTTGCATGTTCATCCCCATTTGCTCAATGCCGGCGCCTTGTAAAAAATCAAAAAACATCGGCTGTTGTTCTTCCACTTCTATCGTGACAATTTCATCTTCCAGCTGGCCGTTTGCAAGCTGCCAGGCAACTTGTCTTCGTCTTTGTTCAATGTGCTCGTCCTCGTGCGCTTGATTTGTGTCTTGCTGCGACGTTTGTACTCCTCCAAATAATAGTTCAAAAGGGTTTTTCATCGTTTGTTTTTGCTTTCCCGGCACTAACAGCTCAACGAGCCGTTTATTTGCCTGCTGTTCGGCGCGATCTTTCACTTCGTTCATTTTCCGCTCTTTTACCATTCGAACGGACGTTTCCACAAGATCGCGCACCATCGACTCCACATCGCGGCCAACATATCCGACTTCCGTAAACTTTGTCGCCTCCACTTTTACAAACGGAGCGCCGACCAACTTCGCCAGCCGTCTGGCAATTTCTGTTTTCCCGACCCCCGTCGGACCGATCATCAAAATGTTTTTCGGAACCACTTCATCCCGCAGTTTTTCATCAAGCAAACTGCGGCGATAACGGTTTCTCAGGGCAATCGCAACCGCTTTTTTCGCTTCCTTTTGTCCGACGATAAATTGGTCAAGCTTTTCAACGATTTGCCGAGGTGTTAAAGCTTCAGACACCGCTGTTCCCTCCTCTCCTTTACAATTCTTCCACAATAATATGGCCATTCGTATACACACAAATATTCGCGGCTATTTCTAACGCCGCTTTCGCGATTTCTTTCGCCGATAGCTGGTCTCCCGCGTACTGTTTTAACGCGCGCCCTGCCGCCAGCGCGTAATTCCCGCCGGAACCGATCGCTAACATCCCGTCATCGGGTTCAATCACTTCGCCCGTTCCTGATATGAGAAGCAAATGGCGTTCATCCATCACGATCAGCATCGCCTCTAGGCGGCGCAACACTTTATCGCTGCGCCATTCCTTTGCCAATTCGACAGCGGCGCGCGGCAAGTTTCCGTTAAATTCTTCGAGTTTGCCTTCAAACATTTCAAACAATGTAAACGCATCTGCGACCGCCCCAGCAAACCCCGCCAGCACTTTTCCTTGAAACAATCTCCGTACTTTTTTGGCCGTATGTTTCATCACAACCGCATTTCCAAACGTCACTTGACCGTCCCCTGCCATCGCCGCTTTTCCATTATGATGAATCGCAAAAATCGTCGTCGCATGGAACTGTTCCATCGCTCCCCAGCCTCCTTTCCACTAGTGACGGCATTTATGCTCGCGGATGCGTATGCAAATAAATATGGCGCAACCGGTCTTTCGTTACATGCGTATACACTTGCGTAGACGAAAGATGCGCATGCCCGAGCAGTTCTTGAACCGCGCGCATATCGGCTCCTTCATTTAGCAAGTGTGTCGCAAACGTGTGTCTTAGCACGTGCGGGCTAACATGTTGAGTCAGCGCCGCTTTTTTTACTATTTCATCCAAAATATAACGCACCCCTCGAGGCGTTAACGGATTGCCGCGGGCGTTGACAAACAAATACGCATGGGCGGCTCTTGCGTTTTGCAAAAGCTCGCGCCGTCCATGGCGAATGTAGCGCTCCAACGCTTCTTTGGCAAAGCGGCCAAACGGGACATAGCGCTGTTTATTTCCTTTGCCATGAATTAAAATGGTGGAACTCGAAAAATCGATATCGGAAAGTTGAATGTGACAACATTCACTAACACGGACACCCGTCGCATAAAGAAGTTCGAGAATCGCTTGGTTACGCTGTCCGATCGCTGTATTCACATCATTGACATGAAAAAGGCTTTCTAATTCCTGCTCATATAAAAAATTAGGAATTTTTTGTTCTTTTTTCGGAAGCGCCGCAAGTGCAAACGGATTTTCCGATACTTTTTTTTCCCGCAGCAAAAACTTATAGAAGCTTCGCAAACTGGAAATTTTCCGCGAAACGGAACGACTTGACTGTTTTTGCTCATACAGCTTCGTCAAATAAAGGCGAACATCGCTATACGTTACTTCATCCAACTCGTGAATCCCTTGTTCATTCATAAACTCAAAAAATTGTTCGATATCTCGTTGGTAACACACAATAGTATATTGTGAATAATTTTTTTCAATTTGTAAATATTCTATGAACGATTGTAACGCAATTTTCGAATTTTCCATTTTTCACACCTCACAAGGGCTACTAAATAGTAACATATAATTAGCAGCCCTTGCAATCACTTTTTATAAAATTCTGAATTGTGCTCAATGCGCGTTGAGCGTAACGTTCGTTGCGCTGCTGCTTATCTTTAATTTTTTCCTCAAGCGGGGCAAATAAACCGAAATTGGCATTCATCGGTTGAAAATGATTCGGATTCGCCGACGTAATATAATGTGCCATGCTGCCGATCGCCGTTTCACGAGGAAAAACAACGAGATCTTGCCCCAATACGAGACGCGCAGCATTAATGCCAGCGACAAGCCCTGATGCCGCCGATTCGACATAACCTTCCACACCGGTCATTTGCCCGGCAAAAAATAAATCATCGCGTTCTTTATATTGATACGTCGGACGTAATAATTTTGGGGAGTTGATAAACGTATTGCGATGCATCACCCCGTAGCGGACAATTTCCGCGTTTTCGAGCCCAGGAATCAAGCGAATTACTTCCTTTTGCGGCCCCCATTTCAAATGTGTTTGGAATCCGACAATGTTGTAAAGCGTGCCCGCTGCGTTGTCCTGACGGAGCTGGACCACCGCGTATGGCCGCTTTCCTGTGCGCGGGTCTTCCAAGCCGACCGGCTTCATCGGACCGAAAAGAAGCGTCTGTTTTCCGCGCCGCGCCATTACTTCAATCGGCATGCAGCCTTCAAAATAAATTTCCTTTTCAAATTCTTTTAACGGCACTGTTTCCGCCGAAATAAGCGCTTCATAAAAACGGTCGAACTCTTCTTCGGTCATTGGGCAGTTGATGTAGGCGGCTTCCCCTTTGTCATAGCGCGATTTGACATACACTTTGTCCATATTAATACTGTCTTTTTCAACAATCGGAGCGGCGGCATCGTAAAAGTACAAATATTCTTCTCCTGTCAGTTCCTTGAGCCGCTCCGATAGTGCCGGCGACGTCAGCGGCCCTGTCGCGATAATGGTCGGGCCGTCAGGGATGTCAGTAACTTCTTCGCGAATGACCGTTACGTTTGGATGACCTTGCACCAAATTGGTGACGCGCGCAGCAAACTCATGCCGGTCTACAGCAAGCGCGCTCCCTGCCGGAACCGAACATTCATCCGCTGCTTTCATAATGACGGAATTCAAGCGCCGCATTTCTTCCTTTAACACCCCGACCGCGTTCGTCAATGAATTAGCGCGCAACGAGTTGCTGCAAACAAGCTCGGCAAATTGATCCGTATGGTGGGCAGGCGTTTGCTTTATCGGTCTCATTTCATAAAGGCGGACATGGATGCCGCGGTTCGCGAGCTGCCATGCCGCCTCGCTTCCCGCTAAGCCAGCGCCAACGACATTTACCGTTCGTTCGTTCACCATATATTCCTCCTTGTATTCGTCAAGATTGTGGTTCTTCTTCGTAGTCGCATGATGTGCATTGCACTTGCACACCTTTTTTCAATTTCTTTTCCACTAACAACCCTTCGCATTTTGGGCATCG
Organism: Parageobacillus sp. KH3-4; assembly: GCF_022846435.1. Lineage (NCBI taxonomy): Bacteria > Bacillati > Bacillota > Bacilli > Caryophanales > Anoxybacillaceae > Parageobacillus > Parageobacillus sp. KH3-4. Next base: position 2,639,685 of record NZ_AP025627.1, read on the forward strand.
ACGGGCAAGCGGCTTATCCCATGAGACAAAATCGCATTGCGGGAAACGGTCGCATCCGTAAAAGATCCGCTTTTTCTTGCTGTTGCGTTCGACAATATTGCCTTCATGGCATTTTGGACATTTGACGCCGATTTCCTTGACGATCGGCTTTGTGTTGCGGCATTCTGGAAAATTCGAGCAAGCGACAAATTTACCGAAGCGCCCCATTTTATATACCATCGGGCTGCCGCATACTTCGCAATCGATTCCTGCCGGTTCATCCTTAATCTCAACTTCTTTCATTTCCTTCTCCGCGATTTGCAGCCGTTTTTCAAACTCCCGGTAGAATTCGTCAACCACTTTAACCCATTGTACTTTTCCTTCTTCAATTTCGTCTAAATTCTTTTCCATTTTTGCTGTAAATTCCACATCAATAATCTCCGGGAAAAACTCTAAAATAAGTTCCACCACAATTTCTCCGAGTTCTGTCGGAACAAAGCGTTTATTTTCTAGCACGACATAGTTCCGCTTTTGAATCGTATCAATCGTCGGCGCATACGTGGACGGCCGGCCGATGCCAAGCTCTTCTAGCGTTTTCACAAGCCGCGCTTCCGTGTAGCGAGGAGGCGGCTGAGTGAAGTGCTGCTTCGGTTCAATATCCTTGCTAACAACGGTTTCTCCTTCCTGTAAATCTGGGAGAAAGCGGTCCTGTTCATCTGTTTGGTCGTCCGTTCCTTCCACATATACTTTCATAAAACCAGGAAATTTTACTTTCGAGCCGCTTGCCCGAAAGATCACCCCTTCGTTTTCCAGCTCAACGCTCATCGTATCTAGAAGCGCGGCCGCCATTTGGCTTGCGATAAAACGTTCCCAAATCAGCTTGTACAAGCGGAACTGATCGCGGGTTAAATACGGCTTTACCTTCTCCGGGTCGCGGAACACAGACGTCGGGCGAATCGCTTCATGCGCATCTTGCGCATTCACACTTTTCTTTTCTTTTCGCTTTTCTTGCGCGGCAAACTCTTTTCCAAACGTCGCTTCTATATAAGAGAGCGCCTCTTGTTGCGCGCTTTCCGATACTCTTGTCGAGTCCGTGCGCATATAAGTAATTAATCCGACCGTTCCTTCGCTGCCAAGATCAATTCCTTCGTATAGCTGCTGGGCGATCATCATCGTTTTTTTCGTGCGAAAGTTGAGTTTCCGTGCTGCTTCCTGCTGCAAGGAAGAGGTTGTAAACGGCGGCACTGGATTGCGTTTCCGCTCCTTTTTTGTCACCGATGTTACCGTAAAGTGATTGCCGTTGATGCGCCGCAAAATCGCGGAAACGTCTGCTTCGTTTTTTAATTCAAGCTTTTGCCCGTCCACTCCATAGAAAGAAGCGGTAAACGTTTCGCTTCCTTTCACAAATTCCGCTTGAATCGTCCAATACTCTTCCGGCTGAAATTGTTTAATCTCTTTTTCACGATCAATGATCAAACGCAGCGCTACGGACTGGACGCGCCCCGCGCTCAAGCCTTTCTTCACCTTTTTCCAAAGCAGCGGGCTAATGTTGTAGCCGACGAGCCGATCCAACACGCGGCGCGCTTGCTGCGCGTCCACCAAATTCATATCGATCGCCCGCGGATGTTGAAATGACTCCTTAACCGCGTCTTTCGTAATCTCATTAAAGACAACGCGGCAATCGGAATGAATGTCAAGATCGAGCATATTTGCTAAATGCCAAGCAATCGCTTCCCCTTCGCGGTCCGGGTCTGCAGCAAGAAACACTTTTTTTGCTTTTTTCGCTGCTGTTTTTAGCTCTTTAATGATCTGTCCTTTTCCGCGAATCGTGATATACTTTGGCTCATAGCCATTATTTATATCAACGCCCATTTGGCTTTTTGGCAGATCGCGAACATGTCCCATCGAAGCTTTCACTTTATATTTTTTTCCTAAATATCGCTCGATTGTTTTCGCTTTCGCCGGCGATTCCACGATGACAAGATAGTCAGACATCAAACTTCCTCCCTTAAGAGGTAAATTTAAAATCTTCATTATTATTAATGATTCTTATGACATTTGTCAAACAAGATATGAAAAAATTCCTTCACCTCTTTGCAAAAAAACAAGAAAACTCCTCGAATATATCGCTGGCGGAATGAACTAATTTTGCCCCTTGCTGTATTAACATGTTCGGCCCTTTTGACTGCTCCAAAAAAATCGGTCCAGGGACGGCAAACACTTCTCTGCCTTGCTCTAACGCCAACGAAGCGGTAATCAATGAGCCGCTTTTCTCTTTCGCCTGCACGACTACCGTTCCGAGCGATATTCCGCTGATGATCCGATTGCGCAGCGGAAAATGCCACTTTTGCGGCCGTACGTGCGGCGGATGTTCGGATAAAATGAGGTGTCCGTCCATCAATCGTTTTGCTAGTTTTTGATTTTGCTTTGGATATATATGATTGACCCCTCCTGCAATGACAGCAATTGTCTTCCCTCCGTTTTGCATTGCCATTTCGTGCGCCAGCGTATCGATGCCAACCGCAAGGCCGCTTACAATGATCCAGTCGTTAGCGACAAGCGGTGGAACTAATCGCCGCAATGATTTGATTCCTTCTTTTGTCGGCTGTCTCGTGCCGACAATGCTAATCATTTTTAATGACGACAAAAGACGGAGGTTTCCTTTCGCATATAACACCCACGGTGGCTCGTAAATATGTTTTAGCAAAAGTGGGTAGTCTGAGTCAAAAATAGTGATGACATGAATATCGTTGTCCTTATATGTTTTTATCATACTTTGAATATGAAGGGAATGTAAATCTTGGAAAAAGAGTGTATATTGCGGCAACGACAAGGGGATATACGTTTGCAACACAGAGGATGGAAAAGTAAATATAGAGGCGAAGGTAGGGTCGATTTTAAACAACCGATGAATGGTTTTCCAGCTCGCCCCGCGGCAATGATGAAGATGAATGAGACGCTCGCGAACCGATGAGTACATCGTATCTTCCTTTCCGTTTTTACTTCAAAAATGTTTCATCAAAACATTGTGGCATGCATATTTTTACGCGGCACGCTGCCAAATCAGCAGGCACATTCAATAGGAAATCATAGAAGAAAATCGCCCCGCATGAAAAGCGATGCGGGACGATGCCTATTAATGCGTTTTGCATTTTTCGTAAAGCCCTCGTTCTTTCAAAACAGAAATTAATGTTTCGCCGATGACCGCCGGCGTTTCGGCAACTTTAATGCCGCATTCGTTCATTTTCTTAATTTTTTCCGCTGCCGTTCCTTTGCCGCCGGAAATAATCGCGCCAGCATGTCCCATCCGTTTTCCTGGAGGTGCCGTTTGGCCGCCGATAAAGCCGACGACCGGTTTCGTCATGTTCGCTTTTACCCATTCCGCCGCTTCTTCTTCCGCCGTGCCGCCGATTTCGCCAATCATGATGACGGCATACGTTTCTTCATCTTCGTTAAACGCTTTTAACACGTCGATAAAATTCGTGCCGTTGACCGGGTCGCCGCCGATTCCGACCGCTGTCGATTGGCCGATGCCGGCTTGTGTCAATTGATGAACTGCTTCGTACGTTAACGTGCCGGAGCGGGAAACGATGCCGACGTGGCCTTTTTTATGAATGTAGCCTGGCATAATGCCGATTTTGCATTCTTCCGGCGTAATGACGCCCGGGCAGTTTGGCCCGATGAGGCGGGTTTTCTTCCCTTCCATGTAGCGTTTGACTTTCACCATATCCAAAACCGGAATGCCTTCGGTAATGCAAACGACAAGGTCTAATTGTGCATCGACCGCTTCCATAATCGCGTCAGCGGCAAATGCTGGCGGAACGTAAATGACAGAAGCGTTTGCTCCCGTTTTTTCTACCGCTTCGGAAACGGTGTTAAACACCGGCACTCCTTCGACCTCTGTACCGCCTTTTCCCGGCGTTACACCGCCGACAATTTTCGTGCCGTACTCGATCATTTGTTTTGTATGGAATAATCCTTGTGAACCTGTAATCCCTTGTACGATCACTTTTGTATCTTTATTAATAAAAACGCTCACGTTTCTCCCTCACCTTCTTAACGTACTAACTCCACGATTTTTTGGGCGCCGTCTGCCATCGATTCAGCAGCAATAATATTTAAACCGGATTCTTGTAAAATCTTTTTCCCTAATTCTACGTTCGTTCCTTCTAGGCGAACGACGAGCGGAAGATTTAAGCCGACTTGCTTCGTTGCTTCGACGATCCCGTTTGCGATGACATCGCATTTCATAATGCCGCCGAAAATGTTGACGAAAATTCCTTTTACTTTCGGATCGGAAAGGATGATTTTAAACGCTTCCGTCACTTTTTCCGTTGTTGCGCCGCCGCCGACGTCCAAGAAGTTGGCCGGCTCGCCGCCGTAATATTTGATGATGTCCATCGTCGCCATCGCAAGGCCGGCGCCGTTTACCATACAGCCGATGTTTCCATCAAGCGCGATATAGTTTAAATCATATTTCGACGCTTCCACTTCTTTCGGATCTTCTTCATCTAAATCGCGGTATTCTAAAATATCTTTATGGCGGTACAGCGCGTTCGAATCAAAGTTTAACTTCGCATCCAACGCCATCACTTTACCGTCGCCTGTCACAACAAGCGGGTTGATTTCCGCAATCGAGCAGTCTTTTTCGACAAACACTTGATAAAGTCCCATCATAAATTTGGCAGCCTGATTCACAAGCTCTTTCGGAATGTTGATGTTAAATGCTAAACGGCGCGCTTGGAACGCTTGCAAACCTACCGCCGGATCGATATACTCTTTAAAAATTTTCTCCGGCGTTTTCGCCGCCACTTCTTCGATTTCGGTGCCGCCTTCTTCCGAGCCCATCAATACGACGCGCGAAGTTGCGCGGTCAACGACTAAGCCGATGTAATATTCTTTTTTAATGTCGCAGCCTTCTTCAATGAGCAAGCGCTTTACTTCTTTTCCTTCCGGACCGGTTTGATGCGTAACAAGCACTTTTCCTAACAGTTCGCTCGCATATGTACGAACTTCATCTAAGTTTTTCGCTACTTTTACCCCTCCGGCTTTTCCGCGCCCGCCGGCATGGATTTGCGCTTTCACGACGCAGACAGGAGTCCCTAATTCTTTTGCCGCCTTTACCGCTTCCTCAACAGTAAACGCTACGCGGCCGTTTGGCACGCTGACACCGTAGCTTCTGAGGATTTCTTTTGCTTGATATTCATGAATATTCATGCGCTAACCTCCTAGTACAAAACTAAAAAAGTTCTAGCGTTTTCATTTTATAATGATATTTTCCACATTGTCCACCATTTCGACATAAAATTGAAAAATTTCAAAAGGGAAAACCTTTTCAGTTACTATCATTCATTTTTACATGTTTGTCCAAACGATAAACAAACGCAAATACCTCGGCGACAAGATGATACAAATCTTCGGGGATGACCTCGTTTATTTCCAATTCGCTCAATAATTGGACGAGCGACGGATCTTCTTGTATCGGAATCCCATGTTGTTTAGCGGCATCGATGATCGCCTCCGCCACATGCCCTTTCCCTTTGGCAACCACCACCGGAGCTTCATGGACGTTCGCATTATAGGAAAGCGCCACTGCTTGTTTTTTTTCATTTTTCATATACGGTAATCCACCCCGCTATAACGTTGTTCAAATACGAAATCCACAGGTGCCTTTTTTTGTTTAGGCGTTTCGATTTTCAACGCAGACAACGTATATCCGTGCTCCTCAAGACGCTCTTTCAGCATCGGTTGAAAATCGTTTGCGATTTCGGACAAATGCGGAGTGTCGTTGATGACAGAAACATGGACAATGCGTTGTTGTACACGCACGTCGACTACCGTTTCTTTTAATTTGTCTAGATAAAAATAAAAAACGATGCGGCAATAATCCGGGTCGATTTTCCCATTTTTTTGCCGTTTTCCTTGCCAGTGAATCGCTACGTCCGTCCGCTGTTCTCCAAGCTGAATCGGAATTTGCATGAATATATGCTGCAGCGGTCCTTCAGCTTGGGATAATAGTTGCTGACCGGTGACATGGTGCAGAAGCGTCTGCAACGCTTCTTTTAACTCCGGTTCATGCACGTTTTCTAACGCTTGCAAAAGCAGCGATTTTAAAGATGTCATCGTCGCCTCCGCAAGCGTTTTTGTTTCCATCGCCAGGCGTATATTGGCCTCATGCTGAAGCCCAAGCTTTTGAAGTGCTTCTTTTAGCACATGAAAAACCGATGAAGCAACATGATGGTCGGACTGTGTTAAAATAGTGGAAAAAAGCCGTTGTTCTTCATCCGCAAGAGAACCGGCCGCATATGATGCGTAAAGCGTCTGAAAACGTTCCAAAAATTGCTGCTCTTCAAAGGCTGGAAACAACGACTGTAAATATTGCTTGATTTGCTGTAAATTCCCGTTTTTCACGGCATCTTGCAATTTTGCCAGCTGTTCAGAACTTATGTTGCTTTGCATGGCAGCCAAGCCGAGCTTGTTCAGCAGCTGCTGCGCTATCTTTCGTTCGGGCTGCCGCAATGATTCTAGCAATTTCACGAGAACCTCATACGCGCTTCTCGGGCTGTTCGTTATATCTTGCAAATAGCGGCGCAACGCTTGTAATGATTCTGTCTGTCGTTCAGGCGGCAAAGACGCTAACAGTTTTTCGGCATTTTGCAATTGCCGAAAAAGCGGCGAATCATTTTGCACCGCCAACAATGAGAAGAAAACATTTTTCGTAAGCGGAAAACGCCGGGCAAACATATAGCGAAAAGTTTCCCAGCCTTTTTGCTTATCTTCTAATTGCCCGATCCATTGGACCGCTTTTCCTATATCTTCTTTAGCAATCGGTATTTTTTCTTGTAGCACAAAACGGAGAAAAGAATGCGCATCGCCCGGCAATTTCCATTTTCGGATCAGATATTGCGCCGCTTCATCGACATCGAAGGGGAGTGATGGATGGTTTCTCCCCTCTTTATCAATGATTTTCCAATAGATTGTATCGTTTTCGGCCATGACTTCGAATAAATAATGCTTCCCTACTTGCAAAGGGGTGCGTAGCCGCGCTGTTACGATTTCATCTCCGACGCGAACAAGAGCAAGCTTTTCTTTTTCAGTTTCTCCTTGTATGCTTTCGATTTTTCCATAGACGACTTGTCCGTGGCGGAACCGCTCGCGTGCCGCATCGCCGGCCGGAAAGATCGGCAACGTTTTGTCAATGCGGTTCATCATACTGCTCTCCTTCTTTCTTCGCTTTTATCATTTCTTTAATTGGGGAAAAAGAACGGCGGTGTTCATCAATTGTGCCGTATGTGCGAATCGCTTCTAAATGTTGGGCGGTGCCGTACCCCATGTTCTTTTCAAACCCATATTGCGGATATCGCTTTGCCAGCTGTTTCATAAAATGGTCGCGCGTCACTTTGGCGATAACGGAACTTGCCGCAATCGAAACGCTATTGGCATCTCCTTTGACGATGCTTTGTTGCGGCGTTGGGATAGGAAGCGTCATCGCGTCAATTAATAAGTAATCCGGTTTTGGCGAAAGCTGTTCGACAGCTTTGATCATCGCTTTTTTCGTCGCTTCGTAAATGTTGATTTCATCGATTTCCGCAGCGGTGACGACACCGATGCCGATCGAAACCGCGCACGATTGAATCATGTGAAATAACGTTTCCCGCTTTGCTTCCGACAGCTTTTTCGAGTCGTTTAACCCTGGTATATACGCGTCTTTCGGCAGTATGACCGCCGCGGCAACGACCGGACCAGCAAGAGGTCCGCGTCCCGCTTCATCGATGCCGGCTATGTACTCGATTCCTTGTGCAAACAACTGCCGCTCATAGCGCGACATTTCTTGCCATTGTCTTTTTGCTTGTTCTTCTTGCCGCTTTTGCTTATGCCAGCGCGCAACAAGCTGCTGCACGCTTTTTCGCTCATCTTGCGCAATCTCCTTAAACAGCGGATCATGTTCGTCATTTATTTGTTGCAATAACGCTTGTATCTCTTTGACGGTATATTGATTCACTTCTCCTGTCCCTCTCTTTAATATTTATATCGGCATCCCGACAAAAAAATAAAGCCCGATTCATTTCGCGGGCTTTTACGGCGTTTCAAAACTAATTCTCCCTAATTTTTCCGTACGAATATCATGAAGCACGATTTCCGCGACTTTATCATAGTCAACTGCCCCTCCGCTGACGAGACAGCCGCGCCGTTTGCCAATCGCAGCAAACAGCTCCACGATTTCTTCTGGAATGCCATCAAGCGAATAGCGTTCCTTTAACCGTTCTGGATAATGCTGTTTCAAAAAATTTAACGCATATACGGCAACATCTTGCAAATTTAAAATCGTATCTTTAATTGCGCCGGTGGTAGCAAGCTTCAGCCCGACTTCTTCATCTTCAAACTTCGGCCATAAAATTCCCGGCGTATCAAGAAGCTCCATTTCTTTGCCAACTTTAATCCACTGCTGCGCTTTCGTGACACCCGGTTTATCACCTGTCTTTGCAATATTTCTTCCGGCAAGGCGATTAATCAGCGTCGATTTTCCGACATTCGGAATCCCAACAATGAGCGCGCGCATCGGGCGAGGATTTTTTATTCCTTTCGCCGCCATTTTCGCAAATTTGTCTTTCAGCATCTCTTTTGACACCGCGACAATTTGTTTAATTCCTGTACCGGTTTGCGCATCGATCGCTAACGCGCGCAACTGTCGCTGTTGAAAATAGGCAATCCATTGCTGCGTGATCGCTTCATCCGCCATATCCGCTTTGTTTAATAAAACGATGCGAGGCTTATTTCCGAGGATTTCATTAATCATTGGGTTTCTTGACGACACGGGAATGCGCGCATCGAGCAATTCAAAAACGATATCGATTAGTTTCAGTTTTTCCTGCACTTCGCGCTTCGCCTTTGCCATATGTCCTGGAAACCATTGAATCGTCATATGCATCACCTATAATTGCTATTATTTCACAACGCGTGCGTCAGAAAGCGGCCAATATACGATACTAGCTTTCCCGACGACTTTCTCCATCGGTATAAATCCAATGTGGCGGCTGTCTTTGCTAAAGCGGCGATTGTCGCCCAACACAAACAAATAACCTTTTGGCACCGTTTTTCGCCCGGTAATCTCCTCTAAAGTGAACGGCTCCGTCAGCGGGCCATCCACTACTTGTTTTTTATATTCGTCCAAGTACGGTTCGTCGTACGGTTTACCGTTTACATACAGCGTGTCGTTTTTATATTCAATATGGTCACCCGGCAAACCGATGACCCGCTTAATATAGTCTTTTCCTTCTTCAGCATGAAAGACGATAATATCAAATCGCTGCGGTGTGCCGATTTTATAAGAAAGCTTGTTGACAATCATCCGATCGTGATTATGAAGAGTCGGCATCATCGACAGCCCATCCACAATAATCGGCGCAAAAATAAAATAACGAATGCCGCCCGCAAGTAAAATGGCGATGACGATTGCTTTTATCCATTCCTTCAGTTCGCTTTTTTTCTTTTCCATCATTCTCCCACCTAATCTTTAGCTATTATGACATAACGACAGGGATGTGAAAAAAGGAGCTTGCCATCAAGCTCCTTTTCCCCGCTTCACTATGTTCATTATTGAACGTTTTCTTTAATGCGCGCTGCTTTACCGCGAAGTTGGCGCAAATAATACAATTTCGCGCGACGTACTTTACCGCGGCGAACCACTTCCAATTTCGCAATTTTCGGTGTATGCACTGGGAAAGTGCGCTCTACGCCAACACCGTAAGACACTTTGCGGACCGTGAATGTTTCGCTAATGCCTGCGCCGCGTCGTTTAATGACGACGCCTTCAAATACTTGGATGCGCTCACGGTTTCCTTCGATGACTTTCACATGCACACGCACTGTGTCACCAGGGCGGAAATCCGGTAAATCTGTCCGCAATTGCTCTTTCGTAATTTCTCGAATTAAATGATGCATATCATTTTCCACTCCTTCCAACAGATGTTCATGACAATGCTTTTTCATCATTGCAGCGGAACATCGTTTTCCTCGCTTAAGCAAACTGCTTAAGTTACACAAGGAATATAGTAGCATAAACTTGTATCATGCGCAATAGCTACTGTTCTTCTTTTTTCCATTCTTCGATCCATCGTTTTTGCTTTTCTGTTAGCGGGTAGTTTTCTAGCAAATCCGGTCGGCGCAAAAACGTTCGTTTTAACGACTGTTTTTCGCGCCATTCTTCAATGAGGCGATGATTTCCTGATAAAAGCACATCAGGAACTTTCATGCCGCGGAAATCAGCGGGGCGCGTGTAATGCGGATGCTCGAGCAAACCGGAGCTAAACGAGTCATGCACGGGGGAAGCTTCATTGCCAAGCACGCCGGGAAGCAGCCGGACGACGCTGTCGACGATGACCATCGCACCTAATTCCCCTCCTGTTAATACGTAATCCCCAATCGAGATTTCATCAGTCACTAAATATTCGCGGATCCGTTCATCATAGCCTTCATAATGCCCGCAAATCAGCACTAAATGGTCCTCTTTCGCCAGCTCTTCCGCTTTTTTTTGCGTGTACCGCTCCCCTTGCGGACAGAGCAAGATGATGCGCGGGCGTTCGGAATCTTTTGTTACATGGGCAACCGCATCAAAAATCGGCTGCGGCTTTAGCACCATTCCCGCCCCGCCGCCGTACGGATAATCATCGACCGTTTTATGCTTGTTGTCGGCGAAATCGCGAAAATTAATCACATTTAGCGAAACGGCTTTCTTCTCTTGGGCTTTTTTCAAAATCGACTCATTGAATACACCTGTAAACATATTTGGAAATAATGTCAATATATCGATTCTCATCATTCAAGCAGCCCTTCCATTGGGCGGATAGTAATAATTTTCGCTTCTACATCGACGTTTTTCACAACGTCCTCTATATACGGAATAAGCACTTCTTTGCCGTTATTCCGTTTCACCACCCATACGTCGTTGGCACCCGGCGTTAAAATCTCGCTCACCGTTCCGACCGTTTCTCCTTCTTCGGTAACGACCGTACAGCCAATAATTTCATGAAAATAATATTCTCCTTCGTTTAACTCGCCAAGTTGGCTTTCCGGCACTTTCAGCATCGCGCCTTTAAACTTTTCGACAAGGTTGATGCTGTCATATCCTTCAAACGAAAGCAAATCGAATGACTTATGAACACGGTGGCTTTTGACGATTACTTCGATCGGTTCTTCCGATTTCTCCATAAAAATATATAACGTATTTCCTTTTTTATAACGTTCCTCTGGAAAATCAGTGCGGGAAATCACGCGCACTTCGCCGCGAATGCCGTGCGTATTAACAATTTTCCCAACATTAAACCACTTTTCCATCGAATTCACCCCTTCTTAGCGAATCTCTTTGACGATTCCGTCTTCAATGATAATGGCACGTTTGGAAATGACATTTTCCCATTTGTCACCGATCTCTACGTCAATGAGCGCTTGCACTTCCCGCTCTTTTAACTCGCTGCCTAACGGTAAAATATGTAATTGTTCGAGCTGGAAATCAAGAAGTTTTATTTTCTCTAATCTTGTATCCATTTCTTTTGAAAAATATTGCTTAAGAAGGGAAGAAGAATATTTTCCAGTCTTTTCGAGACGTTTTTGCTCGAAACGAAGCTGCTCGCATTCCCGCATCAGCTGTTGTTTTTGCGCCAAAAATGCCTCACGAAGCGCTTGTTTGCTTTTTTCTGTGACGATTTGCCGCACTTCGATCGTTTGGATAATTTTCATAACGTCACTCCTAACGAGAACGAATATAGAAAAAGGGAGAGGAAAAAACGCCCTCACCCTTTTTCTTCCACTTGCACGATCACGCGTTTCGGCTGACGCGCCGCCGCAGCATATACGACCGTGCGAATCGCGTGAATCGTGCGGCCTTGTTTGCCAATCACCTTGCCAATGTCTTCTTTGTGCACAGCCAATTTGTAGGTGATTGTCTGTTCATCCTCGTCGCTTGTCACAAAAACCGCTTCAGGATGATCGACAAGCGCTTGTACGATCGTTTCGATTAATGATTTCATGCGCATCACAGACATTATTTGCCGTATTTTAAGTTATGAAACTTCTCTAAAATGCCTTGTTTCGACAAAAGGTTGCGGACCGTATCCGATGGTTTTGCGCCGTTTTGCAGCCATTTCAGCGCGAGTTCCTCGTCAATTTTGATTTCCGCTGGATCCGCAAGAGGATTATACGTGCCGATTGTTTCGATGAAACGTCCGTCGCGCGGAGAACGAGAGTCTGCCACCACGATGCGATAGAAAGGTTTTTTCTTCGCGCCCATGCGTTTTAAACGAATTCTTACTGCCATGTTATTTTAGCACCTCCGTAAATAGTTCACACAAGATAGTATATTAACAGTAATCATGTAGTTTGTAAAGTGTTTTTTCTTAACACATCATTTTCTACATAAACGGGAATTTAAACCCTTTTTTCTTTCCTTTTGGCATATTTGTCATCATTTTCATCATCTTTTTCATTTCGTCAAACTGCTTAAGAAGCCGGTTGACTTCCTGGACAGACGTCCCGCTTCCTTTGGCAATCCGCTTTTTCCGGCTGCCGTTAATAATTTCCGGATGCATTTTTTCTTCTTTCGTCATCGAGCGAATAATCGCCTCTACGCGGCTAATTTGCTTTTCATCAATTTGCAAATTGTTCAATCCTTTTATTTTATGGAAACCGGGAAGCATTTTTAAAATTTCGTCAAGCGGCCCGAGCTTGCGCACTTGCCCGAGCTGTTCCAAAAAATCATCGAGCGTAAACGTGGCGGTGCGCATTTTTTGCTCAAGCTCTTTCGCCTTTTCTTCATCGACAGCGGCTTGCGCTTTTTCAATAAGCGTGAGCACATCGCCCATTCCCAAAATGCGCGAAGCCATGCGCTCCGGATGAAAAGGCTCGAGCGCGTCAAGCTTTTCGCCCATTCCGACGAATTTAATCGGCGTGTTTGTCACTGCCCGAATTGAAAGTGCCGCCCCGCCGCGCGTGTCTCCGTCTAGCTTCGTTAAAATGACGCCGGTAATGCCAAGCTGTTCGTGAAAGCTTTGCGCGACGTTCACGGCGTCTTGCCCTGTCATTGCATCGACAACGAGAAAAATTTCATCCGGCTTCGCGACCTCTTTCATTTGCTTTAATTCATCCATTAACGCTTCGTCAACGTGAAGGCGCCCGGCTGTGTCGATTAGCACATAGTCGTAATGTTCTTCCTTTGCTTTTTCGATGGCCTGCTTGGCAATTTCCACAGGGCTGACTTGATCGCCTAGAGAGAAAACCGGCATATTCAGCTGTTTGCCAAGCGTTTCAAGCTGCTTAACCGCCGCCGGACGATAAATGTCGGCCGCGACTAACAGCGGCTTACGGTTGTATCGTTTCCGCAGCAAGTTCGCTAATTTTCCCGTCGTCGTCGTCTTTCCGGCGCCTTGCAGACCAACCATCATGATGACAGTCGGCGGGCGGCTGGCAACGGCAATTTTACTTTGTTCTCCGCCCATCAGCTCGGTCAGCTCTTCCTTCACCACTTTAATGACTTGCTGCCCCGGTGTTAAGCTTTTTAGCACTTCCTGCCCGACTGCGCGTTCGCTCACCCGTTTGACAAAATCTTTGACTACCTTAAAATTGACGTCCGCCTCAAGAAGCGCAAGGCGAACTTCGCGCATCATTTCTTTCACGTCCGCTTCCGTCACTTTTCCTTTTCCGCGGATTTTGCTCATGACGCTTTGCAAACGCTCCGATAACCCTTCAAACGCCATCTGCTTTCACCTCCTTATTCCAATTCTTCTAGCTCTTCAATAATATGAAAAAGCTGCTGATCGTTTCCATATTTTTGAAAAATATAATCTTTCAGTTCGTTCAACAGCTGTTTTCGCTTTTGAAACTTCTGAAAGAGCGATAATTTTTTTTCATATTCCTCCAGCATCGCCTCAGTTCGCTTTATATTATCATAAACAGCCTGACGGCTGACTTCATACTGCTGTGCAATTTCGCCGAGGGAGTAATCGTCTAAATAATAAAGCGACATATAGCTGCGCTGTTTTGGCGTCAGCAGCGCTTGATAAAAATCGTACAAATAGTTCATTCTCATCGTTTTTTCAAGCATGAAACTCCCTCCTCTCTTGTTAAGTGAAACACCTTTACAGATGATTAGTGTATCCTTTTTTATTATCGATGTCAAGATTTTATCTTTACAAAAAATCGGGTAGTTGTCTACTACCCGATTTTACTTCTCGTTTTTCTCTTCCAATAAATCGGCAAACAGACCGTATACGTATTGCTCCGGATCGAACGGCTGCAAGTCGTCCACTTTTTCGCCAAGCCCAACAAATTTCACCGGGATATGAAGCTCGTTGCGGATCGCCAGCACGATTCCACCTTTCGCTGTGCCATCGAGCTTCGTCAATACAATGCCGGTAACGTTTGTCACTTCTTTAAACGTTTTCGCTTGGCTCATCGCGTTTTGCCCTGTTGTCGCATCAAGCACAAGCAGCACTTCATGCGGCGCACCCGGAATTTCCCGCTCAATAACGCGTTTTACTTTTTCGAGCTCTTTCATCAAATTGACTTTATTTTGCAAGCGTCCTGCCGTATCGCACAAAAGCACGTCGACACCGCGCGCTTTTGCCGCTTGGATCGCGTCATATATCACCGCCGCTGGGTCGGAACCAGCCGTTTGTTTAATGACTTCCGCACCGACGCGCTCTCCCCATACTTCCAGCTGTTCAATCGCCCCAGCGCGGAACGTGTCTCCTGCCGCTAACATCACCGTCTTTCCTTCCGACTTCAGCTTATGAGCAAGCTTGCCGATCGTCGTCGTTTTTCCGACTCCGTTCACACCGACAAACAAAATAACGGTTAAGCCGTTTTCTTGGATATTTAATTCGGCCGGCTTGTCATCATCGCCGCGGTAAATCTCCACAAGCTTTTCGGAAATGACGGCTTGCATTTCTTGCGGGTCTTGAATGTTGCGGCGTTTCACTTCCATTTTCAGCTCATCAACGAGCTCCATGACGGTAGTCACGCCGACATCGGCGCCAATCAAAATTTCTTCAAGTTCTTCAAAAAATTCCTCATCGACTTTTCGATAGCGGGCGATTAAATCATTGACGCGTCCGGCGAACGAATCGCGTGTTTTCGCAAGCCCTTGCTTAAATTTTTCCGTAACCGAATCCGTTTGTTTTGTAATTTTTTCTTTCAGCTTTTTGAAAAAGCTCATATCGACGCCATCCTTTCTCCATTACGACTTTACGAGTTGCTTTGAATCTTCCAAGCGCACGGAAACGAGTTTTGATACGCCCGATTCCTGCATCGTGACGCCATATAGCACGTCCGCTTCTTCCATCGTTCCTTTTCGATGGGTGATGACGATAAATTGCGTCTGGTCGCTGAATTGCTTCAAATATTGGGCATAGCGGTGCACGTTCGCTTCATCCAGCGCCGCTTCCACCTCATCAAGCACACAAAACGGAACAGGGCGCACTTTTAAAATCGCGAACAATAGCGCAATTGCCGTTAACGCCCGTTCCCCGCCGGAAAGCAAACTTAGCTGTTGCAGTTTTTTCCCCGGCGGCTGAGCGACGATTTCAATGCCCGTTTCGAGCAAATCGGACGGGTTCGTCAGGCGCAAATCAGCGCTTCCACCGCCGAACAGCTGGCGGAACACATCGCGAAAGTGGGAACGAATATGTTCAAACGTCGATAAAAACCGTTTTTTCATTTCTTGGTCCATCTCATCAATCACTTGATGAAGCGTTTCTTTTGCCTGCTGAAGATCCGCTTTTTGCTCCGTTAAAAATTGATATCTCTCCAATACCCGTTCATATTCGTCGATTGCGCCCAAGTTTACCGTCCCAAGCTCATCGATTTCCCGTTTAATGAGCTTCACTTTTTTTCGTGCTTCTTGTACATCGACCGTTAACGGATACGCTTTTTTCGCCGCTTCAAACGAAAGCGTATATTCTTCGCGAAGACGGTTCAGCAAGTTTTCTAGTTCGACGTCAAGGCGGTTCAGTTTTACTTCTTCATCTTTCACGATATCGGCAAGCTGTTTATGCTGCCGCTTTTTCTCTTTCCATTCCCGTTCCAAATGCTCGAGCTTCGCCTGATATTGCAAGCGCTGTTCACGGCGGCTGGCAATCAGCTCAATCGTTTTTTGTTTGTCTTGCGCTTTTTTTTGCCGCGTCTTCTCTAATTCTTCTTCTCCAGAATGGCTAGCGTTCATTTCTTCGATCAGAGCGGCGAGTTCCTGTTTGGCTGTCTGCAGCTGTCTTTCTGTATCCGCACGCTCAGCATTGAGCTGCTCTACTTTTTCTTGCGCGTTGTTTAAGCGCTGCTTTGTCTCGGCAAGGATAATTTTTTGTTCGGTCATCGCAGTTTGCAGCGCTTCTTTGGACGTCTGCTCCGTCTGCTTTTGCGCTTGCAGCGTTTCAATCGTCCGGTCAATTTCCCGCAATTTTTCGTCTAAGCCGCGAAGCTGTTCTTCAATTACCGTTAGTTTTTCTTTCATTTGCTTTGCTTCTTGTTCGTCGTGCGATTTTTCATGATCATAAAGCGCTAAACGTTCGTTCATATTTTGTTCTTGCAATTGCACTTCGCGCAATTCGCTTTTTACTTCTTGCAGGGCAAAACGCTCCTTCTCTATTTGCTGGCGCAGCGCAAGCGATGCCGCTTCTCCCTTTTGGATCTCCTTCTTTTTCGTTTGCACAAAACGTTCAAGCCGCTCCGTTTTCTGTTCCATTTCACGGAGCTTTTCCGTAATCGTTTCTAATTCGCGGCTTCTGCTTAACAGCGAATTCGTTTTCTTTGCGATTCCACCGCCGGTCATCGCGCCGCCCGGGCTAACGACGTCGCCGTCAAGCGTTACAAGCCGGTAGCGATAATGCAGCAAGCGCGCCAGTTCATTCGCCCCTTTTAAATCGGTCGTGATAATCACGTTTCCAAGCAAATGGGCAATCACCGAACGGTAGGTACTGTCATATTGAATCAGCTCACTGGCAATTCCGACAAATGCCGGATGGCCTTTAACAAGAGCAAATTGTTCGGGAGAAATCACTTTCGGCTGCATGACATTCAGCGGCAAAAAGGTGGCGCGGCCGTACGCATGCGCTTTTAAGTAACGGATCGCTTCTCGCGCTACTTCCTCATTTTCTACAACGATGTGCTGCATCGCGCCGCCAAGCGCGATTTCCAACGCCGTTTCGTAATGGTCAGGCACTTGAATCAATTCGACGATGGCCCCATGAATGCCCGGAAACTGCGCGCGTGCTTTTAATATTTCTTTTACTCCTTGGAAAAACCCCGCATAGTCTTGCTGCATTTCTTCAAGCATTTCCTTGCGCGATTTCGTTTGCTGCAAATATTGGTACGCTTGATAAAGCAGCGATTCTTTCTTTTCCAAATCGGCTTTCATCGCCGCAAGTTCATTGGTTTTTTGCTGCAAAAGCGTTTCCTTTTGCTGCAGCGCTTTTTCCATTTGTTGACGCTTCTCATCTAGTTTTGTGTATTGCTCTTTAAGATATTTGCGCTCATCCAAATATTTGCGGTTTTCCTCGGCAAGCGCACTTTGTTTTGCCTGCAACTTCTCTAGCATCGCTCGCAAATGGGAGCGTTCGTTTTTTAACGAAGCTTGTTCGTGAACTAGTTCGATATAATCGCTTTTTAACTGCTCGATTTTCTCTTCAACATTTGCGTCGTAGGCAGAAAGGGAAGCTTGTTTCTCTTTTAGTTCCGCTTGAATAGTAGAAACGGCCTTCTTCAATTGAGCAAGCTGTTCTTTTTCACGCTTTAACATGAGCTCAAGGCGTTCTTTTTTTTCGGAAAGAGACGTGATCGTATCTTCGAGCTGCTTTTTATATTGAGCGGCGTTTTTCTTTCGTTCTTTTAATACTTCTTTTCGTCCTTCGAGCTTTTCCAGCTCTTCGCTCGCAACGAGCAGCACTTGCTGAAGGCCATCAATCGACTCATCCAGCGCCGCAATATGGTCGCGCAGCTGTTCGATTTCTGCTTCCTCTTTTTGCAATGCAGCGGAAAGCTGTATTTCATCGTTTTGATGCTGCACGAGCAGTTGCTTTAACGACGTCCATTGCTGATGCAATTGTTCAATGTCATGCACCATCAGCGCTACTTCAAATCTTTCCAGTTCATCGCGCTTTTCCAAATATTCTTTTGCGATCGATGCTTGCATCTTCAGCGGCTCCAGCTGCTGCTCCAGCTCATGTAAAATGTCGCTCACGCGGTGCAAATTCTCTTGCGTTTCAGCAAGCTTATTTTCCGCTTTTTTCTTGCGGATTTTATACTTTAACACACCAGCTGCCTCTTCAAAAATGGTGCGTCTTTCTTCCGGTTTGCTGCTTAAAATTTCTTCGACGCGCCCTTGTCCAATAATGGAAAACGCTTCTTTTCCGAGGCCGGAATCCATGAGCAAATCAACAATATCTTTTAAGCGGCACGGCTGTTTATTGATGAAAAATTCGCTTTCTCCCGAGCGGTAAACACGCCGCGTAATGCTGACTTCCTGATAATCGAGCGGCAAAAATTGATCTTCGTTATCGAGGGTGATCGTCACTTCTGCGACATTCAGCGGTTTGCGAGAATCACTGCCGGCAAAAATAATATCTTCCATTTTTGCGCCGCGCAGCGATTTCGCCGACTGCTCGCCAAGCACCCAGCGAATCGCGTCAGTAATATTGCTTTTTCCGCTCCCATTCGGACCGACGACCGCCGTCACCCCGGGAACAAATTCAATAGATACCCGATCAGCAAACGATTTAAATCCGATAATATCCAACCGTTTGAGGAACATTCGTACCCCGCCTCACAATCTTCCTATTGTTGTACCTGTACCATCACTATAGCATAAAAGCCGAAAGAAGGGCTGACTATTATTCAGAGAGCCAGCCCCTTATTCTTTCACCGCCGTTTTTAGCTTTTGCAATGCCATTTGCGCCGCGTGTTGCTCCGCCTCTTTTTTTGATTTTCCGACACCAATGCCGAGTTCTTGCCCATTTAACGAAACGCGCGAGACAAATTCTTTATTGTGCGCCGGCCCCTTCTCCTCTAAAATGCTATATTCCAGCACGCCGATTCCGTCGCGTTGAACAAGTTCTTGCAATTGGCTTTTAAAATCCATCACATGAGAAAAAGCACCTTCATCAATTTTTGGAAAAATCGTTTGTCCCAAAAATTGCATGACCGCATCCATTCCTTGATCTAAGTAAAGCGCGCCGATGAACGCTTCGAATACGTCAGCCAGCAGCGCTGGTCTTGTTCTCCCCCCTGTCAACTCTTCCCCTTTTCCTAAAAGCACGAGTTCACCAAATGATAAGGCGTTGGCAAACTTCACAAGCGATGGTTCACATACGATTGCCGCGCGCAGTTTCGTCAATTCGCCTTCACTCATATGGGGGAATTTTTTAAACAAATATTGCGAAACGGTAAGTTCAAGCACCGCGTCGCCCAAAAATTCAAGCCGTTCATTGTCTTCATGCGGCCGTCTCCGATGCTCATTCACATACGATGAATGGGTAAAAGCTTGAATGAGAAGCTTTTCATTCGTAAAAAAAATGCCGATTTTGTTTTGCAATTCCTTAAATTTGGCACGCCTTTTTTCATTGATACGTTCCTTATCTTTTTGTTTCGACATATATAAGGCCCTCCGACTTCATCCACGCGAAATATATGCAAGAAGCAATGCTTCTATACTATTATATCCGTTCATCCATGCGTTACACCGATAAAAAGCATAGAAAGCCCCGTTTTTGAACGGGACTTTTCTAGTACGATATTACATGTGGCTTTTTATGTAGTTCACAGCGTCTCCTACTGTGACAATTTTTTCAGCCTCTTCATCCGAAATTTCCATATTGAATTCATCTTCCAATTCCATCACAAGCTCTACGATATCTAGAGAATCGGCACCTAGATCATCTTTGAAAGAAGCATCCAATGTTACTTGGGATTCTTCGACACCTAAACGGTCGACGATGATTTTCGTCACACGCTCTAATACGTCTGCCATCGCATTCACCTCCCTTCATGATTATAGTAGATTCGACTAGAAAATACTAGCGGCTATTTCAAAAACCTATTTTACATGACCATTCCACCGTCAACATGAAGCGTTTGCCCCGTCATATAGCTGGCCGCATCCGATGCGAGGAAGGCAACGACTTTTGCGACATCTTCCGGTTCACCAAAGCGGGCAAGCGGAATTTGCTTTAACATTTCCGCCTTTATTTCTTCGTTAAGGCGCTCGGTCATATCGGTCGTAATAAATCCAGGGGCAACCGCATTGACGGTAATGTTGCGGCTTGCCAGCTCCCGAGCCGCCGTTTTTGTCAAACCAATGACGCCGGCTTTCGCGGCGACATAGTTTGCTTGCCCCGGATTTCCCATGACGCCGACGATGGAAGCGATGTTCACGATGCGGCCGTACCGTTGTTTCATCATCGGGCGCGTCACTGCTTTCGTGCAGTTAAACACCCCTTTTAAATTAATGTTAATCACATCATCCCATTCTTCTTCTTTCATGCGCATTAATAAATTGTCGCGGGTAATGCCGGCGTTGTTGACTAAAATGTCGATGCGTCCAAATCGTTCTAATACCGTTTTAACCATCCGATCAACGGCTTGGGCATCGGATACGTCCGCCTGAATAGCGAATGCTTCTCCGCCCATGTTTTTAATTTCTTCGACAACTTCGTTCGCCTTCGCTTCGCTGCCGGCGTAATTGACCGCTATTTTTGCTCCTTGGCGCGCCAGTTCCAACGCAATCGCCCGGCCGATGCCGCGCGACGCTCCCGTGACAAGCGCGACTTTCCCTTGCAACATCGTTTATTCTCCTTTCAAGGCCGCAACGGTCGCTTGCAAAGACGCAAGATCGTTCACTGCGTATACACGAACGCTGCGGCTAATTTTTTTCACAAGTCCTGACAACACTTTTCCCGGACCAATTTCAACAAATGTATCTACTCCTAAATGGATCATTGTTTCTACCGACTGCTCCCAGCGGACAGGAGAATATAATTGCTCGATCAATAGGCGCAAAATCTCTTCTTTTTTTACAACCGGCTGTGCAGTGACGTTGGCAACGACAGGGATTTCCGCGTCGCAAATCGTAATCGTGTTGAGCACATCTTGCAAATGGCTTGCTGCCGGTTTCATTAGCGAAGAGTGAAACGGACCGCTCACCTCAAGCGGAATCACCCGTTTTGCTCCGCGCTCTTTCGCAAGTTTTCCTGCCTTTTCCACTCCTGCTTTGGAACCGGAAATAACGATTTGCCCTGGGCAGTTTAAATTCGCCAGCTGCACAGGATCGCCTTGTTCGGAAATTTCTTTCGTGACGGCTTCAAGCGCAGCCGCATCCATCCCTAACACAGCCGCCATCGTTCCTTCTCCCGCTGGCACCGCTTTTTCCATAAACTCTCCGCGCTTCCTTACCGCATATACTGCATCGGTAAACGAAAGCGCTCCCGCAGCCACAAGCGCCGTATATTCTCCTAGACTATGGCCGGCGACGTAATCAGCCGTAATCCCGGCTTCTTTTACTTTTTGAAGAAGCGCAACGCTTGTCGTCAATAAAGCGGGCTGTGCGTTGTACGTTAATGTCAGCGTTTCTTGCGGTCCTTCGAAAATCAGTGAGGAAAGCGCAAAACCAAGGCGCTCGTCCGCGGACTGAAACACCGCAGCAATATTGGCGTCGCTTTGCGCGATGTCTTTTCCCATCCCTACCGTTTGCGATCCTTGTCCTGGAAAAATAAAGGCGATTTTCCCCATACGTTTCCCTTCCTTTATGAATGATTTTGTTCAAGCGCCTCTTTTATGGTAGTGATGATATCGTTCATTACCATTTCCCGCGCCTGACGGACGGCGTGAAAGATCGCATTCGCATCAGACGAACCGTGCGCTTTTATGACAGGCGCGTTTAATCCGAACAGTGCTGCTCCTCCGTATTCGGTGTAATCCATCGTTTTTTTCAAATTGATTAATTTCGGTTTCAACATGGCTGCCGCTAATTTGCTTGAAAAACTGCTTGTTAACGTTTTTTTCAACATCGAAAAAACGGACATGGCCGTGCCTTCAATCGTTTTTAGCGCGACGTTTCCAGTAAATCCATCTGTAACAACGACATCGGCGACACCTTGTAATAAATCGCGCGCTTCCACGTTACCGATAAAATGGAGGTTCGTCTCTTTTAAAAGTTGGAAAGTCCGCTTTGCTACATCATTCCCCTTTTGGTCTTCCGTTCCGACATTTAACAGGCCGACGCGCGGCTGTGAAATTCCGCGCACTTTTTCCGCGTACACCGCACCCATTAAAGCGTATTGCAACAAATGTTCCGGCCGGGCATCAACGTTTGCGCCGACGTCCAAAAATAAAAATCCTTCGCCGCCAACCGTCGGAAGCGTCGGCGCCAATGCCGGCCGATCGATCCCAGCAATCCGTCCGACGACAAATAACCCTGCCGCCATCAGCGCGCCTGTATTTCCCGCCGATATGCAAGCATCAGCGCGGCCTTCTTTCACTTCTTCAGCCATTAGTACCATGGACGAACGCTTTTTCCTTCTCACCGCCCGCACTGGTTCATCTGTTGCTTCGATTACTTCGTCGGTATGAATAACAGTGATGCGATCTTCCGATGAAAGGTATGGACGAATTTTGCTTTCGTCTCCTAATAGAGTAATATGTATATCTGAGAAGTGCCGGGCAGCTTTTATGGCGCCAAGGACGATTTCTTTTGGCGCATGGTCGCCGCCCATCGCATCAATGGCTATTTTCATCGCTGTCTCCATCCTTTTTTTCGTTATTTGATCGATACATTTCAAACGTTCCAGAAAAGACAAGCTCTTGTCCGACGTAGCTGTTTACTTCGACAATCGTCCGTCCGTTCTCGTTTTCGCCGATCACTTTCGCTTTCGCCACTACGCGCTCGTTTTCTTTCACTTGTCTTGTAAAGCGAATGTTCGCTTTCGCTGTCAGCGCAAGTTCGTCGTTAATGACAGCGACGGCAAGCGAATTGGCTTGGGCGAACAAATGGTGGCCACGCGCAATGCGGTTCCGTTTAAACACGTGTTCCGCTCTCACATCGAAAATAGAAATGGCGCTATGGTCTGGCTCGATATCAATAATTTCCCCGATCACTTCCTCAATCGGAAGCGCTCTTACTTTATCCGCCAGCGACTGTTGTGCGACATGTTTAATTCGCTCGCGCAGTTCAGGTATTGACAACTCTAAGCGGTCTAAGCGGATCGTTTGAACGCTGACAGAAAATTTTTCTGCCAATTCTTCGTCGGTAATGAACGGATTTTTTTGAATCGTCTCTTGCAAAAGCCTTTGTCTTTCGCGTTTGCTTTTCCGCATGTTTCTTACACCGTCCGTTTTTATGACTAGGTACTAACAGTAGTATATAATCTCAAAAAAAAGATTGCAAGCAAAAAAACAAAGGTCCATCAGTCTAATTTTTCTCCATCTAGTACACCGGACTCCTGCAAATAAAGGCGCAACCATTGATACGACTCATCGCGCCAAAAAGCGGTAGACTGGACCAACTTCGCCGCATCGTTGCGCGCTACTTCCAAGATGCGATAATCATGTACGACGTCTCCAAATTTAAATTCAGGCATGCCGCTTTGCTTTGTACCAAAAAAATCACCCGGGCCACGCAATTGCAAATCTTTTTCGGAAAGTACGAATCCGTCCGTTGTTTCCGTCATAATGCGCATGCGCTCTTTCCCTGTTTCCGATTTTGGATCGGCGATTAAAATACAATACGACTGCTCATCGCCGCGGCCGACCCGTCCGCGCAATTGATGTAGCTGCGCCAGCCCAAACCGCTCCGCATCGTAAATCACCATAACCGTGGCGTTCGGCACATTGACGCCGACTTCGACGACCGTAGTCGAAACTAACACCTGCACACGATTTTCGCTGAACGCCTTCATCACTTCTTCTTTTTCCTCTGAAGAAAGCCGCCCGTGCATCAGCCCGATGTTGTATTTTCCTCTGTAATAATGAGTCAGCATGCTGTGGACATCAATCGCATTTTGCACATCCAATTTTTCCGATTCCTCAATAAGCGGGCATATGACATATGCTTGCCGTCCTTTTTGAATTTCTTTTTCCATAAAGTCAAGGACGCGTTCAAACATATGATGCTTTACCCAATACGTCTGCACCTTTTTTCTTCCAGCCGGCATTTCATCGATTACTGATACATCCATTTCGCCGAACGCGGTAATCGCAAGCGTTCTCGGAATCGGCGTCGCCGTCATCATCAGTACGTCAGGCGCTTGCCCTTTTTCGCGCAAAATCCGGCGCTGTTCCACTCCAAAGCGATGTTGTTCGTCTGTAATCACTAAGCCTAGCTTTTTAAAATTTACTTCTTCCTGAATAAGCGCGTGCGTTCCAACAACAATATCAATCGTTCCGCAAGCAAGCTGTTCTAAAATCTCTTTTCTTTTCTTTCCTTTCACAGAGCTGGTTAACAACGCTACTGTTACATCGGTCGACGCGAATAATGTTTGCAATGACTGTGCGTGCTGCTCCGCTAAAATTTCCGTCGGCACCATGAGCGCCCCTTGATAACCGGACAAAACAGCGGCATATAAGACAATCGCGGCAACGACCGTTTTCCCCGAACCAACATCTCCTTGAAGAAGACGGTTCATGCGGTACGGCGATTGCATATCCGTTAATATTTCGCGAACGACGCGTTGCTGCGCTGTTGTTAGCGGAAATGGCAGCCGCCCGATAAAATCATGCAATTTTTCCGTCGAAAACGAGTGGGCGATTCCTTTCGAATGCTCTCTCTGCACCTTGCGAAGCGCATGAACTTTTAATTGGAAAAGCAAAAATTCCTCGTATACAAGCCGGCGTCTCGCCTGTTTCAATTCCTCGTGGGAACGCGGGAAATGGATTGCCCGAATCGCTTCTTGCTTCGAAATAAGCCGGTACGTTCGCCGCATCGATAGCGGAAGCGGATCGATAATTGCTTCACCGTATTGCGTTAAAGCCAACTGGATAAAACGCCGCATTCCTTTCACAGTGACAGAGCCGCGAACGGAATAAACCGGTTCCAACTCGCGCCTTTGCGGCAGCGCTCCTAATTTCAATTCATTTGCTGTAATCGTTTGGCGGCGCCGGTCCCATTTTCCGATGACCGTAACCGTATCGTTAATGGACAATTTTTGCTTCAAATAAGGACGGTTGAAACAAACGACGGTAATTAAATACCGCCCGACAAGCAAGCGAAACGTTAGGCGTGATCTTTTCTTCGCATAATATGTAAGAGAAGGCTCGCTATAAACCTTCCCTTCGACCGTTACTTTTTCGTCATGTTTCACTTCCGCCAAATCTTTTACCTCATAATCTTCATAGCGATAAGGAATATGCATGAGCAATTCCTCAATTGTTGTAATCCCCATTTCCCGGAGCGCTTCGCTCGTTTCTTCGCCAATTCCCTTTATTGCTGTAACGGGTTGTTGCAACTCACGATTCACGGCTATTAGCTGAAACGCCGAATGGCGTTTGCTGCTAACCCTCCTTGTGCAGTTTCTTTTCGTTTCAATGATCCGATTTTTCATGAAAGAAAGCGCCAATATGCCGCTGGCCGCTTGGCGCCAGATGCGCCATTATCGCAAAAGCGCTTTTCTATTTCATGTTTCTCTTGTCTTTGACATACAATAAAATAGAAGGGGGAGCCCCCTTCTACTATTCTAACATATTCATTCAACAGAAAAGATAAAAGGATATAGCGGCTGTTTGCCATTGTGTACTTCCACTTCCACATCCGAATACGTTTCCTCAATATAAGAAACGATTTCTTCCACTTCCTCTTCTGTCGCTTCTTTTCCATATATCATTGTGACGATTTCGCTGTCTTCGTCAATTAACGAATGAAGCAATTGCTTTGTTACCGAAAGCTTATCCTTTTCGGCCGCGACGATTTTATTATCGGCAAGCCCCATGTAGTCATTTTTTTTAATTTCTACCCCGTCGATCGTTGTGTCGCGTACAGCAAACGTAACTTGCCCGGTTTTGACGCGAGACAAGGCAACGGTCATTGCTTTTTCGTTTTGTTCTTCAGAAAGTGACGGGTTAAACGCTAACAACGCCGACATTCCTTGCGGGACAGTCTTCGCTGGAATGACGATCACTTTTTGGCTGACGACAGAGGCAGCTTGTTGCGCAGTCATAATAATGTTTTTATTGTTCGGCAACACGAATACCGTTTCGGCGTTAATGCTTTCAATCGCCTTTACGATATCTTCCGTGCTAGGGTTCATCGTTTGGCCGCCTTCAATCACGACGTGCGCGCCGATGCTTTTTAACAGTTCGGCAACGCCAGCTCCCATCGCGATTGCCACAATCCCGTATTTTTCTTTTTGTTTGGCGTTTGCCGCTCTCACAGCGGCATTGTCCTCTTTATTCACAATGTTTGCGTGTTGTTCGCGCATATTTTCGATTTTAATGTTGATTAAACTCCCGTATTTTTGCCCGTACGTCAATACTTCTCCAGGCTGCTCCGAGTGTATATGCACTTTTACAAGCTCATCATCGGCAATCACTAACAGCGAATCGCCGAATCGGCTTAAATCTTGGCGAAACGCTTCTTCGGAGAACGGATGCTTTTCTAGTTTATCGCGTTCAAACCGCACCATAAATTCGGTACAGTAACCAAACTCGATGTCGTCGGTATGAATGTGGCTTTGTGCACTTTTATGGTGTTCAGCCTTGATTAATTCTTGCATGGAAACTTCCGCCGGCTTCCGATCAGCGACGCTTTCTCCTTTCAATCCGCTCAAAAAACCTTCATATACGTAGACAAGACCTTGACCGCCGCTATCCACAACACCGACTTCTTTTAACACCGGCAATAATTTGGGGGTGCGTTGCAAAGATGCCTTTGCTTCTTTAACCACTTCTTCCATCACGACAACAATATCTCGTTCTTTTTTTGCGACTTCCACGGCCCGTTTCGCCGCGTCTTTCGCTACGGTTAATATCGTGCCTTCCACCGGCTTCATGACTGCTTTATAAGCGGTGGCGACTCCTGCTTCAAGCGCAGCGGCAAATTCGACACTATTAATTTCTTGTTTCGTTTCAATCGCTTTCGCAAAACCACGGAACAATTGCGATAAAATCACTCCTGAATTTCCGCGCGCCCCCATCAACAATCCTTTTGCCAATGCGCTGCTGACTTTCCCAATATGATCGGAAATGTTGTCTTTTACTTCCTTCGCTCCAGAAGTCATGGACAAATTCATATTTGTGCCTGTATCGCCATCCGGGACCGGAAAGACGTTCAGCGCGTCGACAGCTTTAGCATTGTTGGATAAATGCGCTGCTCCTTGGAAGACCATTTCGGCAAAACGTCTTCCGTCAAGTGTCCTAATTGTCACCGACTAACTCCTCCTTACTACGGATTCGTCACGCGAACCCCTTGAACGTAAATATTAATCGACTGTACAGAAAGACCTAACGTTTGGTCAAGCGTATATTTCACTTTTGTTTGCACGTTATGGGCAACTTCGGAAATTTTCGTTCCATAGCTAACGATAATGTACATATCGATATGTACTTCGCCGTTTTCTTCGCGGACAATCACGCCTTTGGAAAAGTTTTCTCTCCGCAAAATTTCCGAAATCCCATCTTTAATTTGGTTTTTCGACGCCATTCCGACGATTCCGTAACAATCCACCGCGGCACCGCCCGCAATCATTGCAATGACGTCGTTCGCAATTTCAATTCGCCCGTATTTCGTTTGCAATTCAATAGACATGCTCGCTCCCCCTTCGGAATTGTTCGCATAGCTACAGCCATTGTACTATAACATTTTCCTTTTTAAAAGTTGTCCCATCGCCCACTAGTATTATTTAGCCGAAAATAAAAATATATGTCAAGGATATTTTCTTGAAAGATAAAACATCATATATTGAAATTTCACTGCTTGTATGATAAATTATAATAGTGTTTTTTAGACTTACATGGAGCGGTACTAGTAAGGAGGGAAAAAAGATGGCAAAATGCTTTGTGACAGGAAAGAAAAAATCTTTCGGCAACTCACGTTCTCATGCGATGAACGCCAATAAACGCACATGGAAAGCAAATCTGCAAAAAGTTCGTATTTTAGTGGACGGTAAGCCAAAACGTGTATGGGTGTCTGCCCGCGCGTTAAAATCCGGAAAAGTGCAACGTGTGTAATGACGGTTTGCTAATCATAAAAAAAGCACCAAATTTGGTGCTTTTTTCTTATCCTTTTTTAAAAGAATTTAGCATAGCACGCACAATCCCGCCGAGAAATTTCGGCAATTTAATGGTATAAAATTTCATTCCGATTCCCTCCTCACATCATCGTAACGCTCTTCGCCTCATCTTCTTTATCAGTATATTCGTTTCATTTTAAATCGTACCTGCATCGCTGCTTCTTATCATCATTAATATGCCTTTGGAAAAGGAAAAAGTACCGGAAGCTTGGATAAGTTCATTACTAATACATAGTGTCGACCCGCGAAAAATATGACAATTTGTTAGCGGATATTTAAACCCTTTCAACGTCATTCCTTTAATATCATCGGAAATCGGAAGGTAAGAAACGTAGCGGTATCGTTCATCATAAGAAACGGTGTGCGTGCCTGGAAGATGAATCGTCACAATATTTTGCTTGTCTATCATCTCGATCGGCTTTTCTGCATGTTTGATCAGCAATTGAACATTGCCGAATAAATGATCCAAGCGGCCGCCGGTTGCCCCGAAAATCCGGATTTTCTCTGCTTTTTGCTGCACCGCCCAATCAAGTGCAATCTCCATATCCGTTTTGTCTTTTTCCGCCGGCCATATGTCAAGATGGTCAAGCGTTTTTTGCAATGATACAATCTCTTCCGCCGTCAACGAGTCGAAATCGCCAAACGCCCTCACCGGCCGGATCCCTGCCTCAAGCAGCGTCTTTGTCCCGCGGTCTACCCCGATCCATCGCACATGTTCCCCATCATAACTAGAAAGAGAAGGAAGATGCTCATTCGGTCCTCCGCCGACAATATGAATAAACATACGATTTCTCCCTTCCGAATTTTATTTTATAAAAGCGGAAGGCTGAATTGCCTCCCGCTCAGTCCTCGCCGCGAATGGCGCGAATCGCCGCAGCGCGGTCGCGTTCATTATAAATGGCGGAACCAGCAACAAGCACGTTTGCTCCCGCTTCGATGCAAAGGCGAGCTGTTTCTGCATTGATCCCGCCATCCACTTCAATTTCTACAAACCGTCCTTTTTCTTTTACTAATTGCGCGACTTTCCTAATTTTTGGCAGTACAGATGGAATAAATTTTTGTCCTCCGAACCCTGGATTGACTGTCATCAATAACACTAAATCAACGTCATCGATCATGTGTTGAATCATTTCTACCGGCGTATGTGGATTTAAGACAACCCCAGCCTTTACCCCATGCTCTTTGATCAAATGAATCGTGCGGTGTAAATGCGGACACGCTTCGACATGGACCGATAAATAATCCGCACCTGCCTTTGCAAAAACAGGAATGTAGCGATCAGGCTCTTCAATCATTAAATGAACGTCTAAAGGCAGCTTTGTCACAGGACGAATCGCTTCGACAATTAGCGGACCGATTGTAATGTTTGGAACAAAGTGTCCATCCATCACATCGACATGAATGTAATCGGCTCCGCCTCGTTCCACGTCACGGATTTCCTCGGCAAGCTGTGCAAAATTTGCAGATAAAATCGATGGCGCAATTTTTACCATAGTCAATACCTCGGCTTTCGTTCTTTCATTTCTTCGACAAAACTGATGTAATTCTCATACCGATAAGAAGGGATTTCCCCCGCTTCGACCGCTTCTCTCACAGCGCATTTCGGCTCCGCAATATGCAAGCAACCACGAAATTTGCACGCATCGCTTCGCTCGCGAAACTCTGGAAAATAAAGCGGCAGCTCATCTATTTCCAACTCATCCAACTCTAGCGCACTAAACCCTGGCGTATCGGCAACGAGACCACCGCCAATTTCCAGCAATTCCACATGACGGGTTGTATGTTTTCCGCGCCCTAAATGCGTAGAAACATCATTTGTTTTTAGCTGCAAATCCGGGCGGAGTACATTTAAAAGCGAAGATTTTCCAACGCCGGATTGCCCAGCAAAAACGGAAACGCGGCCTTCTAAATATGAAAGCAGCCGTTCTACTCCCATTTTTGTGACAGTTGACGTTTCAATGACATCATAGCCCACTTGCTGATAGTCGCGAATATATTGTTCTATTGCTGGTTTTGTCTGATCGTCGACTAAATCCATTTTATTCACAACAACAACCGGACGAATATGTTTCGATTCGGCTAAAACGAGAAAGCGGTCGAGAAGCTTTGCGCTAAAATCCGGCTCCACTGCCGAAAACACTAAAATCGCTTGTTCTACATTAGCGATTGGCGGACGAATAAGCCAGTTTTTTCGTTCGCGTATCTCCATGATATATCCTTCTGTCTCGCCTGTCGCCTGAAACACGACATGATCGCCGACGAGAGGAGTAATTTTCTGCTTTCGAAATACTCCTCTTCCCCGACATTGAAACACCTTTCCTTCCGATAACACATAATAAAATCCGCTTAACGCTTTAATAATCTTTCCTTCAGCCATAGCCTCACTCCTTTTGATGATTGTCTGGATATGGAATGGTTCCCTCGTCTTTTACTACATTGTTTACAATAACGCGATAATACGCCGTTTCCTTATATGGGATTTCAAACGTCACCGTTTCTTTTGTCGGTTCAGTCAAACGGTATGTTTTATATGGTGTCGTCATATTGTGATTAGCATCTTGAATATATAATTGTGCTTCAACAACTTGGCCTTCTTCTTCCGGTTCATACGGAATTTCAATATCTTTAATCACCGTCTTTGTAGGGAGCGGCTCTCTGCCGCGCGAAATAATGACCGTAATCGTATCTCCTCTGTCCACTTTTTCATTTGCTTTCGGCGTCTGCGAAATAACGAGCCCTTCCGGAACATTATCGGAATATTCGTATTGCATGTTCACATGCAGCTGCTGGTCATTGGCATAATCACGCACGCTCTTTTCCGTATACCCGGTCAAATCTTTTAGCGTTATTTTTTCCGGACCAAGACTGACAGTGAAAATCACTTCCGTTTCTTCGGGAACGACTTCGTCCCCTGCATAAGGAAATTGGTCGATAATCGTACCAAGCGGCTTATCGCTGTATCGTTCATTGCGCGTAATCTTCATAAAATTTTCGTTTTTCAGTTGTTCTTCCGCCATTCCGATATCTTCGCCGATAAAATCGCCGAACTCCACTTTCTTTTTACCGATGCTTTTATAAATAATCACAGCCGACCCTTTTTTTACCGTCATTCCCGCTTCTGGTTTTGTGCGCACTACTTTTCCTTCCGCGATTTTGTCATTCTCGACGTCAACGGTGTCTTTAATCTCTAACCCCAGCGCCGACAGCTGTTCAACCGCCTTGTCATAATCCTTATTGATGACATTCGGCATCGTCACTTCCTTTGGAAAAATCAAATCAGGAATCCACGTGACCACGCTCACTCCGGTCGCGACTAGAAACAAAAATAATGCGGTAAGCCAAGCAATCCATTTTCGCTTTTTTTTCGGTTTTGCTTCGTCTTTCTCTTCTTCCTGTTTTTCTTCGTAAACAATGGTTTGCTGCTCGCTCCCGGCGCTAATATAATTTTCTTTGATAATGGGAATCGCCTTTGTCGGCTCCTCGTCATCAGCAGGAATCACGAATTTTTGTTCGTTGACACGTTCTGGATCTAAAGCCGTGTGAATATCCTCGTTCATTTCCCTGACCGAACGGTAACGATAAAACGGATCTTTCGCCGTCGCTTTCAAGATAATGTTCTCGACGCTTTGCGGAATGCTAGGATTCCACGCTTTGGGGGAAGGGGTTTCCGTTTGCAAATGTTTGAGTACAATCGATACGGCAGACTCGCCGGAAAAAGGAAGCCGCCCCGTTACTAATTCAAACATGACAATTCCTAAAGAATAAATGTCTGACTTTTCTGTCGCAATTCCGCCGCGTCCTTGTTCTGGCGACAAATAATGAACAGAACCGAGAACCGAATTGGTTTGCGTAATCGTAGTCGAGCTAAGGGCAACAGCAATCCCGAAATCGGTCACTTTCACATTTTCGTGCTCGTCCATTAAAATGTTTTGCGGCTTAATATCGCGGTGAATAATTCCGTTTTCATGGGCGTGCGCGATTGCGGATGTCAATTGTTCCATAATATGAAGCGCCTTTGGAACCGGGAGGGGGGCATGTTTGTGAATATATTGTTTTAATGTACACCCACACACATACTCCATGACAATATAATAAATGCCTTCATCTTCTCCAACATCGTAAATGGTGACGATATTCTCGTGATTCAAGCTCGTTGCCGCTTGCGCTTCACGGCGAAATCGTCTAATAAACTGTTCATCATTGGCAAAATCTAAGCGCAGTACTTTCACGGCGACGTCGCGGTCTAAAATGATATCTCTCGCCAAATAAACGTTTGCCATCCCTCCGCCGCCAATTAAACGAATAATTTTATAGCGATCGTTTAACCGTTTGCCGATGAGCATGCGGATCACCTACTTTCACGTTCCAATGAAAAATCGATAATCGCCAATGTAATATTGTCTTCTCCCCCATGTTCATTCGCCAAGTCAATTAACGTTTGCGCCTTGTGCTCGAGCGTGCCGTCGGATGTTAAAATATGTATCATCATCTGTTCCGATACCTTGTTGGATAAACCGTCCGAACATAGAAGCAACATATCATGCTCATCGATGCTGATCGTTTTCACATCCAATTTCACTTCTTGTTCTGTGCCGAGCGCACGCAGCAATATATTTTTACGCGGATGGTGTTCTGCATCCTCTTTGGAAATTTGCCCAGTTTTCACTAATTCATTGACAAGCGAATGATCTTCCGTAATTTGTTGAAACCCGCTTTTATTTAACAAGTAGCAGCGGCTGTCGCCAATATGCCCGACCGTCGCAAACTGGTCGGTGCAAATCGCGCTGACGATCGTCGTCCCCATTCCTTGGCATTCCGCATGATTCAAGGAATGCTCAAATAAAATCCGGTTCACGGCTGCGACATGGTCTTTCAACCATTGTTCTGCGATATCCGGAGAAGAGATGTGCTCTGATTGTTCCCATTCTTTTTTTAAATACGAAATCGTCATTTCACTCGCGACATCGCCGGCACGATGCCCTCCCATTCCATCGGCGACAACCGCCAAATAATGTCCGTCTTTATTTTGAAAAACTCCGCCGCTATCTTCGTTGTGAGCCCGAATTTTGCCAACGTCGGTTTGAAAAACGACTTTCATTCTTTCACCTCGTCTCTTCTTTTCGCTCCTTCGCGCGAAGCTGCCCACATGCTGCGTCAATATCATGTCCTTGTTCGCGGCGAATCGTAACATTGATTCCGTGTTTTTTTAACGCGCGTTCAAATGCAAAAATTTGATCGCGCGGCGTCCGCACGTAATTTCGTTCTGGTACGTAATTAACCGGAATTAAATTAACATGGCATTTCAATCCTTTAATAAGCTCGGCTAGCTGTTCCGCGTGTTCGATTTGATCGTTCACTCCGCCGAACAGTCCGTATTCAAACGTGACACGTCGCCCCGTTTTTTCGATGTAATAACGGACCGCGTCCATTAATTTTGGCAGCGGATACGCTTTATTGATCGGCATTAACTTTGTGCGCAGCTCCGTCGTCGGAGCGTGCAGCGAAATCGCAAAATTCACTTGCATCCCTTCATCCGCAAATTGGTAAATTTTCGGGATAATTCCGCTTGTCGAAACGGTGATATGCCGGGCACCGATGTTCAACCCTTTTGCATGGTTGACGATTTTCAAAAATTTGATTAGTTCATCGTAATTGTCAAACGGCTCGCCAATTCCCATGACGACAATGCTGCTTACGCGCTCTCCTTGCTCATCAAGCTCTTTTTGTACCTTTACGACTTGTGCTACAATTTCTCCTGCTTCCAAATGACGCTTCAGGCCGCCAAGCGTCGAAGCGCAAAATGTGCAGCCGATGCGGCAGCCCACTTGCGTCGTCACACAAATGGAATTTCCGTAATTATGGCGCATCAGTACCGTTTCAATCGAATATCCGTCGTGAAGCTCAAACAAAAACTTCATTGTGCCGTCTTTTGATATTTGTTTCACTAACGTTTTTAACGTTGTGATATCGAAATGCCCGCTTAATTGTTCGCGCAACGTTTTCGGAAGATTCGTCATTTCCGAGAAATTGGTAACGCGTTTTTGATATAGCCATTCATATATTTGCGTGGCGCGAAACGGTTTTTCTCCTTGCTCAATGATCCAGTTTTTTAACTGTTCAAACGTAAGGGAATAAATTGACGGCAAATGTGATCTTGTTTGTTGGTTTTCCCGTTTTATTACATTTGTTTGTTCCAATGAAGCTACACCTTCTTTCGTAATGATGCGATAAAAAATCCATCCGAGCCAAAATAGTGAGGAAGGAGATGCAGCTGCCCGTTGCGGACGTATGGCTGTACTTTTTCCGGCAACCGCTGTTTCATTGTTTCATCCGGCGAAAATTCCGGATGATCGTCTAAAAATCGGGCAATGACCGCTTCATTTTCCTCACGGTCAATCGTGCATGTGCTATATACAAGCGTGCCGCCTTTTTTTAACAATGGCGCAACTGCACGCAAAATTTCAAGCTGCAGTTCGGCAAGGGAAGGAATATCTGCTTCCGTTTTTGCATATTTAATATCTGGTTTGCGGCGGATGACGCCAAACCCCGAGCACGGGGCATCGACTAAAATTTTATCGAACGTCTCCCGCTCAAACACTTCGCCTAAGCGCCTGCTGTCAAGCGCGCGCGCGGAAATATTCGTAAGCCGCAGACGCTTCGCATTCTCCTCGATTAAGTCCACTTTATGTTCATGAATATCCGCGCATATCACTTGTCCGGTATTGTTCATTAATTCGGCAATATGGGTCGATTTTCCGCCCGGGGCAGCGCAGCTGTCAAGAACGCGCTCGTGTTCTCTCGGACCGAGCGCCCGCGCCACTAACATTGAACTTTCGTCTTGAATCGTAATCCAGCCGCGGCGAAACGCCTCCGTATGCGCAAGGTTTCCTTTTTTCGCTTGAATCGCTTCCGCGGCGACCTCGCCACGCACCACTTCCATTCCTTCTTGCTTGAGCTTGTCCATTGCTTCCTCAACGGTTATTCTTGCGGTATTCACCCTTGCCGTTTGCTTTGGCGGCAGCAAGTTTGTTTCGCACATCCGTTTTGTTTCCGTGAGTCCATATTGCTCAACCCAGCGCTTCACGAGCCAGCGCGGATGGCTTGTTGCAACCGCTAGCCGCTCCACTTCATCTTCAATTTTTTCAAGCGGCGGCACCCCTTGACGCAAAATGGCGCGCATCACCCCGTTAACGAGCGAGGCGATCCCTCGATGCCCGCGTTTTTTCGCGATTTCCACCGCCTCAAAAATCGCAGCGCGGTCAGGGATGCGGTCCAAATATAATATTTGATAAAGGGTCAAGCGAAGAAGTACGCGGACCCACCGTTCTAGTTTGCGTGCTTTTTTCAAAAACGGCGCCAAATAATAATCGAGCGTGTCGCGGCGCTGAATCGTCCCGTATACGATCTCCGTCAAAAGCCGGACATCTCTTTCAGAAAGCCGGTGCGTTTCAATCATTTTATTTAATAATAAATTGCTGTACGCTTCTTTTTCTTCGACAACCAACAATGTTTCCAAAGCGACTTCTCGTACGTTTTTAGCTTTCATGTTCATCTCCTAGCTTCATTCCAATGGTGAGATGGGCGCCAGCGCCGCGCAAAAATTGCGCCGCATCCATTCGTTTTTTCCCCGCCGGCTGCAATTCAGTAATTTTAATGGCCGTTTCATTGCCTGTCGCAACGACAATTCCGTCATCTACGATATCAACAATCGTGCCAGGCTCTGCTTTTTTCGGGGCCGGAACTTTTTCCCCCCACCAAATCTTCCATACATTGCCGGAATATGTTGTGTACGCAACCGGCCATGGATTGAGGCCGCGGATATGGTTATAAACGTCTTCTCCCGGTTTCGTCCAATCAATTTTTTCTTGCTCGCGCTTAATATTGTACGCATATGTTGCTTTTTCTTCATCTTGCTTCATTGGCGTTAATTTTCCAGCCACCAATTGCGGAATCGTTTCTGATAACAGTTTTGCCCCAGCCATGCTTAATTTATCATGAAGGGTGCCAACCGTATCGGTTTCGGTGATCGGCACTTCCACTTGGGTTAAAATATCGCCGGCATCAAGTTTTTCCACCATGTACATAATCGTGACGCCCGTTTTTGTTTTTCCTTGTAAAATCGCATAATGAATCGGAGCGCCGCCCCGCAATTCTGGAAGCAATGAAGCATGGACGTTGATGCAGCCGTATTTCGGCGCATCGAGCAACGCTTTCGGCAAAATTTGGCCGAACGCTGCCGTCACAATTAAATCTGGTTCGAGCGCCAATACTTGCTCATATTGTTCTTGTTCGCGAATTTTTGTCGGCTGCAATACCGGGATTCCATGTTTTTCCGCTTCAACTTTAACCGGCGGCGGTGTCAACTCCCGCTTTCTCCCTTTCGGCTTATCCGGCTGCGTGACGACGGCGGCGATATGATACCCATCTTCTATTAGTTGCTTTAATATAGGAACAGAAAAATCCGGTGTTCCCATAAATACAATGTTGATCATCTTTTCTCATCTACCCTTCTAATTCTTCCAGATCGTAATAGCGAATCACTTTCGAAGTAAACAATATTCCGTTTAAATGGTCGATTTCATGTTGAAGCGCGCGCGCCAAAAATCCAGTTGCTTCAAGCGTAAACGGCCGGCCGCGCCGGTCTTGGGCGCGGACTTTGACATAATTGGCGCGCTTTACTTCGCCAAACAGCCCCGGAAAGCTAAGGCAGCCTTCCGGACCGACTTGCTCCCCGCGCGTTTCGATAATGCGCGGATTGATCAGCTCAATTCGGCCGTGCTCATCGCCGACATCGACGACGGCGATTTGCTTGGCAATGCCGACTTGCGGGGCGGCCAATCCGACCCCGTCGGCATCGACCATCGTATCATACATATCGTTCAACAGCTTAATAAGCTGGCGGTCAAACCGCTTTACCGGCTCGCACTCTTTTTCTAAAATGTCTGCTGGATATGTCACAATCGGTAAAACAGCCAATGATATTTCCTCCATTTACATCATCGTATATGGGTTCGTATCGATCGTAATCAATAAATCCCCTTGGGAAACGTCGTGCTGATAGCGATCGATGACCGCTTTTAATGCACTCGTCATGTTCGGCTCCCGTTTGTATTTTATCATGCATTGGTAGCGATATCTATCATGAAGGCGAGCAATCGGCGAAGCGACAGGACCGAGAATGATCGCTTCGTTTGACAGCTGCGCCCGCAAATATGCCGCAATTTTATCCGTCACGGCCACCGCTTTCGTTATTTCCGGGTGAGATACGGTGATTAATGTCAAATAGTAAAACGGCGGGTAGCCGTACATTTTGCGAAGCGCCATTTCCCGTTGATAAAACGTGTCATAATCGTGCTTCGCGGCAAGCGCGATGCTGTAATGCTCCGGCGTATACGTTTGGATGACGACTTCTCCAGGAAGCTCGTGGCGCCCGGCGCGCCCGCTTACTTGCGTCAGCAGCTGAAACGTTTTTTCGGAAGCGCGGAAATCAGGAAGATGGAGCGTCGTATCGGCAGCAAGCACGCCGACAAGCGTTACTTTCGGAAAATCAAGGCCTTTCGCAATCATTTGCGTGCCAAGCAAAATATCGGCCTTCCCTTCACCAAACTCGGCAAGCAGACGTTCGTGGGCGCCTTTGCGGCTCGTCGTATCGACATCCATGCGGATCACGCGCGCTTCAGGAAGCAGTTTCGTCAATTCTTCTTCCACTTTTTGCGTCCCTGTTCCGAAAAAGCGAATATGTTCGCTTCCACATGATGGACAGCGGTACGTAATCGGTTCTTCGTATCCGCAATAATGGCATTTTAACCTCTGTCCGGCACGATGGTACGTTAATGAAATATCGCAATGCGGGCAACGAATCACATAGCCGCAACCACGGCACATGACAAATGTCGAATAGCCACGCCGATTTAAAAACAACACAGACTGTTCCCCTTTATGGAGGCGGTCTTTCAATTTCTCAAATAACGCTCGCGAAAACATCGAACGGTTTCCGCTCCGCAGTTCTTCCCGCATATCGACAATATGAACGTCCGGCATCCCGTTATCGCTTATCCGTTTTGGCAATGTCAGTAACTGATATACCCCTTTTTTCGCCCGTGCAAACGATTCAAGCGAAGGAGTGGCGCTGCCGAGCACGACAGGGCAGCCGTGGACACGGGCGCGGTAAATCGCCACATCGCGGGCGTGATAGCGCGGATTTTCTTCTTGCTTGTAGCTTGTCTCATGTTCTTCGTCAATGATAATCATGCCGAGATTTTCAAACGGAGCAAAAATCGCCGAACGGGCGCCGACGACAAGCTGCACTTCTTTTCGATGAATTTTTCGCCATTCGTCGTATTTTTCTCCGACGGATAAACCGCTATGAAGCACTGCCACTTGCGAACCGAAGCGCCCTTTAAACCGTTTGACCATCTGCGGCGTCAGCGAAATTTCTGGAACGAGAACAATCGCTTCTTTTCCTTGCCGCAATACTTCTTCGATCGCTTGCATATAAACTTCTGTTTTTCCGCTGCCCGTCACGCCGTATAGCAAAAATACCCCATGTTCATTGGCGCGCACGCACTCGATGATGGAAGAAAGCGCTTTTTCTTGCTCATCGGTAAGCGAAAGCGGGGCCGTTTTTGGAAATGAACGGTGCTCGTACGGGTCGCGATATACTTCGATTTCTTTTTCCGCAATAAGTCCTTTGGCAACTAA
Organism: Parageobacillus sp. KH3-4; assembly: GCF_022846435.1. Classification (NCBI taxonomy): domain Bacteria; kingdom Bacillati; phylum Bacillota; class Bacilli; order Caryophanales; family Anoxybacillaceae; genus Parageobacillus; species Parageobacillus sp. KH3-4. The sequence goes on from NZ_AP025627.1 coordinate 2,678,618, forward strand.
CGATTTGAGCGAAGCATAGGAAGCTCCCGTCTGCTCCAACAGCTGCTTTAATGGCATCGCTTCGTTTGCTGACAGAAGAACCGTTAATAACTGTTTTTGCTTGGCGGCATTCGCCGGCAATGCATTCATCGCACGCCCAATTTCTTCGTGCGATTGCACCAATTCCACATATTTCACCGTTTTTGCCGCCGCTTTTTCTTTTACATGATACACGACTTCCAAATAGCCTTGTTGAATCGCCTTTTGCAACGGCCGTAGCCAATCGCTATGCTCTACTTCTTTCCAATCGACCGTAGTACGGTCCTTAAAAAGCGGTTGAATCGTTTCTGGCAGCAAAGCACGGTTTTCTTCGCGAACGAGTCGAATTTCCTTTTCGTATTTTGCTTTCAATGCCGCTGGAAGCATCGCCTGATAAGCGGAAATCGCAAAACAAAGCGTTGTTTCCGTTAAATATTTCCCGAGCTCAAGCAGCTCTTCGTTTAATACGGGAGTTACGTCTAAGACCGCTTCGATCGGTTTCAACGTTTTTACATTGGAATGCGACTTAATATGAATAACAAATCCTTGCAATCGCCGCGGACCGAACGGAACGGTGACGCGCATTCCTGGTTGCAATATATCTTCCCATTTTTCCGGAATCGCATAATCGAAAGGACGGTCCGTCTGACGCGCAGGAACATCAACAATTACCTCTGCTACCTTCATCGAATCGCCTCGATATATTGATAAATTTCTTTTAAAATTTCTTCTGCCACTTGCTTTTTCGGCAAAAGCGGCAGCGAACGCACCGAACCGTCCCGTTTGAAAATCGTCACAATATTCGTGTCTCCGGCAAATCCCGCTCCCTCTTCGGAAACGTTGTTGGCCACGACCATATCAAGCTGTTTGCTTTCCAATTTTTGTTTCGCATACTCCTCCACATGATCCGTTTCTGCCGCAAATCCGACTAAAATTTGCGATGTTTTTTGTTCCCCTAGCGTTTTTAAAATATCTGTCGTTCTTTCCATTTCGATAACATAGTCGCCCGGCTGTTTTTTCATCTTTTTCGCAAACACATGCTTTGGCCGGTAATCGGCCACCGCCGCCGCCTTAATGACGATGTCGACATGCGGAAAACGTTCCATCACCGCTTCGTACATTTCTTGCGCTGACTCTACGCGAACGGTTTCTACGTTCGCTGGCGCTTCCAGCTCGGTCGGCCCGGAAACCAGCGTCACCTCCGCGCCAAAGCGCGCTGCCGCCTCCGCGATCGCATAGCCCATTTTCCCTGTGGAACGATTCGAAAAAAAGCGGACGGGATCCAATTTTTCCCGCGTCGGCCCCGCGGTGACAAGCACTTTTTTTCCTTTTAAGAAAGGGGTGCGAGAGGCAAAATATGCTTCGATATTTTCAATAATTTTTTCTGGTTCTTCCAGTCTCCCTTTTCCGACATATCCGCAAGCCAAATATCCTTCCGACGGCTCAATAAAGCGATAGCCAAAGCGATATAATGTTTCAATGTTCGCTTGCACCGCCGGATGTTCGTACATATGAACATTCATTGCCGGAGCGATCCATACCGGCGCTTTTGTCGCTAAAAGCGTTGTCGTAATCATGTTGTCGGCGATGCCGTGCGCTAATTTTCCAATTGTATTAGCGGTGGCAGGCGCAACAAGAACAAGATCCGCCCAATCCGCCACGTCAATATGGGCAATCACCGCCGGATTTTTTTCATCAAATGTATCGATATATACTTCATTGCGTGATAGTGCCTGGAACGTGAGCGGAGTAATGAATTTGCAGGCAGACTCGCTCATCATGACTTTCACATTGGCGCCGCGCTGCGTCAGCTGGCTCGTTAAGGCAGCCGCTTTATAGGCGGCGATTCCTCCAGTTACACATAATAAAATGTTTTTTTCATTCACCATGTTTGAAACACCTCTGATCTACTTTTGTAAAAAAATAACAACCTAACAGCTAGGTTGTTATTTTTCTTCTTCTACTAATTCGATATGGTCCGCAGCAATTTCCTCTAACGCCTGCCCGACAAATTTTTTCGAAACAGGGTTTTTAATCGTCAATTCCGCGTCCTCCTGAAGCTGACGCGCGCGTTTCGCTACCACCGTAACAAGCTTATATTTCGAATCGACCTTTTGCATCAACAGATCGATGGAAGGATATAACATGCTTTATTCCACCCCCAACATTTTTTTATAACGTTTTGCCACGCGCTCCCGCCGGCAATGTTCAGCCATCACGATCGCTTTAATCCGCTCGCATGCGAGCTCGACTTTATCGTTTTCCACGACATAGTCGTAAGCATCCATCATTTCCAGTTCTTCTTTTGCCGCTTTCAAACGATTTTGGATGTGCTCTTCCGACTCTGTACCGCGCGATATGATTCGCTTTTCCAATTCGCTTAAACTTGGAGGGGCGAGAAAAATGAAGAGGCCTTCCGGAAACACTTTGCGCACTTGCATCGCGCCTTGTACTTCGATTTCCAAAAACACATCTTTTCCTTCCTGCAATGTTTTTTCCACATAGTCGATCGGCGTTCCATAGTAATTGCCGACGTACTCCGCCCACTCTAGCAATTTGTTTTCACGAATCATTTGCTCAAATTCTTCGCGCGTTTTAAAGAAGTAATCGACGCCATCGACTTCGCCTTCCCGCGGTTTCCGTGTCGTGACGGAAACAGAATAATGCAAATTAATATCCGGCTGCGAAAACAATGCTTTTCGCACCGTCCCCTTGCCGACGCCAGACGGTCCAGACAGCACAATCAACAATCCTCTTTCGCTCATAAACGTATAAAACCTACCCTTCCTCCGATAAATCATCACTTCCATATAAACGGTTAGCTACCGTTTCCGGTTGAACGGAAGATAGTATGACATGATCGCTGTCCATAATAATGACAGCGCGCGTTCTTCTTCCATGAGTGGCATCCACTAATTTTCCGCTCTCTCTTGCGTCTTGAATCATTCGTTTAATTGGCGCAGAATCAGGGCTGACAATGGTAATAATCCGAGCGGCGGATACCATATTTCCATAACCGATGTTAATAAATTTTGTTCCCACGAAACGCCCACCTGCCATAAACATTATTGTTGCCGCAATGAAGCCGTTCTAAACGATCACTCGATATTTTGCACTTGTTCTTTTATTTTTTCGAGCGCGCTTTTCATCTCCACGACTTGCATGGCAATGAGACTGTCGTTCGCCTTTGCCCCAATCGTGTTCGCTTCGCGGTTCAGCTCTTGCACTAAAAAATCAAGCTTTCGACCGATCGGTTCGTCTTTTTCCAACGTTGCGGCAACTTGCTGGAGATGGCTGCGAATCCGCTTCAGCTCCTCGTTAATGTCTGATTTTTCCGCGAAAATCGCCACCTCTGTTAAAATGCGCGACTCATCGGCAGGAAGCGGACTAAGCTCATTGATGCGCTTCGTTAGCCGCTCGCGATAATATTCAATGACGAAAGGCGCCCGTTTTTCGATCACCTGCACGCTTTTTTCAATATAAGAGAGCTGCGTTTGTATATCAGCAAGGAGCGCCTCTCCCTCCTGTTTGCGCATAAACGCAAGTTGTTCTGCCGCTTCTTTCACCGCAGCAAGCAAAAGCTGCTCTAATTCTTCATTTTCCGTTTCTTCTTCAATAATCTCCGTCACACCTTCAAGCTGAAATAAATGGGAAAGCGTCACTTGGTCGCACAAAGAAAATTGTTCGTTAGCTCTTTGCAAACTATTATAATATTCCTTCATTAAATCCCAATCAATATGCAGCTTTCGCTTTACTAAACCATCACCTTCGATATTGACAAACACCTCGACTTTTCCTCGTTTCACGTGCTGTAAAATTACTTTTTTTATTTTATCCTCAAAAGCAACCCATTGTCTAGGGATGCGAACAGAAATTTCACAAAAGCGGTGGTTCACCGATTTCATTTCCACAGTAATGATTATTTGTTCGTTTTTTTTTGTGCTGCGTCCAAAACCTGTCATGCTATAAACCATGTCATCACATCCGTTTACATAAAATGCCAAAAAGAAAAGGTCATAGAGTCTTCCTCTATCACCTCGAATATTATAGCATATCTCCTTTTTATTTTCTCGTAAAAAGCGAACCGGAAAATAAAAATGTCGGAAGCGCTGCTAAACCAATAATGAGCAGCCAGTCAAACAGAGCGATCGTTGCGGTATGGAAAATCTCTTGCAGCGGCGGATAGTAAATGACGACAAGCAACAATAATATGGATATAATAACCGCAACGACAAGATATATATTTTCGAACGGATTGCGGTCAAAAATCGATCGTTCGCAGCGACAGTCAAACACATGAATAAGCTGGGCCATCACTAACGTCGCGAATGCCACCGTCTGCGCATAAACAAGTTCATATCCGCTTCGTTCATACGCGGTCATAAACGCCGCCAGCGTCACCATCCCGATGATAAAGCCGCGGCTGATGATTTTCCAACCGAGTCCACGCGCAAACACCCCTTCTTTTGGATGGCGCGGCGGCCGCTTCATTACATTTTCTTCCGCGCGGTCAAGTCCAAGCGCCATCGCCGGAAGACCATCGGTGACAAGGTTCACCCATAAAATTTGGATCGGCACAAGCGGAAGCGGGAGTGCCAGCAGCATCGCAAACAACATGACGAAAATCTCACCGACATTCGATGCTAACAAATAGCGAATAAATTTGCGGATGTTTTCGTAAATATTTCTTCCTTCTTGAATCGCCGCTTGAATCGTCGCAAAGTTATCGTCAAGCAGCACAAGCGCGGCCGCTTCTTTCGCGACATCCGTTCCCGACCGCCCCATCGCCACGCCAATGTCAGCCGCCTTAATCGCCGGTGCGTCGTTGACGCCGTCTCCCGTCATCGCGACAATATGTCCTCGCCGTTGCAATGCTTTCACAATTTTTAATTTATGCTCCGGCGAAACGCGGGCAAATACGTAAATATCATCGACCACGTCTTCAAGCTCGCCAACGGATATGCGCGATAGCGTCGGACCGTCCATTACTTTTCCGTTCGGCGGCAGCACCCCGAGCTGCTCCGCGATCGCTTTGGCGGTAAGCACATGATCGCCGGTAATCATCACTGTTTTAATGCCCGCTTCTTTGCATTGTTGCACCGCTTTTTTCACTTCTGGACGCGGCGGGTCGATCATTGCTTGGATTCCGATAAACACGAGATTTTTCTCTGCCTCTTTTTCTGATGTGATTCGCTCTTGCGCTTGCAGCGGGCGATAGGCAATGGCAATCGTGCGGAGGGCTTGGCTTGCCATTTTTCTAATGACATCTTGCACCGTTTTTTTCCACGCCATTGTCATCGTTTGTTCGCGGCCGTTCCAATAAATTTGCCCGCACACTTGCAACAATACGTCCGGGGCTCCCTTTGTCACAATGAATCGTTTCCCTGCTTTATCTTTCACAATGACCGTCATCATTTTTCGTTCGGAATCAAATGGAAATTCTTGTTCTATGATAAATTCAGCTTCGATGTGTTCTTTCGTCACTCCTGCCTTCATCGCGGCGACAAGCAAAGCGCCTTCGGTCGGGTCGCCGTCAATGTAGCGTCGCCCCTTTTTTTCTTTGAGCTGTGAGCCATTGCAAAGCGCGCCAAACATCAGCAGCTGTTGCAAGGCCGCCTCTTTTTTGATGTCGATTGGGCGCCCGTTTTCATAAAACTGCCCCGATGTCTCCAATCCGGCGCCGCTTATCGTCCACGTTTTTCCGTTTGCCCAAATATGCGTCACCGTCATCATATTTTCCGTCATCGTCCCCGTTTTATCGGAACAAATGACAGAAGCGCAACCTAACGTTTCCACCGCTGGAAGCTTGCGGACGATCGCATTTTTCTTGATCATCCGCTGCACGCCAAGCGCGAGTGCAATTGTGACAATCGCCGGCAGCCCTTCCGGAATCGCAGCGACCGCCAGCGAAACGCCGGCCAAAAACATTTCGTACAAACGGTGCCCTTGAATGACGCCAACGGCGACGACAAGAACGGTAAGAAAGAGCGCAACGACAATTAAAATTTTTCCTAGCTGCTCCAGCCTCCGCTGCAGCGGAGTCATCACTGTTTCCGCTTCTTGAAGCAGATTCGCGATTTGTCCCATTGCCGTTTTCATTCCCGTTGCAATCACAATGCCAATGCCGCTCCCTCTTGTTACAAGGGTCCCCATAAAAGCCATATTATGCAAATCACCAATCGCAGCATTTTCATTCATAAGCGGAACCGCCGATTTTGCCGTTGGCACCGACTCGCCTGTCAATGCCGCTTCTTCGATTTCCAACCCTTTTGCCTCAATGATGCGGACATCAGCACCAATTCTGTCTCCGCTTAAAAACTTCATAATATCACCGACAACAAGCTCCCGCGCCGGAATTTTCACCCATTCCCCGTTGCGCAATACCGTTGCCTGTGGCGCCGATAATTTCTTTAATGCTTCAAGCGATTTCTCGGCGCGACGCTCCTGGAAAAAGCCTAAAAGCCCATTCATGATGACGATAACGATAATGGCAATGGCATCGACATACTCCCCAAGCAATCCGGAAATGACCGTGGCTGCAAGAAGCACGAGCACCATAAAGTCTTTAAATTGATTTAAAAACAATAAAAGCACCGATTGTTTTTTTGCTTCTGTTAATTCATTATATCCGAACCGTTTCAAACGCTTCTTCGCTTCTTCCGTCGTCAAACCCCTCGTAATGTTGGTGTTTGTTTCCTTCGCCACTTCGTTTGTCGCAAGCGTATGCCACTGCATCGTCGCTTCTCCTCCCTCTTTGCTTTTCTATGAAAGCTTATTCAGACATGTCCGAAAAAATGATATGATATGTTATTGATGAAGCAACAAAATAAACAGAAAGGTGTTTTTTATGTCATTCGATGGCGTGTTTACCTATGCAGTCGTAAAAGAATTACAGCAAGCGCTCGAGGGAGGGCGCATTACGAAAATCCATCAACCTGCTGTCCATGAATTAGTCCTGCAAATCCGCTCGCACGGACGAAACTATAAACTGCTTTTATCCGCGCATCCAAGCTACGCGCGCATTCATTTAACAAACGAAACGTACGACAATCCGGCTGAACCGCCGATGTTTTGCATGCTGTTGCGCAAACATTTGGAAGGAAGCATTATTGAAGCGATCCGCCAAGTGGATTTTGACCGGATTATCATCATCGAAACAAAAGGACGGAACGAAATTGGCGATATTCATGCAAAACAATTAATGGTGGAAATCATGGGGCGGCATAGCAACATCATCTTGGTTGACAAAGAAACAAACACGATTATCGACAGCATTAAACATCTTTCCCCTGCCGTCAACCGCTATCGCACCGTGCTTCCCGGCCACGAATATATCGCGCCGCCGTCGCATGGAAAAATCAACCCGCTCGAAGCAACCGAAGAAACGATCGTGAAAAAAATTGATTTTCATGCCGGCAAACTAGCGGACCAGCTCGTCGCCACCTTTTCCGGCATTTCGCCGCTGTTTGCGAAAGAAGCGGTATTTCGCGCGGGGCTTGCGAACCGGGCGACGCTGCCCAAAAGCTTTATTGCGTTAATGGATGAAGTGCGCGCGCATCGCTTTGCGCCGGCGATATACACGAATGGCGAAAAAGAATGGTTTTATGTGCTTCCGCTTACCCACTTGCAGGCCGAAGCAAAAGAGTTTGCCACGCCAAGCGAACTGTTGGACCGCTTTTACTTCGGCAAAGCCGAGCGCGACCGCGTCAAACAGCAGGCACATGACCTTGAGCGGTTTATTGTGAATGAAAAAACGAAAAACGAGAAAAAGCTGATCAAGCTCCAGCAAACATTGGAGGAAGCAAAAAAGGCGGAACAATATCGGCTTTACGGGGAGCTGCTAACCGCCAACCTGTACGCCGTCAAACGGGGAATGAAAGAAATCGAAGTGATCAACTATTATGACGAAAACGGCGCGACCGTAAAGATTCCTCTTGATCCGCAAAAATCGCCGTCAGAAAACGCGCAAAGCTATTTTCAAAGATACCAAAAAGCGAAAAACTCGCTAAACATCGTCCAAGAGCAAATTGAGCGCACAAACGAAGAAATCGCGTATTTCGATACACTTCTCCAGCAGTTGGAAACCGCCGCGCCAAAAGATGTCGAAGAAATTCGCGAGGAGTTAATCGAACAAGGCTATTTGCAGGCGCGCGCTACAAAACAAACGAAAAAACAAAAGCAGCGGACAATCGAGCTTGAACGCTACATCGCAAGCGATGGCACGGAAATTCTCGTTGGGAAAAACAATAAACAAAACGACTATTTAACCAACAAGCTTGCGCGCAAAGATGAAATTTGGCTGCACACAAAAGACATACCCGGCTCTCATGTCGTCATCCGCAGCAAAAATCCATCTGAACAAACGATTGCTGAGGCGGCCAACCTCGCCGCCTACTTTAGCAAAGCGCGGCAATCGAGTTCCGTTCCGGTCGATTACACGCGCATCCGCTATGTGAAAAAACCGAGCGGCGCCAAACCGGGGTTCGTCATTTATGAAAACCAGCAAACGATTTACGTGACGCCGGATGAGGATTTAGTAATTCGGATGAAAAAGCAATCGTAACGCAAAATACCTCCCGCTATAAAGTGCGGGAGGTATTTTTTATGAACCATTTACTGAAATACTTCTTCCAAATTTAGTTCCAGCCCCGGAAAACAAACCGATTGGACGACTCCTGTACCCGCTTTAATATCTGCTTGTTCGTATAACCCTTCCTCATTTAATACATAAATCGTAATCGCATCCTTCATCGGATTGATAATCCAATATTCTTTCACCCCATAATCCATATATAAGTTAAACTTTGTCACTAAATCATGCGCCTGATTGGAAGAGCTTAATATTTCCACAATCAATGTAGGAACACCGACATATTTCGTTTCGGTAAACCCTTTTTCGTCACAAATAATGCTAAGGTCGGGAATGACTACTTTTCGGTCAGGCAACTTGTCGCTTACTAATTCGATATCGGTCGGCGCGGCAAATACTTTGCACTTTTTCCCTTTCAAATAAATTCCGAACTGCGTATGAATATTGCTCGAAACAAGCTGATGTTTAATGCTTGGGGAAGGAGTCATATACACGACTCCGTCAATATATTCCAAGCGCTCTTCGCTTTTCTCCCGCAGCGCTAAATATTCTTCATACGAAACGTTGGAAAATCGCGGTAAGGACATCACAATCCCTCTTTTCCTCTCTTAATATACTTCTATTATATTACCTGCTCGCCTTGAGCAAAAGTGCGGAGTGGGATCATAAAAAAAGAGCGCATCAGCTGTGCGCTCTCTCTTGCTCACATTCATGTTATTTCCCCCACTCTTCCGGGTTTTCCCGCCACTCGCGCAATGTCGCGAGGTCTTGTTCTGTCACGGCGCCTATCCCGAATGCGATTTCGATGAGTGTGTCGTAGTCCGTCAGTGTATGCACTTCCACATTATTTTCCGCAAACGCTTGTTTTGCTTTTTCCAATCCATACGTAAAAATGGCGGCAACACCAAGGACGTCGCATCCCGCTTCCTTCAGGGCGTGAACCGCATTTAATGAACTGCCCCCGGTGGAGATTAAATCTTCGACAACGACTATCTTTTGCCCTGTTTCCACTTTTCCTTCAATTTGTTTTCCTTTTCCATGGCCTTTTGCTTGGCTACGCACGTAGCACATCGGCAAGTTCATGCGCTCGCTTACCCAAGCGGCATGCGGAATTCCCGCCGTTGCCGTGCCGGCGATTGCTTCGACGTCTGAAAAATGTGCGCGGATTAGCTTGACAAGCCCGTCAGCAATCGCGCTTCGCACGTGTGGATACGCCAGTGTCAGCCGGTTGTCGCAGTAAATCGGTGATTTTAATCCAGACGACCAAGTGAATGGGGCACTTGGCTCTAACGATACCGCGCCAATGCGGAGTAAATGCGTGGCGATTTCTTTTTTCATTCGTTCTCCTCTCCCTTCCATTCCCTCTGTAACCGCTCGTAAGCAGCAACTGGATTTTCTGCACGGGTGATGCTTCTGCCGATGACGATGAAACTTGCGCCGAGCTTTTTTGCTTCATACGGCGTAACGACGCGGACTTGGTCGTTTTTTTCGTCATCGGCAAAACGAACGCCCGGGGTAACGGTCAAAAACGCTTCTCCGCAATGTTTGCGGACAAGTGGCACTTCTTTTGCCGAGCAGACAACGCCGTCAAGCCCGCTTTGTTTCGCCAGCGCCGCGTAATGAAGCACCGTTTCTTCCATTGTTCGGTCAATCCATAGTTCGCGATGTAGCATTTGCTCGCTTGTGCTTGTCAGCTGTGTGACCGCAATGCAAAATGGACGGTGCTCCCCGCTTGTCGTTCCCGCTTCCAATCCCTCCAGCGCTGCTTCCATCATCCGCGTTCCTCCAGCAGCGTGGACGTTGACTAAATCGACCCCTAAGCGCGCCAGCCCTTGCATGGCTCGCTTGACCGTATTCGGGATGTCGTGCAGCTTTAAATCAAGGAAAATCCGGTGCCCTTGTCCTTTTAAATAATGGACGATCTCCGGGCCTTCTTGATAGTATAATTCCATGCCGACTTTGACGAATAGCGATTCATGCGGGAACGATTGCAAAAACGCTTTTACGTCCTCTCCTGTTGGAAAATCAAGCGCGATAATAAACGGATTGTTCACCTTTTTTCCAGCTCCTTCCCGTACATTCGGAAATATGGCCGATTCCCAGCTTATCCAGCAATGCCGGCAGTTCGGCGATAATATTTGGGCAGACAAACGGATCGATGAAATTCGCCGTACCAATGGCGACAGCGCTGGCGCCGGCGTAGAAAAACTCAATGACATCTTCGGCAGACTGAATGCCGCCCATGCCGATAATCGGAATCGAAACAGCCTGGCTTACTTCATAAATCATGCGGATCGCAATCGGCTTAATCGCCGGCCCTGACAATCCCCCAGTTTGGTTTGCTAAAATCGGCTTGGCAGTTCTCACATCGATGCGCATGCCGAGAAGCGTATTAATCATCGTCAATCCGTCTGCGCCCGCCGCTTCAATCGCTTTCGCCATTTCAACAATATCGGCGACATTTGGCGAGAGTTTGACGTAGACGGGCACTTCGGAAACTTCTTTCACAAGCTTCGTGAGCTCTGCAGCAATTTCTGGAACGGTGCCAAATGCAATTCCGCCTTTTTTGACATTCGGACAGGAAATATTGAGCTCGAGCGCGCAAACGTTTGGCGCTTTCGAAATATGTCTGGCAACCTCTACATATTCCTCCATCGTCGAGCCAGCAATGTTGGCGATAATCGGCACGTCAAACTGCGCGAGCCATGGCAACTCTTCTTTCATTACTTTTTCTAAACCGGGGTTTTGCAGACCGATCGCATTCAGCATCCCGCTTGGCGTTTCCGCCACCCTCGGCGTCGGGTTGCCAAAGCGCGGCTCCTGCGTCGTCGCTTTAATCATAATGGCGCCAAGCACGCTTAAATCATAGAAGTGCGCGTATTCGCGGCCAAAGCCAAAGCAACCTGACGCCGGCATCACCGGATTTTTCAGCGAAAGGCCCGGCAGTTCAACTGTTAAACGGTTCACAATACCACCTCCCCGGCTTTAAACACGGGACCGTCGCTGCATACTTTTTTATACGCCGTTTCGCTGCCAGGGACGCGGCAGACACAGGCAAAACAGGCGCCGATGCCGCAGCCCATCCGCTCTTCCAGCGAAAGATATATTTCTTTGTGCGGAAACGCTCGTTCCAGCGCTTTTAACATCGGTTTGGGGCCGCATGCGTACAACACGTCAAATGAAATCTCTCTCTCATTGATCACATCGGTGACAAATCCTTTCGCTCCGTAAGAACCATCCGCCGTCGCCACATGCGTTTCGCCAAACGCGGCAAATTCCCGTTCGTAAAAGACAGTTTCTTTTGTTTGGAAGCCGAGCACGCTCGTAACGGCAACTCCTTTTTCGGCAAACCGCTTTGCTAGTTCGTAAAGCGGCGGAATGCCGATGCCGCCGCCGACAAGAAGCGCGCGCTTCCCTTTCGGTACGGCATCAAGCGGAAATCCGTTTCCGAGCGGACCAAGCACATCGACCGTTTCCCCCGGCCGTTTTTCCGCAAGCAAAGTGGTGCCGATCCCTTCTTTCCGGTAAATAATCGTGCATTCGCGCGCCTTCTTGTTGATGTGGCAAAGGCTAAGTGGACGGCGCAGGAGCGGGGCCGGCTGCGAAGACACTCTCACATGGACAAATTGCCCCGGTTCATTCATTTCCTCAACTAACCGGCCGCTTAACGTTATCTCGTAAATGTTTTTCGCAAGCTGCTTGTGGCGGACAATCACCATGTTTTCTCGTTTCATCATGCGCGCACCATCCTTTGCGTCATCATCGTTGTCGAAAACGTCATCGATTCGATCACTTGCAGCATCGCCCGCGCCGTATCCAGTGACGTCAAGCATGGAATGCCGTTTTCCACTGCTTCGCGGCGGATGCGGAATCCGTCGCTTTCCGGCTGTTTCCCTTTGGTGAGCGTGTTGATGACGACCTGCACTTTCCCTTGGCGAATGACATCCAAAATGTTTGGCGATGCGGAACAGATTTTATTGACAACGGCTACCGGGATGTCCGCCGCTTTTAACGCTTCCGCCGTGCCGCTCGTCGCGAGCAGCTGATAGCCGATTTCGTAGAAACGTCTGGCAATTTCCACTGCATCTTCTTTGTCTTTATCGGCGACGGTCAATAAAACGGCGCCGTGCGGGCGAATATGAATGCCTGAAGCGACAAGACCCTTATAGAGCGCTTTTTCAAACGTGACGTCTTTGCCGATCACTTCACCTGTCGACTTCATTTCCGGACCAAGCGAAATATCGACATTGCGCAGTTTGGCGAACGAGAAGACCGGCACTTTTACGTACACGCCTTCGCTTTCCTGCCGTAGCCCTGTTTCATAGCCAAGTTTCGCGAGCTTTGCGCCTAAAATTACTTTCGTCGCGATATTTGCCATCGGCACGCCGGTAATTTTACTTAAAAACGGCACCGTGCGGCTGGAACGTGGATTGACTTCAAGCACGTACACTTCGTCTTGATACATGACAAATTGAATGTTCAGCAAACCGACAATGCGCAACCCTCTTGCTAGTTTAATCGTGTAATCGACGATTTTTCGCTTGATCTTATCTGTTAACGTTTGCGGCGGATAAACGGCGATTGAGTCGCCCGAATGCACTCCGGCCCGCTCAATATGTTCCATAATTCCCGGGATCAGCACCGTTTCTCCGTCAGAAACCGCATCGACTTCGATTTCTTTTCCGATTAAATAGCGGTCAATGAGCACTGGATGTTGCGGGTTGACTTTGACGGCATGCTCCATGTAATGCAATAGCTCCTTTTCCTGATACACAATTTCCATCGCACGGCCGCCAAGAACATACGACGGGCGGACAAGCACCGGATAGCCGATTTCTTTGGCAATCCGCACCGCTTCCTCAACAGAGAAAGCCGTTTTTCCTTGCGGCTTTGGAATCCCTAAATCCGATAACGCTTGTTCAAATTTGTCACGGTCTTCGGCGCGGTCCAAGTCCTCAAGCGATGTTCCTAAAATGCGGACGCCGCGCGCCGCCAATTCCGCCGCCAAGTTGATTGCCGTCTGGCCTCCGAATTGCACGATAACCCCGACCGGCTTTTCTAAGTCAATGACATGCATCACATCTTCAATCGTAAGCGGCTCGAAATACAACTTATCGGACGTGCTAAAATCCGTCGACACCGTTTCCGGGTTGTTGTTAATAATAATCGCTTCATAGCCCGCTTCTTTAATCGCCCAAACGGAATGAACAGTCGCGTAATCGAATTCAATGCCTTGCCCGATGCGAATCGGTCCCGAACCGAGTACCACAACGCTTTCGCGGGCGGTGACGACCGATTCGTTTTCCTCTTCGTACGTGCTGTAGTAATACGGCGTTTCTGATTCAAATTCCGCCGCGCACGTATCGACCATTTTATATACTGGAAGGATGCCTGCTTGTTTTCGCATTTCATAGACGTCACGCTCGCTTCTGTTCCAAAGCTTGGCGATAGCCGCATCGGAAAAGCCCATTTTTTTCGCTTTCCGCAACACCTCAGCATCTCCGACATGATCGCGGATGACGGTTTCATAACGGACGATGTTTTCTATTTTCGTTAAGAAAAAGCGGTCAATTTGGCTCCATTCGTGAATTTGCTCGACCGTAAAGCCGCGGCGCAGCGCCTCGGCGATATAGAAGAGGCGCTCATCTCCTGCTTTGCGTATCCGCTTTTCGATCACTTCGTCCACGATGTTGTCCGCATCTTTCAGCTCCAAATGGAAAACGCCTGTCTCTAAAGAGCGCACCGCTTTTAACAGCGATTCCTCGAACGTCCGGCCGATCGCCATCACTTCACCTGTCGCTTTCATTTGCGTGCCAAGACGGCGGTTGGCCGATTCGAATTTATCGAACGGAAAGCGCGGTATTTTTGTCACAACGTAATCGAGCGCTGGTTCAAAGCAAGCGTACGTTTTACCCGTAACCGGGTTGATCATTTCATCTAACGTTAAGCCGACGGCAATTTTTGCAGCAAGCTTGGCAATCGGGTAGCCCGTCGCTTTCGAGGCTAACGCCGATGAGCGGCTGACGCGGGGGTTGACTTCAATGACGTAATAATGGAAGCTATGCGGATCGAGCGCCAGCTGCACATTGCAGCCACCTTCGATGCCAAGGGCGCGAATAATGCGAAGCGATGCGTTGCGCAACAATTGATATTCACGGTCACTTAGCGTTTGGCTTGGGGCGACGACGATCGAATCGCCGGTATGAATGCCGACCGGGTCGATATTTTCCATGTTGCAGACGACGATCGCGTTATCGTTGGCATCGCGCATCACTTCATATTCGATTTCTTTATAGCCGGCGATGCTTTTTTCCAATAAACATTGGTGCACTGGGCTTAGTTTTAATCCTGTCGAAACAATATCGATCAGTTCCTTTTCGTTTGCGCAAATGCCCCCGCCCGTGCCGCCGAGCGTAAATGCCGGGCGGACGATGACCGGATAGCCGACTTTTTCGACAAAAGCGTATGCTTCTTCCAAGCTATGAATAATTTCGCTTTCTGGAACCGGTTCGCCGAGTTCGTTCATCAGGGCGCGAAATTGCTCGCGGTCTTCCGCTTTTTCAATCGCATCGAGCTTTGTTCCCAATATTTCGACACCGCATTCCGCGAGCACCCCGGCTTTGGCAAGCTCGACCGCCAAGTTTAGTCCCGTTTGCCCGCCAAGCGTCGGCAAAATCGCGTCCGGACGTTCTTTGCGGATAATGCGGGACACAAACTCAAACGTAAGCGGCTCCATATACACTTTGTCGGCAATTTCTGTATCGGTCATGATTGTGGCCGGATTGGAATTGACTAAAATGACTTTGTACCCCTCTTCCTTTAGCGCCAAACATGCCTGTGTGCCCGCGTAATCAAACTCCGCCGCCTGGCCGATGACAATCGGGCCGGAACCGATCACTAAAATCGTTTTAACGTCTTGGCGTTTAGGCATGGACGATTTCCCCTTTCTTTTTGACCTCGCGAATCATCGCGATAAACTCATCAAATAACGAGTTGGCGTCCTCAGGACCAGGTGATGCTTCCGGATGATATTGCACCGTAAACGCCGGATAATCCAAATGGCGCAATCCTTCGATCGTGCCGTCGTTTAACGCAATATGCGTTACTTCCAATTTTGTGTTGCGCAGCGATTCTTTTTTGACAGTATAGCCGTGGTTTTGCGAAGTAATCGCCACTTTTCCCGTCGCCAAATGCTTGACCGGATGGTTCGAACCGCGATGACCGAACTTCATTTTTTCCGTATCGGCACCGCAGGCGAGCGCGAACAGCTGATGGCCGAGGCAGATGCCAAAAAGCGGCACTTTGCCAAGAATCCCGCGAATCATTTTTATCGCTTCCGGCACATCTTTCGGGTCGCCGGGACCGTTGGATAACATTACTCCGTCCGGATGGAAGCGAAGCACGTCTTCAGCCGTCGCGTTGTATGGAAGCACAATGACATCGCAATTTCGTTTATTTAGTTCACGCAAAATGCCATGTTTCATACCGAAGTCAACAAGAACGACGCGGTAGCCGCGTCCCGGGCTCGGATACGCGCTTTTCGTTGAAACGCGCTTTACTTGATCTCTCGGCAGCTCCGTCGCTTTCAAATATTCGACAACTTCTCGCACGCTGGCATCCAAGTCGCAAATCATTCCTTTCAGCGTCCCGTATTGTCGGATAATCCGCGTTAATTTTCGCGTGTCGATCCCTGCCAAGCCAGGAATCTTTTTTTCTTTTAAATATTCGTCAAGTGTCATTTCATTTCGCCAATTGGATGGCGCATCGCACAATTCTTTGACGATGAAGCCGTGAATATGCGGTTCAATCGATTCAAAATCATCGCGGTTAATGCCGTAGTTGCCGATGAGCGGATATGTCATCGTCACGATTTGCCCGCAATACGAAGGATCTGTTAAAATTTCTTGATACCCGGTCATTCCCGTGTTAAACACTACTTCGCCGACCGTTTTTTCCGTGCTGCCGAACGCCTCTCCGATAAAAAACGAGCCGTCTTCCAACACAAGCTGCCGTTTCATTTACTCTCTTCCTTTCTGCCAAACTAGTTTTCCGCCGACAAACGTCATTACCGGCCATCCTTTGCATGTCCAGCCGGCAAACGGCGTGTTTTTTCCTTTCGAGGCAAACGTTTGTGGGTCAATCGTTTCTTCCGCTTCTAAATCGATCACCGTAATATCCGCCCTCTCGCCGACAGCGAGTTTTCCAAGCGGTAGGCCGAAACATTCCGCTGGCTTTACCGTCAGCAAATCGATAAGCTGTTTTAGCGTCAATATGTTTGTTTCCACCAAATGGGTGTAAAGAAGCGGAAACGCCGTTTCCAGACCAACAATGCCAAACGGGGCATCGTGAATTCCTTTTTGTTTTTCCGCTTCCGTATGCGGAGCGTGGTCGGTGGCGATAAAATCGATCGTTCCGTCAAGCAGCCCCGCGATTAACGCCTCACGGTCTTCCTTGCTGCGCAGCGGCGGATTCATTTTATAATTCGCGTCAGGACCTGGAATATCTTCATCGCATAAAAGGAGATGATGCGGCGTCACTTCCGCAGTGACGCGGATGCCCGCCCGCTTCGCATCGCGAACGACGCGGACCGATTCTTTCGTGCTGATGTGGCACACATGATAGTGACAGCCTGTTGCTTCCGCCAGCAGCACGTCGCGCGCGATATGAACCGATTCAGACACGGACGGAACGCCGTTTAACCCATGGCGGCGCGCAAATTCGCCATCATGCACGACGCCACGGTTTGTTAACGTGTTATCTTCGCAATGGGCGACAATCGCCATATCAAGAGCAGCCGCCTGCTTCATCGCTTCATACATCATGCCGGCCGACTGCACGCCGACGCCGTCGTCGGTAAACGCGAACGCCCCTGCTTGCTTTAGTGACGCAAAGTCCGTCAGCTCTGTTCCTTGCTGGCGCATCGTAATCGCCGCATATGGAAGCACATGGACATAGGCAGTTTCACGAATTCGCTCACGAAGCCACTCCATTTGTTCTTTCGTATCTGGCACCGGATTCGTATTCGGCATCGCTGCCACCGTCGTAAAACCGCCTTTCGCCGCCGCCAGCGTTCCAGTTGCGATCGTCTCTTTCTGTTCGCCGCCTGGTTCGCGCAAATGAACGTGCAGATCGATCAATCCGGCAGAAATGAACTTCCCTTGTACATCAATGATTTCGTCCGCTTCTCCGCTATGTAGCTCTGAACCGATTGCGGTAATAATGCCGTTTTCGATTTTCAACTCCATCCGCTCGATTGCGCCATGTGGATTAAATGATTTTCCATTTTTTAAAATAACTGCCATTGGCCATTCCCCCTTCAATTGCTCGTTTTAACACAGCCATCCGCACATAAACACCGTTTTCCATTTGTTTAAAAATGCGCGAACGTTCTGATTCGACAAGCTCGCTTGCAATTTCGACGCCGCGATTGACCGGTGCCGGATGCAAAATGATGCTGTTTTTCTTCATCTTTTTCACCCGTTCCAGCGTTAGGCCGTAGCGTGCATGATATTGTTCTTTTGTTAAACCCATTTTTTCCTCGTGCCGTTCATGCTGGATGCGCAGCAGCATGACAACGTCCGCTTCCGCCACCGCCGTATCGACGTCCACGTACATCCCGTATGGATTAGCCGCATCTTTCCACTCTTCCGGGCTGGAAAACAACACTGTCGCTCCGAGTCTTGTCAGCACCTCGGCATTGGAACGAGCGACGCGGCTATGGCGAATATCGCCGATAATTGCTACCGTCAATCTTTCAAACGTGCCAAACTCTTGACGGATGGTAAGCAAATCTAAAAGCGATTGCGTCGGATGATGCCCGCAGCCGTCTCCGGCGTTAATGATCGGAATGCGAATCGCATGACGAAGTGTCTCAAAATATGCGTCTTGCGAATGGCGGATGACAATCGCGTTTACCCCGATTGCTTCAAGCGTGCGGACCGTGTCATACAGCGTTTCCCCTTTTTGCACGCTCGACATGTCGGCGTCAAACGGGATGACGTGAAGCCCAAGTTTCCGCTCCGCCATTTCAAAACTGCATTTCGTGCGCGTGCTCGGTTCGAAAAACAAATTGGCGACAAAAATGGGTTTTGCTGCTCGCCAACTATCTCCTTTTGCAAACCGCTCCGCTTCATCCAACAATTCGGTAATTTCCGCTAACGATAATTCTGTCAATGTAAACAAGTGGTGCATCTTTCTCGCTCCTTTTTCGGTTTCTAGCAATCTTATAAAAAAACACCCTGTCCAGTCGACAGGGTGTTACGCTGTTTGCGTGTAAAAAAGGGGAAGGGATTGCTTTCTATCGGCACATTCGCCGCTCCCGCTTTTTTGTGCAGTAACACCCTTTTAAGTCTCTCTGGACTTAATTAAAAGGTGCAATTATGCGACATGATCGTTGCTGTTTTCTGTTTTTCTTTCAAACATATTTTCGTTGATTTGCGGGCGTCCCGGTAAAATAAGGTTTAAGACTACGCCGCAAATCGCCGCAAGCGCCATGCCTTGAATTTGGAATTGCTCTGTCACTTTCAGCACCGCGCCGCCGATGCCAATGACTAAAATAACCGAAGAGATGACTAAGTTTCGTTTGTCCCCGAAATCGATGCGGCTATCGACAAGCATGCGCAAGCCGGATGAGGCGATAATTCCGAACAGTAAAATCGACACGCCGCCCATCACCGGCGTCGGAATCGAGCTAATCAGCGCGGTCACTTTGCCGATAAACCCAAAGATGATGGCGATCACCGCCGCTCCTGCTAGCACGTAGACGCTATAGACTCGCGTAATCGCCAACACGCCGATGTTCTCGCCGTACGTTGTTTTCGGCGGCCCGCCGATCAGCGCGGAAATCATCGTCGCAGTGCCGTCTCCTAAAATCGAACGATGCAAACCCGGCTTTTGAATGAGATCGCGCCCGACGACTTTGCTCAACACAAGCTGGTGGCCGATATGTTCAGATAGCGTCACGACCGCCACCGGCACCATCAGCATGACAATATCCCATGTGACATGCACCGGATAATCGACAAATGGAAGGAGAAAATCCGGCATTTCAAACCATTTTGCTTTCGCGACTTTTGAGAAATCAACAACCCCGACGATAAGCGCGTACACATACCCGACGATAATCCCTGCTAGCACTGGAACTAAACTGAGCATGCCGCGCAAAAACACCGAGCAGACGATCATTGCCGCGAGCGTGACAAGCGCAACCGAAAAATGTGTGAAACTGTACTTGCCATCCGGACCGTTCATCGCCATGCCAACGGCTGTATTCGCCAGCCCAAGGCCGATCACAATGATGACCGGCCCGACGACAACCGGCGGCAGCAGCTTCATAATCCAGCGGTAACCGGCTTTTTTAATGACCAGCGCGACAATGCCGTACACAAGCCCCGCCAAAAAGCTGCCGATCATCGCCGCTCCCGGTCCTCCCGCCGTTTTCGCCGCAATAATTGGAGCGATGAAAGCGAAGGAAGAACCGAGGTACGCAGGAACTTGCCATTTGGTGATGGCGAGAAAGGCAAGCGTTCCAAGCCCGCTCGTAATAAGGGCGATGGACGGGCTTAATCCGACTAAATAAGGCACTAAAATCGTCGCCCCGAACATGGCGAACAAATGCTGTAAACTGAGGGTTAACCATTGCGCCGGCGACGGCCGGTCTTGAATATCTAATACAGGTTTGTTCATCGTCAAAAAACTCCTTTCTCATTAGCATAAAAAAACCTCTTTGCCCTCGAGGGTGCAAAGAGGTACAGAGATAGTCCAAGCCTATCCTTTCTGTCCCTTTTGCAGCCTCTCGGGACTGCGCTTAAAAGGGAATGCGTTTATTTTTCGTGAATGCTGACTTGATCGAGTTCATCGACTTCCGTCAGTTCAACGACAATCAATTCAGAGCTTGCTGTCGGAATGTTCTTGCCGACGAAATCAGCGCGAATCGGCAGTTCGCGATGGCCGCGATCGACAAGCACCGCGAGCTGAATTTGCGCCGGGCGCCCAAGGTCCATCACCGCATCCATCGCCGCGCGAACCGTTCGTCCGGTAAACAACACATCATCCGTTAATATTACTTTTTTATTTGTCACATCGAACGGTACATTCGTTCCTTTCACAAGCGGTTCACGGTCGATCGTTTTTACTGTCAAATCATCGCGGTACAGCGTAATATCCAATTCACCGACAGGAATCGCTTTGCCTTCAATTTGTTCAATCCGCTCGGCTAGCCGTTGTGCTAAATAAATGCCGCGCGTTTTAATGCCAATAAGCACACAGTCGTCAATGCCTTTGTTTCGTTCGAGAATTTCGTGGGCAATCCGCGTCAATGCGCGGCGGATCGCCTGTTCATCCATCACGATCGCCTTTTGCATGCCGTTTCACCTCCATAAAAAATCCTCTCGCCCTAGAAGCGAGAGGAACCGTTTAAACGCGCAAAACAAGGCATACAATGCCTTACCTCATCTATTTGATCCGACCCCTTCTCAGCCTCACAGGACTGAACTTAAAGGTTCTTATTCACTTGCTCTCATTGTACGTTTTCTTTGTCTAATTGTCAATCACCTTTTCGCAACAATTGCAAAAGCCGCTCAAACTCAGGCGGCAATGGCGCTTCAAACTCCAAATATTCACCTGTGCGCGGATGGATAAACCCTAGCACTCCCGCGTGTAAAGCCTGCCCGTCGATCGGCAATGTCTTTTTCGGTCCATATTGCGGGTCGCCCGCTAACGGATAGCCGATGTATTTCATATGCACGCGAATTTGGTGTGTTCTTCCTGTTTCCAATTGACATTCGATAAATGTGTATTGGCGAAAACGCTCTAACACACGGAAATGAGTGACCGCCTCTTTTCCGTTTTCTTCGGTGACCGCCATTTTTTTACGGTCCCGTTTATCACGGCCGATCGGCGCGTCAATCGTGCCATAATCGTGCGGAATCACCCCGTGAACAATCGCTTTATATTTGCGCGTCACCGTTTTTTTCACAAGCTGATCGACAAGCGCCTGATGCGCCATATCGTTTTTGGCGACCATCAATAGCCCCGATGTATCTTTGTCAATCCGATGCACAATGCCCGGCCGAAGAACGCCGTTAATTCCTGATAAATCATGGCAATGCGCGAGCAAAGCGTTAACGAGCGTGCCGCGCATATGCCCGGGAGCCGGGTGCACGACCATGCCGCGCGGTTTATTGACAACGAGAACATCGGCATCCTCGTAATAAATATCTAACGGAATATTTTCCGGCTCGACATAAAGCGGCTCCGGCTCAGGGAGGCGAACGACGACAATATCGCCGGCGGAGCACTTGTAATTGGCTTTGACATGCTGATCGTTAACGGTGACAAGCTGATCTTTTATCCACTGCTGCACTTTCGAACGCGACCAGTCTTCATTTAGCGCAGCAATCACTTTATCAATTCGCTCATTGTCATATTCCTCATCAATATGAAACTGAACGACATCCATCACTGACTCTCCTTTTCTTTCGTTCCGGCAAAAAACGTTTTAATAAAGACAAGCGCCACTCCAATGCAAAGTGCGGAGTCAGCGATATTAAACACCGGAAAACTATATGTACCAATATAAACATGAATAAAATCGACGACCTCTTTGCGAAAAAATCGATCAATAAAGTTGCCAAGCGCGCCCCCAAGCATAAGGCCGAGAGCAATTCCATACATCCGCTCTCCGCGCGGCAACCGCTGAATATAAATGACTAATCCGACAGCAACAATGACGGTAATCAAATAAAACAGCCAAAACTGCCCTTGCAAAATCCCCCACGCCGCGCCGCGGTTGCGATGGGATGTAATATAAAGCACGTCCGAAATAATTGGAATGCTTTCGCCAAGCCGCATATACTTTACAACAAGCCATTTCGTCCACTGGTCGATAACGATGACAGCGAGCGCAATGATATAGTATACCACAATACTACCTCCACTCAACAGTATGCTTAATGAATTGTAGCACAATCGGACAATGACAGACAATGATGAGTACAACCAACTAAGCAAAGTTTTCAACCGTCAGCGGCAAAACAGCTGGTGCACGCCAAGGAACTCCCATATCCTTTCTCTCCGAAAATCACCAATATAAAAAACGGCGGGACTTACCGAAATCGATAGTCCCGCGCACAGATAATACGTTATGCCGAATAATGTTCTTTCACGATGTGGGCGCAGCGAGGGCATAATGTCGGATGGTCGGAATCTTTGCCCACTTCCGGCGTCACCACCCAGCAGCGCTCGCACGTTTTCCCTTCCGCTTGTTTAACGATAATCGCCACATTCGCGAATTTTTGCGCATCTTCTGGAGCTTTTTCATAGTCATCTGCGATCGTAAACTCAGATACGATAAATAACTGTTTGACATCTTCTTCAATCGATGCAAGCAATTGTCGCACTTCTTTTGTCGGATATACCGTAACGCTTGCATTTAGCGATTTGCCGATCACTTTTTCATTGCGCGCCACTTCCAACGCTTTTAACACATCATCGCGCAAGCTCATAAACGCATCCCATTTTGCCACTAGCGCCCCTTCGCCGTCAATGTTAATTGCTTCCGGCATGTCAACAAGCTGAACGCTTTCTTCTTTTTCTTTCCGGTTTGGAATATGCTCCCATACTTCCTCTGCGGTATGCGGCAAAATCGGCGCCACAAGCTTCGTTAACGCGACAACCGTTTCGTACAATACCGTCTGAATCGAACGGCGCGCGCGGTCGTTTGGCGCTTCGATATACAAAATATCTTTTGCGAAGTCTAAATAGAAAGCACTTAAATCAACGGTGCAGAAATTGTTCACATCGTGATAAATGGACGCGAAATCGTACGTTTCATAAGCGTGTTTTACTTTTTCAATCAAACGGTTTAGTTTTACGAGCATGTAGCGGTCGACTTCGCGCAATTCGTTAACTGGAACCGCATCTGTCTCTGGGTTAAAGTCGAACAAGTTTCCAAGCATAAATCGGAATGTATTGCGGATTTTCCGATATACTTCCGCGACTTGTTTTAAAATGCTGTCGGAAATGCGAACGTCCGCTTGATAATCGACGGAAGCCACCCATAAGCGCAAAATGTCGGCGCCGAGCTGTTCCATCACCTTCGCCGGCACGACGACATTGCCGAGCGATTTGCTCATTTTCCGGCCTTCTCCATCAAGGACAAATCCGTGGCTCAATACCGCTTTATACGGCGCTTTTCCGGTAACAGCGACGGCGGTTGAAAGCGAGGAGTTAAACCAGCCGCGATATTGGTCGGAACCTTCTAAATATAAATCAGCCGGACGGCGTAAATCGTCGCGTTCTACGAGCACTGCCTGATGGGAAGATCCGGAATCAAACCATACGTCCATAATGTCTGTTTCTTTCGTGAAAATGCCGTTCGGGCTCGATGGGTGTGTAAATCCTTCCGGCAATAAGTCTTTCGCCTCGCGCTCAAACCAAACGTTCGAGCCGTATTGACGGAACAAGTTAGACACATGTTCAATCGTTTCGTCCGTAATAATCGGTTCGCCGTTTTCCCCATAAAAGACTGGGATCGGTACCCCCCACGCGCGCTGGCGGGAAATGCACCAGTCGCCGCGGTCGCGGATCATATTATGGATGCGGATTTCGCCCCATTCCGGAATCCATTTTGTTTCTTTAATGGCTTGGAGCAGTTCGCCACGAATTTTATCGATCGATGCAAACCATTGTGTCGTAGCGCGGAAAATCGTCGGCTTTTTCGTGCGCCAGTCATGCGGATACGAGTGAGTGATAAAACCAAGCTTCAAAAGCGCGCCGACTTCTTCTAGCTTTTTCGTAATCGCTTTGTTCGCTTCATCGTAAAACATTCCTTCAAAGCCTGGTGCTTCGCTTGTCATATAGCCGCGTTCATCGACTGGACACAACACATCCAAGCCGTATTTTTGTCCGACAATAAAGTCGTCCTCCCCGTGTCCAGGCGCGGTATGAACGCATCCTGTTCCGGCGTCTGTCGTAACATGTTCGCCGCAAACAACTAAAGAATCGCGGTCATAAAACGGATGTTTTGCCACAACGTATTCTAAGTCTTTTCCTTTGATCGTTTTCACAACTGTTACGTCGTCCCAGCCGATTTCTTTCGCAACAGATTCTAATAACGCAGCCGCAACGACATATTTAGCACCATTTGTTTCAACAACTTGATAATCAAGGTCTGGATGGACGGCAATCGCCAAGTTCGCCGGAATCGTCCACGGTGTTGTCGTCCAGATCACGATTTTTTCGTCCCCGTCAAGCACTCCTTTCCCGTCCTTCACTGGGAATGCGACATAAATGGAAGGTGAACGTTTATCTTTATACTCAATTTCCGCTTCCGCCAATGCCGATTCGCTCGATGGGGACCAATATACCGGCTTCAGGCCTTTATAAATCAGCCCTTTTTTCGCCATCTCGCCAAACACTTTAATTTGTTGCGCCTCATATTCACGTTTCAGCGTAATATACGGGTTTTCCCAATCGCCGCGCACGCCAAGGCGCTTAAATTGCTCGCGCTGGTTATTGATTTGTTCATACGCGTATTGTTCACAAAGCTTTCGAAATTCCGCGACGCTCATCGATTTTCGGTCAACGCCTTTTTTCGCGAGCGCGGTTTCGATCGGAAGGCCATGCGTATCCCATCCAGGAACGTATGGAGCGCAATAACCGCTCATTGATTTATAGCGGACGATGATATCTTTTAAAATTTTGTTTAACGCGTGCCCCATATGAATGTCGCCGTTCGCATACGGCGGTCCGTCATGCAGCACAAACAGCGGGCGGCCTTTTGTCCGTTCTTGCACTTTGCGATAAATGTCCATTTCTTCCCATTTTTTTTGAATTTGCGGCTCGCGCTTCGGCAAGTTTCCGCGCATTGGAAATTCAGTGCGTGGCATTAACAGCGTTTCTTTATAATCCATGCTCATTCCTCCCATCCTTTTTTATTCATAAATGGAATAGACAAATTTTTTAACAAAAAATGAAAATTGAGAGACAGCAAAAACGTAAAAAACCGCTCTCTCCCAAAAAGGGACGAGAACGGTCTCGCGGTACCACCCTTATTGGCTATGTATGCCATAGCCCACTCTGCATTCGTAACGTGAATGACTCGCCATTGCCTACTCTTTCGTTCAGCATGGAACTCCAGGGTGATCTTCACTCTTTCGCTTATGCCAGGCTTCCACCATCCCCGGCTCGCTGAAATAAGCGGTGAAAGAGCTACTGTCCCCTTCATCGTTAACAGCTATGTTCATTTTATTCGATATTATATGCAAAAGATCCGGCTGTCGTCAAGATTGAGAGAGCTCTTCCTTTTCCTCTGTTTCCACGTTAGGCGCTTCATATTCCATTAAATCATCCCAATCGCTGTTATTCAACATTTCTAGCTGCGCCTCAACGAGCATGCGAAAACGCGTGCGAAACACTTTCGATTGCCGCTTTAACTCTTCGATTTCGAGAGCGATTTTCCGCGATTTCGCGAGCGCTTCGCTGATGATGCGCTCCGCGTTTTTCTCCGCTTCCTTAATGATCAGCTTTGCCTCTTTTTGCGCGTTCCGCTTCACTTCTTCCGCCGTTTCTTGGGCGACTAAAATCGATTTGTTTAATGTTTCTTCAATATTCGTAAAGTAATTTAGCTTTTCTGTCAATTCCGCTACCTTTTCCTCCAGCTGCTTTTTTTCGCGAATCACCATTTCATAATCTTTAATAACTTGATCAAGAAATTCGTTCACTTCATCTTCATCATAGCCACGAAAACCTCGGCTAAATTCTTTATTATGAATATCTAATGGCGTTAAAGGCACAATGGCCACCTCCGTCTGCATAATTCCTTTTCCATATCATTCGACATTTTTCTATTAATTCCTGCAGTCATTTGATTATTTTTGGATTCCAACGCGAATGCGCCACCTATCCTTTTTTGTTTTTCCGTCAATCGCTATAATTTTGCAGCGTCCAAACCCGCGCGCGGAAAGAACGTCTCCCTGTCGGCATTCAAAATGTGCATGCTCGACGATTTTCCAATTAACTTTTACAAATCCATTTTCAATGAATGACTGAATTTTTTGCCGCGATGCATGAAACGCTTGTGATAATATCGCATCTAGCCTTAATGACGAAACGGTAATCGTTGTATCTCGCCAATTTTCTTCTAATTCGATTATGTCCGTCAACGGCTTTTTTTCTATAGAAACATTCGCTTTGCCAATCGCGTGCAAATGCAAACGAATATAGTCAGCCACTTCGTTTGCTGCCAAAAATTGAATTTGCTCATCTTTCATTAAAATATCACCAAATTTGCCGCGCCTCAACCCGAGCGACATGAGCGCCCCTAGCACTTGGCGATGCCCGATCGTTACAAACTTGCTCGGATAACGGATCTCAAATAAAGCAATTTCATAATCTTCTTCCGAAGGTTGAAAATACGGCGGATATAATAGCGCCCGCTTGCGTTCCGTAAACGGCGCTCCGCCAAAAAATGAAAAATGCACTTCCTCGTCACGGCCAATGACGCTTTGCACAATTTGCTGCTCGCGTGGATCTAAAAAATCGGTAAGCTTCGGCGCGTATTGTCTCTTTACCGTTTCCTGCCACTCTAATACTTGATCAATAAAATGATGTTCTTCTTTGCGAAAATGCTGATATATTTCCATCGCTTACACCTAACTTTCATGAAAGAAAGGAACCCTAATAACGGATTCCTTACACTAAATTGAACATATCAAAAAGAGCGTACAATCCTTTTGTCGCAAAGCGAAGCACTAAAAAGGCGACAATCGGAGAAACGTCAATCATTCCGATTGGCGGAATAATGCGGCGAAACGGTTCTAAATACGGCTCACAAATCGCTGCCAGCATCTGCCCGATTTTCGTATCACGCGCATTGGGAAACCATGACATCAAAATGTAAATAATGAGCGCATACGTATAAATTTGAATCAATGTCGTCAAAAACCATAGCAAACTATCCATAAACCATTACCACCTCTTCATTGGCGTATCAACGTCACTGTCGATGGAAATCGAACCAGTCACGTCTACGTTATCTGGAGTGCACAAAAAAATTTTCGTGCCAACTTGCTGAATATCTCCTCCAATCGCGTATACGGTACCGCTTAAAAAATCGACGATGCGTTTCGCTTGGTCATGTTGAATTCGTTGCAAATTCACAACTACTGCGCGGCGATTTTTTAGATGGTCAGCGATTTCTTGCGCTTCCGCATACGCTCTTGGTTCAATTAACACCACTTTGGACGATTTGTGCACGCTTTGCAAACTCACCACATTGGATTTCGCATTTTCCTTTGCCATTTCTTGAGTTTCTTCCTCTTCCTCATACTCTTCTTCATATTCGTCATAATCTTCCTCTAAAAAATAATCTTTGAACTTTTTGATTAATCCCATTGATTTCACCTCCTAAAATTCTTTTCCGACAAGCGATGTGCCGAGCCGAATAAAAGTTGCGCCTTCTTCAATGGCAATCACGTAATCGTTGGACATGCCCATCGACAGCTCCGTGCATGGAGCATTTGGAATGTGCAATGCTTGTACATTTTCTTGCAACAATTTTAATTGGCGAAAGCACGCACGTAAAACGGATTCATCATCCGTATAAGGCGCCATCGTCATTAAGCCGATTACTTCAATACGAGAAAAATCTCGCAGCTGCTCAATAAACGGAATCACTTCCTCTTTTGCTAACCCATGTTTCGTCGCTTCGCCGGATACGTTCACTTGGACAAAACATTTCATCCGCTTCGTTGCTCGTTTTTCGATTTCTTTCGCAAGCGACATTCGATCAAGAGAATGAATATAATCGACTTTATCAATAATATTTTTCACTTTGCGTGATTGCAGCGTACCAATAAAATGCCATGTCGGCTCGTTCCCTAACGCTGCGTATTTTTGTAGCAACCCATCATCACGATTTTCTCCCAAATCGGTAATGCCAGCTTCTAACGCCTCTTTCGCCCGTTCTACACTCACATATTTCGTAACGGCAACAATGCGAATGTCGGCAGGGTGGCGCCCCACGCGTTGACACGCTGCTTCAATGTTTTCGCGAATGATTGCTAAATTGTCGCGGACCGTCATCGTTCATTCCCCCTTCCTGCCGATAAACGCCATCATTCTTCCTGTTTTTCCTTGATCACGGCGATGGGAAAAAAACAAATGATCAGCGCAACTCGTACAATACCCGGAAACATCAATGTGTTCTTCACGAATTCCTGCCTTTATCAGTAATACTTTATTCAGCTCTTTTAAATCAAGGGCATATTGTCCTATGCTCACTTGCTTATAAGGAGCCTGCTCACCATCCAAAACATGGTCGACGCACGTGATGACGCGATCATCGACGATATAGCAGCAAGCGCCAATCGCCGGACCGATCGCCACGTATATGTCATCAAAAGGAATATGTTCACGCTCATGCCAAAGGCGAACCATTTCTCCCGCAATGTTTTTTACCGTCCCCCTCCAGCCGGCATGAGCAAGACCTATCATGCCATGTTTCGGTGCCATAAAATAAAGCGGAACACAATCAGCAAAACATAAAGCAAGCAACAATCCGGCTTCTTTTGTATACAAGCCGTCCGTTCCGGCAATAGCCGACTCGTAATCGGTTGCTCCTTTCCCACTTTGACTGCTCGTCACCTTCTCAACGCGAGCATCATGTATTTGTTCGCAACATACCCATCGGTCCAACGGAAATTGAAGCAGATCCGCCAGCCGCTGTCGATTGCGGCGAACAGAAGAAACTTCATCATCAATATGCAGCCCTAAATTGAACGTCGCAAACTCCCCTTTGCTAACGCCTCCGTGTTTTGTCGTAAATCCAGCGACAAGACTAGGAAACGAACGGCGTCCTCGCAACAACAGCACTTCTTTTTCCACTTGTTGAAAAATGTCTAACATTTTCGTCAACCTCATGTTTTTGTTGGTTTTTATCACTTTTTTTCCTATTTTATCATAGTTTTCTTCAACGTGATAATCATTATTTATTCACTTTCATGTAATCGTACTAAAATGACATCCGCGCCAACTTTGACGATATTTTGCCACGGAATCACCGTTTCCTCTTCCCTGCCAAACAAGCCGAGCACCTTTCCCGCCCCCAAGATGATCAGCGATTGTATTTGCCCTGTCTGCAAGTCAATATCTATGTCACCGATGTTTCCTAATTTTTTCCCATTTGCAACGTTTACAACGTCTTTTGTTTGAAATTCGGAAATTCTCATCATCCAACATCCCCCGCTTTTTTCTCTTACCATCACTATATGAATCTGCCTAGTAGCTTATGTAAAAAAGAAAAGAGCCGTAACGAACAGCTCTTATACTTGAATGTTTTTGTTCATTTGGCGTATTGCCGCTTTTTCCAGCCGCGATACTTGCGCTTGGGAAATTCCGATTTCTTCAGCAACTTCCATTTGCGTTTTTCCTTGAAAAAAACGCTTGCGGATGATCATTTTTTCCCGTTCGTTCAAACGGCGCAGCCCTTCTTTTAGGGCGATTTCTTCAATCCATTGGCTATCGCAACTGCGTTCATCGCTTAATTGGTCCATCACATAAATTGGATCGCCGCCATCGTTATAAATCGGTTCAAATAACGAAACAGGATCTTGAATCGCATCTAAAGCAAACACCACTTCTTCATGGGGAATTCCAAGCACGTTGGCAATTTCTTCGGTCGTCGGCTCTTTCGCCGCCTCCCCCATTAATTTTTCACGCACTTGCAGCGCTTTATAGGCAATGTCACGAAGCGAGCGGGAAACGCGAATCGGATTGTTGTCGCGCAAATATCTGCGGATCTCTCCAATAATCATTGGCACCGCATACGTAGAAAATTTCACATTTTGGCTTAAATCAAAGTTATCAATAGATTTCATAAGTCCGATACAACCAACTTGAAACAAATCATCCACAAACTCACCGCGATTGTTAAACCGCTGGATCACACTTAATACGAGACGTAAATTTCCATTTACTAACTTTTCCCTTGCCTCTAAATCCCCTTCATGCATTCGTTTGAATAGTTCTCTCATTTCTTCGTTTTTTAGTACTGGAAGCTTTGAGGTGTCTACTCCGCAAATCTCCACTTTGTTTCTTGTCAAGTCTTTCCCTCCCATCAGGAGATGCTGAATCGTCAGTTTTCAGTATCTCCTCTGGAAGAAAAAATATGCACGCTTGTCTAAAGCACATAAAAAACGGCAATGAAGCCATCGCCGTTATTTTTACATCATTTTGTTGAACTCTTTGCGAAGCCGCTTAATAATTCGCTTTTCTAGCCGAGATATGTAAGATTGCGATATGCCAAGCAAATCGGCAACGTCTTTTTGCGTTTTTTCTTCTCCTCCAGAAAGTCCAAAGCGAAGTTCCATAATTTGTTTTTCACGATCGCTCAGCTGGCGTAACGCCTTGAACAAAAGGTTCCTGTCGACGTCCGCCTCCAAATCTTTCGTAATCACGTCGTCTTCCGTTCCAAGCACATCCGACAGCAATAGCTCATTTCCATCCCAATCAATATTTAAAGGCTCATCAAACGATACTTCCGCGCGGACTTTATTATTTCGGCGCAAATGCATTAATATTTCGTTTTCAATGCAGCGGGAAGCATAGGTGGCCAGTTTAATTTTTTTTTCCGGATTAAACGTGTTTACTGCTTTAATCAATCCGATCGTTCCAATGCTAATCAAATCTTCGATGTTAATCCCTGTATTCTCGAATTTACGCGCAATATATACAACAAGCCGTAAATTACGCTCAATAAGCAGTGACCGTGCAGTTTCATCCCCAGATGAAAGCTTTTTGATCAGCATTTCTTCTTCTTCTTTCGTCAACGGCGGCGGCAGCGCCTCACTCCCGCCGATATAATACAATTCATCCATTTTCATTCCCAGTTTTTTTAACAGCTTATACAAGAAATAAGTGATGCGAAGTTTCCACTTTTTCATGAAAATCCCCCTTCTAAATTAGCAAATGATGAGTATGATATAGTAACAAGTTTATGAAGCGGTGATTCGCTTTCCCATTTGCACCATTTTCGGATGCACAATACACTCGTATTCTCCATCGACAGATAAGTTGGTTTCGTTTAATCCAACAAGCCCTTTTTCCACTTCCAACCATTGTTGTTCGTAAAACAGCATAATGCGGTCCGGCTTAATCGCCACTAAAAATCGCTGCTCGCTCCCAACAACACGATATGGAACGATGCGAAATCGATGCGCCCACTTTTCCAATTGCGCTTGATGGAGCCAATCCATCGATGTTTCAAACGGAATATGTCTCGCTAATTCCTCCGGCAAAACTTCCTTTACTTTATCCGTCTCCACGATCATAACGGGCGCTTTGGCCAGCGGATCATACAGCTGGTTTCCGCTATCGATGAGCCCTTTTAGTTGAAGCGGCACACCATCAAACACAATAAGAACGTCGATAATGTGTTCAAACCGCAACTTTTTTTCGCGAATCCCGTTGATACGTGCCCGCGAAAAAATCCATAACGCTGGAAATCCTAATAGAACAAACATCCAACTGACCGGATCCCCCACACCAAGTGAATGTGTCGTCAGCACACCATCATGAATATTTATTTGCTGTTGCAAAAAATAATGAACAGCAATCATCCCTCCTCCGACCATAAATGTCGCAAAATAAAAGGCAAATAAGTTCTCTAAAAAATACTGTATTCGTCTAAATCCAAACGCAACGAAAACGATAAGAAACGAGAACATGATTTTGCTTACCGGATGCTGAACATACGTCGAAAACGGCGTAAACATCATAACGACAAGAAATGCGCCAATGAACGCTCCAAGCAATACTCGCC
The DNA here is from genome assembly GCF_022846435.1 of Parageobacillus sp. KH3-4. Classification (NCBI taxonomy): domain Bacteria; kingdom Bacillati; phylum Bacillota; class Bacilli; order Caryophanales; family Anoxybacillaceae; genus Parageobacillus; species Parageobacillus sp. KH3-4. Next base: position 2,711,047 of record NZ_AP025627.1, read on the forward strand.
ACCACACGACATCCCGCTTTAACATAATCGCTGTCAGCCAAAGCAATAAACTGTCAAAACAAACGTTTAATAACCAAACCACATCCAAATAAACGGCCAACGAAACAGCCTCCTTCTCCCACAACAACACGAAACAATTTCTGAAAATAGTATATAGTACATCTTATTGGAAAGTCTGTCAATTTATGATGATGAAAAGCAGAAACTTTTGTCAAAGAAACAAGAAAAGCGGAAGGCGCCTGCCTAACCACGCCGGGCAAATGTCCTTCGGCCACAGAGATCCGCCCCGAAAAGTTGGCTAGAATCCAACTAATAAAAAAAGAAAAAGAGCACGAACCATGAAAGATTCGCGCTCTTTCGCTTAGCGGCGGCGATTGCGATTGCGAAGAAAAGCAGGAATGTCAAGCGGATCTTCAACTTGTGCGGAACGCAGCGCTGCATAATCTTGTACAGGTTCTTCGCGCTTTTCCCGTTTAGGAGCCGCCGTTATTTTCGGAATCGTGCCAAATCCAGTGCGGGATGGACGCGATTGCGACGACTCATTTTCGTTAAATCCAGTCGCAATAACCGTTACAATAATTTCATCTTTTAAGTTTTCGTTAATGACTGATCCAAAAATCATATTCACATCTTGGTCAGACGCAGATGCGACAATATCAGCAGCTTCCTGTACTTCGTAAAGGCTTAAATTCGTGCCGCCGGTAATGTTCATTAACACACCTTGCGCTCCATCAATCGACGTTTCTAACAGTGGGCTAGAAATAGCTTTTTTGGCCGCTTCTGCCGCACGGTTTTCCCCGCTTGCAATTCCGATGCCCATCAGCGCAGAGCCCTTGTTGGACATAATTGTTTTCACATCGGCAAAGTCCAAGTTAATAAGCCCTGGCACTGCGATTAAGTCAGAAATGCCTTGTACTCCTTGACGCAGAACGTTATCCGCTTCACGGAACGCCTCGAGCATCGGTGTATTTTTGTCAACAATTTCCAACAAGCGGTCGTTTGGAATGACAATCAGTGTATCGACCGCTTCTTTCATAGCGGCGATTCCGTTTGCCGCCTGCGTCGCCCGTTTTCGTCCTTCAAACGTGAATGGACGAGTCACAACACCAACCGTCAACGCCCCTAATTCACGGGCGATTTGCGCAATAACTGGAGCAGCGCCAGTTCCTGTTCCACCGCCCATTCCCGCCGTAACGAACACCATATCGGCGCCTTTCAGCGCTTCTTCAATTTGCTCCTTGCTCTCTTCTGCCGCTTTTTTTCCCACTTCCGGGTTCGCGCCTGCCCCCAGGCCACGCGTTAATTTTGCGCCAATTTGCAGCTTTATTGGTGCTTTCGACAGATTTAACGCTTGCGCGTCTGTATTCACCGCAATAAACTCAACACCTTGCACACCGTGTTCAATCATCCGATTGACGGCGTTGTTGCCGCCGCCGCCAACTCCAATCACCTTAATTGTTGCCAATTGATCAACTGTAGTGTCAAACTCCAACATGACTAAATCCTCCCAAATTCAATCTCTATTCAAAGAAATAACCGAAAAACTTTTTCATTTTTTTTCCAAAAGTCGCTTCTTTCTTTTTTTGTTTCGGCTGTTGTTGTTTTTGCGGACGTTTTTCCATCGGCTCCACAACGGATGCAGCGACAGGAACCGTTTTTCCTTGCAGCGCTGCTTGACGATAGGCAAATTTGATCAGCCCGACTCCTGTCGTATATTGCGGATCGCGCACCCCTATATAATCAGGCATGGCAATGCGAACACTGCTTCCTAATACGACATGAGCTAACTCCAATATCCCGGGCATGTTCGCTACTCCGCCAGTTAGCACATAGCCGCCTGGCAAATCGCGAAATCCCAGCTTACGAATTTCATGTTGAACCATTTGAAAAATTTCTTCTAGTCTCGCCTCAATAATATCGGCAATTTCCAGCTGGCTAAACTGCTGATGTTGATCAGTGCCGATGATCGGAACATCGAACACTTCTTCTTCAGAAGCAAGATCATAAAAAGCGTGTCCATGTTTCAGTTTAATTTTTTCTGCATCTTCCGTCGACGTTCGGAGCCCGATCGACAAGTCTTTGGTAATATGATCGCCTCCAACGGGCAAAACGGAAGTTGCCTGCAAAAAACCTTGTTCAAAGATGGCGATGGTCGTGGAACCGCCGCCGATGTCGACTAAAGCCACTCCCAAATTTTTTTCATCATCTGACAGCGCAATGGAACCAGCAGCTAGCGGCTGCAGGCAAATATCGCTTATTTCCAGCCCGGCTCTTTCCACGCAACGAAGCAAGTTATGTAAAACCGTTTTCGCGCCGGTAATAATCGTTCCTTCCATTTCGAGACGAACGCCGAGCATTCCCCGCGGATCGTTAATCCCGTCTAATCCATCAACGATAAACTGCCGCGGGATTACGCCAATAATTTCCCGATCCGGAGGAATCGATACAACTTGTGCAGCGTCCATCACACGCGCAACGTCTTCATCGGTGATTTCGCGGTTTTCGCTGGAAACAGCGACAATGCCGTGGCAATCTTGAAGCTGCACATGATTGCCAGTCACACCGACAATGACCCGGCGAATCGTCAAGCCGACCATCCGTTCCGCCTGTTCAACCGCTCTTTTGATCGATTGCACCGTTTTATCTATGTCAACGATGGCCCCTTTTTTCAGCCCTTCTGATTTTACATTTCCCACTCCAATAATGTTGAGTGACTCGTTTAACATTTCTCCGATTATGACTTTGACGCTGGATGTGCCAATGTCAAGACTAACGACGATTTCATTGCTGCTCATTTCTTGGTACCTGCCTACTAAAATCGTATATTTACCGCTTTTCTAAAATCAACAATCCAGCTTTACATCCATTTTTGCGGTTTATTACACATTTTAGATTTTAGTAAGCAGTGACACCTCCTTTAGCTGAATTTATACATTCCGACTGACAGCTACATTAAAATCTATAACAGAACGTTCGCTTATCACCGGCAATCGTTTATATAAAAGACGATCAATCATTTTACTCATATATTCAACATTTGAAGAAACTTTCCTTTTTTCCAATTAACTTTTTTCACGGTTTCGTCGCCTTTCCATCCATTCGGCAAGAAGGAGGCGGCGAATAACGGCAATATTTTGAAAAAGGCGTATCCCGAATGCAAACACAGCTGCTAAATACAAGTCTACACCAAGATGAACACCAAGAAAAGCTAAAGATGCCGCCAAAATAATGTTAAAAAAGAATCCTGTTATAAATACTATTTCGTCATATGTTTGCTGTAAATGAGCGCGGATGCCACCAATTAATGTATCAAATGCAGCGAGGATTGCAATAGATAAATAGTTGGAATATTCATCAGGGACGCGCAAATCGGTCAACAGTCCTATGATTAAACCAGCCAATAAGCCGATGAGCGGAAGCCACATATTACTTTTCCTCCTTTTCGGCTATTGCCGCTTCCATATATTTCACGCTCCCGTTTTTTTCAGACGGCGGAACAACGACCGATGCTAACGGTTTCGAAACAATGAGCTGCAAATTTTCAACGACGAAATCATCACGAATGGTCGATACGTTTAGCCGGTTATATAGCATCTCCGCATCGTCAGCGATTACCTTTACTTCAATCGGCAACGAAGAAATTTTGCTATCTCCGATTTTCGTCGCGCCGTTAACGTCGCGAATCGCCGTCGTGTTTGTAATCCGCTCTCCGGCAACAGCAATTTCTTTCGCTCCATACATGTTTAGCTCATTAATAAGCCGCTGCAACAGCTCTGGCGAAACCGTTTCTGTGATTGGACCTGTGTAGCGATCTGGATAAAACGATTGAATCGTTAAAACAAGGCCCGCTCCTTTGACTTCCGTCAATCCGGCCTCTTTCTGCAATTCGCTTACTGTTTCCCGCAAGACCGCTTCTTTCCGAGCGGATTGCCTTTGCTGATAGCTTCGCATCTTTTCTTCGTACTTTTCAATGTCTGACAAAAGCTGCCGCTGCAGCTGCTGTTCTTTTTCCAAATCAGCGCGCAACTCCCAAATATCACGTGTGTCGCGGACTTTAGGGTGCGATGTCGTGTGAAGTTGAACTGCTAGCATAAATCCAAAAATTGCCGTAATGCAAGTAAAATATATCGTTTTTTTCCGTTCCAATCATCTCACCATTCTTTCCATCCAAGACCATCTATTTATGATTAGTGTGAAAGACTGGATCTAACACGATTTCATCTTTGTTAACAATCTTTACTATTATGTTATCTTGAACAAGCAGATCCTTTACCCCACCGGGAATGTTCAACGCGGAAGCGAGAACCGTCGGATTGCCGATTGCGGAAATGACAAAAGGAGCGGCATGTTGCGTACCGTCCACTTCAATCACAGGACCGTTGCAAACGATATACGAACGGTGGGAAATTCGCTGACCATTAATCGCTATTGCTTCCGCACCGGAAATAAGCAGCTCGTGTATAACCTTAAAGACGTGTTGTTCGTGCACCATGTAGTCTGTGGCGCTTTGTTCAGAAGGAATATAGGAGGCATCGGATAACGTTATTTCAATTCCTTTTCCTTTCACTTTTGACTCTCCGACGTACATTCGTAGCTTTTCCGCCTCTTCTGCCAAATCTGTATACGCTGTCCGTTCGTCCGCCAACGTTTTTTCCATTTCGGCAACTTTGTCTTGTTTTTGCACTAATTCATTTTTTAGTTGACGATTTTCTTTTTGTATTTGAATCAATTGCTTCCGGTATTCATATTCCTTCTGCCACTGCCGGTCGGTGATATCTCGCTTTGCTGTTTCGTTTTTTGTATATTGATAAGAAAACGAAAGCATAAATCCCAGTATGAAACAGATAAAAGCGAGGATGACACGATTACCTTTCCGTTTAGCCATTGTCATCCTCCTTTTTCGGCTGTTTATAGGCGGTAAAATAATTGCTGACTTCTAGATGGATTACCCCTTTTACGTTTGGATCTAATTGCTGGACGATGGAGGGATACAATGACATTTTATCGGCAAAGTTTTGCACGTTCGCGCTCACTTCAAAACCATCGTTCATATAAACAGTAACATGATAACGGTTATCGTCGCTCGGTGTGTAATGAATTTCAGAAATGGCATTTAATATCGATGGGGGAAGCTGCGCCAATTGTCCCGCGATTTCTTGAATGTCCTCTCCTTTTTTCCAATTGATTAAAATCGGCGCATCGCTTGGCGCGGTTTTGGATGTACGTTTCTTCAGAATGTAACCATTCTCCAAAAGCGGGAAAAATGTTTGCTCGTCATAAATATAAGCAATTCTCCGTCGCTCGTTCACGTGGATGGTGATCGTATTCGGGAAATGTTTTTCCAATGCTACGCTCTTCACTTCCGGATGTTTCTCAATATTCCGTCGAACTTCGTCTTCCTTTACTTTCCAAAAACTTGTCCGCTTTGTGATGCCGCTTAATTGTATTACTTGTTTCTCGGAAAGATGGCGATTCCCATTTACTTGAATATGACGGACATAGCTTAACGGCGATTGAAAATAAATGATACATAAAATGAGAAGAAAAAAGAAAGAAATATACGCGATTAAACGACGATTGGCTTTTTGCCTCCGCCGTTCTTTTAATTTCGGCACCCGTTCTTCAAGAACAACGATTTTTCCTTTTTCCAAAGCCATTCACCGCTTTCCGAATAAACTCGAAAGCACGTTTATAAAAACAAACGGCACCCTGATGCCGTTATATTTCTATGTTCATAACATGGACAAACATGTTCGATCGTATCAATAATATTGTAAAATAGAGAGCTAGATTTTACAACTTCCGGCCAATAATTTCTACTTCTGTCTGCAAATGAATACCATACAATTCGTGAATCGTTTTTTTCACGAAGCGAATTAAGTCCAGCACGTCTTTTGCCTTCGCTTTCCCTGTATTAACGATAAAATTGGCATGCTGTTCAGAAATTTTTGCGCCGCCAATGGTATACCCCTTTAAACCAGCCTCCTCGATCAGCTTTCCGGCGTGTTGCGGTAAAGGATTGCGAAAAATGCTGCCCGCGCAAGGTTTGTCCCACGGCTGCGTCTTGCGGCGATAGTCTTTGTTTTCCCGCATTTTTGCCACAATTTCCTCACGGTTCCCGGAAGCAAGCCGGAGTTCAGCCGCTATGCAAATTCCACGCCGCTTTGTTTGCAACACAGAAGTGCGATACGCAAATTCCATTTCCTCGTTCGTCAGCCATTCCATTGTCCCGTCTGGAAATAAAATTAGCGCCCTTTTTACGATTTGCGACATATCGGAACCGTGCGCCCCTGCATTCATATACACCGCTCCGCCAACCGAACCAGGAATCCCGCCGGCAAATTCCAATCCGGATAACCCTTGCTTGCTCATTAACGTGGCAAGGCGCACTAATGAATATCCTCCGCCGACCGTCACGGTTTCCCCGGCAACATGCAATTCATCCAATCCTTCGTCCATTTTGATGACAACCCCTTCGACCCCTTCGTCAGAAACAAGCAAATTGGAACCGCGACCAATTGCACGCCACGGCACTTCATACTTTTTTACAATCGCCATCGCTTTTTTCAAACTTTCTATGCTGTATGGTTCAATTAAGACATCCGCAGGACCGCCGACTTTCATTGTCGTATGGTTCGCTAAAGGCTCCCGCTCCTTTACTTTTCCAACATTAGCATTTACCAATTCCTTTATCATTGTCTTCATCGCTCCCATCTCCTTTCCATAACCGCCTATGTATATACAATATGCTTATTTCACTTCGACGTCACCGTTACGTATGTCATGAACAAAATGAGAGGGTGTCCCTCTAAGTCTGATTAGAGAGATACCCTTCTCCAGATCAACGAAACTTGATTACGACTTTTCCCTTACAAAGACTTTTGCGCAGTCAGCAGAATCAGCAGAGGCGACTAATATCTCGCGTGTTTGCTAATATTCAGCAAAACGCCAATCGCCATTAACATCAATGTCAGCGACGAGCCGCCGTAGCTTAAAAACGGTAATGTAATTCCCGTTACCGGCATTAATCCCGTAACAACCCCGATATTAATCATCACTTGAATCGCCACCATACAAATAATGCCGATAGCGAGAAAACTCCCGTACAGATCCGGTGCGCCAAGAGCGATGCGCACTCCGCGCCAAAGCAGCAAGCTAAATAAAAGCAACACAAGCGACCCGCCAATAAACCCAAGCTCCTCTGCCAAAATCGCAAAAATAAAGTCCGTTTGCGGCTCAGGCAAATAAAAAAACTTTTGCCGGCTTTGTCCCAATCCTAAGCCAAACAAACCGCCAGGACCAATCGCATACAGCGATTGAATAATTTGAAACCCGCTTCCGAGCGGGTCTTCCCAAGGATTTAAAAACGAAGTGATCCGCTTCATTCGGTACGGTGCTGACAAAACAAGCGCAGCAAATCCTGCCAGTCCAAGCACTCCTAACCCGATAAAGTGACTGACGCGCGCGCCAGCGACAAAAATCATGGCAATGCACGTGCCGACCATTACTGTGCCAGTTCCTAAGTCCGGCTGAAGCATGATCATTCCAAACGCAATAAACAGAAGCGTCAAGGCAGGAAGCAATCCGCGTTTAAACGAGGTAATATTTTTTTGGTTTTCCGATAAATATTTCGCCAAAAAGGCGATCATGGCGAGTTTCATAAATTCTGACGGCTGAATGGAAAACGCGCCGACACCAATCCAGCTGCGCGATCCGTTGCGAACCATCCCAACTCCGGGGATTAATACAAGAACAAGCAAGACGAAACATACGATCATAAGCGCTTTTGACCAATCACGCCACGTCCAATAATCGATATTCATAATAACGAACATCGCAATGATTCCCACGCCAGCGAACAAAAGCTGCCGCTTCGCGAAGAAAAACGAATCGTGAAACCTATATTCCGCCCAAATCGCGCTGGCACTATACACCATAATAAGCCCAATTGCCAACAGTGAAAACGTAAGGATAATCAGCAAAAAATCAGGCGTAGACTTTTTCCGCGGCAATGCCCAACACCTCTGCTTTTTTAATGTCCTTCCTCCCTATTTCAACTTATGCACGGCGTTGATAAAAATGTCCCCTCTCTGTTCAAAAGTTTTATATTGATCCCAGCTCGCGCATGCCGGCGATAGCAAAATGACGTCACCCGGTTCGGACAATCGATAGGCAACCGGCACGGCTTTTTCCACATTATCGACATATTCGATCGTTTCTATTCCCGCCTGTTTAGCGACGCGGGCGATTTTTGCCGCCGTTTGTCCAAACAATATGACCGCCTTTACGTTTCGCAAATAAGGAAGAAGGTCATCAAATTCATTGCCGCGGTCTAGCCCGCCTGCCAAAAGGATGACAGAATCTTTTTCAAAAGCGGACAGCGCTTTTTGTGTCGCAAGAATATTTGTTGCTTTCGAATCATTGAAAAACTTTCTCCCGTCAATCGTAGCGATGTATTGAAGCCGGTGCTTCACTCCCGTAAACGTCGTCAAAACCCGAGCGATCGCTTTATTGTCTACGCCTGTTAATTTGGCGACAGCAACAGCCGCCAATATATTTTCTAAATTATGTTTTCCAGGAAGCACAATATCGGAAATAGCAATCACTGCTTCGTCGTTCCAATAAATCCAACCATCTTTTATATAAGCGCCACGGTCCAATATTTTCGTTGCGGAAAAAATGACTTTTTGCGCACAGGAATTCTCGGCAAGCCGCATAACAAGCCCATCGTCGGCATTGACAACCGCATAGTCTTCGTTTGTCTGGTTTTTAAAAATATTCGCCTTTGCCTGCGCGTAAGCTTCTTTTGTTCCATGGTAATCTAGATGCGCATCGAAAATGTTTAATAAAACGGAAATGTGCGGACGAAAATCGCGAATTCCTGCTAACTGAAAAGAGGAAAGTTCAGTTACAAGCCAATTGTTTGCTTCCGCTTTTTGCGCCACTTCACAGGCGGCCACTCCGATGTTTCCAGCAAGCAGCGGGCGTTTTTCCCCTTCGCGCAACATTTCATAAATTAATGTCGTTGTTGTTGTTTTTCCATTAGAACCGGTGATTCCGATAAATGGAGCTTCCGAAATATGGTACGCTAACTCCACTTCCGTGATCACCGGTAATTCTTTTTCGATTGCTTTTTTGACCATTGGATTTGTATATGGAATACCAGGATTTTTCACGACAAAATCAAACGGCTCATCCAAGAGCTCAAGAGGATGTCCGCCGCAAATCACCCGAATTCCCAATTGTTCTAACCGTTGCGCTTCCTCATTTTCTTCAAACGGCTTTCGATCGTTTACCGTGACGATCGCTCCAAGCTCGTGAAGCAGTTTCGCTGCGGAAAATCCGCTTTTCGCTAAACCGATGACTAACACTCGTCGTTGTTGATAAAAAGCTGTCTGTTTCAATTAGATCCACACCTCGATATAGATTCCTAGCATTGCAAATAATAAGCCGACCGTCCAGAACGTGACGACAACGCGCCACTCCGACCAGCCGAGCAACTCGTAATGATGATGCAACGGGCTCATGCGAAATACACGTTTTCCCGTTGTCTTAAATGAAATGACTTGAATAATGACGGACAACGTTTCAATTACAAATACGCCGCCAATAATAACAAGCAATATTTCCAGCTTCGTTAAAATGGCCACAGTCGCGATCGCCCCGCCTAACGCAAGCGACCCGGTATCACCCATAAACACTTTCGCCGGATGGGCATTAAAGACTAAAAATCCTAGTACCGCCCCAACAACGGAGACACAAAAAATAGAAATGTCGTATTGGCCTTGGTTCCAGGCAAGAACCGCATAAGCGCCGAATGCAATGGCCGCCGTCCCAGCCAATAAGCCGTCAAGTCCGTCGGTTAAATTGACCGCATTCGAACCGCCGACAAGCATAAAAATAAGCAATAACACATAGCCCAAACCAAGATTAATAGAAAGATCTGTCCCCGGAATATGCAAAGCAGTGGAAAAACCATTGCGCTGATACACAAAGTAAAAAACAATGGCAATGATTAGCTGCCCAATGAACTTTTGCTTGCTCGTCAAACCAAGATTCCGCTTCATCACCACTTTAATAAAATCATCTAAAAAGCCAAGCAACCCATAACCAATCGTCACAAACAGCAGTAAATACGTTTCAACGGAAAGACTCGCAAACTTTTTCGTCATCCAAATCGTTGTCGCGACGATGGAAAGTAAAATCATAATACCTCCCATCGTCGGGGTGCCCGACTTTTTTTGATGCGATTTCGGCCCTTCTTCCCGTATGCTTTGCCCGAATTTTAACCGTCTTAAAAACGGAATAAAAATCGGCGATAGTATAACAGTAATCAAAAATGAAAGAACAATGGCAAAAACAATGACTTGCTCTAGCATGATCGGTCACATCCTTCTTGTCCTTGAGCGCGTATCCATTTCTGTTGCAGCCGTTTGAGAGCATCCAGCACCGCTATATCATATGAACGATTTTGTTCATTATGCGAAGAAATAGTAAGGTGAAACGTTGTCTTTTCCAATTGCCCATACGTATACATATCTAAAAGCTCTTCTAACGTTTGAAGCGGCGATGAAACAAAAAAGATCGGAAATTGATTTGGAATATAGCGCGGCAATGCCTCGCCTTCCTGCCAAAGTGCGGCGATCGCTCCATGTTCGATCGCGATTTTTAACGTTTCCGTCCCACGCCCTAGCGGAACGAACAGCCCTTTCGGCGCATGCTCGTAAGGATCCACAAACACATGGCGGAATGTAATCGCATCATCGACAATTCCGCGAACGTCTTTGCATAGCCGCTTCACCATTTCATATGTCAGCATGTCTTCTTCCGCTCCTTAATCGCTTCCCTAGCAACAAGGCGGTCATCAAAAGCAATGACACGATCGCCGATGATCTGGTACGTTTCATGTCCTTTACCCGCGATTAAAACAACGTCGCCTTCTTCCGCTTGTTCAATCGCATAATAAATCGCCTCCTTGCGATCGACAATCGTCACATAACACTCGCCGGGAACGCCTGCCTCCATGTCACGCAAAATTTGCTCGGGCTCTTCGGAACGCGGGTTGTCAGAAGTGAAAATGGCCACATCGGCGTATTTGACCGCCACTTGTGCCATCAGCGGCCGTTTTGTACGGTCTCGGTCGCCGCCGCAGCCAACAACCACATAAACTTTTTTCCGGGCAAATTGCCGAACCGTTTTTAAGACGTTTTCCAAACTATCTGGCGTATGGGCATAATCAACAATTACTGTAAAGTTTTGCCCTTCATCGACGGTTTCAAACCGTCCAGCAACCCCGGAAATTTCTTCAATCGCCTCCACAATAACAGGAAATGGGATCCCCGATACAAGGCAGGCGGAAACAGCTGCAAGTAAATTATATACGTTAAACAATCCAATCAACTTTGTTTTTACGCGAGCCGCGCCGTGCGGTGTAATGAGATCAAACGTCATTCCGTTCGGGACGATGTCAATCCGCTTTGCCATAATATCGCTGTCTGTTTTTATTCCGTATGTAATTACGGTTGCAGCCGTCATATGCTTATAATATTGTGAAGCAGGATCGTCATTGTTTAACACCGCAAACTTTGGCCGCCCATGGTCATAACGATTTCCAAGCTGGGCAAACAGCAGCCCTTTCGCATTGCGATATTCTTCCATCGTCCCATGGTAGTCGAGATGATCTTGCGTTAAATTGGTAAACACGGCAACATCATAGTCACAACCGTGCACGCGCCCCATATGAAGGGCATGTGAAGACACTTCCATGATGGCAACGTCGACTCCTTCATCCACCATCTGCTTAAACGTCCGCTGCAACAGCAACGATTCGGGCGTCGTATTTTGCGTTGGATATGCGTCATCGCCAATTTTAATATGTACCGTCCCGATTAACCCTGTTTTTTTATTTGCCTTTCTCGCGATCTGCTCTATTATATGAGTCGTTGTCGTTTTTCCATTTGTGCCCGTAACGCCGATTAAGTGCAATCGATGGGTCGGCTGGCCGTAAAACGCATCGGCAAGCATCGCCATCGCACGCCGGCTATCGCGAACGACAATCACAGGCACATCTACATCGAGAGGCCGTTCGGCAATGATCGCCACAGCCCCATTTTCCACTGCCTGTTTCGCAAAATCGTGTCCATCAACGGTAAACCCTTTGATGCAAATAAACAATGCCCCTTTTTTTACTTGTCGCGAATCCATTTCAATGGAAGTAACCGTCGGGTTTTCGCCGACGTACGCTGTAAAATCATGCAAATACGAAAGCAGCGTCTGCAGCTTCACTCTTATTCATCCTTTCGCTTCATAGTTCTCAATTAAAAACAAAACAACCAAAAGCGGAAAAAAGGGGCGAGATATAGATGACAACCTACACTAGCCGCCCCTCGAAATTTATTCGCCTTCTTTCTCTGCCTTTGCTGCTAAATAAATGCGAATGGTCGAACCTTCTTTTACTTTCACTCCAGGTTTTGGAGCTTGCTCAATAACAACGTCACCTTCTCCACTAACATCTAATTTTAAGTTAAAAAGTTGCTCTTGCAAGTCTTTTTTCGATAAGCCGATTAAATCCGGCACTTCGATCATTTTCGGATCATTCCATTCTCTCTCTTTTTCTATTTGATCTTTCCTTGGTTTGACGCCAAGCACGCGCAAACTGTCTTCCATAATTTTTCCAACGATTGGGGCGGAGACGACGCCGCCAAACTGCACCGTTCCTTTCGGATTGTCGACAGCAACATAAACAACAAGCTGCGGGTCATCCGCCGGAGCAAAGCCGATAAATGAAACGATATGGTTGTCTTTTAAATATCGGCCATCTTTCGCTTTTTGCGCCGTTCCCGTTTTTCCGCCGACGCGATACCCTTCGACATAGGCACCTTTTCCTGTTCCTTGAGCAACGACGCTCTCTAGAGCATAGCGAACTTGTTTGGACGTTTCCTCGGAAATAACGCGACGCTTCGCCTTTGGCGTATTGCGGATTACCACCTTTCCTGTCTCAGGGTCAACCCATTGTTTCGCGATATATGGCGTATACAAAATTCCGCCATTGACCGCCGCAGAAACAGCGGCAACCTGCTGAATCGGCGTCACCGACACCCCTTGACCGAAGGCCGTTGTCGCTTGTTCAACAGGCCCAACACGTTTCAAATCAAATAAAATTCCGGTTCCTTCCCCTTGCAGATCAATTCCTGTTTTTTCACCAAAGCCGAACTGTTTTATATAATAAAATAGCTTTTCTTTTCCAAGCCGCTCCCCGAGCTCGACAAAACCCGGATTGCACGAATTTTGCACAACTTCTAAAAAGGTTTGCGATCCATGCCCGCCTTTTTTCCAGCAGCGCAACGTAGCACCGGCCACTTTTACATATCCTGGATCATAAAAATGATCTTTCAATAAGTCGACTTTTTTTTCTTCCAACGCTGCGGCAAGCGTGATAATTTTAAACGTCGAACCAGGCTCATACGTGCTCCAAACCGGCAAGTTACGATTGTAGATTTCCGGCGGCACATTCCGATAATTTGCCGGGTCAAACGTCGGGCGGCTCGCCATCGCCAAAATTTCTCCCGTATTCGGGTTCATTGCGATCGCAATTATGCCGTCTGGATTGTACTTTGCTTCGGCAATATCAAGCTCCCGCTCCACGATCGTTTGGATGCGCGAATCAATCGTAAGCATCAAATCTAATCCGTCTGTCGGTGGCGTATATTCGTCCGTCATATTCGGCATTCTTTTTCCTTTCGCATCCGAATAAAATTGCACCGAACCGCGCTGGCCGCTCAATTCCTTATCGTAGTAAAGCTCCAGCCCCGTCAAACCTTGATTATCGATGCCGGTAAATCCTAAGACGTGTGACAAATAACTACCGAACGGATAATAACGTTTTGTATCTTCCGCGATATATACCCCTTTTAGGCCGAGCGCCCGAATTTCTTTTGCTTTTTCATTCGATATTTTTCGCCCTTCCGGAATGCGTTCGATGGAGGTTTTTTTCGTAATGCGTTTGTACGCCTTTTCCACGGGCATATTTAATACTTTCGCCAATTTTTCCGCTGTTTCCACCGGGTTTTCAATTTGGCGCGGAATGACGTATACGGTTGGAGCGCTCATGTTTGTGGCGAGCGGAACGCCGTTGCGGTCCAAAATTTCCCCTCGTTTCGGTTCAAACGGAATGTTTCTGCTCCATGAATCTTTCGCCCGTTCCGTTAACATATCCCCTATCAGCAATTGAACATATCCGAGGCGAATGTCAATAATGGCAAAAATGAGCACTCCAACGAGAAACACGATCATCAGCCGTTTGCGGACAGTGACGTGAGAAGCGCGCATATAGTGGAACCTCCTTTTATGAGATAGGCTCGTTCCACTATATGCTTGTACGTTTCATTATAGAACGTCCTGAATCACTCAACTGGGCCATCGTTTTTCTTCCTTGAAGCTTCCTTTTGTTCTTGTTCCATTCTTTCCTGCCATTTTCTCGGTTCTTCCAGCTCTACAATTAAGTAATCTCCTTTCTTTACTGACGCGCCTGGTCGAATATTTTGGCTGACGACATACCCATTTCCTTTTGTGCTCGGACGAAGCTCTAGCAGTTCCGCTACTTTCATCACATCGCGCAGCGACCAGCCTCGCACGTCCGGCATCACTGTTTTTCCATTTGTTTTTAGCATCACCCGTTCTCCAGCAATGGCCGTATCGCCGGATATTGGTATATGATCTTCAATCTGCTGTCCATCTCCGATTACAACCGGAACAAGCCCTTTTTCCTTTAATTCTTTTACTGCTTCTTCTGTTGAACGGCCTGCATAGGAACCAATTTTAATTCCTTCCGTTTTAGTTTTTGGCGTTTTCTGCTCGGAAGAAGGTTGAATATGCAAATATTGCAGGCTATTTTTCATGACGCTAGTAAAAATATGAGAAACAGGTGCTGATCCTGTCTCTGTATAAGACAGTTTTGGCTGCTGGACAGCGACATACATAATTAAGCGTGGATCTTCTTTCGGGGCCATTCCTAAAAAAGAAAAAATATAGTTTTGATAGCCGGTTAAATACCCTCCGTTTGGCGACGGAATTTGCGCCGTTCCTGTTTTTCCGGCGACCCGATACCCTTCGATTTGGTACGGACGCCCCGTTCCTTTTTCCGAAGTAACGACCGTTTCCAATATATCTAGCACTTTTTGCGCCGTTTCTTTTGTAATCGGCTGCTCCACTACTTCCGGTTCATTTTTTACAATAACTTTTTTTGTATCTGGATCGACGATGCGATCGATAACATATGGCTTCATCATTTTTCCGCCGTTTGCGATCGCAGTTGCCGCTTGAATTTGCTGGATTGGTGTCACCGATGTTCCTTGGCCGAACCCTGTCGTTATTCTTTCAATCGGATATTTATAGTGAATTTGTCCTACCGCTTCTCCCGGAAGATCTATCCCTGTTTTCCGATCAAAATGGAAACGATGCAAATATTGCAAAAAGCGGTCTTCTCCCAATTTTTCCTTTACTAAAATCGAAAAAGCGACATTGGAAGAGCGTTGTACGCCTTCATTAAACGTAATCGTTCCCCAGCCTACTTTGTTATGGTCGCGAATAATATTTTGCCCCACTTTATAATAGCCAGACCGATATCGCTCATTCCCGTTATACACACCTTCGTTGATGGCAGCAGCAAGCGTAAAAATTTTCATTGTCGATCCTGGTTCATACGGATAGGAAATCGCGTCGTTGAAATAGTTTTGTATATTGCGTTTATTCGGGTCAAAGCTCGGCCTTGTCGCCATCGCCAAAATTTTTCCCGTTTTCGGATCTGCCACAATCGCGATCATTTTTTTCGGCTTATATCGTTTTTCGACGTCATTCATCGCGTCTTCCAAAAACGTTTGTATTTTTTGATCGATCGTTAAATAAACATTCGCTCCATTATCCGGCGGAACGACGGTTTCTTTCGAATTTGGAAGGCGAAATCCGCTCACGTCCCCGGCGAAAGACACATAACCGTCTTTTTCGCGCAAATATTTATCTAAGCTTTTTTCAATCCCCATTTTTCCGACTGTTTTATTTTTGTCCTCTTTTTGCGCATAGCCAATGACGTACGAAGCAAAATCACCGTTCGGATAAAACCGTTTTGTATCACGAATAAAACCGATCCCTGGCAAATTTAACGCTTCAATTTTTTCTTTCAATTCATAGCTAATGTTTCGTCCGTTCGCGCCAAATTCCACTTGCTTTGCATCTTTTGTTAAAATTCGTTTTACTTCGTCCACATCCATTTTAAGCAATGGAGCTAATTTTTTGGCCGTCTTTTCGGGATCAACGACATGCCTTGGATGGTCAGGATCTGTCGTCATTTTCGGATCAAGAACGGCCACCACCGAATAAGATGGCACGTCTTGGGCAAGCACTTCGCCATTTCGGTCAAAAATGGTTCCGCGCTTTGCTTCGATGGTGCGCTTTTGCTTATACTTTTCTTCCGCCTTTACCGCTAACACCTGGCCATCGGCAACGCCTGTTACCTGCAGCTGAATAAAACGAGCAAATAACACAAAAAAGAGCAGACTGAACAGGAAAAATAATATAGCTGCTCCTTTATTCGTGTTGCTATGCTTTTTCTTTTCCATCGTCAATCATTCCTGTACAACTTTTACGTTATTTTCGTTCAGCGAAAGACCTAGTTCTTTCGCTTTTTTCAAAATCCGCTCATACGTGCTTAATTGCTGGACTTCCACGTATAAATCGTTATTACGCTTTTGCTGCTCTTGAACCGTTTCTTGCAGCTGCTGAATCTCTTTGTTGATTTGATAAATCTTCACTTGATTTGCCACAATATGAATTGCCGCGTACATAGCAAACGCGCAAAACGATAAAAATAAAAACTTTTCACCTAATGTCAAGCGAAATTTTAACTTTCGTTTTTTTCGAACGTGTGGACGTGACGATGGACGTTGTCGTTCATGAATTTTCGCCGCTGTATTATTCATCGATTTTTCTCCCTCCTGCTTAGCGATACGATTTTCGGTTTCAACATCATATCCCATCTCATCAAAGTTTTTCGGCGATGCGCAATTTTGCGGAGCGCGCGCGACGATTATGCGCGATCTCTTCCTCAGAAGGAACGATTGGCTTTTTTGTAATAATTTTTAAGGTCGGACGATATTGATCAGGAATAAGCGGGAGTCCAGGAAGAAGCTGCGGTCTTTGGCTTGCCTCTTTGAAAGCCGCTTTGCAAATGCGATCTTCCAATGAATGAAACGTAATCACGCTAATCCTTCCACCTGATTTCAATGCATCAATCGCCTGCGCAATCGCCTCTTGGAACGCTTGCAGCTCATCGTTGACGGCAATACGTATCGCCTGAAAAATTCGTTTGGCTGGATGTCCTCCGCTCCTTCTCGCTGGCGCCGGAATCGCTTCTTTAATGATGTCGACCAACTCTCCGGTTGTTTCAATCCGCTTTTCTTTGCGAACTTCTTCGATTTTCCGCGCCACTTGCTTTGAAAATTTTTCTTCACCGTAATGAAAAAAGATATGTACGAGTTTTTCATACGGCCAATGATTGACAATATCGTAAGCCGTTAATGATTGCTCTCGATTCATTCGCATGTCCAGGGGGGCGTCATGATGATAGCTGAACCCTCGTTCCGGTGTATCTAACTGCGGGGAAGACACCCCTAAGTCAAACAAAATCCCATCTACTTTATGAACTCCCCGCGCCGCCAGTTCTTCCGCAAGAAAACGAAAATTTCTGCGGATAAATGTCACTTGCTTTTCATAACGATCCAACCTTTTTTTCGCGTACTCGATCGCCATATCATCTTGATCGAACGCAAACAGCCTTCCTTTCTCCGACAATTGTGAGAGCAAATACTCACTATGCCCTCCGCCACCAAGGGTACAATCGACATAAGTCCCATCTGGGTTTATATGAAGCCCGTCTACCGCTTCCTTTAATAACACTGTTGTATGTTGAAACACGAGTTCACCACCTTCGCCGCTCATTGCTGCACATTTTTTATTTATACAAAAAGCAAATCTCGTCATGAATGACTAGGCAAGTTTCCTTGTTAAGAGCGGTTGCTTATCTATTATACCGCAAAACATAACAAAATTTTAGCTTTTTTTGTAAAAACTCGTCTTCCTCTGGTTGTTTTTGTCGCATTTTAGCAATTTGTAACAATAATTACTGAACAATTTTTTACTTTTATTTCCATACCATTTCTTTATGTCTACTATTCCTTCCAATAAAAAAAAATCCTGCATAAAACAGGATTTTTCTTTTCGACTTTTTCTTGTAAAAATGATTATATATATACAATTTTATGCATGCCGTTCCATCTGTAATCAAGGCCTAAAAGTTTCTCTAAAAAATCGAATCCATATTTATTGATGTAGTAGAAAATATTCCAAATCCGCTCCTGAGGCGATTGATTCGGCATCAACGACATTTCCACGCGGGAAAACTTCCGCAATTCCGTTTCATATTTCCGCATTAATGCCTGATGCAACGTTTGCTGAAGAAAATCGATTTGCGCTTGGAGGAGATTGGCATTTTTCGTCAGCAAGCCCGCTAATCCGCGATCAATTTCCATGCCAATCTCTCGAAGTGGACGATGAATTTGTTCGATTTCCGCTTTCGCTTTCGCAAATATTTCATCGAGCGGATAACGGGTTTGCCGCGCTAGCCACTTTTGCTTTACTTCTGCAATCCGCCCTGTGAAAACGTCCATCACGTCGACGCCAATGTCGTCCAAATCGGTTTGAATGGAGCGTTCTACGATCGTTACGTTCATGCGCGGGACAACCGGCGGCATTTTGAAGCCAAATATCGAAAACACTTCTTTCAGTTCAGCCCAATATGCAATTTCTCCAGGGCCGGCGACAAACGCCAACGTCGGTAGCAAAAACTCCTGCATAAGCGGGCGGGTCACGACATTATTGCTTAAATTGCTAGGGCTTCTCTTAGCAAGCTGTATTAACTCATCTTTGGAGAAAACAACCTCTCCTTTTTTACTGCGAAACACCTCTTTTTGTGGATCATGTTCGAGCAGCCGTCGCTCCCGTCCATCGTAGTAAAATAAATTGGCGCAATGTGGTTGCATATCCAACGCATTCTTATATCCGAGCTGCCGAAGCTGACGCTGCTTTTGCAAAACAGCATCCGTCACTTCGCGATGGCACTCAATCAATGACACAAAAAAGCTGCTTTCGATCGCGCGCAATGAAGCGTCGGCGGCATTGAGAACAACTAACCCTTCGGAGGCAAATAAACGCAAAACGATCGAAGCAAAAAAGTCGACAAACGTTTTCGATTCGTCTAAACATCGGAACAGAAAATCAAGCAACTTATTTGTCGTTTCTGTTTCCCCGTACGTTTTTACGATATCGTCGATCCACTTTGAACAAACTTCGCCATCTAAAAACAAATCCGAAACCATCCGTTTTTCTTGCGGAATATCCGGATAAACACGCTTTTTTATTTTTCCACTCTCTGCGACGTATACGTGATTTACTTCGGCAATGTCATGGTCTTCACCAG
This sequence comes from Parageobacillus sp. KH3-4, assembly GCF_022846435.1. Lineage (NCBI taxonomy): Bacteria > Bacillati > Bacillota > Bacilli > Caryophanales > Anoxybacillaceae > Parageobacillus > Parageobacillus sp. KH3-4. Next base: position 2,730,575 of record NZ_AP025627.1, read on the forward strand.
CAATCCAAAACAGCGGAACGACCGGCACTCCTAATTTGCTTTCTTGTTCTTTGGCAAGCTTGATGATGGAAATGATTTTATAAATGGTATAAAGCGGCCCCGTCAATAACCCCGCTTGCTGCCCGCCGACGACCACTGCACTGTCAGGACGAAGCAGTTTCTCAATATTGTCAAATGTTTTAGGGCTCGCGTGAAATCGCTGGTGGTACGAACGCAAATATTCAACAAGTTCGCGGCGCGGATACGCTCTTGCTTTGATGTCGTCGAGCCGCCTCCAAAACACGTCTTCCTTCTGAAACGAGTAAGAAAAGCCTTTTTCGAGCGGAAAAGTGCCGTTTATGTAATCGGTTGCTAACGGTGTTGTAGCAGCCAAAGAAATTTCCCGAACTTCCATTTTAGAAACTTCCTTTCTTATGTATGTGTAATGTTCTTCCATGAGTATAGCATTCTTTTTGGCAAATGAAAAAACAGTTGCTCACCGTCACGCGGCGTTTTTTATAAGTTGCTAGATACCCTCACGATTATTCCGTAGACAAGCAGGCTAAAATAAAGAGTGGAAAATAATAAGAAGTTTGCCCGCCAAAACAAGCGAAAAACAGCGGAAAAATGAAAATCTTCTTTTTTCCGCCAATACCCGATCGCAATCAACATATGCATAATCAGCAAAAAGAAGACAATGTGCCATAAATACGATTTTCCGGAAAGAACGGCAAGCAAAAAGTGAACGGCAATAATAAAAAAAAGCGTCGAAGCATTTACTGCCGCATAAAACGACTTTCGCTTTCTTTTTAGTAACTTACGGGCAAAAAAATAAACGAGAAAAAACGATAATAACGGCATCGTAACAAACGCCGCAACCAGATGGGCAATCACATCATCCATGTTTCGCTCCTCCTTCTTCCATCCCTTTTATTGCAGCAAATAGAAATTGCGAGAGCGGCAGCGAAACCCCAAGCTCTTTTCCTTTTTCCAAGACATAGCCTAAAATGGCGTCAATCTCCGTTTTTCGGTGTTGGGAAATGTCCATGAACATGGATGAATAATTGTCTGCCGTTTTTTCACAAACATCCACAATATGGTTCCATGCCGCTTGTTCATCTTTGATCGGCAACACTTGCTTCAGCTCGGAAAACAATAACGCCATCATTTCATAATATGGTTTGACCTTAAGCAACTTGCCGTTTTTGACGCGCAAAAGCGCCGTCAACGGATTAATGACCGCATTGACGATCAATTTTTTCACCAACACGCTTTCCCAATCATTAGCGATTTCAAACGGAAAATCGGAGATGCTTTTTTTTGCTAAATTTGCCGCTTGTCCGAACGTGCCATACAAGCTAGCAAGCACAATTTTTCCAATTCCTGTATGTTCCACCGTGTGATCATCATGTTTAAGAGCACCGTGCTCGACAGTTCCCACAATCACATTTTTCTTCGTAAACGAAGATAACAGCTTCACATGCGCCATCCCGTTTTGTAAAAAAACGATCGTCTCTACATGATCAAACTGGTTTTGCCGGTTGACAATCGCCGCGACATCGTATTGCTTCACCGTTACAAAAACAAGGTCATCGTTGATATACGCATTCGTAAACGGCATAGCTTGAAGTGAAATGCGCTTTGTTTCTCCCCGTTTCACAAACCGCAATCCTTCTCTCATTAATCGTTGCGCTTGTATAGAGCGTCTTGTGTAAACAGTGACTTCATATTCACCGCTTAAATAAGCAGCGAGCAACAGTCCGATTGCACCGCCGCCAATAATTCCAATTTTCACAATTTCTTCCTCACTTTCCGCCATCCATGCTATTTCTATTTTAGCAAATAGCTAATTCATCCGTTAAGAAAAAAGGCTGACCTTATATATTAGGTCAGCCTTTTATGAGTTTTCCGCTTTTCCTAGGACAACATTTTCCGTTTGTGAGGCTTCTCGTTGTTCTTGCCCTTCTTCAAGCGCTGCCATTTTTCTCGCTCGTTCCATGATCACAAGCAACATTTTATATTCTTCTTGAACGGCGGATAGCTCCTTTTGCAGCGCTTCTTTCTCTGCTTGCAGTTTTGTAATCATTTGTTGTAACTGCTCCATGTCTTTCTTTAAAGCGCGGTTTTCATCGGCTATTCTTTGCGAATCATATGCCGTTTGTCCATATGCCCGCAAAAACGCAATGACATCAGACCACGTTAAATTTTTTTCTGTTACTTCTTCTTTCTTTTTCTGTCCTTTTTCTTCGCTAGCAACCGCCTTTTTTCTTTCCTTTCGCTGTTTTTTCGCCAGTTCGATTTCCTCTTTATACTGTTTTCGAACATACGAGTTCCAGCGAAATCCACACGCAGCTGCCGTGCGCGATAAACGTCGGCCTACTTCTTCAAATGCTTGAAGCTGCGTGCCTCCCTCGCGAATATAGCGCAATACGACTTCCGCTAGTAGCAAATCTTCCTCCTGCGTCCACGCATCTTGGCGCACACTTGTCATCTTCTTCCCCCTCCATAGCCGCTTTTTCACCCTATATGTATGCAGCTAGTAGAGAAGATAGAAGGGGAAAAATTACGATTTCTTTAAAAAAGACTCGATAGCTCTCTTATGTTCTTCCGCCCCCCATAACTTTGCACAACGCGCGATTTCGGCAAAAAATCTCGTCCGAAACTCGCAGTTCTTCCATTTTTCCGTGGCCGCGGCTTTATAAGCCCGTAGTACGGAAACAGATTGCGATAAGTAAGGAGCGAGCAGACCGCGGCATTCTTCCCGCAAATTGCCGCCTGGCAACACCGCGTGAATCCATCCATACTCGCGCATTTTTTCTACGCTGATTCTTTCCGCGCGCAAAAGTATATCAAGCGCTTGCGTGTACGGAAGCTTTTCAAAAAGTATTGTCGCGCCGCCCCATCCAGTCGTTATGCCAAGCTTTCCTTGAATAAAGCCGATTTTACTTCCACTTTTCGCATAGCGGAAATCACATGCCGATGCTAATTCGCAGCCGCCGCCGACAGCGGGGCCATTAATGAGCGCGACAGTCGGTTTAGGTAACGTAAGCAATGAATACAAAATCTTGCCCATCTTTTCTAACATTTGTTTTGCCGTTTCCGCATGTAAATGTTGAAATTCGCTTAAATCTCCCCCTGAACAAAACGCTTCATCCCCTGTTCCTGTAATAACGAGCATTTTTACATTATCATTTTTTTCTACCATCGCGATCGTTTCTTCCAACTTGTCCATTACTTCAAAATTGATCGCGTTTCGTTTCTCTGGGCGATGAATCGTAAACCACACAACTCCATCACGGTCATGTTCTACGATCGCTACTTCCATCTTCTTTTCCCCTTTCCCTATAAAGAATTGGGCAATGATGGAGCGTTTTCCTGCTTCAATTTGCATAAAAAAACAACAAGCACAAGTGCTTTTCTTCCTTGTGCTTGTTGCAAAAAGAACAATTATTTGTTCACAACTTCTCTTCCTTTGTAAGTACCGCAAGATTTGCATACACGGTGAGCCAATTTCATTTCACCGCAATTTGGACATTCTACCATGCCAGGAACTTGCAATTTGAAGTGAGTGCGGCGCAATCTTTTTCTTGTTTTCGATGTTCTTCGAAAAGGTACTGCCATGTTTTCCACCTCCTTATCAGCACTCAAAGTATCAGAAAAACCCGGATCATTCCGGTTGCTTCGCTCACTCGTTTCCGCCTTTATCAAAAAACTTCGCTAATGCAGCAAGACGAGGGTCAATTTTTTGCTTTGCTCGTTCTTCGATAATAGCATTCCATTGTTCTTCCTTAATAACTTCCCAGCCTTCTCCAGACTGCGGCGCCCCGTCCTGCACCGTTTCTTCTTCCGCAAATATTTGCATTGGAATTTCCAAGAGAATAAGCTCTTTCACGATTGGCAACAAATCGACCGTGTCGTCTTTCACTAAATGCGAATCTTCCTCTGTCGACACGACATCATAATCATTCATAAAAAACGTTTCCGTCGTCTCGATGGAAAACGGATACGAAACGTCAACCAGCGTCCGCGAACAAGGCAGCACCATCGTTCCCGACACCTGTAAATGGAACGTAAATTTTGTCGAACCGATATCTGCCTTTCCATGTACATGCACAAGCGAAATATCGCGGATCAGTTTGTCGATCTCTTTTAAATCGGAAACATCGACATATTCGTCAATAGCCATTTCTTTATGACGAAATTGATGAAGTTGATGAACAGTCCATTTCATAAAAATCACCCCAAGGCAACAAAGAAAATTATACGTTTCGTTTTCCTATTTGTCAATATTTTTTCTTTACAGTATAATTGTTGTCAGTTTATAGACAATTTATCACTGAAAAAATCCAGGGAGAGCAAAACGATGAAGGCGGTTGGAATCATTGTCGAATACAATCCGTTTCATAACGGGCATTTATACCATTTACAAGAAACAAAAAAGCAAACCGGAGCAGATTGTATCATCGCCGTCATGAGCGGAAATTTTCTGCAACGCGGAGAACCTGCGCTTGTCTCAAAATGGGCACGAACAAAAATGGCTTTGTCAGCCGGTGTCGACATTGTCATTGAACTTCCGTACGCATTTGCGGTTCAATCGGCTGAACGGTTTGCCAGCGGTGCCGTTGCATTGCTCCATTCCTTATATTGCGAAGAAATTTGTTTTGGCAGCGAAAGCGGAAACATAAAAGCGTTCACCGATGCGGCAAAAACGCTTTTAGAACGAAAACTCCAGCATGACAGTTATGTGCAAAAAGCGCTGAAAAAAGGGGTAAGCTACCCGCGGGCGAACGCAGAAGCCTGGAAACAATTAGACGACGTCTCCCTTGATTTATCGAAGCCAAACAACGTGCTCGGTCTTGCATATGTCACAGCGATTTTGCAAAAACAAATTCCAATCACTCCGCGCACGATTCGCCGCATCGCCTCCGGCTATCATGACGAAACGTTCTCCCATCCTTCGATCGCTAGCGCAACAAGCTTACGCAAAGCGATGCAAGGATCGATTGCACAGTTAGAAACAATCGCTCCGTACATACCGGCTGCCACGAAACAAGCGCTCAAGCAATATTATGATACATACGGCATGTTTCATGAATGGGAAGCATATTTTCCACTTTTAAAGTATCGCATTATGACAGCGGAAGAGGAGGAGTTGCGCCAAATCGCCGGCGTCGACGAAGGCATCGAACACCGCCTAAAGCAGGAAATCGTCGCCGCCCCAACGTTTTCTGCCTTTATGAACGCACTCAAAACAAAACGATACACATGGACGCGCCTGCAACGAACGTGCACCCATATTTTAACAAATTTTACGAAAGAGCAACAAAAAAAAGCAGAAACGCCGACATACATTCGCTTGCTTGGAATGAGCAGCAACGGAAGGCATTATTTGCAGCACGTGAAAAAACTGTTGCCGCTGCCGCTTGTCACAAAAATGTCCAGATTAAAACATGACCCGATTTACCAGCAAGAAAAAAAGGCGGCGTTTGCTTATGCCGCCATATTTCCTGAACCTGTCCGCACCAATGCCTTGAAAGAGGAGTACGCCACTCCTCCCATTCAACAATAACAGCGGGGACAAGGGGAATGGTACGCCTGCTATTTCATTCTTTCTAAATAACGAACGGCGTCATCAAATGTATCGACCGGGACAATTTTCATTTTCGTCCCGATTTCTTTTGCCGTTTTGACCGCTTCGCGATAGTTCGAATCTGCCGCGCCGTTTTCGTTTGGCGCAAAGAAAATTTCCGCCCCCTCTTTGTCAGCAGCGACGATTTTTTGAGAAATGCCGCCGATTGGGCCGACTTCCCCATTTATATTAATGGTGCCCGTTCCGGCAATTTTATGTCCTTTTGTAATATCATCGTCAACAAGTTGATTATAAATTTCTAGCGAAAACATCAACCCTGCCGATGGGCCACCGATTTGTTCCGAATTAATGCGGACCGGCGGATTTGTAACAACATCATAGTCAGTAGCGAGCGATATTCCTATGCCTATCTGTTTTGGATCGTGCGGAAATGGCATTAATGTAAAGGTTGCCACTTTTTTCTTTTTGCCGCGCTCAAACATAATGCGAACGTTATCCCCTTTTTTCTTCGTGCGAATGTATTGCACCATCTGCTCCGATGTATCCATCTTCTTTCCGTCTATTTCCACAATGCGGTCACCCACTTTTAACCGCCCATACGCCGGCATACGCGGAACCACGCTCATCACGTATACGCCTTTTGCCTTATAGGAAACAGGCTTGCCCGCTTTTTTATACGCAACAACAATCGCCGCTTCTTTTGACTGCTCCATAAGCTGAAACTGGCGCATCGTATATTCCTCATCTGTTTCTCCTTCTTGTTTAATCTCATCCAATGGATAAAGCTCATAAAAGGAGCGGATATGCGCAAGCAGATAAGAAATTGCATTCGCTCGTCCCATTCTCACTGTCGTCAACATAAGCTCTCCTTCATCCTCATCTCCGTTTTCCACATGAACAAGCGGTTTTAAATCTTGCGCAGTTCCTGGCATTGTAACGTAATAAGGAAGTTTAATAAAAATAAGCAACAGCGCCACGATGACGCCCATGAAAAACGTCATCACATACACTCGTTTTTTCATCAGCGTGAATGCTCCTTCCAGTTCTCAATGACTTGGCGAATTTTTGGCACATATTTGCGCGCTTCCTGTTCACCGATGGCGATAATTTCTTGTGCGTGTGTAAATGCGCGCGGGCTATACTGTTCGACATGCGGGCGAATCATCACGTCCGAAGCGAGCTCGCGATGACGGACAATCTCATCTTGCAAAATGTCAAGGCTTTGTAAAATCACGTCAAATATTGACGCAATTTCTCCGTCCACTTTCACATGGGAAACATCGACTGCAATGACAATATCAGCGCCCATTGCTCGCGCCACAGAAACAGGGACGCGATCAACCACTCCTCCATCTACGAGAAGGCGCCCATCCACTCTTTCAGGGACAAAAATGCCGGGAATCGAAATGCTTGCACGGACAGCACGGGCAACATCACCGCGGCGAAACACTACTTTTTGCCCTGTCTGCAAATCCGTCGCGACAATTGCCACAGGGATGGATAGTTCCTCGATTTTTTTTCCTTTTGTGAGAAGGCGAATAAATTCGGTGATTCGTTTGCCGGCGATCAACCCCATTTTCGGAATGGTAAAATCGATGTAATCATTTCGACGAAACGATCTTGCTAGCCTATATAAACGGTCGAGGCCAAGGCCGCTGGCATACAAAGCGGCAACGAGCGCCCCAATGCTGCTTCCCGCGATGCAAGCAATCGGGATTTTCTCCTCTTCCAATACTTTTATGACTCCAAGATGGGCAAAGCCTCTCGCTCCTCCGGAACCTAGCGCTAACCCAATTTTCGGAAGCACCATTTCTCTCCCCTCCAATAACGATCTTGTTCCATCTTATGATGGTCTAAAACTTCCCCCTATACTCGTATACTAAACTATATGAGGTTGTACATCACAATACGTCGCTAAAAGGGGGAGAGAGAATGTGCCGCTACCGGGAGGCTGAACACATATGAAAACAAAAGCAAAAACCGTCTTTCTCGCTTCAACAATCACTTTGTTTGCACTGTCATTAATTTGCTATCCACAGCAATCATTGGAAGCGTCGATCCGTGGTTTAAATATGTGGTGGGAAGTCGTTTTTCCATCGCTATTGCCTTTTTTTATCGTGTCTGAATTACTGATTAGTTTTGGAGTCGTCCGGCTGATCGGAGTTTTATTGGAACCGCTCATGCGCCCGCTTTTTCGAGTCCCTGGAGTTGGCGGTTTCGTCTGGGCGATGGGAATGGCTTCCGGCTATCCATCAGGCGCAAAACTAACGGCACGGCTTTATCAAGAAAAGCAAATTTCCACGATCGAAGCAGAACGGCTAGCTTCGTTTACTAATTCATCGAATCCGTTATTCATTTTTGGCGCGGTATCGGTCGGATTTTTTAACAATCCAAATATTGGAATCATTTTAGCGCTTTCCCATTATATAGGAAACATTTGCGTAGGAATCATGATGCGCTTCCATGGAAAATCGCAAGAAAATTCAACAGAAAAACGACTAAATCATCCGTTTTCTCTTCCCTACGCATTTCGGGTGCTTCACGAAACACGCCTCAGAAACGAACAGCCGCTTGGAAAATTGTTAGGAGACGCCGTGCGTTCTTCCGTACAAACATTGTTGATGATCGGTGGGTTTATTATTCTTTTTTCCGTCGTGAATAAACTTCTTTATATGATGCATATTACGCAGCATATCGCCGTTATTGTCCAATACGTCCTTCACTTGTTCCAGCTTTCCAAAGAGCTGAGCGTTCCGATCATTTCCGGGTTATTTGAAATTACGCTTGGCAGCCAAATGATCAGCCAAGCCGATGGGGCCGAACTGTTGGAAAAAGCAATGGCAACAAGTTTTATTCTTGCCTTTGGCGGATTTTCTGTGCAAGCGCAAGTAGCGAGCATTCTCGCTGAAGCAAACATCCGCTTTAAACCATTCTTTATCGCCAGAATGATGCACGGATGTTTTGCCGCATGTTTTACATACGTATTGTGGAAACCGCTCTACCTCCATCCGGCCGCTGTAAATATGCGCGTTATTCCTACATTTTTCACGGAGCACTCGCAAAACTTGATGGCCCATTATTGGCAGCTGCTGCACCAATTCGGGCCAATGATTACGATCACCTTTTTATGTTTGTATATATGGCTTACCACCGTAAAATGGCAAAAAGGGCAATAAGGAGGCTGACTTAAAAGAAACTCCTTTTAAGTCAGCTTTTCGTTGCTTCGGTTGGCAGCATCTTCTCTAGAAGCAAGGGAAGCAAATTTTTTTCTTAATGCTTCCTCCACAACCGGTGGCACTAAATCGGAAATATTGCCATTATACTTTGCCACTTCTTTAACAATGCTAGAACTTAAAAAGGCGTATTGACTATTTGTCATCATAAAAAACGTCTCAATATTTTCGTCAAGAACACGGTTCATCGACGTGATTTGCATTTCATATTCAAAGTCGGACACCGCCCGCAAACCACGCAAAATCGCGTTTGCATTTTTGCTGCGCGCATAATCGACAAGCAAGCCGTGAAACGATTCCACAATCACATTTGGAAACGGTCGTGTAACTTCCCGCAACAGCTCTATCCGCTCCTCGACGGAAAATAGCGGCTTTTTTGCCGAATTGTTAAGGACCGCCACATACACTCGGTCAAACACTTTCGCCCCTCGTCTAATAATATCTAAATGCCCATATGTAACCGGATCAAAGCTTCCCGGACAAACTGCAATGCTCGCCATTTCCTATTATTCCCCTTTCTCTACATCCGTGTACCGGTAGATCGAAATCGCAGTAATTCCATATACTTCATGTTTCCACTTTACAAGACGGCCGACACGTTCGGCAAGATCCATTTCAGAAGAATGCTCTGCAACGACAGCGCCATCTTCTTCAAGAAGTCCATGTTCATCAATAAATGAAAGAATCGACTGCAATTTTTGTTCTTTATACGGGGGATCCAGAAAAATGAGATGAAAACGAAGCCCCCGTTTTACAATCGCCCTCAATGCCCTTTCCGCATCATTTCGATATATTTCCGCCTGTTCTAACAACCGACACGTTTCCACATTTTTCTTGATCGTTTGCACCGCTTTTACGTCATGGTCCACAAAAATGACTCGGTCAAGGCCGCGGCTTAATGCTTCAATTCCGAGACCACCGCTGCCGCCAAACAAATCAAGGCCCATCCCACCAGAAAAATACGGGCCAATCATATTAAATATCGCTTCTTTTACTTTATCTGTCGTCGGTCTTGTCGACATACCTGGAACCGCTTGCAGGCGTCTGCCTTTGCACTTTCCCGAAATCACCCTCATTACTTTCACCACGTTTTACCACAGTTTTGTACCATTTATCGTATCATAAACTTTATTATAGTAAAACAGCCGAAAAATTCATAGTAACATGTATATAAATTAGCAAACTGGACATAATGAGTAATGGCAACATCCATGCGGGTGTTATTGCCAACCACGGAGAAGACTTACGTTTCCCCATAAGTTCTTCCTCCGGTTTCTCCTCTCCCTTTTCTTTTCCTTTAGTTTACTTGTTTCCTACCGATGCGCGAGGAGCAAGTAAACGTAAAGGAAACCTGCGGACGTATGCCGCAGGGTTTTTTTATTTTTCCAGTGAATAAGGCAATTTCTCATTTGAAATTTCGCTAAACAATGATTAAAGTTATGTATGGATTAACAATAATAAGGGGGATAAAAATGATTCAGCGTTTTATCGAGCTAGGGGAAGGTTATTCGGATATATACGAACTAATTGAACTTGCCAGAGCAAACCGGCATCGTCTTTCCGGGCTTTTTGCTTTTCATACGGTGAAAAACGGTCAGCCGGTGACGTCATGCGTTGTTGTTTTACATCCAACCGATCCTGGAGATTTTCAACCGTTGTATATTTGCCGCGAAGGAATTCCCAATCCGTACGTTAAGCCAAACAAACGATATGATTTATTCGTCCAGCTCGCGAAAGAACTAGGAACAGAGATTATTCATTTAGAAGTAAAGCCTTCGACGTTTTTTGCTGACTTAGACTTATATTATCAACACTTAATCGGCATTATGCGGATGAACCGATTTATCCCTCCGCTCCAATAACCGGAATAAAAAACGGCTGACTTTCCTAAAGAAAATCAGCCTTTTTATTCTGCGGAATATCCTAGCGAATAAGGAGAGTCTTTTTCTTTTTCTCCTTTTTTTGATTCAAATTCTAATTTTAAAAACGGCCGATAAGACGGTTCGACCCGTTTGACAAATGGCAAGGAAGCAAGCTTTTTCATCATTTCATCCACTTGCTCCATATCGCAATACAAAACCGCGTATTTTAACCGCTTCGAAACGTAATGAATATTGCCGAATTTGCGCAGATGTCTGCTATGCTTTAGTGAATGCAGCCAGACGATGATTCCTTGGCGTTTTGGAAACATATTACCATTCCCCTTTTATAATACTATTGCTATGCGCGGCAGCCACAGCTTCCCCCTGCTCCGCATCCGCCTGAACAGCCGCCCGACAAAAAATACGGATTCCCTGTCGGCACTTTTACGTTGTCGGATACCGCTTTCCCAATTAACACGCTGATTTCGTCCAACAATTGTTGCACAGCGTTTTCCGCCTTTTTAAAATCGGCAATCGTCTCGTGAAGATCAAGTTCCCGTTTTGCTTCACGCACTTCTTTCATCACCGTATGATAATCGGGATGATATTTTCCGAAGCGCTGTACTTCCTCATAACGCTCCTTTGCCTTTGTAAAACGTGCGATAATATCTTGAGCGGCACGATCTTCTCTAAGCCGTCGAGAACAGCGGCGGTATTCTTCCGCCACTTCCGATTGCGCAATCATTTTTGCTAATGATTCTGCTTTATCTAAAATCTCGAGTCGCTCGAGAGTTGCGATAATCACGTTATTGGCACCTCCAATGTTATGATACCATGAGATGAATCGGAAAGAAAAGCAATGAAGACGGCACAATAAAAAAGATCTGACTTGCTTGTCAGATCTTTTCTTATGGGATTGTCACCGTAAATTCATGGGACAATCCGGTTATTTTTCCGTCATTATACACAAGTTCAATGCGCACCACGTGTTTTCCGGCTGGTAATCCTCGCAACATAAATGCCGCAGTATATACTTCATTCACTTTTTGCCCGTTGACATATACATTAACGTGCCCCCCGTCCGTTCCATTTTGAAACGGAAAACTAGGGGCAATGCATTCAATCAATACATTGTTCCCTTTCACGTCATGTTTAACATGGAAATATTTGTTTTCTTGATGAGCCATAACAGGAGCAACGCTGAAAACATTTGCTTTCGGCATCCATGCTCCCAAAACGGCGAAAAAACCCAAAAACAAAATAATGAGCTGTTTTGGCAAAGACATCACTCCCTTTAGGAAGTAGTCTTTGCTTTTTTGCAAAAATTAATCACGCATCTCTTGAAACAGATGAAGCATCAATGAAGCCATTTGCAAAGAATTGGCGATTCTCTCCACTTTGTGCGGAATCGTCTGTCCATAATAATGGAGCGCTGCAATCTCAAAAGACGGCAGCTGATGCGGATAGCGGGAAAGAAGGCGGTACCAGCGCGGCTCTTCGCGAATAAACGATTGTAGCATTTGTTTCGTTCGAATATATTGGATTACTTCGTTTCTCATCAGTGTTCCCTCTAGTCTTTGCGGAATGAAAACGGTCGTTCATCTTGTCCTGTTTGCATATGCGGTTGCTTTTGGCTCCCTTGAAATTGAACAATCATACTTTGGATGGCAGCAATCGCTTGCTGAACGTTCGCGAGATGTTTTTGCACTTCATTGGTGTCCATATTTTGCAACATATTCGCGAGTTTTTCGATCCATCGATTGCTTTTTTCCGTGTGCTTCATTGACTCTTGATTTTGTTTATAATTTTTCCAAATTTCATCATCCTCGCCAAATAAATACCAATCCTCGTAAAACTCCTTCCACGTCTTTTTGCCGCTGCGTACTTCTTGGATGATTTTTGGATGCTTCTGGACAAACCGTTTAAATTTCTCTACCGAAGGATGCAGAGGTTTTGCCATAAATATTCCCCCTCATCGTTTCGCGCCTATCTACCATATACTATCGCCTCTATCTGATTTGCGTGCGCCCATTTTTCGCTACCATGGCTTTAAAAAGTCTTGCGTATAATAATCACCAGAGACGCCGACACCAAGATAAGTAAATTGTTCATTTAATAATGTTTCACGATGACTTTGGCTGTTCAGCCACCCCTCCACCGCTTCAATGCCATCCATATGATGCGCGGCAATATTTTCTCCCGCAATTTGAAATTTAATATTTGCAGCTAATAACCGGTCTTTTAAATCGCCCTGTTTTGGGGATTCATGCGAAAAAAAATGGTGCTCTTTCATATCTTTACTATGCATGTAGGCAACTTTCGCCGCTTCTTCATGCCAACGAACCGGCTTAACATGATAATGCTGGCGAATGATGTTTGTAATATCAAAAATTTGTTTTGCGTTTGCTGTCTCTACTTCCCGCTGTCGTTTGACAGACAAAGGCTTCGGATTTAGCAAACGGCCGCGATAAACAAGCTCATATGGCCGCATTTTTACGAATGTTTCCCCAGTCATAAGGCGAATGCTCGAAATCTTCCCAGTAAAACGGTCGACATACAACTGCGCATAGACGTTGCCGATTTTGACGATCGGCCGGGTGGCGTAATCTTGTTCGGACAGCTCAAAACGATATGTTCCCGTGTGCAACTTTATTTCAACATTTTCTAAAACAGGCATCGTCTTAAACACGTCTTGAAGCGGCTGACCAATGTAAAATGGCTTCACATTAACATCTTTTCCGCATACAAATGCCGTAACGACACGGCCGTCCATGATCCCAATTTGAAAATATGCGCTTGGCCCTCGATGGTAAATCAACCATTCGTAATCATAAGCGGAAGCATCAATTCGAGTTGGCGAACCAAACTTTTCTTTCACATCCCTTTCCGTTTTGCCAATCAGAGAAAGAATGCCATTCTCGACTTTCGGCTCCTTTACCATATAGTCTTTCGGTTCCGTTTCTTGTTCTTGAGGGGGGCTAAGCGGTGGCGTACTTGGCGCAAAATAATAAAATCCAATTAATAGCAACAACACAAGAAGAAACCATTTCACACAGCAACTCTCGCTTTCCGAAAAAGATTATCCTATTGCCATTATATCCGTTTTTCTACAGCAAAAAAAACGGAAAAACGAATTCCCCTGCTTGCAGGGGAATTCGTGCAGTAATCACTTTTTCGTTTTCCTAATGTAAAAAATTAGGATTAGAAATTTCCGTTAATGCGCGTCCAGCACTTTCATCTGAATAGCGATTTATCGCAAGATCGCCAAGGGAAACAATTCCCACTAGCCTGCCATGCTCCACAACGGGAAGGCGGCGAATCTGATGCTCCGCCATTTGCTTTGCAGCCTCCTGCACAGAAGCATCAGGAGTTATTGTAATTAATTTGTCGCTCATTACTTCCGTCACTGGTGTAGAACCGGGACGCTTTTCAGCGATTCCACGCACGACTAAATCGCGATCAGTAATCATTCCGATCAATCGTCCATGATCCACAACTGGAATCGCGCCAACGTTTAAATCGCGCATTTTTACCGCTACTTCATATACGTTGTCGACAGGTGTGCAATATTCGACATCGATCGTCATCACCTCGCGCACTGTTTGCACCATTCATCTCTCCCTTCGGCCATTAGTTTTGCCAAAAATAAAAAAAAATAACGGCATATGCAAAAACTTTTATCGGCGAAATGTAAGGTATTCATTGAAAGTTGACCGCTTTCATACTATTATAAATGAGGGAGCGTCTTATTTTTTCACGTGCCAATAGCATACGTTTCGTTAAATAGGAGGAATAAATATGAGATTCGAAAATATCGGTATTGAAAATCAAACAGTGGAGCTGTCTCAATTGGACGATTTGCTTGAAAAACATGGCTTTGTGCGAGCAGGGCAATGGGACTATGAGCGCGTTACATATGATCGTAAATTTCAAATTAAAAACGACGTTTACTATCTCCGCATCCAAGGTTACGCGGTCGAAGGGGATGTCGACTCGCGCTACGCGCTAATTAAGCTATTGACCCCAATACTTGGAAAGTATTATTACCCACATGGCGTCGAATATGGAGAAGACGAACATTTCCCTTCATCATTAGTGAACCAATGCCAAACGATTTTAACAAAAGTGAAAGAAGGTCTAGATAAAATCCAACAATAAAAACAAAACGCATGGGGAAAAACTCATGCGTTTTGTTTTCCATCTTCCGTTGTGAACATAACGAGACGTTGCACAAACAGATGCACTTGTTCCACAATAAATGGGGTCATCGTTTCTACCTCATGAATAATTTTCTGCTGCAATTCTGTACATAAAGAGATAATTGGAGCGCCATACACCATTGTTAACGCAACCGACACTGTGCAACGGCGGTCGTTCGTAAAAAAGACATTAACCATTGTTTCTTCGCTCACGATTTCTTGTTTTTCTTGCAGGCACATCATTACAATTGTACACACAGTCGACTGAGCTACAGTGCGTTTTCGGAAAGCGAACGATTTCTGTCACTCCCCCATCATTTTCATTTGATCAGCTTCGACACAACAAATAAGCGGCATGTTTCTATTCTATACATATGCTGTTCTTTTTGGTTGTTTTCTTTGTTTTCTCGCCAAAAAGTAAAGTTCGGCTTACCTGCTATTTTCCTATATAAAAGATGTGCCAGAACACCAAAAATTATGTCCGGATGAGGCACGCACATCCAGCATGCAAACGCTCGCCATATACAAACATCCCGACACGAAGCGTCGGGATGTTTAAAAGCCTAAAATCGCTTTAATCATCGATGTCGTTTCTCCCCCGCGGTAAAATACATACAAGAGCAAATATACAGCTATGCCGGTAACAGCCGTACAAAACCAAATTACGCTCGTAATAGGGCCTAATCGTTTATGTCTGATGAGATTATTTTTTAATCCCGATAATATCGTAACAATTCCGAAAATAGCTCCGATCATCGCTAAACAAATATGAAAGATTAAGAAGATCGTGTAATAAATGCGGACTCTTTCGGGACCGCCGAAGCTGGTGTTCCCAATAAATAAGGTTCTTGACATATAAATGATAAAAAACAATAACGCAAACGATGCTGCCGATAGCATGACTTTTTTATGTGCTTCGACGTTCCGTTGCCGTATTAAGTACCACCCATACCCTACTAGCACCGCGCTAATGACAATACAGCTTGTACTAATAGTCGGTAAAACTGGAAATGAATGCTCCATATCCCGTTCCTCTCTATACTATCTTATATTGTTATGATAATTTTCTTAAAACATTACAACTCAGAAGGTTGCGGCGATACACCCGTTTTCTCCTTTTCCTGCTCTTTTCGATACCATTCCATAAAGACGAAAAAGAGCATGGTACCATAAACGATTTCTTGAATAATTTTCATTAATATACCGCCAAGCTGCTGATCTTGAAGAAGCGGAATCGAAAAGAACATCTCCGGCCCTGTTAAATCAAGAGAAGCTAGCGTCCCAGCGGGAACACAAAGGGCAAGCGACTCCATCCACATTTTCGGATCGTAATAAGTCGCGTACAACGGCTTACCCGCGAAAATAATCAAAGCGCACGCTGGCGTCAACAAAACGCCATCTGCAAAAATATACCCTACCTTTTTAAGGCCGCTAAGAGACTGCCAGCCAGGCATTTTATTGACTAGAGGCCACCACATCATCCACGCGGCGATAAAAATCATCGTCGTCATTACCGCATGATAAAGCGCATTACTTTTCACTAAGTCAAAAATAAATGGAACGTGATAAAGCGAGAACAATCCATTAAATAAAACGATCGCAACAAGCGGTTTTGTCAAAAACGTTATGGTCGCCTTTACCGGCCGAATTTGAAAAAGTCGCTCAAACAGCCAATTCGGTATTCCTAAAATCAGCAATTGCGGAACCAGCAAATTCAATACTGCCATTTGTATCATATGGGCGCTAAATATCAAATGACCGAGCAAATCGATGGGAGAACCTTGACAAACGTAAAGCAACACGATGCCCAAGACAAAATACGCTTTCTGCTTGCGCGTTGGCGGTCCCTCGTTTGTAAAACGAGTTCGCCACGGTCCGACGACCATAAAATAAAGGCACGTAACTAGCAATAGAAACGCAAGGAAATAAGGGCTCCATAACGCGACAAAGCCAAACATGCTTAACGACGCCATCTTTATTCACCTCAATCTTTCACCTTTCATTATACTACATTCATCACGTTTGTCTATTGTTCAGCGCTATCATATCAATAAAAAGGGAATCAGCGAAAAAAGCTGATCCCCTTTTTGCTTACCACCAAACAATTGTCGAAAACGCCCAAACGGTCAAGAAGGCAACAAATACACCGCCATACATGAATATAGACGGAATTTCATGTCCTTTATGGCTCATATGCATAAAATAATACAATTGGAACATCACTTGCACAACAGCAAGAAGAAAAATAAATGGAACGGAAAACCAATGCGAAAACTTATCATAACCGACCGCAAAAAACGCAATCAACGTTAACAAAATCATCAATACAAACGAAATAACTTGATGTTTCATTTCTTCGGCGTTTTTCTTGCGGCGGTACTCCAAATTCACGTTTGGATTTTCAGAATTCGTGTGTTGTGCCATACCATCACCCCACCATTCCCATTAAGTATACAACCGTGAAAATGAATACCCATACGACGTCAATAAAGTGCCAATAAAGGCTTGCCACATAAAACTTCGGAGCATTATAAAGATTCAAACCGCGCTTTGCGTTGCGGATCATAAGCGTTAAAATCCATGATAATCCAAACGCAACGTGGCTACCGTGCAAACCGACTAGCGTATAAAAAGCAGAAGAGAACGCGCTTGTTGAATATTTTAAACCTTCATGCACGTACTCAGTGAACTCGAAAACTTCCAATCCTAGGAAAGCTAGGCCTAACAACACTGTAATGCCGAACCAAAGCTGCATCTTTTTAAAATCGAAGTTTTTCATGTGATGTATGGCGTAGACGCTCGTTAAGCTGCTTGTTAATAAGATCATTGTGGAAACAAATACAATCGGCAACTGGAACAGTTCCTCCGACGTCGGTCCCCCAGCCGTTTTATCCCTAAGCGCGATGAAAGTGGCAAAGAGGGAGGCGAAAAGAACCGTCTCGCCCCCTAAGAAAAACCAAAATCCTAAAAATTTATTTTTCCCTTCGAGGGTGGCTCTTTCAGGCGCTGCCGGAAATGTTTCCGCCGTTAATTTTTCTTCAACGTGCATTATGCCTTAACCCCCTTTTTCTCTGCTTCGATGACCTCATCTTTATGAATGTGGAAACCGTAGTCGTCAATGATAGAGCGCAAGAACATGGAACCAAAAGTAATCACTAATCCAAGGATCGCTACCGGCAGACCCCAAGAGTAATCTTTATGATATAAGAAACCAAAGGCAGAAATAAACAATCCAAGCGAAATGACAAACGGCAAGAAAGAAGGATTCGGCATATGAATGTCTCCAAGCGGCTCTGCCGGAGTAAGTCCTTTTTTGCCTTCCATTTTTTCTAACCAGTAAGCATCCAAACCGCGAACAAGCGGGATTTGCGCAAAATTGTATTCAGGTGCCGGAGAAGAGACAGCCCACTCAAGCGTACGCCCGACTCCCCACGCATCCGCTTCCGCTTTTTTTCCATTGACAGAACTGATCACAATGTTGATCAAAAGAATGATAACAGCCGCTGTCATGAAAAAGGCACCAATTGTACTAATGAGGTTCCCAGTGTCCAATCCTTGGTTTGGCAAGAATGTAAATACGCGGCGCGGCATTCCCATTAAACCAAGGAAGTGTTGGATAAAAAATGTCAAATGGAAACCGACAAAGAACAACAAGAATGAAATTTTCCCTAATGTTTCATTAAGCATCTTACCGAACATTTTTGGCCACCAATAATGTGTACCGGCTAGGAGCGCAAATACAACCCCGCCGACGATAACGTAGTGGAAGTGAGCCACAACAAAATAGGTGTCATGGTATTGATAATCCGCTGGCGCTGATGCAAGCATTACACCTGTCACACCGCCCATGACAAATGACGGAATGAACGATACCGCATATAACATCGGCGTTGTAAAGCGGATGTTTCCACCCCACATCGTAAATAACCAGTTAAAGATTTTAATACCGGTAGGAACCGCAATCGCCATGGTAGCGACGGCAAAGATGGCGTTGGCCACAGGTCCTAAACCAGTTGTAAACATATGGTGAGCCCACACCATAAATCCTAAAAATCCGATTAATACGACCGCAAATACCATCGAAGAATATCCGAATAAGCGTTTTCGCGAGAAAGTCGCAATAACTTCAGAGAACACACCGAACGCCGGCAATATTAAGATATATACTTCCGGGTGACCGAAAATCCAGAATAAGTGCTCGTAAATAATCGTGTTTCCGCCTAATGCCGGATCGAAGAAATTGGCGCCAAACAAGCGGTCCAACATCAGCAAAAGCAGGCCGATCGTCAATGGCGGGAACGCGAATAAAATCAACGCAGAAGCAACGAATGTCGTCCAAGTAAACATCGGCATGCGCATGAACGTCATGCCTGGTGCGCGCATTGTAACGATCGTAACAAGAAAGTTAATGCCGCTAATTAATGTACCAAAGCCGGAAATTTGCAAACCTAACAAGTAAAAATCAATTCCGTGTCCCGGCGATTCGAGCGATAAAGAAGCGTAAGACGTCCAACCCGCATCAGGCGCTCCCCCTAAAAACCAAGAACAGTTTAGAAACACTCCGCCGAAGAAAAACAACCAGAACCCTAATGCGTTTAAAAACGGGAACGCGACATCACGCGCGCCGATTTGCAACGGTACAACCGCGTTCATCAACGCGAACAACAAAGGCGTTGCCGCGAAAAAAATCATTGTTGTACCGTGCATCGTCATCACTTGGTTAAACAGATCGCCACTTAGAAAATCGTTGTTGGGCTTCATCAGCTGGATGCGCATAAGAAGCGCCTCTAGACCGCCGATAAGGAAAAAGAGACCACCGGCAATCAAATAAAGAATCGCAATTTTTTTATGGTCAACGGTTGTAAGGTAGTCCCATATTAGGCTCTTTTTACGAGCTGATGTACTCACGATTGTAACCCCCTTTTTAGCAGATTTCCCTATTATTCAACTTTTAAGCTCATTAAATATTTAGCCAATGCATCAATTTGTTCGTCAGTCAATTGACCGTAAGTGCCCGTCATTTTGTTTCCAGGTTTCACGCCTTCCGGATCTTTCAGCCATTTTTTCAAGTTCTCTTCATTATGCTCCAAAACGCCAGCAATGCGTTCACGATCGCCAAAGTTTCCTAAGTTCGGTGCTGTGCGCGCTTGCTCTGGGCGTTTATCCACCGGAGTAACAGCGTGACATCCGATACAGCTTTTATTGAAAATCGCTTCCCCTTGTTTAGCAACTGGATCGGTAACGACCGGTTTGGCATTTTTCATTTTTTCGATCCATTGATTAAATTCTTCTCTAGGAACCGCCTTTACTTTAAAATCCATCAACGCATGGGAAGGACCGCAAAGCTCCGCGCATTTTCCATAGAAAATGCCGCCTGCTTTTTCAGCATCTTTTTGGTCAAACTCCAACCAAAATTGGTTTTTGTTATCGGTATTAGCGTCCATTTTCCCACCGACTGCAGGAATCCAGAAGGAGTGCTTCACATCGGATGCTTTTACATTAAAATACACCCGCTCGTTTGTCGGAACGACCAAATCTTGGCTTGTAATTACTCCATAATCAGGATATTCAAATTCCCACCAGTAAAGATTTGCGCGGACATTGACAACAAGCGTGTCTTTATCCCGTTTTTCTTTGTTCATCGGCTTTACATCAGCAAGATCGAACGCCGCTTTCACTGTCGGAACTGCCAAAATAATCAAAAGAATAATCGGTATGACAGTCCAAGTAATTTCCAGTTTATGGTTTCCTTCCACTTGTTTTGGAATTTTGTTTTCTTGACCTTTACGCTGCCGGAAGCGAATGACAACGTATACAAAGATAATTGTTACAACAATGACAACAAGAACCATGATGGCCGTGCTAAGCAGCATGAGCGAATACTGCTTGTCTGCCACTTCGCCGGCTGGTTGAAGCGTTGACAAAAACGGCTTACCGCAGCCGGCCAATAAAAACGCCATTGCGCTAAAAAGAGACAATAAGCGCCAACTATGTAGCCATTTTTTCATAGCCTAATCAAACCCCTCTTTCTCTAAAATATTAAATAAAAAGTATATAAATTCTTTCTCTGTTATGGAAAGAATTATAAACGAACTGGACAAATGGTTAGTCAATCGTCACGATGACCATTGCAACGAACAAAATCGTTAAATAGTTCAGCGAGTACACAAACATCCATTTTGCCCATTTTAAGTCATCTTTCATTTTAAACCCGTACAGCCCCAATATGAGCCATCCTATGTTTAATAACGTAGCAACCGTTAAAAACGGCGTGCCTAATGAAAATAAATAAAACGGTAGTGGCAACAGGCACGCGACCCATATCACCATTTGCCGTTTCGTCATCGCAAAACCATGGACGACCGGCAGCATTGGAATCCCCGCTGCCCGATATTCCTCGCATCGCTTCATCGCCAACGCCAAAAAATGCGGAGGCTGCCATAAAAACATTAATAAAAACAGAATGAATGGGACAACATGAAAATGCGGATCGACCGCCGTCCATCCTATTACCGGAGGCATCGCACCAGAGATGCTTCCGACAACGGTATTTAACGTGTAATTTCGCTTCGTCCACATCGTATATAAAAACACATACGTCACTACGCCAATCAATCCGAAAATGGCAGCAGCGACTGTCGTCATCAGCAAACTCAACGTTCCTACTGTTATTAAAACGATCCCTAGCCACAGCACGCGTCTCGGCTCTATCGTCCCTGTGACAGTCGGGCGCTTTTTCGTGCGCTCCATTAAATGATCAATATCACGGTCGATATAGTTGTTAATGCTACACGAACCAGCAATAATAAGCGCGGAACCAAATAAAGCAAAAAAGACAATATGAAGATTTTCTAAAAATTTTTCCCCCATAAAATATAAAGCGAGCCATAATCCAGTGAACGTCGTAATTAAGTTGGAATGGACAATGCCTATTTTAACAACAGCTGATATTTCTTTCCAAATCGATTTTATATTTGCACGCGGGCGCTCTTCTAATTGAATCGTCGTTTCATGCGCCGCTTTCAAATTCGCCATCACTTCGTTCCTCCTTACTGCAAGTACGCCAACGACGCTTTTCAACAATAGCATCGCAGAACGCGCACACGCCATGCAGCGATTTTTCATCATCCATCATAACGTATTGTAACACATTTAAAAAGAAAAGTATCTCCTATTTGTCACTATTTGTCATGAAAACCTGTTTTCTATATGTATATTAAATCACACTTTTTTAGCGGATTGTGAATTTTTTTTGAATAATTTGTGTCAATTTTTCGAATCGAATAAAGCAACTTGCTCACTCGCGCTGAACGAAAGCGCTTTTTACCCCATTAATATTTCTAGCAAACTTCTTAACATTATTCAATATGGAAATATGAGTTTCATAAACCCGTTATAGCCGTTGCAACGCTTAGCTGAGTTTATTTTTTGGCTGCATCCGTGTAAAATGGACAGTGGCGAAATTGCCCTTGTCATCGCTTTCGTGTAATATTAATGGTATCAGCGCATACTTTACACTGGAATTATTGACAAAACAACATTCTTTAATACAGGAAGGTGAAAATTTTGCAGCGTTCATTAAAATGGTTTGCCTCGCTGACGACATTGGCAATGTTATTCGTGTTGATTGGTGGAGCGTTAGTGACAAAAACGAATTCTGGAATGGGATGCGGCCGGTCATGGCCACTTTGTAACGGTCAACTGGTCCCATCGAAAATTACGCCTGAGCTTGTTATCGAGCTCAGCCACCGCATCGTATCCGGCGCTGCTGGCATAATGGTGCTCATATTGTCAATTTGGGCGTGGCGCGCCATCGGACATATTCGGGAAACAAAGTTTTTGGCAGCTGTGTCGTTTTTATTTCTTGTTCTACAAGGCTTGATCGGCGCTGCCGCTGTCGTATGGGGGCAGTCTGATTTCGTGCTCGCTTTGCACTTCGGAATTTCGCTTATTTCATTCGCTTCCGTATTTTTGCTGACGCTATTAATTTTTGAAGTCGATAAAAAATTCGATGCTGAATCGTTAGTGATCGACTCCAAAATGAAATTTCATATTTACGGCATTATTACCTACTGCTACATTGTCGTTTATACGGGAGCGCTAGTCCGCCATAAAGGGGCAAGCTTAGCTTGTCCAAGCTGGCCGCTCTGCGCGAAAACACGAATTATTCCCGTACAGCTTCATGAATGGGTGCAAATGGGACATCGAATTGCCGCAGGTCTGCTTCTCGTATGGGTGATTGCAGCGACGGTTCGCGCGGTCAAGCAACATAAGCGGCAATTTGTCATTTACTGGAGCTGGATCATTTCTCTCGTTCTCGTTATATTGCAAATCGTGACAGGGGCAATGATCGTATTTACCAATTTAAACTTATATATCTCTCTTGCGCATGCTCTATTTATTTCTTGTTTATTTGGCGTGCTAAGCTATTTGACCATGCTTGCCTTAAGAAGCGATCGGCAAAAAACCGAATCACCCCAATCGAAGCTGTCCGCAACAATGAAATAGGCGCTGGAAATCCAGCGCCATCATTTATTTCGTCAGCTCGATCAATAAATCTCCTGTTTGAATGGCATCACCGTTTTTCACATAAATGTCTTTGACCACTCCGGAAAACGGTGCCTGTACCGTCGTCTCCATTTTCATTGCTTCCGTAATCATTAAATGATCGCCTTTATTCACTTTTTCCCCTTTTTCCACCAACACTTTCACTACCGTTCCCGGCATCGTCGCCGCAATATGATTCGGATTCGTGCGGTCTGCTTTAATGCGTTCCACGACTGCTGATTTAATGCTTTCATCGCGGACAATCACTTCGCGCGGCTGTCCGTTCAATTCAAAATAAACGACGCGCGTGCCGTCTGCTTGCGGCTGTCCAATGGAAACTAGTTTGACAATCAGCGTCTTCCCTTTTTCAATTTCGACTTCGATTTCCTCGCCAAGGCGCATTCCATACAGGAATGTTGGCGTATCGAGGACAGAAATATCTCCATATTTTTTCACCGTTTCCGCATATTCTAAAAATACTTTTGGATAAAGAGCATAGGCGATCACATCAAAATCAGTCACTTCGCGATCTAACGAGTGGTATAATTCTTCTCTTAATTTACGAAAATCTACCGGTTCCAATAATTCACCCGGCCGAACTGTAATCGGTTCGCGGCCTTTTAAAATAATGCGCTGCAATTCTTTCGGGAATCCGCCGTGCGGCTGCCCTAAATATCCTTCAAAAAACTCCACGACTGAATCCGGGAAATCAAGCGTATCGCCGCGTTCAAAAATATCTTGCTCGGTTAAATTATTTTGCACCATGTAAAGCGCCATATCGCCGACGACTTTCGATGACGGCGTTACTTTAACGATATCGCCAAACATATCGTTTACCCGGCGATACATTTCCTTCACTTCATCCCAACGATCGCCAAGCCC
Source organism: Parageobacillus sp. KH3-4 (assembly GCF_022846435.1). Classification (NCBI taxonomy): domain Bacteria; kingdom Bacillati; phylum Bacillota; class Bacilli; order Caryophanales; family Anoxybacillaceae; genus Parageobacillus; species Parageobacillus sp. KH3-4. Next base: position 2,754,867 of record NZ_AP025627.1, read on the forward strand.
GACAGCTTTCGCCTGCTGTTGCAAATTGCTATATTGCCCTCCAGGCATTTCGTGCATATATACTTCCGTATGCGGAGAGTTCATGCCGCTTTCGAACTCTTGGTAAAATTTCCGCACATCCTCCCAATATCGGGAAAGCTGCTCAAGCCCTTGTATATTGATTTCCGGTGCGCGCTTTGTTCCTTCTAGCGCGTAGTAAAGCGTGTTGGCGCTCGGCTGCGAAGTCAAGCCCGCCATCGAGCTGACGGCGACATCGACAATGTCGACTCCAGCTTCAATCGCCTTCGCATACATATAAATACCATTTCCACTCGTATCGTGCGTATGAAGATGGATTGGAATATCCACCGTTTCTTTCAGTGCGGAAATAAGCACATATGCGGCCTCCGGCTTCAACAGGCCAGCCATATCTTTAATCGCCAAAATATGTGCTCCCGCTTGCTCCAACTCTTTGGCGATCGTTTTATAGTAATCAAGATTATATTTCGGACGGCTCGGATCTAAAATATCCCCAGTATAGCAAACGGCCGCTTCGGCAATTTTTCCGGTTTGCCGAACGGCATCAATGGCCACCGTCATCCCTTTTACCCAGTTTAAGCTGTCAAAAATGCGGAACACATCGATCCCGGCTTGCGCGGATTTTTCGACAAACTCGCGAATCACATTATCCGGATAGTTTTTATATCCAACTGCGTTGGCAGAACGCAATAGCATTTGGAATAAAATATTTGGAATTTTTTCCCGCAATTTCAATAAACGGTCCCATGGATCTTCTTTTAAAAAGCGGTATGCAACATCAAACGTCGCCCCTCCCCACATCTCGAGGGAGAACAAATTTGGCAATAATCGTGCTGTCGGTTCGGCGATACGAACCAAATCAATCGTGCGCACGCGCGTCGCAAGCAACGATTGATGCGCGTCGCGGAATGTCGTATCCGTCAATAATACGCGATTTTGTTCCTTAATCCATTGTACAAGCCCTTCTGCACCTTTTTCGTCAAGAATTTGCTTCGTCCCGTTTGGAATCGGTTCTCTATGGCTCACTTTCGGAATACGCGGCTTATCAAAAACCGGTTTTTTCTTTTTGCCGATGCCTGGAAAACCGTTTACCGTAACGGTGCCGATATATGTCAGCATTTTTGTACCGCGGTCTTTTCGGCGAGGGAACACAAACAGCTCTGGCGTCGTATCAATAAACGACGTATCGTACTCCCCTGATAAAAACTTCGGATGTTGCACGACATTTTCTAAAAATGGAATATTTGTTTTAATTCCGCGGATTCGGAACTCCCGCAAGTTTCGCAACATTTTTCTTGCGGCTTGCTCAAATGTGAGCGCCCACGTGGACAATTTCACAAGCAGCGAATCGTAGTACGGTGTAATGACCGCTCCTTGGAATCCGTTACCTGCATCGAGGCGCACGCCAAATCCGCCGCCGGAACGGTATGCCATAATCTTCCCTGTATCTGGCATAAAGTTGTTTAACGGATCTTCCGTTGTTACGCGCGACTGGATCGCGTATCCGTTAATGCGAATATCTTCTTGTTTCGGAATGCCGACTTCTTTGCTATGAAGCGAATAGCCGTCGGCGATCAAAATTTGCGATTGGACAATATCGATCCCAGTGATCATTTCCGTAATCGTATGCTCGACTTGGATGCGCGGATTGACTTCGATGAAATAAAAATCGTCGCCGGATACGAGAAACTCGACCGTTCCCGCGTTCACGTACCCTACATTTTTCATGAGTTTGACCGCAGCTTCACATATTCTTTGCCGCAGTTCAGCGGATAGCGAGACGCTCGGCGCCACCTCCACCACTTTTTGATGGCGGCGTTGCACAGAGCAGTCTCGTTCATAAAGGTGAACGATATTTCCTTCATAGTCTCCTAAAATTTGCACTTCAATATGTTTTGGTCTTTCAATCAATTTTTCTACATACACATCGTCGCTACCAAACGCGGCTTTCGCTTCCGATTTTGCCCGTTCATACGCTTCTTTCACTTCCGATTTCGAGCGGACGATGCGCATGCCGCGGCCGCCGCCCCCTAAGGCCGCTTTGATAATGATCGGATAGCCATATGTTTCGGCAAAATGGATGACTTCTTCTAAGCTATGTACCGGTCCGTCGCTTCCCGGAATAACAGGAATTCCTGCTAATTCTGCTTGATGCCGGGCCTTCACTTTATCACCAAACATATCTAAATGCTCTTCGTTCGGACCGATAAAGATAATTCCTTCTTCCCTGCATCGCTTTGCAAATTGAATGTTTTCCGAAAGGAAGCCGTACCCCGGATGAATCGCATCAACCTCGTGGGTTTTGGCAATTTCAATAATCCCTTCGATGTCTAAGTATGCTTCAATCGGTTTTTTTCCTTCACCAACTAAGTACGCTTCATCCGCTTTATAACGATGATAAGAACCAGTGTCTTCCTTTGAATAAATCGCTACGGTGCGAATGCCGAGCTCCGTGCAGGCGCGGAAGACACGAATCGCGATCTCTCCGCGGTTTGCAACAAGCACTTTATTAATTCGACGCGTTCTCATCGTCTTTCCTCTCCTCCTTTCTAATAAAACTATAACGGTTTTTCTTTTTTGTAAATATGTTTTTGTAAAAAAGTCAGATCCTTTTTTGTAATTTTTCTACGACTTTCGCCTTTCTTTTATAACTTTCTTCGTATTTCGTAAACATCGATATGTTGACAAGCACTCCTAGGGAAGTCATAAATATCATTAACGAAGAGCCTCCGTAACTAACAAGCGGCAATGGAACTCCGGTAATTGGAATGACCCCTGTTACACCGCCGACGTTAATAAACGTCTGAATGCCAATCATGGCGGAAATGCCGATCGCAAGAAGGCTGCCAAACGCGTCATTGCATTTTCTCGCAATCCACAACCCTCGCAACACGATAAAAGCCAAAAGGCCTAATGTAAATATTACCCCAAAAAGCCCCAGCTCTTCGGCAATAATTGACATAATAAAATCAGTGTGCGACTCAGGTAAATAGCCGTATTTTTGAATGCTTTTTCCCAGCCCTAATCCTTTTATTCCTCCCAATCCAATAGCCAAATAGGAGTTAACGAGCTGAAAACCTTCGTCATTCGCGTATTTAAACGGATCCAAAAAGCTATAAATCCGCGACATCCGCTCTTTCGAAAAAATATCATCTCCAAAAAAAGGAAAAATAATTGGGGATGCGAAAGCAAAAACAAGCATAAAAAATAGAAACTGTTTAAACAATAAACGAAGGCGCAATCCCGATGAAAAAATTAAACAAGCGGCGATCGCCAATACAATCATCGCTGTACCAAAATCTGGCTGAATAGCGATTAAAAAACAAATGAACAACGTATAATAAATCGGAAACAAATTTCCTTTTGCAGGCTGTGCCAATCTTTTTTGTTTATTGGCAAACACCGCCGCTAAATAAACGATTAATCCAAGTTTAACAAGCTCCGCTGGCTGTATGCTCCATGCTCCCACACGAAACCAGCTTGTTGCGTTATTTGCGGTATGCCCTAGAAAAGCGACCGCTATTAACATGAGTGGTGACGCAAAAAAAATCGTTTTGACCAATTTTTCGGTCGCCCATATTTTATACGGGACAATCAGCGTAACGAAAAAACAAATAAACGAGACGATCAGCCATAGCTTCTGCCGCTGATAAAAATAGTCGCTTGGCACTTCAAAGCGGATGACGGCAGAAATCATGCTTGAGCTATATACCATAATCAACCCGAATAGCGAAAGCATCACAACCGCAATAATGAGCGGATAATCATAACATTTCATAATCTTTTTGATTAATTCCCTATCCATCATTCCTCTTCCTTATTGCTAATATAGGTGTTAAATCATTAAAACAATTCGTAACAGAACGTTGTTTTCCTTCTTAAAAACAGAAAAACTCAAACGATTGCAGCTTTCAACCGTTTGAGTTAACATTTATTTTTTATCGTACGCGCTTTTTTGTCACCGCTTCGTGGAGCGCCGAAAGCTCTCGCTCTAACCGGTCAAGCAGCGACTTACCTTTCTTCTCGTCCACAAGCCCGAGACGCACCGCAAAATCGATTTCCCGTGACAAACCAAACATTTGCGTATCAAGTACTTCTTCGTAAAGAGGACATTGCGGCATTGTTAAATTATCCATTTGCACTCGAATGAGCTTTACGATTTTATCAGCATCCGCTTGCAGAAGCGCGTACGCTTTTTCGCGATAGTTAATGGCATCGCCTGACACATCCATCCCTCCGTTCTCCCCTAATCCTTCTTTAAATCTTAACGTGAAATGCGCAATTTTGCAAGTTGAAACACTTGTCAACGCTATACGCTGCAAGCCATGTCGACTTAGGCGCTGTTTGTCAGCGTCGGCAGAACAAGAATCGCATCCATCTGACACATGACAAACTGTCCATTTATCATTATACTAAAAACAGCAGTTGCTGTAGAGGAGAGGATGGAAAATGAGCGATATTATTCTTATAACAGGAAATGTAAAATTTACGATTACATTGGATCCAGGAGTATGGATTTTTGATGACCGTAAAATCGATTTGAACACATATTTTTTGAAACCATCTCATGAACAACTTCAAAACGAGCAACAGGAAGAAGAAGGGGAAATCAAAAAACTATCCGCTTTTTGGGATCGGGAAATTCAAGAGGGGGCCGTTTTCCCGCCGACATTGAAAACAGAAAAACGTTTTCTAAAAGAAAAAATTATTACAGGGACATTCGCGATGCCGCTTGCTCCGTTTTTGCAAAACGCCGAACCGCTCCCGGATGCAAAAGAACTGACTATCGTCACCGAGCATAACGAAGTGACGATACCGCTTGCACAAGCTTACGAAGCGATTCTCGGATTTTCTAAAGATGGAAAGCCGCTAAAGGAAGACGGGCCCGTTCATTTTTATTTTGGCGACGGTTCCAACCGCGAAGCCCCGATTACTCATGTGCGCCGTTTCGTCGTCCATTAAAGCTGGATGTCCCTAGATGGGACATCCAGCTTTTTTACAATAAATCTGCAGCGAGCTGCGCCAATGTCGAGCGCTCTCCTTTGACGAGGCGGACGTGCCCGGCGATTTTTTGATCTTTAAACTTTTCAACGACATACGTTAATCCGTTATTGTACTCGTCCAAATACGGATGATCGATCTGTTCCGGATCTCCCATTAAAATGATTTTGCTTTTTTCTCCAACGCGCGTTAAAATCGTTTTCACTTCATGTTTCGTTAAATTTTGCGCCTCATCAATAATGATAAACTGCTCCGGCAGGCTGCGGCCGCGTATATACGTGAGCGCTTCGACTTCAATCGAGCTCATTCCTGCCAAAATCGCATCCAACTCCCCCGCTTTTTTTGTGTTGAACAAATATTCTAAATTATCGAAAATCGGCTGCATCCATGGGCGCAATTTTTCTTCTTTTTCTCCAGGCAAAAAACCGATATCTTTTCCCATCGGAACGATTGGCCTCGCCACGAGCAGCTTTTTATACGTACGTAAATCTTCCGTCTGCATCAGCCCCGCAGCCAGAGCAAGAAGCGTTTTCCCCGTTCCCGCTTTGCCAATCAAAGTCACAAGCGGGATATCATCGCGCATAAGCAGTTCAAACGCCATCGTCTGTTGCACGTTGCGCGGATGAATTCCCCATATATGTTCATGGTGAAACAAAAGTTTTTTCACTTTTTTTCCGCTATGATCGACAATACCAAGGGCAGAAGCCGAGCCTCCAAAAGCGTCTTTCATGATAATAAATTGATTTGGGTAAAACGGATGGTTAGCAATATCCGCTAAAACAAGCTCCCCTTTTTCATAAAACCGCTGCAAATGCTCCGTCCCTATGTACAGTTCAAGAAAGCCAGTATAAATATGGTCAACATCGACGACGCGGTCGCTTAAAAAGTCTTCTGCTTGCAGCCCGATCGCATCAGCCTTCACGCGGACAAGGGCATCCTTGCTTACTAAAATAACAGAACGTCCGTTTTCTTTTGCTTGTTCTTCCAGCGATAAGTTTTTGGCAACTGCTAAAATGCGGTTATCGTTCGTTTTTTCCACAAAAATTTCTTGGAGCTGGTGAAAGGAGCGATGATTTAATTCGATGCGCAACACCCCGCCGTTTTCCAGCGGAATTTTTTCGTGCAGCTTTCCGCTTTCCCTAAGACGGTCGATCAGCTTGGATACTTGGCGCGCGTTTCTCCCCACTTCATCCATATATCTCTTTTTCGAATCCACTTCTTCCAATACCACAGCTGGAATGACCACTTCATTGTCTTCAAACGAAAAGATGGAATACGGATCTTGCAATAGAACGTTTGTATCCAACACATATATTTTTTTCCCCAAATTCCCACGCCCCCTATTTTTGCTTTTTACTTTGCTTATATTTGGACCGGGATTGTTGTTATATAGTATGAGGCAATGTATAAAGATAGAAGAATAATTGCAAAATAAAGCAAAAAACACAATAGAGGTGTAAACGGAATGAACTGGAGCCGACATTTATTTATTGCGATATGCCTCGGTTTACTAAGCGGGTGCAACTTCGGAAATAACGAAGGCGCCCGCGATGCGGACCGCTCGCCTGTCCGTGTCAAAAATACGGCCGATGAAAAAACAGCCGACAAATCAGGGCAGGAAATCGCCCATCGTCTGGCGAGTTTAGCTAAGCGCGTGCCGAACGTAAACGACGCCACCGCCCTTGTTGTCGGAAAATATGCGATCGTTGGCATTGACGTTGACGCAAATATAGATGCTTCTCGCGTCGGTACGATTAAATATTCCGTTGCGGAAACGTTGCAAAAAGATCCTTACGGGGCAAATGCCATCATCATTGCTGACCCTGATTTATACACTCGATTAAAAAATATCGTCAACCAAGTCGACAACGGACGGCCCGTTCAAGCGTTGATGAACGAAATCGCCGATATCGTTGGACGCGTCATGCCGGAAGTTCCGAGCGATTTGTTTGAAACAACCCCACCGGAACCGACTGAACAAAATGATTCACAATTAAATCAGCGCGAAGAAAAACAGCTTCATCACCGTCAAGAAAAACAGTCCAACGAATATTTAAATAAAAGTAAATAAGGAGCCTAGCCGTAGCGCTAAGCTCCTCTTTTACGCATTGCGCAAAGCCGTCATTACTTGATTGTCCAGTTTCGCCGCCGCTTGCGCATCGTACGTCTTTTCATATTTTGGTTCTTGTACGATTTTTGAACCGTAAAACATGACGTCGCGCACTTCGCTAATGGCAACATCGACTAATGCCAATTTAAGCGGAACTCCTTCGATTTTCTCCACTTTAATATGCGCTTTCCCGCTGATCGAATAGACTGATTCGTTAGCAATGATGTTCACAACAATAGACGGATTATTCCGAATGTTTTGCACAATACGAGAGCGGTTGTCAACGGCAAAATGAATGTGTTTTTCGCTAGGAGCATAAATCCATGAAATCGCGCTGACATTCGGGCCGCCCGTTTCATGGTCGATCGTCGCTATCGTCACAAATCGTTCGTTTTGCAAGGCTTGAAACAACGGTTCCGTTAATGCAGATTCCACTTTATTTGGCATTGCCATCCCTCCTAAAAAATCCTTTTCGTTTATCATACATTTTTTCTCAAAAACGGGAAAGTAAAAATGTTTCAGATTCATGATATAATAAAAATGAATTTGAAATAAAGCGACGAGGTGTACGATGAGAGTCAAATGTGTTCTTTGCGACCGAATTGACACGATCGACGATGAATCATTGCTTGCCAAACGACTGCGCAACCGTCCGATTCACACATACATGTGCGAGGAATGCTATCATCGGATCGCCGAAAGAACGAAGGCGCGCCTAGCGACCGGAAAATTTCGCATATATCATTCGAAACTGCCAAACGATGAATGGTAAAAAACGCCGGGAAGTGATCCGCCCGGCGTTTTTCTTACAAAGGATAATTGCGGTATTTTTCAGGCGCTTCTTCAATTTGCTTCAGCACCGCCTCAATAAGCTCCGTTGGGAAACGCGCTGATTCTTCCTCGCCGTCTTTCTCGTACTCGACGATATACATTGCTTCTTTTTTTACTTTCACCTTTGTGACATTGAAATCGCGCTTTAATATTCCCATAAAAAAGGCGGCGGTTTCTTGCGCCGCCGCATCATCCGGACGCGCCTGCGCCACAACATAAATCGTTAGCCAATTATAAAGGGAATCTTGCAGCGATTTCATCGTCCCACCGCCTTACTCATGCTTTTTCGATTGATATAAGCGAATTTTATAAACAATTAAAACGAGAGCCGCTACGACCAAACCTTCGGCGACAGGCAAAAATACCGCAAAAAACGTTAAAATCGTGCAGCCTAACGCGAGCAACACATAGATGATAACGTTTTTCAATAGCGGTAGCTTTCTCGCAAAACCAAGACGGTAAACGACAGCGGATAAAACGAATACGGTAATGTAAAGAAGCCACATTCCCCGTTCAGGATTTGTATGCACTTTGTATAGCGAAGCAAAAAAGGTAAGGCGCTCAATGACGTTCACCATTTTTCCCCCTTATTTCGCCTGCTTAGCGGCTTTCTTTTTCTTTTCCATCTTTTCTCTCTCGCTTTTATTCAATATTTTTTTGCGCAGGCGAATCGATTTTGGCGTTACTTCACAATATTCATCGTCATTTAAATATTCCAGCGCTTCTTCGAGCGTCAACAAACGCGGCTTTTTCATCGTAACGGTTTGCTCTTTTGTCGAGGAGCGGATGTTCGTCATATGCTTTTCCCTGCAAATATTGACGACTAAATCGTTTTCGCGGTTGTGCTCGCCGACAATCATCCCTTCGTACACTTCGGTTCCAGGCTCGACAAAAATGGTGCCGCGGTCTTCTAGCTGCATAATGCCATACGCAGTCGCTTTTCCCGTTTCCATGGAAATCAATACCCCTTGGCGGCGGCCGCCTATTTGTCCGCTTTGCGCCGGCGCGTAATGATCAAATGAATGGTTTAAAATTCCGTATCCGCGTGTCAATGACATAAACTCTGTCCGATAACCGATTAAACCGCGCGAAGGCACCATGAAGACAAGGCGGACTTGTCCATTTTCGTTATGGGTCATATCCACTAGCTCGCCTTTGCGCATGCCGATCGATTCCATAATCGCTCCTGTATATTCTTCAGGAATGTCGATGATTACTCGTTCAACCGGCTCGCAAAGCACGCCGTCGATTTCTTTCATAATGACTTCCGGCTTGGACACTTGCAGCTCGTACCCTTCACGCCGCAAATTTTCAATTAAGATCGATAAATGAAGCTCTCCCCGTCCGGAAACGATCCAAGCATCAGGAGAATCGGTATTTTCGACGCGCAAGCTTACGTCCGTTTCCAATTGAGTGCGCAAGCGTTCTTCCAGCTTTCTTGCCGTCACATATTTTCCTTCACGACCGGCAAACGGGCTGTTATTGACTAAAAACGTCATTTTCAACGTTGGTTCATCGATGCGAAGCGGAGGCAACGCTTCTGGATGATCAAGCGGACATACTGTTTCTCCAACGTTGATATCTTCCATTCCTGCTACCGCAACAATGTCTCCCGCTCCCGCTTCTGTAATTTCGATCCGCTTTAAGCCGATAAACCCAAATAATTTTGTCACACGAAACGTTTTGACAGAACCGTCTAGTTTCATTAGCGCCACTTGCTGGCCGATTTTCATCGTACCGCGGAAGACGCGCCCGATCCCGATCCGTCCGACATAGTCGTTATAATCAAGAAGCGCCACTTGAAACTGCAACGGTTCTTCCCGATTATCGATCGGCGCGGGAATATGCGTGATAATTGTTTCAAATAATGCCGTCATATCTGCTTCTTGTTTGTGGGGATCTAAACTTGCCGTTCCATGCAACGCTGATGTGTATACGACCGGAAACTCAAGCTGTTCTTCCGTTGCGCCCAATTCGATAAATAAATCGATGACTTCGTCGACCACTTCCTCCGGCCGCGCAAACTCCCGGTCAATTTTATTGACAACGACAATGGGGGTAAGCTGCTGTTCGAGCGCCTTTTTCAGCACAAAGCGCGTCTGCGGCATGCAGCCTTCATACGCATCAACGACAAGCAAAACGCCGTCAACAAGCCGCATAATCCGCTCCACTTCCCCGCCAAAGTCAGCATGCCCTGGCGTATCTAAAATATTAATCCGCGTTCCTTTATAACGAATCGCTGTATTTTTCGCTAAAATGGTAATCCCACGTTCTCTTTCCAAATCGTTTCGGTCCAATGCGCGTTCTTCCACATGTTCATTGGCGCGAAACGTTCCCGATTGGCGCAACAACTGATCAACTAACGTCGTTTTGCCATGGTCAACGTGAGCGATAATCGCGATATTGCGAAGATCTTCTCTTCTTGTCAATGTCGGTCACTCCTAATGTGTAAACTGCTCGTTTATTATATCATAAAAGAGGATAGAAAAGCGGCACGTTTTCATGTAGACTAAAGAAAAACCGCAAAATGTGAAAGGGGATTGTGATGAAACAGTTTCAGCCTGTATCATTTTTATTAGCTATATTCGCTGTAATCGCCATCATGGCCATCGGCATTTTTATTGCGGAACAAAGCTTGATAGGCATCATTGCTTCCATTGTCGCCTTGTTCATCATCATCGGCATCGGTTTTGCCCGCAAAAAGCGGATGCGTGAAAAAGGAATGCTGTAAAAACGGGACAGCCCACATTTGTCCCGTTTTTTAACGATGTATATATTTTTGCAAAATTTCTTCATGCAATCCTGGCTTGGCAACAAATACAGAATTTTTCCCGAGCAAGTCAAGCGGCTCGCCGTATAAGTTCGTCACGATGCCGCCGGCTTCTTGAACAAGCACAAGCCCGCCGGCGAAATCCCATGGCGACAGCCTCATCGTAATATACGCATCCAAGCGCCCCGCTGCAACATATGCCATTTCCAAAGCGGCCGAACCGTATGAACGCGTTCCTCTCGCGTCTTTGACAAGCGGAGCCAGCACTTTTGGATCAATTCGTTTATTTTCTGTTACCCACGTCGCATTTAAGGAAATAATCGCTTTTGAAACAGATACCGGCTCCAAGCGGGGCAGCGGCTTATCATTAAGAAAAGCTCCCTCTCCTTTTCGCGCCGCGTATAGTTCGTCATGCACGACATCGTATACATATCCGAGCATTCCTACGCCATTTTCAAAAACGCCAATTGAAATGGCAAAATTCCGCTTTTGATGAACAAAATTCATCGTGCCGTCAATCGGATCAATGATCCAGACGACACCTTGAAGCGTTTTGATTGCATCGCCAAATCCTTCTTCGCCGAGCACGCGATGGCCGGGAAACGTTTTTCTTATTTTCCCAATAAAAAATCGCTCTGTTTCGCGATCCACGTTCGTCACTAAATCATTTCGATGCGCTTTCGTTTCGACCGTTAGCTTTTCCGCCAACGCGGCGCGAATTCGTGTTCCTGCTTCCTTGATCCAATGTTGAACGCACTCATCTATTTCTTTCCATTTCTCCTGCATATTCATCCTCCTGACTTTTGCAGCATACGTATAGCATAGAATAATTGAAATCGTTCGTAAAGAAAAAGGCACTGTCAAGAAAAAAACGAACCGTTGGATCTGGTTCGCATAATGCCCTGTTTATACTTGAAGGCGCATTAACTCTTGACGCAGCTTTTCTAGTCTCCGTTTACATTCTTTTTTCTTTTCTTCATTATTTTCCATCATCGCCTCATAAAGAGTCGCTAATTCATAATCTAATTCAAGGCGCAATACCGCTATCCGCTTATCCCCATCCGCACGCTTCACCGAATTCATCGTCTTTTTCATGAGCGTAGGCACCCCTTTCCATATAATCCCCGAAAAGCCGCCAACACAAATACCAGAATTTTTTGATATCTATTTTGTTTTATATTATGTTGGAAAAGGGGGGGATGCAACCAATTTGTACGTCTACTTTTCTTCGTGCGCACACAACATTTATCCCATTTTAATCCAGTCGCCATTTCCAGCTTCTTTTGCCTTTTTCATCACCCGATATGAGGAATATCCGCTCGCTTGTTCAAACTCATCACATAATCTTCTTTCCTCGCTTTTGCTTGGAACAATCTCTTTAAAGCGGCGATAAATATTCATCAGCTTTTCTCGTTCCATCCCTTTTTCGTAAACCGTTTCAATCGCTTCAAAAAATTTAATGACATCAATAATTTCTTGCGTCGACCAGTCGTAAGAAAACGGGTACGAATAATTCATCGCTGGCACCTCCACCGTTAGTTTGCCCATCGATCCCGAATTTGTTCCGCTTCGCTAATCATTCGCGAAAACAATTCCGCTACCGTTGGTACGTCTTTAATCAGCCCCATCACTTGCCCCGCCCATGCAAATCCTTCATTTGTTCTTCCTTCATAAATAAAGCGGCGGTTCGCTTCTCCGCTGATATATTCTTTTAGTTGTTCATACGTTCCACCTTGCTCTTCTATTTCTAAAATTTTTTTCGTCCATTCATTGGCGATGGCGCGGCCAGGCGCTCCTAAACTTCGTTTAATCACGACGGTATCATGTTCAGAACCGTTCACAAGCATCTCTTTATAAATCGGATGGGCGTGGACGCACTCTTTTGTAGCAATAAATCTCGTTCCCATTTCAACTCCTTCCGCTCCCAGCGCTAACGCCGCCATCAACCCGCGCCCGTCGCCAATTCCTCCAGAAGCAATCACAGGAATGGAAACGGAGTCCACTACTTTTGGGATAAGAACAAACGTCCCAGTATCATGTTTTCCTAAATGGCCGCCCCCTTCCTGCCCGACGACCATGACGGCGTCCGCGCCAAGTTCTTCCGCTTTTACAGCTTGGCGAACGGCGGCGACAAGCACGAGTTTTTTCACGTTGACCCCTTTTAATTGTTCGAAAAACGGAGCAGGATTTCCGCCTGTGACAGAGACAACCGGTACCCCTTCTTCCAATGCCGCCTCCAGCATATTCTGAAAAGAGCGGCCATGCTGCCCGATCGCAAAGTTTACTCCAAATGGACGATCCGTTTTTTCTTTTACTTTTCGAATTTCTTCGCGCAATTGCCCGGGGGTTTCTAGAGACATGGCTGTAATTTGTCCCAATCCTCCGGCGTTAGAAACTGCCGCCGCTAAATCAGCGTACGCCAAGTAAGCGAGCCCTCCTTGAATAATCGGATATGTAATTCCGAGCAGTTCCGTTACCCTTGTTTGCCAAATCATTCTATCCCTCCTTTTTATTCATTTATTATGTTTCTTGTTGACATGCCTGTTTTCCTCTTTTATTTTCAATCTATGTATAGGAAAAAATTTTGCCTTCACGGATGATCAATGATGCTTTGCAAATAAAAAAATAAATGCTATAATGCACTTGTTTTATTTTTATGCAAAAAGAGGTGTGAAAAAACGTTGTCACAGTTCGAAACACCATTATTTACTGGACTGCTGGAACATATGAAGAAAAACCCCATTCAATTCCATATCCCTGGTCATAAAAAAGGAGCAGGGATGGACCCTGAATTTCGTAATTTTATTGGTGAAAATGCCTTATCGATTGATTTGATTAATATCGGTCCTCTCGATGATCTTCATCACCCAAAAGGTATTATCAAACGCGCCCAAGAACTAGCCGCTGAAGCGTTTGGGGCTGATTATACATTTTTCTCCGTCCAAGGGACAAGCGGTGCCATTATGGCGATGGTGATGTCGGTTGCTGGTCCCGGCGACAAAATTATCGTGCCGCGCAACGTCCATAAATCGGTTATGTCGGCCATCGTCTTTTCTGGCGCAACACCGATTTTCATTCATCCGGAAATCGATAAAGAACTTGGAATTTCACATGGGATTACACCCGAATCGGTGGAAAAAGCGCTGAAGCAGCATCCCGACGCAAAAGGAGTTCTCGTGATTAATCCGACCTATTTTGGCATCGCCGGTGACTTAAAGAAAATTGTCGAAATTGCCCATTCCTACCATGTTCCTGTTCTCGTTGACGAAGCGCACGGAGCCCACATTCATTTCCATGAAGATCTTCCGCTTTCCGCCATGCAAGCCGGAGCGGATATGTCGGCAACGAGCGTTCATAAACTAGGGGGATCTTTAACGCAAAGCTCTATTTTAAACGTACGCGAAGGGCTCGTATCAGCAAAGCACGTACAAGCCATTTTAAGCATGTTAATGACTACATCTACTTCTTATTTACTACTCGCTTCCTTGGATGTTGCGCGCAAACGGCTTGCTACGCAAGGCCGGGAGCTCATTGAAAAAGCGATTCAGCTCGCCGAAAAAACACGGCGGCAAATCAACGAAATTCCTTATCTTTATTGTGTAGGGAAAGAAATTTTAGGAACGGAAGCAACGTATCACTACGATCCAACTAAACTGATCATCTCTGTCAAAGAACTTGGGTTGACAGGATACGACGTTGAAAAATGGCTGCGGGAAATGTATAACATCGAAGTCGAATTGTCCGATTTATACAACATTTTATGCATTATCACTCCCGGAGATACGGAGCAGGAAACGGATACGCTTGTTCACGCGCTTCGCCATTTATCTGAACAATTTCGCCATCAAGCTGCAAGGGGAACAAAGCCAAAAGTGTTGTTGCCAGACATCCCTGCTCTCGCGTTAACACCGCGCGACGCCTTTTATGCAGAAACGGAAGTTGTCCCATTTGAGGAATCGGTAGGACGGATTATTGCAGAATTTATTATGGTTTATCCTCCGGGAATTCCGATTTTTATTCCTGGAGAAATTATTACGCAAGAAAACTTAAATTATATTAAAAAGAATTTAGAAGTCGGCCTGCCTGTACAAGGGCCAGAAGACGATACATTGCAAACATTGCGAGTCATCAAAGAGCATAAACCAATTCGCTAAAAAAGCGTAAGCTAACTTGCTTACGCTTTTTTAGCATAAAAAATGGGCGAGCATGCGCCCCTTTCACATGCTCGCCTGCAAATCCCTTCCCCCATCGCTTGACCGTTTCTCTATTGTTCATCTTCTTTTGTGTCGCAGCAATCACATTTGGAACATTTTCCGTAAAGCGTTGTCACTTTTTCGTCTTCAAAATGCGCAATCGTCGCATCACATGTTTGACAAACAATTGTGCCCATCCCCAAAACTCCTTTGTGATGATATATTTATCAGCTAACTTAATAATAATATATCATATTTATAGTGTCAATAGTTAATTTGTATGTCACATTTAATATTTATTCCGCAACAAAGCGAGCAACGAAATTCGGATCAACCAACGCTGATGATGAGAATAATTAAATCAGCATCTGGCTTTGCCGCATCGATGCGAAAAAATCAATAGCCTCTATTACACAAACGTGTTACAATAAAAATTAAGATGTTAACGATTGAGGTGATGGCATGGCGACGCACGCATACATCAAGCTTGTTCCGTCATCGAAAAAGAAAGCGATTACATTACAAGAAGTAAAACAATTGTTTCAGTATTACCAAGAGATCATGAACAAAACGGGAGAACAACTTGGATGGGGATATCAACAAGCTGCATTTCCTTACCAACTTATAGAAACCGACGAAGGAAAATGGTTTTGTTTAAAAGGAGACGGACACCGTTATCGGATGATCATCGTTGGCGTCGGATCGCAGGAAACTGGCGAATCATTTATTCAAATCACGTTACCAAATGAAGCAACGCATGGAGATAAAGGAAAAGCGAATGAATTTTGCAAGTTTCTCTCAAAAAAATTAGAAGGGGAACTTCACTTATTTAACGGCAGAATTATGTATTACTACAAACGATAGCGGTTCCGCTATCACTTTTCATTTTCCCTTACTGCAGCGCCCCCCACACAAAATGTTGGCAAGTAAAGTACATCGCTGCCGTCAGCGTCGTTGTCCACATCGCTTTCCGAGTGCGCAAACCGATTTTCCGCGCCAATGAAAACGCAATATACAAAAATACGCAAAGCATCATTCCTTTAAAAAACGGGCGATCGCGTCCTGACAGCCATTCAATCAGCGAAAAACTGCTCCAAATTATCATTTGCAATAAAAACGCCACATATTCTTTCATCTGTCATCCCCCGCGTCTCCTTTACCATAACAATATGAATGAGCAAGGGAAAATATTATTGATTCATTGGACAAGAAACAAGAAAACAGGTTTATGAAATAAAATAGGTTTCAGACGTTTGTCTGAAACCTATTTGCCAATTTATTTACTAATAATATGGATCGGAGTGCCGAGAGCAACTTCCGCGGTTTCCATCGCTATTTCACCAAGCGTTGGGTGAGCATGAATCGTTAGAGCGATATCTTCCGCGGTCATTCCAGCTTCGATTGCAAGACCTAGTTCTGCAATCATGTCGGAAGCGTTTGGACCAACGATTTGCGCTCCGATCACAACGCCGTCTTCTTTGCGAACGACAAGTTTCATAAAGCCGTCTGTATCATTCAACGAAAGGGCACGACCGTTAGCAGCAAATGGGAATTTCGCCGTTACTACCTCAATGCCTTCGTCTTTCGCTTGTTGTTCAAAATAACCGACAGACGCGCATTCAGGTTCGGAGAAGACCACTGCCGGAAGAGCTAAATAATCAATTTCAGACGGTTTTCCGGCAATCGCTTCTGCAGCAATTTTTCCTTCATACGATGCTTTGTGCGCGAGCGGTGGGCCTTGGACGATATCACCGATCGCGTAAATGTTCGGAACGCTCGTCCGGCATTGTTTGTCAATTTCAATTAAACCGCGGTCTGTCAATTTGATGCCGATTTGTTCTAAGCCGAGCTCATCCGTGTTCGGACGGCGCCCTACCGTCACAAGCACATAGTCTGCATCAATGGTTTTTGTTTCGCCTTTTACTTCAAAAGTTACCGTTACGCCGTCTTCACGCTCTTCGACTCCTTTCGCAAGAGCGTTAGTGAAGATTTCTACCCCTTTTTTCTTTAAGCGGCGTTTGACAATCGCAGTCATTTGTTTTTCGAAACCAGATAAGATTTCATCTGCCCCTTCGATGATCGTTACTTTTGTTCCAAAGTTCGCATATGCTGTTCCTAATTCTGTTCCGATATAACCGCCGCCAATAACGACAAGCGATTTTGGAACTTCCTGTAAGTTGAGCGCACCTGTGGAATCAAGCACACGATTGGAAAATTTAAAGCCAGGAAGTTCGATCGGGCGAGAGCCTGTTGCGATAATCGCGTTTTTAAACGTATATGTTTGCGCGCTATCTCCATTGACGACGCGCACTGTATTCGCATCAACAAAATACGCTTCTCCGCGTACGATTTCGACTTTATTTCCTTTTAGCAATCCTTCTACGCCGCTCGTTAGTTTTTTCACAACGCTTGCTTTCCATTGCTGCACTTTCGAAAAGTCAACGGTTACGTTTTCTGCTTTAATTCCGATGTCTTCCGAATGTTTCGCTTCAACATAGCGATGGCTTGCCGAGATAAGCGCTTTGGACGGGATGCATCCGACATTTAAGCACACTCCACCAAGATTTCCTTTTTCCACAATCGTTACTTTTTGCCCTAACTGTGCAGCGCGAATAGCTGCCACATAACCGCCAGGACCTGCTCCAACAACGAGTGTTTCCGTTTCAATTGCAAAATCACCGACTACCATTGTTTTACGCCTCCATTAATAATAATTCTGGGTCGTTTAATAGACGTTTAATGTGATTTAATGCTTTTTGTGCTGTCGCACCGTCAATCATGCGGTGGTCAAAGCTTAATGATAACGCTAATACTGGTGCAACGACGATTTCGCCATCACGAACAATAGGTTTTTCAGCAATGCGGCCGATGCCAAGAATCGCCACTTCCGGATGATTAATGACCGGGGTAAACCATTGACCGCCGGCAGAGCCGATATTTGTAATCGTGCAAGAAGCACCTTTCATTTCATTTGGAGTCAATTTTCCTTCCCGTGCTTTTGCCGCAAGTTCGTTAATTTCTTTGGCAAGCGCGAAGATTGGTTTGCGGTCAGCATGTTTAATAACAGGAACAAGCAATCCTCTGTCTGTATCGGCAGCGATACCAATGTTGTAGTAATGTTTGTAAATCACTTCTTCCGTTTCATCGTCAATCGACGTGTTCAAAACCGGGAACTCACGCAACGCCGACGTTAATGCTTTTACGACATACGGCAAGAACGTAAGCTTGATCCCTTTTTCCGCTGCGATTTCTTTGAATTTCTTGCGATGCGCCACAAGTTTTGTCACATCCACTTCGTCCATTAATGTAACGTGCGGAGCCGTATGCTTCGAATTGACCATCGCTTTGGCAATTGCGCGGCGAATACCGCTCATTTTTTCGCGAGTTTCCGGGAATTCGCCTTCAAGCACAACTGGCTGTTGTGCTGCGGTAGCTGCTGCCGCTTTTTCTTCCTTCGCAGCTGGCGCTTCCTGTTTCTGTACTGCTGCAGAACCGCCGGCAAGGAACGCATCGATATCGCTTTTTAGCACGCGGCCATTTTTTCCTGTACCTTGAACAAGGCGAATATCTACCCCTTTTTCACGGGCATATTTGCGCACGGAAGGCATTGCGATTACGCGGCGATTCGGATCGACTTCTGTTTGTTTGGACGGCGCTTCTTGTGGAGCTTCCGCTACTCCATCTTCTTTTTTCGACACTTCTTGCGCATTTTCCTTCTCTTTTGGCTCATCTTGTTCTTGACCTTTAAACGTCATATTCTCATATCCTGGCGCATCTAATGTAATTAATGTTTGGCCAACCGTTGCAACCGTTCCTTCTTCTACTAAGATTTCTAATACTTTTCCTTTCACAGGGGACGGGATTTCTACAACCGCTTTATCATTTTGCACTTCACATAGCACATCGTCTTCGTTCACTTCATCTCCTGGTTTGACAAACCATTTGACGATTTCCCCTTCATGAATACCTTCACCGATATCCGGCAGCTTAAATTCAAATGCCACTGTTTGTCAACCTCCTATTGTCTTTTCGAAAATTGTAGGGGCCAAGAGGAAGAAGAAAACTCTCCCCCTCTTGCCCATAGCCGTTTAGAAGTTAATGACTTTTTTCGCTGTTTCAATCACATCTTTGAAGTTAGGCAACCATACAGACTCTGCTTGTGCGAACGGATATACCGTATCCGGAGCAGTGACGCGCAGTACCGGAGCTTCCAAGCTTAAAATGGCACGTTCGTTAATTTCCGCGACGACGTTTGCGGCAATTCCTGCTTGTCTTTGCGCTTCTTGCACAACGATTGCGCGCCCCGTTTTTTCAACGGAACCGATAATCGTTTCAATATCTAACGGTTGAACAGTGCGCAAATCAACGACTTCGGCAGAAATTCCTTCTTTTTCCAATTCTGCCGCCGCTTTTAATGATTCATGCACCATCGCGCCATAAGCGATAATTGTGATATCTTTTCCTTCCCTCTTAATATCTGCTTTACCGATTGGGATCGTATATTCTCCTTCTGGCACTTCTTGGCGGAACGAACGATACAATTTTAAGTGTTCCAAGAAAATAACTGGATCATTGTCACGGATCGCAGAAATAAGCAACCCTTTCGCATCATAAGGAGTAGAAGGAATGACTACTTTTAACCCAGGCTGCTGTGCGACTAAGCCTTCTAAGCTGTCGGAGTGCAATTCCGGTGTATGCACACCGCCACCAAATGGTGAACGAATCGTAATCGGTACGTTATAGCGGCCGCCGGAACGATAGCGGATACGCGCCATTTGGCCGCAAATCGCATCCATCGCTTCATATACAAAGCCAAAAAATTGAATTTCCGGAACCGGCCGGAATCCTTGTAACGCCAGCCCGATGGCGAGACCGCCGATTCCCGATTCAGCAAGAGGTGTGTCGAATACGCGATCTTCCCCAAATTCCGCCTGCAATCCTTCTGTTGCCCGGAATACGCCGCCGTTTACTCCAACGTCTTCCCCAAATATTAATACATTTGGGTCATTTTTTAATTCGATGCGCAACGCATCCGTGATTGCTTGAATCATTGTCATTTGCGCCATGGCTTACTTCGACTCCTTCTCTTTATAAATTTCATACTGTTCTTTTAAGTTAAATGGGAGCTCCTCATACATGATGCTAATCAAATCGGTTACTTTTTGTTTTGGCGTTTCGTCTGCTTTTTTAATCGCCTCTTTAATTTCTTCTTTTGCTTGTTCAATCACTTTGTTTTCTTCTTCTTCGCTCCATAAGCCTTTGTTTTCTAAAAACTTACGGAAACGAACAAGCGGATCTTTTTTCTCCCATTCGTTTTCCAATTCTTTCGTACGATAACGAGTTGGATCGTCTCCTGACATCGTATGCGGACCGTAGCGGAAACACAATGTTTCGATAAGCGTCGGTCCTTCGCCGTTGATCGCGCGCTCGCGAGCTTCACGCACTACTGCGTATACCGCCAATGGGTCCATACCGTCGACTTGAATTCCAGGAATTCCTGCTGCCACCGCTTTTTGCGCAAGCGTTTTAGCTACCGTTTGTTTTTCTACCGGGGTGGAAATCGCAAAACGGTTGTTTTGGACAACGAAAATCGCCGGTGCTTTAAACGCACCCGCAAAGTTGATTCCTTCGTAAAAATCGCCTTGCGAAGTGCCGCCGTCACCTGTATATGTAATCGCTACTGCTTTTTTGCCGCGTTTTTTCAATCCTAAAGCAACGCCTGCCGCTTGAATGTATTGGGCACCGATAATAATTTGCGGAGGCAATACGTTCACGCCTTCAGGAATTTGGTTGCCATGAAAATGACCGCGTGAGAATAAAAACGCTTGATAAAGCGGGAGCCCGTGCCAAATAATTTGCGGGACATCACGGTATCCAGGTAAAATAAAATCTTCTTTTTCCAGCGCGAATTGGCTGGCGATTTGGCTCGCTTCTTGCCCCGCTGTTGGTGCGTAAAAGCCTAAACGGCCCTGACGGTTCAACGAAATGGAACGTTGATCAAGGACGCGCGTATATACCATTCGGCGCATCAATTCTTTTAATTGATCATCGCTTAAATCCGGCATTGCCGCTTCGTTAACAACTTCTCCTTCTTCGTTTAAAATTTGAAACGTCGGAAATTGCTCAGCAACTTTGTCGAGCTGTTTCTGAAAATTCAATTTGGATGTTTTCGCACCCATTCTATTCACCTCTACCTTTCGTAATTTAAAAAGCGATTCGCAAACATGATGCATACAGCATTAATTTACCCAAAATCTAAATAAATAAAAAACAGTAGCCCTTGTTCCACGGTGCAAATGGAAAAAAAAGCGTTACAATATCTGTATCAATTATTTAGTCGGTTTGATTAGTACAATTTCCGCCTACACATTTAAGTGTACACTTTCTTTCTTCAGGCGTCAATCACTTTGATTTAACGTTATCTTTTTAATTTGGAATGTTTTTTTATCAAATCTGTTATAGTACATGTGTCTTAATCTGTATTATATCTGTTTCATATTCTTGCATATAAGGGAAAAGAGGCTATAAAAATATAGCCTCTTGGTGCAGAAAAATCTCTATTCCCACATATGGTATAATCGCTTCATCTCTTTATTGTACGTTTCCGTATCTTCGTTAAATTGCTGGTTAGCGCCAATTAGCTTTTTATATTGTTCATTCACGTGCTCAATGTGCCGCTGTAGCTGTTCGGGTGTCGTATGCCTATTTTGCAGTAAAATATAGAGATCTTTTTCTAATGATAGCATTTCTTTATAATGAAGATATAGATCGTCATATGTTTCATAGCGCTTCTTTTCAATATCAACTAGACGGGTTGCTTGCCTTCTTATATTTCCATCATGAAGCTGGTTAATCTTTTTTTTGATAGCATTTATTTCCCGTTTTGCCGACTGAATCGCTTTATGTTCTTTTTCAATATGTTTGTCTCGTTCTTTTATCAGCTCCAACGATTCTTTCGACAATTGCTCCACCTTTGTAAACTGCTTCATTCCGTACGACATAATCTGGTCGTATAATTTGTTTTGTTTTTGTTCTAATTCGTTCAGTTTTTTCTGTTGGTCTACCGCATTGTGTTCGTACGCAGCAATCTTTTTTAACGTGGACAAAACGTCTTGTTCGACGGCAAGTTCATCGCAACTACCAAGCAAAAGCAAAACTGCCATCAACCAAATACACCGCTGCATTGCTTTAAACAACCTTTCTCCTTCCTTTCAGCACATACGTTTTCATTTTAGTTTACGTGCAAAACGAATTTTTGTTAGACTTAATTCAGACACCAACGTCGATACAGGGAGTGAAAAAATGATGATTACCATGAAAGATATTATTAAAGAAGGGCATCCAACTTTACGAAAAGTGGCTGAGCCAGTTTCTCTTCCTCCATCAGAAGAAGATAAACAAATTTTGCAAAGCCTTCTTGAATACGTAAAAATGAGCCAAGACCCTGAACTTGCCGAAAAATATGGATTACGTCCGGGAATCGGGCTGGCAGCTCCGCAAATTAACGTATCCAAACGAATGATTGCTGTTCATGTCACTGATGAAAAAGGCACTTTATATAGTTACGCATTATTTAATCCAAAAATTGTGAGCCATTCCGTTCAGCAATGCTATTTAACGAGCGGGGAAGGATGCCTATCCGTCGACCGCGATGTTCCAGGATATGTACCGCGCTATGCCCGCATTACCGTAACAGGGACAACGATTGACGGCGAAGAAGTCACGCTTCGGCTAAAAGGGCTGCCTGCCATCGTATTTCAGCATGAAATTGACCATTTAAACGGCATTATGTTTTATGATCATATCGATCCAAAAAACCCGTTTAAAGTGCCTGATAACGCGATCCCTATCGAGCGTTAAATGAAAAGAAGGGCTATACCCCACTGCATTGGGATATGCCCTTTTTATTTAATTAATTCGAGCTGTTTTAATCCGTACAATATTCCTTCCTCCCCGACCGGCTTCGTGACGAAATCAGCCACTTTTTTGACTTCTTCCTGAGCGTTTCCCATTGCAACGCCGGTTCCAACAAATTTTAACATTTCGATATCATTTAACCCATCGCCAAACGCGTACACATTTTCTTTCGCAATGCCGATTTTTTCAATCATCCGCCGAATTCCTTCCGCTTTCGAACCTCCTGTTGGCAATACATCCGTTGACACGTTATGCCAACGAACAAAACGAAATTCCGGATATGCTTTCACATACATTTGTTCTTCTTCCGCCTTGCAAAACAAAAGCGCTTGATAAATATCTTCGTTTTCGTAATAAAGCGGATCAAACGGAGGATGGGAAAATTTTAAACTTTCCATGCTGACATGAATATATGGATGATCCTCCATACTCGCTCTCATTTCGTTCGCATTCATAAAAACAAGCGGATGGCCATTTTTGTGCGCTTCTTCCTTTAATTCATGCAACTTTTGCCGATGAAGCGGATGTTTATAAATGACGCTCCCTTCAAATACTACGTATTGGCCGTTGAAACTGACAAACGAATCAATTCCTAACTGTCGGCGCAAATTAGCAAACATAAACGGCGCTCTGCCAGTAGCGATCGCTACATAAACACCAGCTTTTTTCAATTCTTGAACGGCTCTTACCGTCGAAAAAGGAAGATTTTTTTCTTCATCAAGCAATGTCCCATCAATGTCAAAAAATACAATTTTCTTTTCCACAGTCGTCTTCCCCTCGCGTTTTTCTTCATCCTTAACCGTACTGAAAAAAGCAGAAAATGTCAATTACTTCTCGACCTTATCCACTTTTATCCATGAAAAACAAGCCATTGTTCACATATAATATAACATAGGATAGACATTTACTTTCGTTAAGAATTGAGTACAATAGGAATTAAGGAGTGATGAAAATGTTGAAAAAGCTGAAAAAAAAGCTGCTTCAACAATGGAAAGATCTGCTCCGGAAAAAGTCGATTGCCTAAACCGCTACGATAAGAGCCCTTCCGTCACGAAGGGCTCCTTTCTAACAACCAGCAAATAAAAAAGCAAAATTCGTCAAAAATGGTAAGAGTCAATGTTTTTCCTCTATATTTTTCCCGCAACATTGGATATGATGATGAAAAAGCATGAAAACTATCGCTATTTTTATATATAATAAAAAAGTTAAAGAAATAATTGTTCATAAGGAGAGATTTTGGAATGATTTTTAAAGTGTTTTACCAAGAAAACCCTGATGAAGTGCCTGTGAGAGAAAAAACAAAAACGCTATATATTGAAGCGGAATCAGAACGGGAAGTACGCCAAAAGTTGCAAGGACGCACCATGAATATCGAGTATATTCAACCGCTACAAGGTGCTCACTTAGAATATGAAAAGAAAAATCCAGATTTTAAAGTATTGGAGATTTGAGTATGAAGTTTTTAAATGATCATCAAGTTGGCGTATTTGCCCTCGGTGGATTAGGGGAAATCGGGAAAAATACATACGGCGTGCAATTTCAAGATGAAATTATTGTGATCGATGCCGGAATTAAATTTCCTGAAGATGAGCTGCTCGGAATTGATTACGTCATTCCCGATTACACGTATTTAGTCAAAAACGCGGAGAAAGTAAAAGGATTGTTTATTACTCACGGGCACGAAGATCATATCGGTGGAATTCCATACTTGCTAAAGCAAGTAAATATTCCGATCTACGGCGGAAAATTAGCGTTAGGGCTAATCCGCAACAAGCTGGAGGAGCACGGGCTTCTTCGGCAAGCGAAACTGATTGAGATTCGCGAAGACGATGTCATTCGCTTTCAAAAAACAGCGGTGACATTTTTCCGAACGACACACAGCATTCCTGACAGTTACGGAATTGTTGTGAAAACTCCTGTAGGACAAATCGTTCATACGGGAGATTTCAAATTTGACTTCACTCCTGTCGGCGAGCCGGCAAACTTAACAAAAATGGCAGAAATCGGCAAAGAAGGGGTCCTTTGTCTGCTTTCCGACAGCACAAATAGTGAAATCCCGCACTTCACCATGTCCGAGCGCCGCGTCGGCGAAAGCATTCACGACATCTTCAGAAAAGTGCATGGACGGATTATTTTTGCGACATTTGCTTCCAATATCCATCGACTACAGCAAGTAACCGAAGCAGCTGTGATGAATAACCGGAAAATTGCCGTATTTGGAAGAAGTATGGAAGCAGCCATTGAAATCGGACAAGAGCTCGGTTACATTAGATGCCCTAAAGATACCTTTGTTGATGCAAATGAAATCAACCGCCTCCCTGCCAACCGCGTGACGATTTTATGTACTGGCAGCCAAGGCGAACCGATGGCGGCGCTGTCGCGCATTGCCAACGGCACCCACCGGCAAATTCAAATTATTCCTGGCGACACCGTCGTCTTTTCTTCATCACCGATTCCGGGCAATACGGTAAGCGTTAATCGAACGATTAATATGCTTTATCGCGCCGGCGCTGAAGTCATTCATGGTCCGCTGAACGATATTCATACATCTGGACATGGCGGGCAGGAAGAACAAAAGTTAATGATTCGCTTGATGAAACCGAAATATTTTATGCCGATTCACGGAGAGTACCGCATGCAAAAAATGCACGCGAAGCTCGCAATAGATTGCGGAGTGCCAGAGGAAAACTGTTTCATCATGGATAACGGTGAAGTGCTTGGTTTAAGCGAAAACGACGCTCGCATCGTCGGCAAAATTCCGTCCGGCTCCGTTTATATCGACGGCAGCGGCGTCGGCGACATCGGTAACATCGTCTTGCGCGACCGCCGCATTTTGTCAGAGGAAGGACTTGTTATCGTAGTTGTCAGCATCAATATGAAAGATTTCAAAATCGCGGCTGGTCCAGATATTATTTCGCGCGGATTTGTATATATGCGCGAATCCGGCGACTTAATCAGCGACGCACAAGCGCTCATTACGAAACATCTCGAAAAAGTGCTCGAACGCAAAACAAACCAGTGGTCGGAAATTAAAAATGAAATTACCGATACGCTTGCTCCGTTTTTATATGAAAAAACGAAACGGAGACCGATGATTTTACCAATTATTATGGAAATATAAATAAAAAACAGCTGTTCCGAAACATGGAACAGCTGTTTTTACTTACTAACTACCTTTTCTTCAAAGCGGTCGATATCTTCATCCGCACCGATCACGACTAAAATGTCGCCTTTGCGAATAATCTCGGATGCCAATGGCGATACAATCACATCCGTGCCACGTTTAATAGCAACGATGTTAATTCCATAGCGGGCGCGGATATCAAGCTCTAACAGCGAGTGTCCATCTAACCGCTCGCTTGCCACAATTTCGACGATGCTATGCTTATCCGATAGCTCCAGATAGTCAAGAACATTGCTAGAAATCAAATTATTGGCAATTCGTTCGCCCATGTCTCGCTCTGGGTGAACAATTTGATCAGCGCCGATTTTTTTCAACACTTTTTCATGGTAATCATTCGTCGCTTTTACGGTAATATGTTGAACGCCTAATTCTTTTAAAATTAATGTCGTTAAAATGCTCGCTTGAATATTATCGCCGATCGCGACAATAACATGGTCGAAATTGCGAATTCCCAAACTTTTTAACACATTTTCGTCCGTTGCGTCCCCTACAACCGCATGAGAGGCGATCGAAGCGAATTCATTCACGCGGTCTTCGTCGATATCGATCGCCAGCACTTCCATCCCTTGTTCGCTCAGCGTGCGGCAAATGCTTCCGCCAAAACGGCCAAGGCCGATCACAGCATATTGTTTCTTCACATTCATTCCTCCAATGGCAATATCCACTTATTGTTCTTTCCTATTGTAATATTTTATCAAAAAAATGCAAATAAAAAAGGAACGAAATGACACGTTTTCGTTCCTCTTACCCCTGTTATTGTTGCTCCGCTTTTTCGTTTTCTTCCAACACACGGTTCACGCGTTTTTCTAACATTTTCATGCCGCTTCCGCCAGCTTGGAAATGGCGAAGCTTCCCTTCCGCATCAAATACATAATAAGCCGGAACATATTGATTTTCAAACGCATCCGTAATTTTATGTTCATTGTCGACTAAAATCGGCTGCGTAATGCCGTGTTCTTCCGCTACCTTTTTGACAAGCTCCACGTCCAAATCGTTTTCCGAACGCGGCATATGAACAGCAACCACATTTAGTTTGTCTTTATAGCGGTCACGGAATTCATTGACTTGCGGCATCGCTTCTTTGCACAGGTGGCAGCTTACCGACCAAAAATGGATTAATGTTGGCTTATCGCCGATCAGCTGGTCTCTTGTTACTTCACCGTTTAACGTTGCGGTAGCCCCAGTTAATTCCGGCATTGGTTCACGCAATTTCATATTCATCCCTCCATTGTTAAAGAAAGGCCTAACGTCAAGTTAGACCTTTCTTCATTTATATTGCCCATTATATTACACATCTAACGTTTTTTGTCCTGGTTTCCAGTTTGCTGGGCAAAGACCGCCAGTTTGTAGCGCTTGAAGCACACGCAATACTTCGTCTACATCGCGGCCGATGTTGTTATGGTGAACAACAGCGTATTTCAATTCGCCTTCTGGGTCGATGATGAATAGACCACGGAGCGCAACGCCTTCTTCTTCAATAAGAACGCCGTAGTCGCGAGAAACTTGATGAGTAGGATCAGCCGCTAAAGGATATTTAATTTTGCCAATACCGTTTTCTTCGCGAGGCACTTTCATCCACGCTTGATGCGAATATACAGAGTCTGTCGAAACGCCGATCACAACCGCATCTAAATCTTCAAATTCATCATAGCGGTCAGAAATTGCCGTAATTTCTGTCGGGCACACGAAAGTAAAGTCCATTGGATAGAAGAAAAGAACTGTCCATTTGCCGTTTTTCATGTTTTCCTCAAGGCTGACACGACCAAAATCTCCATTTGGCAATACTGCTTGAAGTTCAAAACGAGGCGCTTGTTTTCCTACCATGCGTTCTGCCATATGTATCCCTCCATTTTCTTTTTCCAAGATATTTTTTCGATGGTATACCATACATTGTCAAGTAGTATTATAATGGGATTATTATTTTTAGTCAATATTAAATGATAATTAATTTAAAAAGAAAGTAATTTTTTCGTTATCTTCCATTCCATATTTGGTATACCCTGATATCGCTTCGCTTAAACACGTTTCCTCAGCTTTTAGTATATTATTAGTCTCTATCAAAAATAAAATCATTTGCTCATCAATCATTTTCGTATAAAACAGACGGGCTGTTGGCACAGCCAGCCCGTTAATTAGCGCACTTTTTCTTCAACTTTTCGGCAAATTTCTTCCGCCGTTAGACCGCTCGCTTCGATCACAGAACAAGAGGCAGCCGCATTTTGAATGCCCATGACATTCACGTCTTGGCCGGTAATTACGCAACAGTCACAGCCTTTGGCGTCATTTTCCCCGCGAAGCGGTATGACTTCATGCCCTCTTGCTTTTAACGCTTCTTGCACGTTTGTTAACGAATGTTCGACGCCGATTCTCGCCATAGCAATCCACCTCCTCATACACATAATGTGCCTTAAGGAAGGCGGAACTATACAAATTTCATTATTCATTGTTTCCTTTCCACGTAATGTACGATGTCAAAAACGCAATCGCTTGATCAATCGCCGCTTCGTTTGGCGCTAATTTCGCATGATGCAAACCGTAAGGAGAATCGACGCCAAGCCAAAACATAAACCCCGGAATTTCTGCAAGCATATAGCCAAAGTCTTCCCCTGTCATCGCTTCTTTGCAGCGAACGAAGCGAATTTCCGGATAGTCTTCGGCAAACTTGATAAATTCCGCCGTCAATCCCGGATCGTTGTAAACCTGATGATACATGGAGCCATAGTCAATTTCCGCTTCGCATTGATATGCGATCTTTATTCCGTTCACCAGCGCTTCAATCCGCTCTTTCACTTTTTTCATTGAATCAACCGACAATGTGCGGATCGTCCCTTCCAAACGTGCACATTCTGCGATCACATTTTGCACGGTGCCGCCAGAAATTTTTCCAATGGTAATAACAGCGCTGTCAAGCGGATCGACATTGCGCGCAACGATAGACTGAAGCTGCGTAACAAGCGAGCAGGCGGCAACAACCATATCGTTCGCCAAGTGTGGAAACGCCGCGTGTCCGCCTTTTCCTTTTAAGTCAATAAACAATTCTGACGTATTCGCAAACAGCAAGCCTTCTTTCGTCGCAATCGTGCCGACTGGGTATTCCGGGGCAATATGTAAAGCGATAATCATATCAGGTTTCCAAACTTGCATTATCTCACTTTCTAACATTGGCTTTGCTCCGCCCGGCCCTTCCTCTGCCGGCTGGAAAATAAATAATAAGTCATCCTTGATCGGATGCTCGGCAAAATGCGCAAGCAACCCAAGCGCGATGCTCATATGCACATCGTGCCCGCATGCATGCATGTTTCCTTCATGCTCCGAGCGGTACGGCAATCCGGTTTCCTCCTTAATCGGCAAACCGTCGATATCGGTACGATAGCCAATCATTTTTCGCGGATCTGTTCCGTTTACTTTCACAAAAATTCCTGTTTTCCACGTCTTTATTTCCAGCCGTTCTTGCGGCAACGTGTGAATATAGCGCAATAAATACCGCTGCGTTTTAAATTCTTGAAAGCCTAGTTCAGGAATTTTGTGCAAATCACGGCGAATCGCAACAAACGGGCTAATTGATGACATATGAATCTCCTCCATGGAAAAAAGAGCTGCCCAAGCGAATGGACAGCTTTTGCTCTTTCTTATAATTGACGGAGCTCTTGTTTAATCTCCGTTTTTGCCTTTGTTTTTTCATCAATTTTTTTAATGACACGCGCCGGAACACCGGCAACAACCGTATACGGCGGCACATCTTCCACTACAACAGCGCCTGCCGCAACAACGGCGCCTTTGCCGACGGTAACTCCCTCTAAAATAACGGCGTTTGCTCCAATGACAACGTCATCTTCGACAACCACCGGTTTCGCAGAAGGCGGTTCGATGACTCCAGCTAAAACAGCGCCTGCACCAACGTGGCAATTTTTTCCGACCGTCGCGCGCCCGCCGAGCACTGCGTTCATGTCAATCATCGTTCCTTCGCCAACAACGGCGCCAATGTTGATGACCGCTCCCATCATAATGACCGCATTATCGCCAATTTCCACTTGGTCACGAATGATCGCACCCGGCTCAATGCGCGCTTTTACCCCTTTTAAATCAAGAAGAGGAAGCGCGGAATTGCGTCGGTCATTTTCAATCACATAATCTTCAATCTTGTCTTTATTTGCTTCTAACGCTGCTTGAATTTCTTGCCATTCCCCAAAAACGACGCCAGCATTTCCAGCGATAAACGTTTTAGCGTTTTCTCCAAAATCGATCCCCTCGAGATTTCCTTTTATGTATACTTTAACAGGAGTCTTTTTCTTACTATTTTGAATAAAAGCGATAATTTCATTTGCGTCCATCATTTTCATGTCCAAACATCCTCCCTTTCTTCTCTGTTCTTTTTTACTTTAGCAGAACAGAGATAACAGTGACAAGCACTATTTTCTTATTTACGAAACGTGGTTGCGATATTTCCATAAACGCAGCTGTTTGTTTACACGTTTTAAAAATTCCCGCCTCGTAAAAATTCCTTCAAAATAGCCATCGTTATTTTCAACGCAAACAAATGGATGATTCACGATAAGCTCAATCCCTTTCAACACATCATCATCCAATAAAAGGCGCGGAATATCTTTATTCATCACTTCTTCCACTTTCATCGTTTCTAATCGTTCAAATTCGATGCGTTCCAATCCTAAAATCGCATCCATAATCATCGTCATGCTAATTAATCCATGAAGTTTATACGAAGTATCCAATACAGGAATAGCGGAATATCCCGTTTTCGTTAACACTAATAACGCATGGTCTAAATAGTTGCCGAGTTGAACATGCGCGACTTTATCAGAAGGAATCAGAAATTGTGCGACAGTCATATGTACAAACTCATTGTTTTCAAAACTTGTCATCCCCATTTTCCGCCTTTCTCTTTTCAGCGTTTTTCTTTTTTCAGTTTATCATATTTTTATTGTTTTCTTATAAAAAAATCACTATCGCTTATTTTCAGCGATAGCACTATGTAAAAAATTACATGTTTTGAAGAAGCCGATCGTATAAATGTAAAAGCTGCTGATATCGTTTTTCGTCCACTTGCTTCTCGCCGTTTTCTATATCAGCGAGCTCACAACTAACAAGCTCCAATGCATATTGTTGCGCAAACAAAATATCAAGAAGCAATATTTGCTCTTCATGCGATAACATTTCAAGCAATTGTTTCCCCATATTTCATTCCTCCTTTAGAAACAATATATTCAGCGGAAATGTAAAAAAGTCTACTCGAACAGCGAATGCTTCCCCCTTCGCTCGTCCAACGCGCGTTTTTCTCGCTAATGCATAAAAAAAGAGCACTCCCAAAAGGGCTGCTCATATTGCCTTATCAATAATAACGTAATGCTAAATAAAAAATTACAATCACAGCTAATAAGCCGGCCAAAACATACGCCAAGAAAACCGGGTTGCGCAAATAGGCATGTTCTTGCACTTTCTCGGGGAGCGGAGCGTCTAATTCCCCCTGCCATTTTTGCTGCCGGCCAAGACGGTACGTGTACACGCCTCCAACCACCACAATAAAAACGGCAATGATCGATAATACAAACGTCAACTGTGCCATTGTTTCTTCACCTCATGCTTACTTTGCCACGAGGAAAAGAATTTATGCAGTTTTAGTAATGAGCATCGTGTTCAAATAAATAACTATACGATAGATCGATGAATAAATAGTGGTGGTCATCAATCGGGTACGAATACGTCCGAATCGTTTCCCCTGTTTCAATATCTGTGTATAAATCGGAAAGAATTCCGCGTTTGCGTGAGCGCATCCGGATAATATTTTCTAAAAAGTACGGCCGCCAGCTCCAATTTTTCATATAATATTGCGGCTGAAGTTCCCATTGATTATCTTGTTTGAAGATGTTGGCCGACTGTTGAAATCCGTCTTCGTCGCAAACATAAATGCGGAAACAAACGTCATTCAACTCATTCGCTAAAAGCGAGATCAGTTCGTTAAAATCAGAGACTTTTTTATATTTTGCTAAAAGCGCAGTCAGCCGTTGCTGAAACTGTTCAGAAATGCGATAGAGCGTTTCTAGTTTTTTCTTTTCTTGCTGAATAAAATGGTGGCATTCTTGGCGCAGAAGCTCTTTCAACATATCGCGCGGCACCAGCTCGGCAGACGGTTTCGCCAAATAGTACCCTTGGTAATAACGCCCCCCATTGCGCCATGCGTATTGCAATTGAAACGATGCTTCAATATCTTTGTATAAAAGCGTTGCTCCGATTTTACGGGCGAGCAGGGAAAGGGAATAAATCACATCTTGGTACGCTTGATTGACGGAAGTTTTCCGCAATTGACGCAAATCAATTTTCAAAACGTCAGGTGACAATAACCCGATTCTCTCCAAATTGCTGCTATGTTCTCCTATATTATCCACCGCAATTTTAATTCCGTATGTGCGAATATATGTTAACAAGTGGCTTAATTGATTCAAATCCCCTTTAAAATGATGTTCATTGATCTCTAACACAACGCGCTCCAGCGACAATCCGCGCGCTTCATACTGAAGAAGCAGCTGCAAAAACGACTCGGCACGGTCAAGCATCAATAAGTTCGCATCACGATTTAAAAAAATAAGCGGCGTATAATCGTCGAGGGAAAGAAAATAATCAAGCGCTTTCTTTGTCACTACTTCGTCCACTTCTAAACGAAACTCTTCCGGTATTGTTTCGTCATGAAAAAACGGACCTAGGCTTACCACTCCCGTTTCTGATTCGTATCTTCCCAGCACTTCATATCCAACCACACAATGTTCATCAGCGCTAAAAATCGCTTGATAGTACGGAAAAACTTTTTGTAGATTCGCCATTACGTCTAATGCATCCATCTTGCTCACCTCTTTTAACGCCACGCCATCTTTGCCAAGTTACGAATAATGCCTAATTGATTAAAATTTAAACCTATTAAAATCTTATATTAAACATTATTCTTCGTGAAGATGCATTTAGCTTCACATGGGCTCGTACACCCCATCCGTTCAATCATTTGGAGATGCTTACTTAATCATTTGATAAGTTTCATTTACATCCTTCATTTTACTATTTCTTCGTTGCCTTGAAACAAACCTCTTTTAATTCTTCCATGCCTGTTTTTGTTTCAACATTCTATTTAATAATTATATCGAAGGTCAAGTTCCCATTCACTTTCAGTCCAGTAAACGGTATCACCGTTATATCATTTTCAGGACTCCATCGACACGAAAAAAATGAGGGAGCCACTCATGATAAAGTTTGCTAACGGCGAAACGTATCCATAACGAGTTTGAGAGAAAGGCGCACGATATGGAAAGCGGCTTCCTAATGCTAGGAAACCGCTTGTAGCGCATCCACCTTTCGATCATCGGCGTTTTCGCTTTTTATTGCCATTCCTACTTCTTTCAGATGATAAGTACCTGCGCGGACGAAGCGCGCTTTCAAAACGGGTATTGGTTAAGCCACTGCCCACCGTCCATTGTGATGCATTCCCCATTGATGTAAGCAGCATCATCAGAAAGAAGAAACGCGGCAAGCGCGGCAATTTCTTCCGGTGTGCCGAGACGCCCTAGCGGAACGCTTTCCATTGTCCGTCTTTCTGCTTCTTCCGATTCCCAAAGCCGTTCCGCTCCTCCTGTCCGCTCAATTGGCCCAGGTGCAATCGCATTGACGCGAAATCCATATTTCCGTCCCCATTCTACCGCAAGCGTCCTTGTCATCGCCAACACGCCTGCTTTCGCACATGCGGAATGAATGACACCTGCGCCAGCATTCCAAGCATACGTGGCAACCATGTTGATGATGGAACCTTTTTGGCCGTTTTTAATCCAATAATTTCCGACCTCGCGGCTGCAATAAAACGTACCATTTAATACGATATTAATGACGCTGTTCCAGCCATTGATCGATAGCTTCTCAGCAGGGCAAATAAAATTGCCGGCAGCATTATTAATGAGAGCGTCAATTTTCCCAAATTCCGCATCTGTTCGCTTTACCATTTCGGCAACTAATTCAGGGGCGCGCACATCCATTTGAATCGGAAGAACTTTCCCGTTTGGAGATTCAATTTCTTTTTTCGCTTCTTCGAGCGCTTCGCGCCGTCTCCCTGTAATAACGACATTCGCTCCTTCGGATACAAACCGTTTTGCCATATATTTTCCCATCCCGCTCGAACCGCCAGTAATAATGATTACTTTTCCATTCATGTTTCTCCTCCTTTGCCAAACGACTGATTACTCATTCATTTTCATCATACTATAAAATGACCGAATTTTCGAACATTATCACTCCCCTATTGTCCTTTGTTTCTTTTTTCCATTATAATAAAACTAATTGTGAAAGGACGGCATATGATGGAACGATTAGAAATAACGAAGATGAATCGGCGAACATTTTTAAAAAAATTGCTGGGCACCGGTGTCGGCGGAATGCTGGCGGCATTATTAAGCTATTATTACGCCCGCTTTATTGAACCTGGACAATTAACCATTACTCACCATATCATTTCTCATCCGCTTATTCCGAAAGAATTTACAGGAATCAAACTTTTGCAATTTAGCGACGTTCATTTAGGCCACTATTACGGATTAGACCGCTTTCGCCACATAATCAAAAAAATAAACGAATTGCAGCCAGATATTGTGCTGTTTACGGGGGATTTATTGGATAAGCCAAACAAATATCCGCACATTGATGCAGTTGCCCGAGAGCTTTCTCGCATTCGCGCTCCGCTTGGAAAATTCAGCATTTACGGAAATCACGATCACGGCGGATATGGAACAGACATATATCGTTATATTATGGAGAAGGCCGAATTTCGGATGCTTGTCAATGAACATGCCCTTATTCGGAAGGAGCGAAGCTTTATTGCAATTGCCGGTGCGGATGATATGATGCTCGGCAAACCGAATTTTTCTGAGATGATAAAATCGATCCCTGATTCGACCTATACGATCGTGCTGTTACATGAACCAGATGGCGCCATGCAAACGAGCCGTTATCCCGCTCACCTGCAGTTATCGGGACATAGCCATGGCGGGCAAGTCCAGCTTCCTTTCATCGGTCCGCTCATTACTCCTCCGCTTTCTGAAAGATATTATGAAGGGTTTTATCAAATTAGCCATTTAACGTTATATGTTAACCGCGGCCTTGGCACGACAAGGATACCGCTTCGATTTCTTTCGCCGCCAGAACTTACTGTCTTTACATTGCAACATCAAGCATAAGAATATGAAGCAAAACCGTTAAAAAACGGCCGCTTCTTTGCCTGCCGCCGCATATCGCCAAAAGATAAAACAAACGAAAGAAAGCGGTTTTGCAAACAAATGTTCATTTTGTATAATAAAAACTAAAATTAGATAAGCTATGAAAAGGAGAAATGCCGATGGAACCGTTAGAACCGACAGTAGATAACTTAGCCAAAGCGATTTTTACCGTAAACCGCCACGCAAAAACCGCGTTAAACCCATCTTTTCTATATCTTCTTAAGAAAAAAGCCATCGAAAAACTACTGCAAGAAGGAAAGGCGAAAAAAATCGGCCTGCATTTTTCTCGCAATCCAAAATACAGCCAACAGCAATCGGATGTACTTGTCGCTGTCAGCAATTATTATTTTCATATTCCTCCAACGAAAGAAGACTTCGCACATCTTCCACACCTTGGAGCGCTTAATGACTCTTACCGCAATCCTGTCGCAAGAATGCCGCTGTCCCAGGCGAAGGCGCTGTTACAAGCATACACGGGCGTCAAAGAAACGCCGCCAAAACGAAAAAAGCCGTATCAAAAACCTGTGTTTAAGCGGCTTGGAGAAAGCTATTAATAAAAAAAGCGGTTCTATTATTCGAACCGCTTTTTTTATTAAAATAGTAAACGAACCGAGTCGTTTGCTTCTTTATGCACCTGTTCGGCTTTTTTTGGACGCCCACATCCGAATCCGCTTTTCAATATGTATAAACGCAAGTTTTTTTATTCTTCAATCTATAAGATATGCGCATCAATCATGTTGACGAGTTCGCCAATTTGCGGTTTGCTTACTTGTGCTGTCGCACCGACTTCCTCTCCTTTATGGCGAAGATCGTCGGTAATAAGAGAAGAAAAAATAATGACAGGAAGTTTCTTTAATCTTTCGTCTTCGCGAATGCGCTTTGTTAAATGATGTCCATCCATTTGCGGCATTTCAATGTCCGTAATAACAAGCTGCACTTCTTCAGCGATGTCTTTTCCTGCATCAACAATCGATTGCAAATAGCGGAGAGCATCCTCGCCATTTTCGAAAAATTCCACCAATCCGTATCCCGCTTCCGCCAACGTCTCGTGCAACAATCTTCTTAATAGCGGAGAATCTTCCGCGACGATGATCTTTTTCTGCGAACGTTCGCGATTTTCAAGCTGTTTCGTTTGCTGCGTGTTTATCCCTAAGTCTGGGTTAATGTCGACGATAATTTTTTCAAAATCCAACAATAAAATCATTTGTCCTTCCAATTTCACGACACCAATAATTTGCGCTTCCAGCCCTTGGTACATTTGCGACGGCTTTTCAATCTGTTTCCATGAAATTCGATGGATGCGTGTCACATCATGTACATGGAAAACGACTTTTAGTTGATTAAACTCAGCGACAATAAATTTATCATGTTCAGGATGCTCGGAAGATGGAAAATGAAGCACTTTTGCCAAATCCACAACCGGAAGCACTTCTCCGCGCAGCTCAATAATCCCTTCAATATGCGGATGAGAATGCGGAATTTTTGTAATCGGAAGCGGGCGAACAATTTCACGCACTTTCATGACATTGATCGCAAAATGGTTATTCGCAATTACAAATTCGACAATTTCCAGTTCGTTCGTACCGCTTTCTAATAAAATCCGTGATTTTTCCGTCATCGTCAATACGTCCTTCCTGCTTTTTAATAATCTATATATTATATTTTTATTATATTGTTGAATGCGCAAAGAAGGAATATTTTTTTCGTGTTTATTTTCATAATTGTTTTGCAGCCTGAAAATAGTGACAGAATGTTTGGTCGTGGCTGAAACACACCTTATCGGCTTTATGTCGCAGGCCATCCTTGCTGCGAATCGCAGTCATTGTACCAGAGGAACGGGTGGCAACACGCGCGGTTTGAATAAAAATCCATCATTTCTTCTCTTTGGAATCATTCCCTTTATGGAATCGGAACCAGCCGTTCCGTTTAAACCAAAAAAACATCGAAATCGCAATCACCGCCATTACTCCAAGGACCATAAAGTAGCCGTACTTCCAATGCAATTCCGGCATGTAATCAAAGTTCATTCCATAAATGCTCGAAATGAACGTTAATGGCATAAAAATCGTCGTAATAACCGTCAATGTCATCATAATGGTGTTCATCCGGTTCGAGTTAAGCGACAAATAGCTATCGCGTATATCAGACGTAATTTCGCGATTCGTTTCAATCATTTCCGCCAGCTTCAGAAGATGATCGTAAATATCATGAAAATATAGTTGGCGCTCCTTCATCCGCTGCAGACGTTCAGAATGAATAATCCGGTACAGCAAATCGCGCATTGGCACAATCGTTCTTCTTAACTTCGATAAATCGCCGCGAATGTCAAACACTTTTTCGATAATTTCTTGAATTGTCTCATCGTTTGCGTTTTCCTCTAATTCATTCAACACATCTTCAATATGATAAATCGGAGGAAAATAGTCGTCGACGATCTTGTCTATGATGCGGTACATTACATGGAAAGGCCCTTGCTGGACATCTTCCTCGCTCTTGATTCGTTCCCATACTTCATTCACGGCATGAATGGACTGCTTATGGAAAGAAACGATAAAATTTTGTCCGACAAATAAATCGACTTCCTCCGCTTCCAGCGAACTTTCTTCGATCGCATGCAACACAACAAATAAATACCGGTCATAAAAATCCAGTTTTGGCCGTTGCACGTATTCCAAACAGTCTTCAATCGCAAGCGGATGGAAATGAAAAAAGTCAGCCAGCAGCTTTGCTTCATCTTCAGTCGGTTCATGAAAATCAACCCAATACCATGAAACATCGGAGCTATTGACAAACGAAAGCGGAACATCATACATTACGTCAAACTCTTTTGTCACTGCACATGTTCGAATCATATTAATCACCTTATACCCGTCATTTACTTCCCTTTACATATGATAACCGAAAATATGTTACATCCCAATAAAAAAGGAGATATATGTTGCAGAAAATACCATATGAATATTTATCAAAATTTTCTTTACTTTTTTATCAAAAATTAGGATAATATAAAAAAGGGAACTTATCGTTCCTAAGCAAGGGGGAATCACATATGTACGAAAAGCAATATCCTTATGAAGGCGCGATTTTGTTTAGCCAAATGGAAGAACCCAATAGCTATGGTCCGCTTGCGGAAAAAGTGTTGGAGCATGCGATATTCCAGTTCCAAAAACAAAAACTGATGGAAAAAATCGACGAGGCGCTGATGTCGCGAAACAAGTCCCTCTTTTTGGAACTTTCCGCACAATATAATGAACTTTTAAAAAAATACGGTGCGTAATAAGGAGAAAAAGATGTTCGAGTGCGAAACGTCCGAATCATATAATCAAACAATAAGGTGAGCCGCCTTTTCAAAAATTTCTTTAAGAAAAACGAAGGCGGCTCACTTTTATTTTTTCATCATTCTCACTCCATTGTCAAACATGATAAAATGTTATTAAACATGTGATAACGGAAGGATGAACAACTGGTGGAACATCTTATTCATTCGCGTGTAAAAAACATTGAAATATCCGGCATTCGCAAATTTTTTAACATGGTTGCCAACCGTCCCGATTTGATTTCATTGACGATTGGGCAGCCGGATTTTCCGACTCCCGAACATGTGAAAGAGGCGGGAAAAGAAGCAATTACCGACAATTTCACAACGTATACACATAATGCTGGTTTTCTTGAATTGCGCCAAGCCGCTTGCGATTTTATTCGCGAGAAATACGGACTGGATTATCGTCCTGACGAAGTCATTGCCACCGTCGGAGCAAGCGAAGCTCTTGACATTACGTTTCGTACCATTTTAGAAGAAGGAACAGAGGTAATTTTGCCCGGCCCCGTCTATCCGGGATACGAACCATTGATCCGGCTTTGCGGGGCAAAACCGGTATATATCGATACGCGGTCTAACGGATTTCGTCTATCCGCCGAGCTAATCGCTCCTCACTTAAACGAGCGGACTCGTTGTATCGTACTCCCATATCCTTCGAATCCTACCGGGGCCACATTATCGGAACAAGAGCTTCAGGAAATTGCTGCGCTCGTGAAAGGCCGGCCAATTTGGGTGGTCTCGGACGAAATTTATAGCGAACTCGTTTACAACGGCCGTCACCATTCGATCGCAAAATGGCTGCGCGAACAAACAGTCGTTATTAACGGATTGAGCAAATCCCATTCCATGACAGGGTGGCGAGTCGGTTTTGTATTCGCTCCGTCTTTCGTTACAAAACATATGATCAAAGTACACCAATACAGCGTTTCATGCACATCTTCTGTCTCGCAAAAAGCTGCGCTCGCCGCCTTAACAATTGGGAAAAATGATGCAGAAACGATGCGCTCGCAATATAAAGAACGGATGGAATATGCTTACCATCGTCTCATCGACATGGGATTGAAAGTGGAAAAACCGAGCGGCGCCTTTTACTTATTTCCATCTATCGCCGCTTTCGGCCAATCCTCTTTCGATTTCGCGCTTGATGTCGTGAATAAAGCCGGCGTAGCGCTCGTTCCCGGCAGCGCCTTTTCCGAATACGGGGAAGGACACGTGCGCCTTTCTTACGCTTATTCAATAGATACGTTAAAAGAAGGGCTGGATCGCCTAGAACGATATATTAAAGAAAGACAGTGAGTATGTGCTGACCGTACTCACTGTCTTTTTTCTTTCGTCACATAGCTGAATGCGTTTGCCATGCGGACAGCGGATAAAACACCGCATCATCTTCGTTGCGAGTGGATCAATAGTTTGGCAAACCGCGCTCGCCGTTTTCTTCAAAAAGAAAATGTCCGCTTCGCCACATCTCGAATTTCCCAGACCGACGTCGTCTTTTGCAAAACCGGAATGACAGAAAGCACTCCTTGCCGATTAATGTAATTGATGTCTGCTTCAAGGCCGTGGGCCATCATCCATCGCCCGACCCGCGAAGAGGCAATCACTGTTTTTCCGGCGCTTTCCGTATGATATTTTTCATAAAAAAGCAGCGCCGCCATGGCAGCATCAGATAAACCGCGCTCGGAGACGCCGCATTGAAGCAAGCAAGAAATAAAATAACCGGCCCCATAAAAATCTTCTAAACAAAATCGCCCTGACGAACCGGAACAAATAGCGACAACGGTTTCAGAGGAATGATGGCGGCAAATATATTCGGCAAGCGCCCGGCCATTGAGCAAGCTCCCGACGTAAAGATGATTGGCATCCACTGCCTTGCAAATCGCAACCGTTCCGTTTGTCGTTGATAAAATAAGCGTTTTTCCCAGACAAAATCTTTGCAAAAAAAGAGGAGCCGGGGGATGAAACCCGTCAATCGTTTTTCCTTCATACTCCCCGACAAGTTCATAATTGCCGTTTGGCAACAAGTTCGCCTGCGCTTTCGCTTCATGCGCGCTTCTCACCGGAATGACAGAAGCGGCTCCGAACGAAAGCGCAGCGGTGATCGTCGATGTGGCGAGCAAAATATCAAATACTACCGCCACTTTCCCGTTCCCTAAAGCTGCTTCATCAATATCTTCTTTGCGAAACACAACGTGAGCGCTCGTCATATATTCACCTCAACGAATCGCTAACTGCCATGCATGTTTTACGAGCGCCGGAACAAACTTGCCAAAATGGCGGAAGCGCTCATCATTGGTTTGCCCACGGCGATAGCGATAATAAATTTGCTGGCAAATGACAGCGAGCTTAAAATAAGCAAACGTTAAATAAAAGTGCATATTCGAAACGTCGCGTCCGCTTTTTTCTGCATACGCCCGAATAAATTCATCCCGCGTATAAAATCCCCGATATACAGTAACCGGTGTTTTTCCAAATCCGTTTTTTAGTGACGGCGGGTCGTCATCTTGAATCCAATAACTCATTGCCACCGCCACATCCGCTAGCGGGTCTCCGACTGTCGCCATTTCCCAGTCTAATAACCCGACCATTTTAGTAATATCGTCTTCGGCAAACAACGCATTGTTTAATTTATAGTCATAGTGAATAATTGCCGCTTCGCTTTTTTCCGGAATATGACTCGCAAGCCATTTCGTTAACGCCTCCACCTCTTGAATATCGTCCGTCTTCGCCCGCTCATACCGTTGGGTCCAGCCATGAACTTGCCGCTCCATAAACCCTTCCGGTTTCGCCATGTTTGCTAAACGCGTTTTCGTATAATCAAGATGGTGAAGCGCCACAAGCGTGTCCACCATCGTTATCGAAATATTTTGACATATTTCTTCCGCTGGAGTGACATGTGCCGGAAATTCTGTATCTAATACGATTCCTCTGCGCCGCTCCATAATGAAAAACGGGCTCCCGATAATCGATTCATCATCGCAAAACAACAGCGGCTTTGGCGCCAATGGAAAGATTGGATGAATTTCTGTGAGCCATGTGCTTTCCCGCTTCATATCGTGCGCTTTCGGCGCCACCAAACCGAGCGGCGGGCGGCGCAACACCGCTTCCCATTCGCCGCATGATAGCAGATACGTCAAATTAGAACGCCCTGCCGAAAATTGCTGAATTTGCAGAGTCTCTTCCGGAAAATCCGGAATCTCCTTTCTTAAAAAATTTGTTAACTTCTCGACTGGCAACTCTTCTCCTTTGCGTACGGGA
Source organism: Parageobacillus sp. KH3-4 (assembly GCF_022846435.1). Taxonomy (NCBI): domain Bacteria; kingdom Bacillati; phylum Bacillota; class Bacilli; order Caryophanales; family Anoxybacillaceae; genus Parageobacillus; species Parageobacillus sp. KH3-4. The sequence goes on from NZ_AP025627.1 coordinate 2,796,725, forward strand.
ATAATCGCCGCCACTACTTCCCCTCCTTTCCGTTGCGAGTGTTTTTGGCGCTTCCTAATTAATGAATGGCTCCTACATGCGATTAGCGCAAATCTGAATTTCCGTGCGCAATCAAACGCCATCGATCGATTGCTGTTTCATGGAACCGCCGCCAATACAGCAATACGTGGAGCAGCCATCTTTTATTCCCTCTTTTTTTACTGACTAGTTAGTATGTTGAAATGAGCGGCGAAAAAACGCGCGCTTCGCTACGATAGCAACGTCGCGGCAGGACATAACTCGGCCGTCGAACTGTTCCCTCTCGCTGCAAACCTGCGGAATTAGCCGTTGGCAGGCGGCCTTTTCTCCATTCCTTCCAGCAAAATCGCAACCATTTGTTTCGCTACTTCGAAATCGCTTAGTTCACCATCAGGCCGAAACCATTGATAGCTCCAGTTTGCCGCCCCCAAAACCATCAAGGTCGCAATAGACGGATGTAAATCTTCGCGAAATGCCCCACTTTTTATTCCTTTTTCAATCAGCGATTGAAGTTCGTAGCGAAACATGTCGCGCTTTTCGATAATCTTTCTTAAGTGTTCTTCATTTAAATGTTTCATTTCCCGGAAAAAAATACGCGCCTGTCTCCCTTGTTTCTCAATGTTATGAATCAGCATATAGACGATGTCCAATACTTTTTCCTTTATCGTTTTTACGGGATCGTCCATAATTTTCTTTTGCTTTTCAAGCAATCCTTCAATATAGCAAAGATGAATATCCATTAACAATTCTTCTTTGCTTTTAAAATAATAGTAAAATGTTCCTTTGTCACTCCTAGCGCGTCCACAATATCTTGAATCGAAGTTTCGCTAAATCCATTTTGTTCAAATAGTGCGATGCTTGCTTCCATGATTTTTTCTCTCACGCTCTTCCACCTTTCCTGCCTTATTTCATTCCCGTCATTACATCATAAAACGGACAAGCCGATATAGCAACAAACATTTGACTTGACCGTTTCGGAAGAGCGCGCTTCTTTCTTTATTTTGAGTTTGAGCGGAGCGCTTCTTCGCGAAGGGCACGGCGCAAAATTTTTCCGACGTTTGTTTTCGGCAATTCGTTGCGGAATTCCACAATGCGTGGCACTTTATAAGCGGCTAAATTTTTGCGGCAATGGGCGATAATCTCCTCTTCCGTCGCTTCTTTTCCATTTTTTAATACGATGATCGCTTTTACCGTTTCGCCGCGGTATTGATCCGGTACGCCGATAGCTACCGCTTCTCTCACCGCCGGGTGTTCATAAAGCACTTCCTCAATTTCGCGCGGATAAATATTGTAACCGCTTGCGATAATCATATCTTTTTTCCTGTCGACGATGGTGACATACCCTTCTTCATCGACGGTTGCCAAATCGCCCGTATATAGCCATCCATCACGAAGTGTCACCGCTGTTTCTTCCGGCATGTTCCAATATCCTTTCATCACCTGCGGACCACGAATAACCAACTCTCCGACCTCGCCTGGCTTCAGCTCTTCTGTCCCTACGGCTACATCAACGATTTTATATTCCGTCATTGGCATTCCAATTCCTACCGTTCCCGGTTTTCTTTCGGCAAATGGCGGATTGCAGTGCGTCACTGGCGACGCCTCGGATAAACCATACCCTTCCAGCACCACCGCTCCTGTTTTCCGTTCAAACTCCCGCATTAGCTCGACTGGCATTGGAGCGCTTCCGCTATTGCACGTTTTAATGCTGTTGATGCTGTACTTTTCCACTCCCGGCGTATTCGTGATCGCGACATACATCGTCGGCACTCCCGGAAAAACGGTCGGCTGCTTCTCTTTAATGATCTCCAGCACTTCCTGCAGCTCAAAACGCGGCAATAAAATATTATTTGCCCCGACATAAATCGCCATATTCATTCCCGATGTCATCGCAAACACGTGGAAAAGCGGAATGACAGTGAAATACCGTTCCTTTCCCATCTCATACGTTCCTTTGAAAAATTCCGCGCATTGCATGACGTTTGCTAAAATGTTTCGATGGGTTAACATCGCGCCTTTTGAACGGCCGGTTGTTCCGCCTGTATATTGCAGCACGGCAACATCGTGCTCCGGTTCGATCGGTACCGGCTGTACGTTTCCGCTTCCTTGCGCAAGAAACTGTTCAAACGTCACATCTGGAGAAAATGACGCGCCTGTTGGCTGAAAGCTGACGACAATCGCCCGCTTGATTGGCGTGTCTTTGCGCACCGCCTGCAACCGTGGATAGACAGCATCATAAATGACAACCGTTTCCGCTCCCGAATCGGTGAAAAGATGAAGCAGCTCACGTTCAACGAGCATCGGATTCACTTGCGTCACAATCGCGCCAACGCGCAAAATTGCATAATAAGCGATAACATATTGCGGGCAGTTCGGCAGCATAATAGCAACGCGATCGCCCTTTTGGATGCCTTGCTGCTGCAGGCTTGAGGCAAATTTCTCGACAGCATAGGCAAGCTCGCCATACGTCATCACTTTATCATAAAAAGTTAATGCTGGATTGTCGCAATATTGTTTGGCGCGTTCTTGCAAAATATCGCACATCGTGATATCGGGAATGGCAAACTGGAAAGCTATATGTTTTGGATATAACGAAGCCGCCTTCTTTTCGTTCATTTTTCTTCTCCCCCCTCTTTTTTAAGAGCTCGCATGTGTGCCGCCATCGACAACGATTAACGATCCCGTCACAAAGTCGGAAGCGCGGGACGCTAAAAACAACACCGCACCTTTCAAATCATCTTCTCCCCCAAAACGTTTTAGCGGCGTGTTTTCCAAAATTTTTTTCCCCACTCGTTCAAGGATAACCTTTGACATTTTCGTTGGGAAAAATCCCGGAGCAACCGCATTGACATGAATGCCGTATTTTCCCCATTTTACCGCTAAATCTTTTGTAAACGTAATGACTGCCCCTTTGCTTGTGTTGTAGCCGATCGTATTTAACACTTCCGGATTTGTTCCGCCGAGCCCGGCGATAGAAGCAATATTGATAATTTTGCCGCTTTGCTGCCGAATCATCACTTTTCCGACCGCCTGGCTCATCAAAAATGTTCCGGTGACATTGACATTCATCACTTTCTGCCACGCTTCTAGTGGCATCTCCTCCGCAGGTGCCCCCCATGTTGCGCCGCTGTTATTGACTAAAATATCAATTCGTCCAAATTCGTCTACCGCCGCTTGAACGACGCGCTGCACATCGTCCGGATTAGTGACATCGCATTGCAACGCAAGAGATTTCACGCCAAGTTTCTCTAATTTCTCTCTTACTTGTTCACACGCCTCCACTTTCCGCGAACATACGACAACGTTGGCTCCCGCTTCCGCCAAACCGACAGCGATTTGCTCGCCTAGCCCGCGTCCTCCTCCAGTGACAATCGCCGTCTTTCCAGTAATTTTAAATAAATCGAGCACATGCATTCTAACTCTCTCCTTTATTATTGGTATTGCCGCAATTCTAATTTAGCGATCTGCTCTTTATGTACCTCATCCGGCCCATCGGCAAGACGTAGCGTACGCGCGTTTGCCCAATGTGCCGCAAGCGGAAAATCGTCGCTAATTCCCGCTGCGCCAAACACTTGAATCGCGCGGTCGATCACTTTTAACGCTACATTTGGCGCGACTACCTTAATCATCGCAATTTCTTTTTTCGCCGCTTTATTTCCAACCGTATCCATCATGTACGCCGCTTTTAATGTAAGCAGCCGTGCTTGCTCAATCTCAACGCGCGACTGGGCAATCCAATCACGGATAACCCCTTGTTCCGCCAGCGGCTTCCCGAACGCAACCCGCTTTTGCACGCGCTGGCACATCAACTCAAGCGCCCGCTCCGCCGCACCGATAAGCCGCATGCAATGGTGGATGCGTCCTGGACCGAGACGTCCTTGCGCAATGGCAAAACCTTTTCCTTCCTCCCAAATAATGTTTTCTTTCGGCACACGGACATGGTTATACGTAATTTCCGCATGGCCATGCGGCGCATGATCGTATCCAAACACCGGAAGCATCCTTTCCATTTTCACCCCCGGCGTATCAAGCGGCACAAGAATCATCGATTGCTGTTCATGTCTCGGCGCTTCTGGATTCGTTTTTCCCATGACAATCGCAATTTTGCACCGTGGATCGCCGGCGCCCGACGACCACCACTTCCGCCCTGTAATCACATATTCGTCACCATCGCGGACGATGCTCGCGCGGATGTTTGTCGCATCGCTTGACGCAACATCCGGTTCGGTCATCGAAAAGCACGAGCGAATCTCCCCGTTTAGCAATGGGATCAGCCATTTCTTCTTCTGCTCTTCCGTTCCATAACGAACGAGCACTTCCATATTCCCCGTATCAGGGGCATTGCAATTAAACACTTCCGGGGCGATGAGGGAGCGCCCCATCATCTCGCAAAGCGGCGCATACTCCAAGTTTGTCAGCCCTGCCCCATATTCGCTATCCGGCAAAAATAAGTTCCATAACCCTTCTTTTTTCGCCTTTGCTTTTAATTCCTCTATAATCGGCGGAACGGCGGACCACCGCGATTCTTGCGCATTCAGTTGTTCTTCGTACACTTTTTCATTTGGATAAATATACTCTTCCATGAAAACGCTTAATTTTTTTAACAGTTCTTTCACTTTCGGCGAATAAGAAAAATCCATAATATTCCCCTCCATGTATACTAACCGGTTGGTATGCAGCTTCATTTTTACTATATCCTTATTTATAAAAATATTCAATATTTTTAGATAAATAACAAAAAAGACATCACACCATGCTTCGAGCTATTTTTTCTTCGTTTAGTTAGCAGACATATTTCCTTGTTATGAAGCGAGAGAGGGCTACATTGTTGAAAAAACCGTTGAGTATCTAAACACAAACATGATTATTTACAGAATTTTTTGTTTTTTATATAATATTGTATTTAAGGACGATGGTCTTTATCACCCACAGGCAGAAGCCTTTTCAGTGACCCTCTGTCCACAAGTATCGAAGCTTCATCCATAGTCTGGTCAAAGGAGATGAACGCCATGAATGTATCCGCTTATCTCAACCGCATCGGTATCAAAACAGTTGGCCGTCCTGATCTATCGTTATTGTCGCTCCTTCAGGAGAGTCATTTGCTCCATGTCCCGTTTGAAAATTTAGATATCTTCCTCAACAGACCGATTCGGTTATCGTTACCATCATTGTTTAAAAAAATTGTTGAACAACGTCGTGGCGGTTTTTGCTACGAATTGAACGGATTGTTCGATTGGCTTCTTCGGGAGTGTGGTTTTACCACATCACTCATCTCCGCACGTGTGCGGAAAGCGAATGGTTCATTCGGTCCCGAATTCGATCATTTAGCCTTGCTGGTTCATTTGGACCAACCGTATTTGGTGGATGTGGGCTTTGGTGACAGTTGTCGGCGTCCGCTGCCGTTGACGGGAGAAGAGGCAGAAGACATCAGCGGTCGTTACAGAGTCATTTCGGATAATGCACCAGAAGCCTATGCCCTGCAAAAACAGACGGAAGACGATTGGGTTACAGAATATCGTTTTACAACCCGGCCATATGAGTTGAACATGTTCACCTCAATGTGCGAATACCACCAAACCTCTCCTGCATCTACTTTTACGCAGAAAAAAATGTGCACGATCGCCACTCGGGATGGCAGAATCACGCTCACCCCGGATTTTGTGACGGTCGCCCGAGACGGACATAAACAAAAGCTCCCCGTCTCATCCAATCAACAATTTCATGAAATGCTTCATCGTTTTTTTGGAATTCAGCTGTAATGGGCTCCTAAGTCCCGAGAGTTGAACAATACCTTCGCGAAAAACAGACAGATATAATACCGTTAGGGTGCCAAAAACAAATATCCTGTAATGATAATGGGGATTGCAACTCCTAGATATGTCATCAGAAGGTCGGAGTCTTCCTCCGACTTCTTTAATTTATGCACATTATTTGGTTTCATCGTCTTTAAACTGTCGGCTGCTCCTTTAACGCATCAGCAAGAATTTCTCTCATTCCTTCGCTGGAAAATACCACTTTCGTCCGGCTTGATATTTTGGAAAACCCGGATCGTAAAAAAATTTTTCTTTGATGCTGTTCCCGCTCATGCATGTTTGGCGGCAGAGCTCTTTCATTTTCCAAAACGTGTAGCGTCTTTCCAACTGTTCAAGCCGTTTTTGAGTTCGTCCAAGAACATTTTTTCTTCGCCTACATGATGGTTATCATTAATATTTTCCCTTTTGCTTGACTTCTTTGTTTGCTTGCGGAATTATCTGTCCTACCCAAAGGATATGAATCCCCTTATAGTAGACAGAAAAAACTCCTCTGTTTACTATGGAGGGGATTTTTCTATTTGTTTGTAAATTTGTTCAAGTATAGTTTAAAGTAACTTCTAAGCGCTTTTTGTTTTGTCCTTTACTTTTGATTTTTGAAATTTGAAAAGAGCCTATTTCTTTTGTTTCCTTTACATGTGTTCCCCCACAAGCCTGTTCATCAATGTCGCCAATAGCAACGAGTCGAACATTCTTAATAGAAGGAGGCAGCAAATTAATAACTGTTTTAATAAAACCATCAATTTTCTCAGCTTCTTCACGGCTAACAGTTCGTATTGAGACTCGATGGTTTTCTTGGATTAACTTGTTTATTTCATCTTCAACCTCTTTAAATTGTTCGTCTGTTAAAGGTTCTTCAAATTGAAAATCTATTCTTGCCCGATCCTCAAAAATCTGATTTCCTGTCGCTAAAGCACCAAATTTGTTATAAAGATAACCAGCTAATACATGTAACAGGGAATGATAACGCATAAATTTATATCGTCGATCCCAGTTTATCAGTATTTCTACAGGACCTTGCTTTAGTTTTTCCACATTATCCACATAATGGACAATTTGTCCATTCTCTCTTTGGACATTATTCACTTTCAATGTCTCATTTCCTTGTTTGATAATTCCTGTATCATGAGGTTGGCCACCACCTGTAGGATAGAAAATCGTCTCGTCTAAAATAATTTTGTCTTCCTTAATTTCTGTGACTTTAGCATGATGTGCTTTTTTATAACTGTCTTCTAAGAAAAGTTCTCTTGTCATATGTAAATCTACCTCCAATCATTAATGTTAAATATTTTCATTATATTATAACAAATAACATTTTTTTAAAAATAGACAAAAATGATAGAAACTGTGGTGAGGGAAATGGGGATATTGTTCTAAAACGCATAATGGATGCATAAAAGAACTTAATAAAAAATTGACCTTTCTTAGAAAAAACTATTTCTAAGTGAATGAAGCTCTTAAACAAGTTCCTCTTCTTTGTACGCTTCGATTCGCAACACAAAGGTAAGCTTGTAAAATGCCTTTTCGCGTATGCGATAGAAGGTTGATTCGCCAATTGCCATCTCGTTATATACATCGCAGTCGCGTGGTTCCTCTAAACACATATATCTCTTGATAATCAATTCCCGTTCCATCTCCGCACGGCGTATTCTCTCCATACATTCATCACATTCTCGTTCGAAATCCGCTTTTTGGTAGTTGCTGCGCTTTCTGTGGATGAATGAAAATTTGCTTTGTAAACTTTAGAGCTTTCCAATGCAGGAATAGCCGATGCCCCGGTGGCCATTCATCTTCTGGAACGAGCTGAAATTAGCGATTTGTGAAAATATTCAGTGTGAGCATGTACTGCAGGAAATTCGGAAGCATAGTAATGGATTGGGACCGTTCATTTTTTCCCTTTCTCAAAAACCGATGTTGCTGCTGTATCAACGCAAATGCCTTGTATCAAGTTTTTCATCTTCGTTCACAGTTTCGTCAGGCAAATAGTTAATATTAATTCATATTTTACCAGTTCATAATATTATTTTTTATAACTTGTGATATCCGTCCGTTTCAAAAATCCTCACAATACATTTAATGTTTATAGATACTCTAGGAGGTGATTTTCCATGTTTTGCACTAGACCAGTTATATGTCCACCTAGATATGTGGTGCGAGACCGTTACATTCCTCGTGTAGTTCCTTATATTCATCCGGTTGTAAATATTAATCGCTACAATATCGTTAATGTTCCTAGACATATTTATAGACCGATTACAAGAAACGTGGTTGTTGACCCTGGATACCCTACTCATTGCTGTTAATCAACACAAATGCCCTACTTTTATCAAGTAGGGCATTTGTATAGTAATAAGGTGGTCAAAAAAGAAAAGGAACACCAGAAAACTCCAGTGTTCCAAGTTTTTTGGGCGATGATTACACCATGAAGATGGCGCTTGTTTATTTCTGAATATATCGCTTATATAAAGCTTGCGTGCCGCTATTTTCCTCTCCTGCTTTTGCCAGTTCTTCATACATCGATTTCGCAAGCGCAAGCCCTGGCAGCTGCAAATTCATTTTTTCCGCCTCTTCCAACGCGATTTTCATGTCTTTAATAAAATGTTTTACATAAAAGCCCGGTTGAAAATCTCCCGCGAGCATACGAGGCGCCAAATTGCTCAACGACCAACTTCCTGCCGCGCCTTGCGAAATGCTTTCCAACACTTTTAACGGATCTAATCCCGAACGTTTCGCGTATGCAAGCGCCTCACAAACGCCAATCATGTTCGACGCGATCGCAATTTGATTGCACATTTTCGCGTGCTGGCCAGCGCCAGCTTTTCCTTGGAGGACAATGTTCGTCCCCAATCTTTCCAAAATCGGTTTGCATGCGGAAAAGACTTCTTCATCTCCGCCGACCATAATCGTCAACTTTCCTTCTTTCGCGCCAATATCCCCGCCGGAAACGGGGGCGTCAAGCGCATAAACATTCCGCGCTTTCGCCGCTTTATAAATTTTTTCAGCGAGCGATGGAGTCGATGTGGTCATGTCGATCACATATGTACCTTCTTTCACGTTTGCAAGTATTCCTTCTTCTCCAAAATATATTTCTTCCACATCCTTTGGATATCCAACCATTGTAATGACAACATCCGCTTCTTTGGCAAGCTGAGCGACTGTTTCTTTCCAAACAGCTCCCTCTTCAATAAGATCGTTTGCTTTTTCTTTCGTCCGCGTGTAAACGAGCAGCGGATAACCGCCTTTTAGCAAATTGCGCGCCATGCTTTTCCCCATTACGCCAAGGCCGATAAATCCGATTGTTTTCACTGTCTTGCTCCCCTCCCTATGACGATTCGTCACAAAAAAGATTTTGCTTTGAGGCGCTATCTTTCTTCTCAAAAATATCCCCTATTCGCTTCATTCTGCAATGCAAAGACTTTTGGCGGCTCCAGCAATATTAGGATTTTCGTCCATGAAAAGAAGACGCCAATCCCACCGGCAAAACCTGCAAAAAGACCTGCGGCGACTTTATTTTCATTTCACTAATTAGCCGTGCACCTGCAGCGAAAAACACGCCCATCTATATTAAATCGCTTTTACCATTCCACCGTCAACAATGAGAGATTGACCGGTGATATACGAGTTAGCTTCTGAAAGAAGGAATGTAACGACATTGGCAAATTCCTCCGGCGTACCGTAACGGCCAAGCGGAATCGCGCTTTTCATGCGCTTCTCCATTTCTTCCTTCGAAATTCCTAATTTTTCAGCATTGATTTTATCTAAAAACGCAACTCTTTCTGTCGCAATTCGCCCCGGTGCGACTGTATTAATTAAAATGTTGTACGGAGCAAACTCTGCAGCCAGTGTTTTCGTCAAACCGACGATGCCAGTGCGGAATGTATTAGATAAAATCAATCCGGGAATCGGCTCCTTAATGGAAGAAGAAGCGATGTTGACAATTTTCCCCCCTTTTTTCTTTAAATACGGAAGCGCTTCGCGAATAACGCGGATATAGCTAAGCAAATTCAATTCAAACGCATGGTACCAGTCTTCGTCGCTAATCGTTTCAAACGTTCCCGCAGGTGGCCCCCCGGCGTTGTTCACCAACAAATCAATCGTTCCATAATTGTCTACCGTTTTTTGCACAAGGCGGCGAATATCTTCTGCTTTCGTAATATCCGCTTGAACGTAGGCAATTTTTCCTTTATGCAAGTCACGCAACTCTTGCTCTACTTCTTGCAGTTTTTCTTCGTTTCGGCTTGTAATCATGACATTCGCCCCTTCCAGCACAAGCTGACGGGCAATTGCTTTGCCAAGACCTTGACTGGATGCGACGACAAGCGCCGTTTTCCCTGATAAGCGCAACTCCATCGCTTTTTCCTCCTCCATTATAAATGTTTTTATTAAAATGATTTCGTCGCGTTTTCTTCTTTTCCTCCTTAACAAATAAAAAAGCGATTCGCTTAGCGTCATCATGCATTGAGCGAAATTGTCCCATTCTTCATCTGCATCATTTGAAACACGTTTCCGCGTACCGCTAACTCGCTTTCTCTCTTCATGAGCCCATCTATCGCAAACGCATCGTTCTTGATTTTTTCTCTACCAACAGGAAAGACCGCTTTTCCTCCGCTCGAACACATCATCGCTTCTTGGCAACATTCCGTTACAATCGAACGAACCGTTCCATTTCAGCATTCGTAAATCGGAAAAAAGGAGGAGGCTCCAAAGAGACGCTTTTTGGAGCCTGCCTCCTTTTTCCTTAACTTTCTAATAGAAGATCTTCTGGATTTTCGATCAAGTCTTTGATCGTTTTTAAGAAGCCGACCGCTTCTTTTCCGTCAATAATTCGATGATCATACGATAACGCTACATACATCATTGGACGATTTTCGATTCGTTCTTCGTCGATTGCAACAGGCCGAAGTTTGATAGCATGCATTCCTAAAATGCCGACTTGCGGTCCGTTAAGAAGCGGAGTGGAAAACAGCGAACCAAACACTCCACCGTTTGTAATCGTAAACGTTCCGCCCTGCAGGTCGCTTAGCGATAGTTTATTGCTGCGCGCTTTCGCAGCCAGTTCGGCAATATCTCTTTCAATTTCGGCAAAGTTTTTCCGATCGCAGTCGCGCACGACCGGAACAACCAATCCTTCATCTGTTGAAACAGCGACACCAATGTCATAGTATTTTTTCAGGATAATTTCATCACCTTGAATTTCCGCATTGACGTAAGGATATTTTTTCAATGCTGCTACAGCCGCCTTCACGAAGAAAGACATAAACCCGAGGCGCACGTCGTGCTCTTCGAAAAATTTCTCTTTTTTCCGCTTCCGCAATTCTATAACCGCTGACATATCGATTTCATTAAACGTCGTCAACATTGCCGTAGATTGCGTTACTTCCAATAAACGTTTGGCGATCGTCTGACGGCGGCGCGACATTTTTTCGCGGACGACCGGCTTGCCGTCATTTTGCTGCACTGCCGATGGAGACGGTTGCGGAACCGGTGCTGCTGGCGCCGCTTGCGGTCTTGATTGTTGTTGCGCAAATGATTCCACATCTTGTTTGCGAACACGGCCTAACGGATCGACAGTAGGGACTTGTGTTAAATCAATGCCCTTTTCTCTTGCGATTTTCCGCGCTGCCGGCGAAGCAACTGGGCGCTGCGCCGGATGATTGCCGGCCACAACTGGCTGTTCTTGTTTTTCTTCCGTTTTGACCGCTGCTGCTTCTGTTTCTTGCGCTGCTTCTGACGTTGCCTTGCTTGCTGTTTCTTGCGCAGCCGGCTGAGCGGCCTGTTCTTCGCCAATGACAGCGATCGCTTGCCCTACGGCGACTGTATCTCCTTCACTTGCTAAAATCTTCTGCAATACTCCGGATTCTTCCGCCATAATTTCCACATTCACTTTATCTGTTTCCAATTCACAAATCGATTCGCCTTTTTCTACATAATCACCAGGTTTTTTTAACCATTGCGCGATGGTTCCTTCTGTAATTGATTCTGCTAATTCCGGAACTTTGACTTCAGCCACGTTAATGACCTCCCTAGATCTTGCAATTATTGTTCTTTTTTCGTTAATGCGCATTGAATGATACGCTCTTGCTCTTTTCGATGAACGACAGGATCACCCTCTGCAGGGCTCGCCCGTCTGCGTCTTCCGATGTAGCTTACATCTACCCCATCTGGAGCGATTTCTCGCAATTTCGGCTCGACATAACACCAGCTTCCCATGTTTTGCGGTTCTTCTTGAACCCATACGATTTCCTTAATGTTCGGATAGCGCTCCAAAATCGCTTGCAGTTCCTCTTTCGGGAATGGATACAATTCTTCTATGCGCACGACATGGAGCCAATCTAACCCTTCCATTTTATTGATTTGTTCCGCTAAATCAATCGTCAGCTTTCCAGTGCTTAAAATGATTCTTTCGACTTTCTCGCGGTTTTTGCCAAGCCCCTTTTGTTCAAGCACAGGATGGAACTGGCCGTTCGTAAACTCTTCCACATCCGAAGCAGCTAGCGGATGCCGCAGCAGGCTTTTCGGCGTCATCAGCACTAACGGGCGCACTTCTTCCCATCGCAAAATGCTAGCTTGCCGGCGCAAAATATGGAAATATTGAGCAGATGTGGACAAGTTCGCTACCGTCCAGTTATTTTCCGCCGCTAATTGCAAAAACCGTTCCAAGCGGCCGCTCGAATGTTCCGGGCCTTGTCCTTCATATCCGTGCGGAAGCAACATAACAAGGCCGGATTTTTGTCCCCATTTCGCCCGTCCAGACGAAATAAACTGGTCAAACATTACTTGCGCCATATTCGCAAAGTCGCCGAATTGTGCCTCCCATAAAACGAGCGTTTCCGGCGCAAAGACGTTATACCCGTATTCGTAGCCAAGCACTGCAGCCTCTGTCAGCGGGCTATTGTAAACAACAAACGAGGCGTTCGCTTCGCTAATATGATGAAGCGGCACAAACTCTTCGCCTGTTTTCACATCATGCAACACAAGATGGCGCTGGGCGAACGTGCCGCGCTGCGAATCTTGGCCGGTAAGCCGGATTGGAACACCATCGCGCAAAATCGTCGCGAACGCGAGAATTTCCGCATGCGCCCAGTCAATTTTCCCATTGCCATCAAACACGCCGTCGCGGCGTTTTAAAATGCGTTCTAGCTTATTAAACACATGGAAATTAGAAGGAAACTGCAATAACTCTTTGTTCAACCGACGCAATACATCTTTTTCCACAGCCGTTTTTACAAATGGCAATTTTCTTGCCACCGGCTTTGGCGGATCCATGATAAAATCGAGCTTTGATTCGTCTTTCGGAACTTTTTCATACGCGATTTTCAACCGCTCGGCAACTTCTCGTTCCATCTCTTCTACCGCTTCTTTTGTAATAATCCCTTTTTCCACCAGCTTTTGCGCATAAAGCTGGCGAACCGTTGGATGCTGTTGGATCACGTTATACATTGTCGGATTTGTCGCCATCGGTTCATCCATTTCGTTATGACCGAAGCGGCGGTAGCCAATTAAATCGATGACAAAATCTTTTTTGAAGCGCTGGCGGTATTTAAACGCAAGGTTCGCCGCTGCCAAACACGCTTCCGGATCGTCGGCATTCACATGCACAATCGGTATTTCAAAGCCTTTTGCGATGTCAGACGCGTATTTCGTGGAACGAGAATCATAACTTTCTGTTGTGAAGCCGATCATATTGTTCGCAATAATATGAATCGACCCGCCTGTCTGATATCCACGCAAGCGGCTTAAGTTCAATGTTTCCGCCACAATTCCTTGCCCAGGAAATGCCGCGTCCCCGTGAATCATAATAGCAAACGACGAATCCGTGTCTTGAGACGGCACGCCTGCGTTCGAGCGATCCTCTTGGGCAGCGCGTGTAAACCCTAAAACAACTGGACTGATCACTTCCAGATGGCTCGGGTTGTTCGCCAACGTAATTCTCATCGTATGCTCATTTTTGTTTCGCAAGCGGCGTGCTGCTCCCAAATGATATTTTACATCCCCCGTCCAGCCGTATGTAATCGCTACCGATCCTTCCGACGGGATGAAATCTTTGCTTTCCGCATGTTGAAACTCAGCAAAAATCATTTCATACGGTTTGCCAAGAACATGGGCGAGCACGTTTAAGCGTCCGCGGTGCGCCATGCCGATATTAATCGCTTTCACTTCATTTTCAATGGAATGGCGGACAAGTTCGTCCAACAGCGGAACCATCGAATCCAATCCTTCGATGGAAAAACGCTTTTGCCCGACAAACGTGCGATGAAGAAACTTTTCAAACCCTTCCACTTCCGTAAGGCGGCGAAGCAACGCCACCTTTTCTTCATTCGATAAACTTGGGTAATATGCACCTGATTCAATTTCCTTAATTAACCAGTTTTTTTCTTCTAAATTATGTACTTGCGAAAATTCAAAAGCAATTTTATCTGTATATATTTTTCTTAAATGGTTAATTGCATCCAATCCGTTGCGGACGTGCGAAGGTGCATGCGGGCAAATAAACGGAACCGGGATTTCTTTTAAATCTTCTTCCGTTAAATCGAATTCGCTTAACTCGATGCGGCGCGAATCTTTATTCTGGTTGTTTAATGGGTTGACATCTGCCGCCAGATGACCGTAATGCCGAATGTTGTCAGCCAGTTTTACAGCCGCAACGAGTTTGCTAAATATCGTCGGATTCTCAGGAAGACGGAACGTTTGATGAGTTTTGGCGGCGCTTTCGCTATACTCAAACCGCTCTGCTTCCGTTGTCGGCGCCCCCCACTGTTCAAATAACTGCTTCAATTCGGGGTCTACGCTGTCCGGATCCTCTAGATATTGCTCATACATTTCCATCACATATCCAAGGTTCGGACCGTAAAATTGACTCCATGGTTCTGCGTAGCTCATCGTTTGCTTTACCATTTTGAAAAACCTCCAACTATTTTCATTCATTTGGGAATGGTCGAGCCTGCTCCACGCACATCGCCAAAATACGAAGCGGGGCATGTCGCTCGCCATGCATTGTTCCCAAACAAACAAAGAAATAACGTTATAAACGTTTTCAACCTATATTTTAGCACTATTATTCATTAAAATCGATGATTAAAAACTAAAAATCGTCATATAATACTTACTTTTTTAAATAGAGTTTTAAAACATAAGAAAAAAGCGGCAACACATACGTATGTATTGCCGCAGAAAATAAAAATTTTAGAAGGACTTAAAGGCTATAGTTTAAATTTTTCCACTAGCTTTTGCAACTTCCGTCCCATCTCGCTTAATTTTTCCACCGATTCCGTCACCGTGCTTAATGCTTGCAATTGATTATCGGCCGACGCCGCCACTTCCTCCGCAGCAGCCGCGGATTGCTGCGCGATCGCAGAAATGCTTTGCATTGCTTCGATCACGCCATTCTTGCTTTCATTCATCCGGTTTGCTTCATCTGTAATATTAGCGATCGCCGTCGTTAACTCTTCCATCATTGTCGCAATTTTGAAAAATGAATCGCCGGTTATATGAACGGCTTGTTGCTGTTGTTCATACATATCTTTAGAATGGCCAAGTGCCTGCATCGCAAGATCGGCTTGCTGTTGGATCATCGCAATCGTCTGGCGAATTAGGTCGGTTGCTTTTGCCGATTGCTCCGCTAACTTTCGCACTTCTTCCGCAACAACGGCAAATCCTTTCCCATGTTCTCCCGCTCTTGCTGCCTCGATGCTGGCGTTTAATGCAAGCAAATTCGTTTGCCCAGAAATCGCTGTAATCGTTTGAATGACCTCATCGATTTTTTTCATTTTTTCGACTAAATCGTTCACCACTTTTTCCACTGCGAACAGTTCTTTTTTCGCCTCATCCGATTTTAATTGCAGCACATTTAAGTTCTCCAGCCCGTTATAGCTTGCTTCTTTTGTTTCGTTCGATAACGTTTGCATATTTGCCGCTGATTGCGTAACGGTTTCAATTTGCTTCGAAAGCGTTGCCGTCCGTTCGTTGATCGTATCTAAATCGCCGGCTTGCTCCGTCGCTCCTTTCGCAATATCGTTAATGGCGCCTGCGACTTGCTCGCTTGTCGCCATTGTTTCCTCAGAAACAGCGCTTAGATGATCGGCGGAAGCGGCCAGTTCGGCTACCGATTCATTTATTTGGCGAATAATCTCCCGCACTTGCGAAGTCATATAATTGAAATGATTAGCTAATTGCCCAATTTCGTCCTTTGATTTCACTTGCACCTGTACCGTTAAGTCACCTTGTGCCACTCTTTCGGTTTGATGCTGAAGCGTAACTAACGGTTTGACGATCGAGCGGGAAAGGAAATAAATGATAACGATACCAATCAATATTGCGATAGCTGCAATTGTGAACATTTTAGAGGCGAGCGAGTGGCTAATGGCAAGCAAATCTTTCTCTTTGTATACAACGCCAACCTTCCATCCTAGCTCAGGGATAGTGTCAAAATACATAACCCGTTTTTCATTTTCGGATGTATATGTATAGAAACCGCTTTTATTCGCTAACATGCGCTTGACGCTTGGGTTGTCTGACATATCTTTCCCTTTATATTTTGGGTGGACAATAGCGATTCCGCTTTGATCAATCAAAACGGGATAGCCATCATACCCGACATCGCTATCATTGACAATTTTTGTGACAGCATCTAACGTCATGTCCAGCCCAATCACAGCGACGACACGTCCGTTTGCGGTTACCGCTTTTGCCAATGTAACGATATTCTTTCCTGTTATCTCATCGACATAAGGCTTTGTCCAAACGATTTCATCTGGATTTGCTTCCGCTTTTTTATACCATGAACGAGATGTCGGATCATATCCATCAGGCAGCTGCATCGCCGGCGTTGTATACATTTTTTTGTCGGCTGTGCCAATATAAGCAAGCTGCACATTTTCATGGATTTTTAAAAACGTGCGAAGTTCTTGGTCAAGTTCCGGCCATACTTCATTATTTTTGACCATTTGTGCCACAACAGGGGATTCGCTAAATTGCAACAAACCATTTTCCTCGCTTTGGAAACTGTCGCGAATATCCTCGACCACCCCTTTTATGATCGTTTGTGCGCGTTTTTCGACATCTTTTTGGATCGCTTTTTTCGTTTCGACGACCCCGACAATTTGAGTGATCACCAATGAAGCAACCATTAACAACGCCATAAATACGATAAGTTTTGCCTTTAATGTTTTGAACACGTCTCCATTTCTCTCCTTTGCGCATTCTCATTTTTTGTCGAATCTTGTTTTATTTATTATAAAATTTATCATTATTTTCCGTCTATAGGAGCAGCTTCTCATAATTAAATAATTTATGAACAAGCGGTGAAAAAGCGGTTGCGAGATATATTTTGCAAACGACCAGCATCATTCCCAAAAATATGCGCCGCTCACATCGAGAAGGACCGTTTATTCACTTTTGGAGGAAAAAATCCGAACGAACGCAAACATAAATTTTAGGAAAAATAAGAAAATAAAATATTTTTTATTGCCATACTTTAGATAACCCCTACATGATTTTAGGTAACCGTTCATAAAAAGGAGGACAAAGAGGTATGAAAAGAAAGGAATTGTATAAACGGCGATGCTCCGCCAAAAGTGATCATACGCAATTACACGAAAAACGATTTTTCGCAATTAATTCGCGTTCAACAAGAAAGTTTCCGCCGCTATTTCCATCCGATCATAGTGGAACAAAGAGAAACTCGCCAATCATGTTTTGAAGGAGCGCTTTATGTGGAAATAGGCGGCCGTGTTGGCGGTATTCTGGCTGCATCCGATGGTTGCCGGCCCTCATCCCATTTAGGCGCTGCACTTGCACTTGGTAAAATCAACATGTACATTAGAGAAATGACGGAATGTGGTGGCATTCAGGCACTTCTTGCGGAAAAAACGATCGCTTTAGCATTCCCGTAGAGCACGTCGGCTCGTTATGATGAGTCTATGCTGAAGCAAATCAGCGGTGGAATCTGTATTCCACCGCTGATTATTCTTTATTCTATATGGAACGTTTGTTTCACAAACGCAACAACTTCTTCCGCTGTGCTCATAGACAGCAGCGTTTCTTTAAAGCGCGCTGCGTCTCCTTTGGATAATTTTTTCATTTGCGAACGCGCGCGCAAAATGGAAGTTGCGCTCATGCTAAACTCGTCCAATCCTAAACCGAGCAAAATCGGAATCGCTACAGGATCGCCCGCCATTTCACCACACATTCCAGCCCATTTTCCTTCTTTATGCGCCGCGTCGATCACATTGCTAATAAGGCGCAAAATGGCTGGATGATACGGTTGGTAAAGATAAGAGACTCGTTCGTTCATGCGGTCGGCAGCCATTGTATATTGAATTAAATCATTTGTGCCGATGCTAAAGAAATCCACTTCTTTCGCAAATTGATCGGCAAGTACTGCTGCCGCCGGAATTTCCACCATCATGCCGACTTCAATGTCTTCTTTTACCGGCACACCATCGCGCTGCAATTTTTCTTTTTCTTCTAAAAGAATCGCTTTTGCTTGGCGAAACTCATCAAGCGTGGCGATCATCGGGAACATAATTTTCAAATTCCCGTATACGCTCGCCCGCAATAAAGCGCGAAGCTGTGTGCGAAACATATCTTGCATTTCTAAGCAAAGGCGAATTGCGCGGAATCCTAAAAATGGATTCATTTCTTTCGGTAAATCTAAATATGGAAGCTCTTTATCGCCACCGATATCAAGCGTACGCACAACAACCGGTTTTCCTTCCATTCGTTCAAGCACCGTTTTATACGCTTCAAACTGTTCTTCTTCTGTCGGCAGTTCAGAACGTCCCATGTATAGAAATTCCGTACGGTACAAGCCAATTCCTTCCGCTCCGTTTTCGAGCACTCCTTTGACATCATCTGGCGTGCCGATGTTGGCAGCTAGTTCCACATGATGCCCATCGCTCGTCACCGTTTTTTCATGAACGAGCTTTGCCCATTCTGCTTTTTGCGCTTCATAGCGGGCGCGCTTTTCTTCATACTGCGCGAGCACATCTTCCGACGGATTAACAATGACATTGCCGTCCAATCCGTCAATAATTACAACATCACCAGTTTGAATTTCTGCTGTCGCTTGTTTCGTGCCGACAACAGCTGGAATTTCCATAGATCTCGCCATGATCGCCGAATGAGATGTGCGTCCCCCGATATCGGTTGCAAAGCCTTTTACATATTGGCGATTTAATTGCGCCGTATCGGATGGGGTTAAGTCTTCGGCAATAATCACAACTTCTTCGGAAATAAGGCTTGGGTTGGAAATCGCAACTCCAAGCAAATGAGCAAGCACCCGCTTTGTCACATCGCGAATATCGGCGGCGCGTTCTTTCATATACTCATTATCCATCGCTTCGAACATGGAAACGAACATCTCCGCCGTTTCATGCAATGCGTATTCCGCGTTCACTTGCTCTGCTGCAATTTTTTCTTTAATCGGATTTAATAATTCTGGGTCATTTAATACAAGCAGGTGTGCAGCAAAAATCGCGGCTTTATCTTCCCCTAATTGTTGCAAAGCATGTTGTTTGATGCTTTCCAGTTCTTCTTTCGCTTTTGCGACTGCCGCTTCGAAACGTGCAACTTCCGCTTGTGGATCGGAAACGGCTTTTCTCTCTACAACGAAATTAGGGGTTTCTAAGCGGTACGCCTTGGCAATGGCGATACCGCTCGATGCAGCAATTCCTTGAATTGTCTTTGTCATTACTGCGCAAGACCTTCCTTATTTAATGTTTCCGTCAATGCTGCTATCGCGTCTGCTGCATCTGCCCCTTCCGCCGTAATTTTGATTTGAGCACCTTTTGGAATTCCCAATGACATAACGCCCATAATCGATTTTAAGTTTACCGTTTTCCCATTGTACTCTAAATTAAGGTCGCTGTTGAATTTGCTTGCCGTTTGTACAAGTATCGTCGCAGGACGCGCATGAATTCCAGATTCGGAAATTACTTTAAACACTTTTTCAGCCATCGTCGTCATTCCCCTTTTCCTTTATATTTTCGTTTGTCATCATATCAAATAATAGCAACAATATTCAATTAGCAAAAGCAAATTTACAAGAAAAATTCACTTTATTGGCGAATTTCCGCGATACGGTCTTCCCCTTTTGTCACCGCTCCTTGTTTTTTCACATGAATTGCCTCATTCGGCTGCAAGTTTGTGAAAATAATCGGCGTCATAATAGAAGGAGCGTTATTTTTCACATATTCTAAATCTACATTTAAAATAGGCTGGCCTTTTTTCACTTCGTCTCCTTGTTGTACGAGCGCGGTAAAGCCTTGGCCGTTCAATTTGACCGTATCGATACCGAAATGGATTAAAATTTCATGCCCACCAACAGATTCAATTCCAATCGCGTGTTTTGTCGGGAATACATTCACAATTTTTCCATCCACAGGCGAAACAACCGTTCCATCTGTTGGCATAATCGCAAAGCCGTCACCCATCATTTTTTGTGAAAACACTTGATCAGGCACCTCAGAAAGCGGAACAACCTCTCCCGTTAACGGCGAAACGATCGTTTCTGCTTTCACTTCTTTCGCTTCTTTTGTTTCTTCCGCTGGTTCTTCCTGTTTTTCTTCTTTTGCTCGTGTCGGAGCGCGGCCTTCCATAATATCTTTAATTTGCCCTTTTAATATATCGGACTTTGGACCGAAAATGGCTTGCACATTGTTTCCCACTTCAAGCACACCCGCTGCTCCTAACGCTTTCAAGCGATCTTTATCGACTGCTTTAATATCGTTGACGGAAACACGCAAACGTGTGATGCACGCGTCTAAATGTGCGATATTTTCTTTACCGCCAAGCGCCGCCAACACTTCGTAAGGGAGATCGTCCCCTTCTGTCTTCGCCGTCGGCGCTTCTTCTGTTGCTTTTTCGCGGCCTGGCGTCGCCAAATCCCATTTGCGAATCGCAAAGCGGAATCCGAAGTAATAAATGACCGCAAACGCTAATCCGACCGGAATAACGAGCCACCACGCTGTCCGGTTCGGCAATACGCCAAATAGCAAGAAGTCAATAACTCCACCGGAGAAAGTCATTCCAATTTTTACGTTTAACAGGTGCATAATCATAAAAGATAATCCTGCAAAAATCGTATGGATCGCAAATAGCACTGGCGCAACGAATAGGAACGAAAATTCAATCGGTTCTGTAATCCCGGTCAAGAACGACGTTAACGCCGCTGATCCCATAATGCCGGCAACGACTTTTTTGTTTTCCGGACGCGCTTCATGATAAATCGCGAGCGCCGCCGCCGGGAGGCCGAACATCATAAACGGGAATTTCCCTGTCATAAACGTTCCCGCGGTTAATGACACTCCATCTTTTAATTGCTCGAAAAAGATTTTTTGGTCGCCATGCACCACTTGTCCTGCTTTATTGACATATTCGCCGAATTCAAACCAAAACGGCGCATAGAAAATATGGTGCAATCCAAACGGAATGAGTGCACGTTCAATGACCCCGAAAATAAATGCTGCGAGCGTCTTATTGGCATCAATCATATTATGAGAAAACGCATTTAACCCATGTTGAATCGGCGGCCATACCCATGTCATGATAATTCCGAGCAGAACGGCAGAAGCTGCCGTAATGATAGGCACGAAACGTTTTCCGGCAAAAAAGCCAAGATACTGCGGCAATTCAATGTTGAAATACTTATTGTACATATAGGCAGCCAATATACCTACAATAATGCCGCCAAACACCCCTGTTTGCAACGTCGGAATCCCTAATATATTCGCAAATGCCGGATTGTCGCCGATCATATCCGGAGTAACTCCTAATATCACGCTCATCGTGATATTCATAATTAAATAGCCGATAATCGCAGCAAGCCCGGCAACGCCATCGCCACCTGCTAGTCCAATGGCTACTCCGACGGCAAAAAGGAGCGAAAGGTTCGAAAACACGATGCCGCCTGCCTGTTCCATGACATCGGAAACAAGCACAACCCAATGAGCTTTCAGCGCCGGAATTTTATCCGTCAACGCCGGATTCTTCAACGCATTGCCAAAAGCGAGCAAAATTCCTGCCGCCGGCAAAATCGCAACAGGCAGCATGAGCGCTTTGCCGACTTTTTGCAGCGTACCAAATATTCGTTTCATTTTTATGCCCTCCTTCTCTCTATAAGTTTTGCAACAAACGTTACGTTCATGTACGACAAACGAGAAAATTCTCTCGCGGCTGTCGTGAAAAATAGCGCGTCCCATATCGTGATGAACAACACGCGAATAAAAACAAAAGGCATGAGCAAAGAAAGACAAAAATAGAACGCTTACAACAAGAGGAAAAAGAAAAATCCCTCTTGCCCGCTCCATTTTGTCTTCTTTACTCATGCCTGATCGAATCAGTAACACGTAAAGAGAGACAACTTTATTTGGTTGTTTCCTTTTCCTTTTTAGCAAGCCTTTGCAGATGCATTGTTAAATATACCGCTTCTGCTTCGTCTACCGGCATTTGTAACGTTTGTTGCATCACTTTAATCAACTTCCATGCAAGATTATAGCATAGCGGATATGCGTCTTTCAAGATTTTCGACAATTTTTTTGGTTCTTCGACTTTTTCTCCTTTTTTGATGCGTTCAATGGCGTAACGCAAATGGCGAATAAACCGCAAATAATGGATGCTGTCGCGATCAATCGCAATATGAAGCTGCTGTTCGACAATTTGAACGAGCTTGGCGATAAGCTGGGAATGTTGATTTACTTCAGAAAGGCTGTGTTTCGAAATTGCGCTATGAATGTGTAGCGCGATAAAGCCGGCTTCACCTTCCGGCAGCTCGACTCCTAATCTTCTGTTAATCATATCGACGACTTCACACGCAATTTCATATTCTAGCGGATATAAGCTTTTCGTTTCCACCAAGAACGGGTTTTTTAAATCAAGCCCTTTTTTCAACCGCTTCAGCGTAAACGAAATATGATCAGTCAGTGCGACGTGAATATGCTCGTTTAGCGGAGCGTTGACCCGCTGTTTAATATGCTGGATCACTTCGTTCATCAATCCGATAAATTCTTCATCAAGCTCTGGCAGCAACTTTTTGTATTGTTCCTGTTCCCGCTCATTTTTTAAAATGAAGCATTTTTCAACGGCGCTCTGCTCAATATAATCCCCTTTTTTCTTCCCGAACCCGATCCCTTTTCCAAGCAAAACAACTTCATCATACGTTGGATGTGAAGCGATTAACACGTTATTATTGAGCACTTTTTCCACCCGAAAGGACTCTGTCACAAAGCCCCACTCCTTTAATAAAACGTTTGCAATAATTATCATCTTACGCAACGATCTATAAATCGTCAATGAATAAATATTGACTTTTCCTGAATATATAAATTTCGTCTCTCTTTTTTCCCCTCTACGATGAAAGCATGTTACAATGATGAAGGAAAGGTGGGGACGATATTGATTAAACTGATTGTCAGCGATTTGGACGGAACGCTGCTCGGATTTGATAAACGCATGAAAAATGAAGATAAACGTGCGATTCAATTCGCGACGGAACAAGGGATTGATCTTGCGATTGCATCCGGCCGAATGGATAATGAAATTTTAGACGTGCTGAAGGAATTGCAACAAAAAGCGCATCGCGTTAGCCAAAACGGTGCGTTCATTTACACAAAAACAAATTTGCGGCTTCATGCAGTCACTTTTCCCCCTCAATTAGCGCAGCAAATTTACCAGCAAGCAAAGGAATGGAAAGCGATCGTGCTCGTTTGCGATGAAAACGCATATTTTATTGAAGAAACGAACGAGTATACCAATGAAATAGAAAAACGGCTATTTTATGGACTATACGAACTCCCAAACATGCTTGATGCGATCGGCAAAGATATTCATCCGTCGAAAATTACTGTACTAGCGGAAGATAAACAAATTGTTGAATTTGAACAAAAAATCACCAATCAGTTTGGCAATCACGTCGACGCATTCATTTCCGAACCACGTTGCCTTGATATTATGCCAAAAAACATTAGCAAAGGAAATGCGATTCTCGCCTTAATAAAACATCTTCGCGTGCAGCCGCATGAAATCGCTTGTTTCGGCGACGCCTTCAACGATATTCCAATGTTCCGTTTAACTCCTTACAGCTTTGCCATGTCTCATGCCCATCCTGCTGTTAAAAAAGAGGCGCAATACGTTGTCCATTCGGTAAGCGAAGGGATACAAATGATTCTTACAAACGCTTCTTCGACAAAAATGATGCAACAAAAGCTGGCCGATTAAAAATTGCCAGCTTTTTTTATGTTTTTCCCTAGATAGATTCATACTATGAGTAGGCATGCAAACAGAAACGAATCTAGGAAATGGTGTAAAAAATGCAGCAAAAAAACGATTTTGTTTTCGGTGATCCATACAATCAGGATGAAATCTGCAAACAGGAGGAGTTGCCATGCCGTATGCTACGGTAGAAGACGGCGTTTGTCTTTACTACGAGGAAATGGGGAGCGGTACACCGCTTTTATTCATTCATCCGCCTGGGATGGGGCATATCGTTTTCCGCCATCAGCAATCTTTATCAAGCCACTTACGCGTCATTATGTACGATATGCGCGGCAATGGGAAAAGCAGCCCGTCGAATCGTTCGATTACAATTCCATTGTTGGCCCATGATATTCATTGCCTGCTTAATGCGCTTCACGTAAAACAGGCGGTTGTTTGCGGCTATTCCAATGGCGGATCGATCGCATTAGAGTTTGCCTTGCGCTATCCCCACAAAGTGAAAACGCTCGTTTTAATCGGTGGATTTTCTGAAG
Organism: Parageobacillus sp. KH3-4; assembly: GCF_022846435.1. Lineage (NCBI taxonomy): Bacteria > Bacillati > Bacillota > Bacilli > Caryophanales > Anoxybacillaceae > Parageobacillus > Parageobacillus sp. KH3-4. Next base: position 2,821,296 of record NZ_AP025627.1, read on the forward strand.
TATGCACAGCTTTTCTGCGTTATGAATTTTTGCTTGGCATTTATACGGCAAAAATCGGCGCTGTTTCTTTACTTGCGAACGTATTGGCGAAATCGCATGAAAAAAATAAAAAAGAGCAACAGGAAATCAAACAATACGTGCAATTAGTCAACAAAAAAGACTTAATAAACATGTACGAAAAAGGATTAGCCTATTCCTGTACGGAACGCCTTGCATCGTTGCGTATGCCGCTTCTTCTTATTTATGGCGCCCGCGACTACCATATGCATCCGTATGAGAAGCTATTTCGAAAAAATGTGCCTCATGCGAAAATAATCTATATTGAAAACGCACACCATCAAATTCCTACAAAACATCATTGTGAATTAAATGGAATTTTAAAGGCATATTGTGTAACATAGACAGAAGAAGAAGGAAAAACAACGTCAAAACAAAGCAAGCCAAGAAACAGCCAATCCTACTGTCTCGAAAGCAGAAGCAAAAATAACCAAACAAGCGAAAAAATGATGGAGGCTCAAGCCTCCATATTGTTTTGTTATGCTGCTTGTTTAGTAGCCTGCTTCCCTTTGAAAATCGCCTTTAATAACGGCGGTGTCACGATCGTTGTCGCAAGGACAACGACAACGAGAACAGCGAACAAATCAGGAGTCAATAGTTTTGTTTCCAAGCCAATACCAGCGATAATCAGTGCCACTTCACCACGCGAAACCATTCCAGCCCCAACCGCAAAAGAACTATTCCAAGAAAATCCGGCCAGTTTTGCCCCCAACGCGGCGCCGACCAGTTTTGTCAATACAGCTAATACGCTTAACCCAAGCATTAACCAAATATGCTTTAGCGCACCGGAAAATTCGACGGCTACCCCGATGGAAGTAAAAAAGACCGGTACAAAAATGGAGTATCCAATCGTTTCAACTTTTTCAAACACTTCCTGCTTATAATCCGTAAAACTTACGGCTAATCCAGCGATGTATGCACCGATAATCGCCGCTACTCCCGCCGCCTCTGCAAAATACGCAAACGCAAAACAAATAATTAATGCCGCAGAAATAACAGACTCTGATACACGCAACGGCGCAAATAGCCGCAGCACAAACGGTACGACTTTCCACGCCAATAAAATCGCAACGGCAAAGAAAATGATTTTTTTCAGAATGACAGCGCCAAGATGAACGTCGCTGCCGGTTAAGCTCATTAAAAACGCCAGCGCAATGATGACAAGAATATCATCGATTACTGCGGCACCTAATATTGCAGAGCCTTCCTTCGACTTCAGTTGATCCATTTCTTTCAGCGCTTGCACCGAAATGCTTACGCTTGTCGCCGACAGCAACAGTCCGAGAAATACAGCCTTTTCCATTGATAATCCGATCGCCATTCCCGCCGCATATCCAAGCGCCAACGGAACGACGATTCCAAGCACCCCGACATATGTAGCGGCTTTTCCTGTGCGCTTAAACTGGTCGATATCCGTTTCCAAGCCTGCGATAAACATTAATAAAATAACGCCGATCTGGCTTATTTCCTTTAAAATGTCCGTATCTTGCACAATCCCTAATACGCTTGGGCCAAGCACGATGCCAATCAACAGCTTTCCAAGCACAGCCGGCTGCCCTAAACGGACACTAATATCCCCCGCGATTTTTGCAGCAAATAAAATGGCTGCTAGTTGGACAATTAACATTCTCCACTCTCCTTATTTTTTTTCATGAAAGAACTACGTTTAGCGTATGCAAAAGGTTTCATTTTTAATAACAAAGAAAAAGAGGAAACGTAATAGCACGTTTCCCCATTTTCTTAGATTACGCTCAACATGTTGTTGGACTGCTGATATATTTTAGAAATTGTCCCGCTGCCAATCGTTTGTAAAACAAGCGCCAATTTTTTCACTTTTCCTGATTTCGCTATTCCCTGCTTGCGACGGAGTAAAGGAAAAGTATATTATCTCCATTTTCCAACAAATGATTGCAGCTTCATCAGTACACTTGGCAATTGTGCCAACGGTACGGGGCGACTAAAATAATATCCTTGCATCTCATCACAGCCTTTTTCCAGTAAAAAACGGACTTGCTCTTCCGTTTCCACTCCTTCGGCGGTCACGCTTAAATTTAATCGGTGCGCAAGCGAGATAATCGCCTCCACAATCTCCGCCCCTTTTCGATTTTCGTGAAAATCGCGGATAAAAGAGCGGTCTATTTTCACCGCGTCAATTGGAAAACGATTTAAATAATTTAGTGAAGAGTAGCTGACACCAAAATCATCGATGGCAATCATAATTCCTTGCTCTTTTAGCGCTTGTAAAATACGAATCACTTCATTCGGCTCTTTCATAATCGTCGTTTCCGTAATTTCGAAAACAAACGATGATGGCGGAACATCGGCGCTCGTTAAAATATTGGACACTGTAGCTTTTAGCGAGCTGTCCATAAATTGTCTCGCCGATAAATTAACAGCCATTTTCAGCGCAGAAAATCCATTTTTATGTAAATGTTTCAAATCATTGCATGATTGCTGGAGCACCCATTTTCCGATTTTCTCAATCATATTTGTCTCTTCAGCGATTGGAATAAATTCCGCCGGGCTTACCATGCCTAGCTGCGGATGCTCCCAGCGGATCAGCGCTTCAACGCTGATCGCGCCTGTCTGAACATTTACCTTTGGCTGGTAATAAAGTGAAAATTCGTTATTTTCAAGAGCTGTTTGCAAATCGTTTTCTAAACGAATTCGCTTTACAAAAATATCATGTAATTTCGATTGATATTGGACAACACGATGGACACCATTCGTTTTCGCATAATAAACCGCTTTTCCCGCATTATTTAGCAACGTTTCTACCGAACGATCCGCATCATGTGCATAGCTTACCCCGATATTTATCGTGACATTTAGCTTTTCCCCGGCAATGAAATACGGCTCATTCAGCAAACGATCAAGTTTTTTTAGCAGCCAGTTCACTTCTTCTTGTTTTTGATATGTACAAACAACCGCAAACTCATCATCGCCAATTCTCGCCAAAAACACTTGTTCTGACTGGATTTTTTTCAACCGCCGCGCCAATTCCTTTAACAGTTCATCACCGTTTACATGACCAAGAAAATCATTAATAAACTGAAAGCGGTTAATATCGATTAATAGCACAGCGATACTAGTATGCCGAAGCAGCAGTTCATTCAGCTTTTCCCTTAAATAATTACGGTTTGGAAGCACCGTAAGAGGATCATATTGTGCCATAAATTCAATTTTTTTCTCTTTGCTCTTTTGCTCCGATAGGTCGCGAATAATAAGAAATTGCGCGCTTTGTCCGTAGTAATCAATGGACGTTTCCTTCACGTCGACTTCTTTTTGTTCCCCGCATAACGATGTTAATACCCATTCATTTTCCTGCTGTTCGCGTTTTTCGAGAAAATCGCTTAGCCTTTTCCCTTTTACAAAGTCCATCTGTTCGGCCTTTACCATTTCCAGTCCGGCCGGATTCATGTAGTGAATCGTCCCATCGACTTGAATGATAATAGGATCAGGCAAAAATTCGATTACTTTCCGGTATAATTCCTCGCTTTGTTGAAGCTGCTCCTGTACTTGAATAAAGTCGGTGATATCGCGAAGCATCGACAATCCTGCGACTACTGTGCCATCCTTTCCGAAAACTGGAGTAACATTTGCGGATACATACACTTTTTTCCCATCTTTTCGTATCAGCGACAAACGAGCAGACGTTAAACTTTGACCGCGGCTAAGCTTCTGCAAGCTTCGCTGCAGTCTGGCATGATATCCCGGCAAAAAATCGGCGATTTTTTTTGTAACTACTTCTTTCTCGCTCCAGCCCAACAGCCGTTCTACTTCACGGTTAACCCGCAAAATCCGTCCAGTCAAATCAAACATCACAATCGCATCGTGCGACTGTTCAAGAAACGAATGAAACAGCTGATGAATTTCCTCAAGCTGTTTTTCACGAGCAATTTGTTCTGTAATATCCCGAGTAAAACAAATCATATACGGAATCGTTCCATCCTCTTTAAATGTAGGCACAATCATCGACTCAGCAATTCGCAATTCACCGTTGATATTCACTTGGTCGCGATATGTAACAATCTTCCTCGTTTCAAACGCTTTTCGATATTGTTTATTTAAATACGAAGCAATTTCCTTTGGATAAACATCCTCGATGCATTTTCCGATATCTTTTTCGGTCAAATTCGCTAAATAAAGCGCATGAGAACTAACACGAACATAACGAAATTTAGGTCCTGCTTCCACTTTCATTAAAAACACTACATCGAATAGCTCGTTCATAATCGTAAACAGCAGCTGCTCATCAACAACGATGTCATAAAGAAATCGATTTCGAGTCATCTCATTCATCCCTTTATGTCATGAAATAACAGCGAATTAATCAATATTAATTATCGATGTTATTAAATTGTTACCTAATTATAGATCGATATGTTCTTTCACTTATTTTTTCGGCAAAAAAGTTTGTATCGTTAATACGTTTTCCCCTAAATTTTCAGGAAAAGCACATCATTGGATTGCCGCAATTTTCAAATGCAATGAAAGCAAAAGCATTTCTAAAACATCTTCGTTTAAAAAATTGACAAAAGCATAAGGATAAATTTATGATGATAACAAACTCTTTAGTTATGAAAAGTTAGTTGGTTATATTTTTAATCCAATAACAGAAATTGGAGGTAATAATATGGTAAACACTATTTCCACGCCCGCAAAAGACTTTTTTGCTGTCATTGACGAGCGGCAATCTGTTCGGAAATACGACCCAAACGTTTCCATTAGCAAAGAAGAACTGCGCGACATCATTGAAATGGCAGGAAAAGCGCCGTCAGCATGGAACTTGCAACATTGGCATTTTGTCATCATTCATGGAAAAGAAGCGCAACAACGTCTATACCCAATCGCCAATCATCAACAGCAAGTTGTCGATGCTTCCGCCGTCATTGCTGTATTAGGTGATTTAGAAGCGTATAAAAATACGGACGCGGTATATGATTCATTAGTAAATGAAGGAGCAATGTCGCAAGAAATAAAAGAAAGAATCGCGCAGCAAATCGAAGCGGCATACAGAAATAAACAATATGCCCGTGATGCAGCATTTAACAACGCCTCGCTCGCCGCTATGCAGCTTATGCTAGTTGCTACGGCAAAAGGATGGGCGACGTGCCCGATCGGCGGCTTTAACGCTGAACAATTTAAACAAGAATTTCATATTCCTGAACGTTATATTCCGATTATGCTCATTACAATCGGCAAAAGCGTCGCTCCTGCCCGCCGTACAACACGGTTGCCTATTGAAACAATCACCACATGGATAGAGCGATAAGCGTCTGCTTGATCCTGCAAAAACCAAAAAAGATGACCATATTTTGGTCATCTTTTTTTCATAAGTTGAAAAACAAATAAACGGCTGTCTTTTTGTCAACTTCTCGCTCTATCGAACGCTTCTTTATGTTTTCCCAGCTTGAAAAAACTCCATCGCGGTTTACTTACGTTGTTTACATTTCGTGCACCCAATATAATAGTTTGTTTACAAGCGTTTCCATATGCTCTTGCGGAACTGCTTTCGTCAATGATGATGCTAATCGTTCCTTTAACATTTCCGTTTCCTCATCGTAGCGGACCAAAAGCGACCATTCGAGGTCGGGAATAGCTACAACAATATATTCTTCCTTTTTATTTTCATAAATGTAAACATTGGTTGGCGTCCGTTCATCAAATAATACCGCTTTTCGAATTTTCATCGTCATCCTCCGTCCTTTGTACTATCTTATATTTTGCATTGCAAATCCATGTCGAACGTTCAATGCGGCACCACGCCACTCAACGATTCACAGCATCTACTCGACGTAAATCATCTTTCTCGTCATTCCGCCATCAATGACAATGTTTGCCCCGGTAATAAAGTCATTTTCATCATCGCACAAATACAGACAAGCGCGTGCGATGTCTTCCGGCTTGCCGACGCGCCGCGCTGGATGCTGTGCATGGTCAATTTCCCGCAACTGGCCGTAATCCCCTGTTTCAATCCATCCTGGACTGATTGCATTCACACGAATATGATCATCAGCAAACGAAACAGCTAACGCATGAGTCAATGACAAAATTCCTCCTTTAGAAGCAGCGTATGCTTCCGAGTGAGGCTCCGACATGAGCGCCCTTGTCGACGCGATATTGACAATCGCCCCACCTGTTTCGTTTTTCCGCATATACTTCGCCGCTTCGCGCGATCCAAAGAAGACGCTCCGTAAGTTGGTGTGAAGCACATCGTCCCACTCTTCAACCGTTAACTCATATGGAGATTTCCATCTTGACACACCTGCATTGTTAATTAAATAATGCAAACGGCCATACGTTTCAAACGTTTCTCTCATCAGGCTCTCTATTTCATCGACTTTCCGAACATCAGTCGGAATGAAACGCGCCTCTAACCCTTTTTCCTTTAATGCTAAAACAAGCTTTTCCCCCGCTTCTTCGGCAATATCGGCAATTACGACATTCGCTCCTTTTTCCGCAAACATTGTGGCAATAGACTTTCCAATGCCATTTGCTCCGCCAGTGACGATAACCACTTTTCGCAAAAAATCCATCTTTCTCCCAACCTTTCTCTTCGTTTTATGCGACAATTCCGCAGCAAATAGCGTTCCAGCAGCCAATGGTCTTCTAACAAAAAGTATACCACTTTGACTGGTTGCATCAAAAAAAGAGACCGCAGCAAAACAGCGGTCTTTTTTATGTTTACCGATATGATCCCGGGAGCAATGGAACATATGGCGCCATTCCTCCGTAGTAAGGCATCGGTGTGTAATAGACTGTCGGCATCGGTGCCCCGAACGGCATCATTGGGCTACATGCGGGAAGCGGAACACTTGGAACCATCCATGACATTGGCAACATCGGTGGAAGCACAGGGCTTCCTGCTCCGCTGACAGCGCCTTGCATTTCTGCTGCAGACGGCATCTGCATCGGCGCTGCTCCGGTAAACTCAACATTTTCACCCATTGGCACTCTCTCTCCCATGTCAAACGTCATCATTGGCGGTGCGACATCCGGATTGTCAAACTCATCATTATCGACAAACGACGTCATTCCTCCTGCCATCGGATGATGCCAGTTCTCCATAGGATATTCTTGCACCGGCAGGACCGGATAAGAAGGGGCTGGCATTGGCATAGCTGGCGGTACGTTATTTTCCATCCGCTCTGCATCATCCTCCGTTCTTTCTTCTACATCATGGCTTTGTTCATAAAAAAATGGATCATCCATATACGAATCCCAATGATTCACACTTTTCTCCTCCTCATTTTTCATTTATGATACACACCCATCCATATTGTATGTGGAAACAAGCAAAGGGTGTTTGTTCCTAAAAAAATGGGTATTTATCCTATGGCGCTGCTGCGCTACTATATGTTTGTGACAACATTCATCGGTGGAGGTGAGCGAGCGATGGATGAAAAATTAGCCGCTAAACTTCTCGATGAATTGCGCAACGGAACGATTTCAGAACTGCTAGTGAAAAAAGAAGATTTTCCCACGTTTCGTAACGTTCTCGTAAAACAAAACGACTTTAAACATTTCCGCGGTATTGCGCAACGGGGAGGAGACGTCATTTACCATTATCAAGAAAAACCGCGAAGCTAATTCCCCAATCATTCATTAATTAGCGCCGATTTTCCAGCATGGAAATCGGCGCTTTTTCTTTCTAAAAAAATTTCCATTCCTCCTATGAAACTAGTAATATCAATGGAAAATGCATTTTCCCAACATTTGTATAATGATAGAAAAAGAAAACCTTGTTACTCTAGTAACGAATTAAAGAGAAGGAGGGAATTGGATGAAAAAAATAAGGAAGCTTATGCTAGCATCGATTTTTTACGGCGCATTTTTACTTGGAGGTCATGCTCATGCCGCCACAACTCATACAGTAAAACATGGAGAAACGCTTTGGAACATTGCCAAACGATACGGCGTTCCATTAAAACAGCTGCAAAAGCAAAATGGCAAGTACACCGATGTATTATCTCCTGGCGAAAAGTTAGTTATCCCTGAAACAACGATTTCTGCAAGCGAAAAAGATTTATTAGCCCGCCTCGTTCATGCGGAAGCAAAAGGCGAACCGTATGCGGGAAAGGTGGCCGTAGCAACCGTTGTATTAAATCGAGTGGATCACCCTGATTTTCCTGATACGATTCGCGAAGTGATTTATGAGCGCTCTGGCGGCCATTATGCGTTCACGCCGGTGCAAAACGGAACGATTTATGAACCGGCAGGCCGTGAAGCATATCATGTCGTTGAAGAAGCCCTTGCTTTTCGCGGTTTAGGAAATGGCTCATTATATTTCTATAATCCAAAAACGGCGAAAAGCAACTGGCTGCGTTCGAAACAAGTCACTGTAGTGATTGGAAACCACGTGTTTGCCAAGTAAGAAAGGAGCTTTTTTCACAAGCTCCTTTCTTTTCTAGAAAAAATCGGTTATAAAAATAAAATACGACATAAAGCCCTTTACTTAAAAATGAAAATGAGGCAAACTAGAACAAACACAATAAAAACAAAAAAGGAGAATGAACATGAAAAAAGCAAAAGTTGGCGACATTATCGAATTTAAAAACGGATTGCGAGGAATCGTGGAAAAAGTCAATGAAAATTCTGTCATCGTTGATCTAACGTATATGGAAAATTACAGAGAGTTGGATTTGCAAGAACGAACTGTCGTCAATCATAAAAATTACAAAATTATTAAATAGGAACGAAAACAGAGGCTGTCCCCCTATTTTAGGACAAGGACAGCCTCCGTCCGTTTTGCTAGGAAATGCGGGCTACTTGATCTGATTCATATATATGCGTACCGTTTTGGCAAGAAGTCGCAACATAAAACATGGCAAAGGCCAGCTGTTTTGCTTCCACTGGCTTGTATTTTTCCCATTTTCCAACAAATAAAAACGGGAGACAGCCTAGTAGCCAGCCCGCCACTTTTTCTCCAAAGCGAAATTCCCGCCGTTTTCCAAGAAGAAGCGAAGGCCGGAAAATGTGCAATGACGGAATCGAAAGTCTCTGCAGCGCCTCTTCGGTTTCCCCTTTCACTCGATAATAAAAGAAAAGAGAGCGCGGGTTTGCCCCAAGAGCAGAAACGGTTAAAAAGCTTCTTACACGGCATTTTTCCGCCAGCACCGCCGCGCGCAACGTATATTCATAGTCCACTTGGATAAACTGCTGCCTCGTTTTTGCTTTTTTCCGCGTTGTTCCAAGGCAGCAAAACACATCATCTACGCGGAAATACCGTTCATATGATTCTAATTTATTGAAATCTATCACTACTTGCCGGAGTTTTTCATGATGGACAGGCAACGGACGCCGGACTAAAATGGTTACTTGTTTATATATATCTGATCCCAACAACAACGTTAGCAATTCGCTTCCAACAAGCCCGCTCGCCCCGATTAATAGAGCCCTCCTGCACTCCAAAGCTAAAACCTCCAAATGAAAAGTCAATGTCATTATATATGACTTTCGCGAAAAAAACCACAGTTTTTTCCTGCACAAAACGACATCTTCCTATGAATAGGAAGATGCGCATTAACGGTTATCCACTTTTTCGGGATATAAATCATGGTTCATTAAACGGTATTCCGCCATTTTCTCATACTTCGTCCCCGGACGTCCCCAATTGCAATACGGGTCAATCGAAATGCCGCCGCGCGGCGTAAATTTTCCCCACACTTCAATGTAACGGGGCTCCATTACTTTAATTAAATCATTCATAATAATATTGACACAGTCCTCATGAAAATCTCCGTGATTGCGAAAGCTGAACAAATATAATTTTAGCGACTTGCTCTCGACACATTTTTTATCAGGAATGTAGCTGATGTAAATCGTCGCAAAGTCCGGTTGCCCAGTTTTCGGACATAACGTCGTAAACTCCGGGCAATTGAATTTCACGAAATAATCGCGGTCAGGATGTTTATTCTCAAACACTTCCAACACTTCCGGGCTGTATTCGAACAAATATTTTGTTCCTTGGTTGCCGAGCAATGTAAGATTTTTTAATTCTTCCTCTTTTCTTCCTGCCATCATTATTCCCCTTTCCTGCTTATTCATTTGCTTATACGCCGCGCTTGTTTCCCCACAACAGCGCGTGCAGCTGCGGCAAAACGCGCACGTCGTTCAGTTCGTTTGATTGCGCCACTTTTTCCACCAGCCAGTCCAGCTTCGCCAACAATTTTTCACGCAGTGCCGCGGTATCTTTCTCCATTATATCGTCATTCCCGGCTTGCAAATAAAACGAAATATTCGGGTAACGCTTGTGAATCATTTTCGCATAGTCAAAATCATCGTCATCAAATACGACGACTTTCAAGCTAACATGGGGCGCCCGCCCCGCGCTGACCAGCTTATCGATGATGCAATCAAGCACTGCAAAATCCGTCTCCATTCCGGAACTTGGCGGTTTTGGCGAAATCGTGACATCATCAATATCGTATAGCCAATCTTGCCAGCGGCTTCCTTGTGTTTCGACCGCAATGCGAATACCTTTATTTTTTAATAATAATACAAGCTCTTCAAGCGCTTGAATGAGAACAGGATTCCCTCCCGATATCGTAACATGGCGGAAACGGTCGCCGCCAAGTTCGCATAGGCGTTCCCAAATTTGCTCGGCAGTCATTTGCCGGATTTCTTCTTTTGCCGATCCGTCCCATGTAAAGGCAGAGTCGCACCAGCGGCACGAATAGTCGCAGCCGGCTGTGCGGACAAACATCGTTTTCTGCCCGATCACCATGCCTTCTCCTTGAATCGTCGGCCCGAAAATTTCAAGGACGGGAATTTTTTTTGCCATGATCATTTCCCCGCTTTCGGCCGATAAACAACGTAGCTTGTCGGCGTTTCGCGCACGAACACTTGCAAACATTTTGGCTTGTGCGGCAATGTATCCAAATGCGCTTGCACCGTTTCATAAATTTTGCGGGCGATGACTTCGCTTGTCGGAAAATCGTTGCTATTTTGATCATTGAACCAATCTTGATGTTCGTTCATTAACGTATGATCCAGTTTGCCATGGATAAGCTCTTTCAACTCTTGAAAATTCACTAAAAACCCCGCATCGTCCAGTTCATCGCCCGCCACCGTAATGTTCACGGTATATATATGGCCATGCATGTTCGCGCATTTTCCCGCTTTCTCGTGAGGAATAAAGTGAGCTGCCGCAATATGCATATCTTTATTTAATTCGTATCGGTAATTGTGAAATACTTGCGGATAAAGCTGGTGTATCATAATTGATTTGCCCCTTCCTTTTCTTTCATATACTCTTCAAGCCCCCGTCTTCGCAACACACAAGCCGGGCACTCGCCACAGCCGTCGGCGATAATCCCGTTATAACAAGTTAGCGTCTTCGTTCGCACAAACTCGAAAGCGCCAAGTTCATCGGCAAGTTTCCACGTCTGTGCTTTCGTAAGCCACATTAATGGCGTATGAATCACAAATTGGTAATCCATTGCTAAATTCAATGTGACATTTAGCGATTTGATAAATATATCCCGGCAATCCGGATAGCCGCTAAAATCTGTTTCGCACACGCCCGTTACGAGATGGCGTGCTCCTTTTTGCTTGGCGAGTACCGCTGCGAACGACAAAAACAATAAATTTCGCCCATCTACAAACGTCGATGGCAATTGCCCTTCTTTTTGCTCAATAGCGATATCGCTTCGCGTAAGTGCATTTGGTGCCAATTGATTTAACAGCGACATATCCAAAACGGTATGAGGAATACCGAGTTCCTTCGCAATCGAAGCCGCCACTTCAATTTCGAGACGATGGCGCTGACCATAGTCAAACGTCACCGCTTCTACTTCATCAAATTGTTTTAACGCCCAAAATAAACAGGTCGTGCTATCTTGCCCTCCGCTGAAAACGACCATCGCTTTTTCCTTTTTCATCATCGTCGCTCTCCTTTCTGTCATTTCAAGAAGAACGAGCATTCTAAAACAAAAAAGCTATACCCTCTAAGGATATAGCCGTCCCTAGTTTTTTATAGAGGGTTGTTCTAGAACCTCTCCCGCGCCTACCGGCGCGGACTTCTTCTTCGATTTTCTTTGCTTGCTTAACCATTAGCTTTTCTTATTGTACCTCTTTTTGTGTTTTATTGACAACCATACAATATAGGCGAGAATGTGAACAAAAATAAAAGCAGCATCTTACTGGCTACATTTCCAAATATATTGGAATGTCATCATTCTGTCCAACAGATGATATTGCCAAACGAAATCATCAAATGTTCCCACTCCCGTTATTAAAACGCGAACATGGCTATTTTCTTTAAACAAACATTTTGTTTTATCGACAGTTGATATATCTGAATATTCCGTATATATTGAAAGAAATAAGAATAGGGGGGATAAACGATGAAACAGCTAATCAAACGGCAGCGAGCGAAGCAAGCATTAAACAAAGTCGTCGGGGTCGCTGAAAAACTGCGGCAGTCTCTTGACGTAAACCGTCCGCTAGAGGAGCAATTGGAACGTGTCCGTTCACTTCTTGACAGCGAACTACAGCAAGATGAGTACTTTTTAATCGTTGATGAAACAGGGTGCGCAATCGTTCATACGAATCGATTGCGCGAAGGCCGCGTTTTTTCCGATGAGGTGGGACAAAAAGCCGCTAAAACAACGGAACCGCTTTTGCAAGTGTACGAGCGTGATACAGGGGAGGTGCTCATAGATGCAAGCTGTCCTTTATTTACGGACTTTAATGGAAAGCGCTTTAATCTGCGATTGGGAAGATTGATGCACCGTCCTTATTTGCAAACTTACTTTTTATTTCTTTCCATTGTTCCTGCCATGCTCAGCTTTCTCATCACGCTGCTTTTTTCGCTATCTTCGTTATGGACATGCGCTGCGACAATGATCGTCAGCTTGATCATAAGCTCGCTTTTTTACCGCTCTCTTGTCAATGAACTGCGCCATTGGTATAGCGCCACTCGCTCCGTTTCATCCGGAAACCTTCATACAGAAGTACATACTGGCCGAAAACGCAATGAATTTCATCAAATTGCATACGAAATAAACAAAATGATTTTCGGCATTCGCGCGATGATCACCGAGTTAGCGAAAGCCGCCAATACGGTAAATCAAGTAAGCGAACAACAGCGGCTGGAAACAAAACGGCTTTCTGAATCGTTTGATGAAATCGCCGCAGCAATGGAAACGTTCCGCGAAGGCACGAAACAGCAAACCGCATCGGTAGAACAAGCCAACCATTTAGTAATACAGATGGTCGAACGGGTGCAAAAAATGCAGGAAGAAGTGGAACGTGTCGTTTCACAGGCAAAAACCGCTCTCGCATCGATGGACGAAGGAAACCGCCTCATTGAAGAAACAAAACAAAAAATGGATACGATGCAACAAGAAATAAACAAAACGACGGCATTAATCCAAGCTGCATCACAAGAAGCGGCCAACGCCCAAAACATGATTTCCGCCATTCGAACGATCACCAAACAAACGAATTTGCTCGCGTTAAACGCATCGATCGAAGCCTCGCGCGCAGGAGAAACAGGAAAAGGCTTTGCCGTTGTCGCTCAAGAAATCCGCAAGCTTGCTGAAGATACAAACGATTTTGCTGCGCAAATTTTATCTTCGCTGCAGACGATGACAAGCGTGCTGCGTAACGCCGTCCAAGCCGTACAGGAAAACGAGCAGCATGTAGAAAAAACGAAACATTCGCTATGGAAAACGGGCGAAACATTCGCATTATTCCATCAAATGTTTTCCGAACTCAACACACTATTGCAGCAAAATCAAATCCATGTCGAGGCGGTTACCGGCAACGGCCAGAACCTTCAGCGCCTAATTGGTGATATTAACATCATCGCCAACGATTTCACAAATATGGTACAAGAAACTACCGCCGGATTAGAACAGCAAACTGCCGCCATCCATGAACTAGCAAAAGAAGCGGATGTTTTGCTTACTTCTGTTCAACAACTTCAGCAAATTGTCAACCGTTTTCATTGAAAACGGCAAAAAACGCGACTATGTTAGTGAACAATTCGCTGCCGGCAATGATATGGCGAACAGCAATCGCTGATAAGCTCTCCATTTCCTTTTGCTTTTCCCTTGGAATCTTGGAAAGAGCAGCAACTGCAAAGTTTAGTCGATTAGAACCAATGCTGCGTCCGCCAACGCTGTCATTGACTAGCCGAATTATAAAAGCGTTTGTCCGTTTTCACGCGGACAAACGCTGTCTACGCTATTTTGGCATTTTTCGCACACATAGCAACAAAAGAAAGACAAAGCTGATATACCCAAACAACGGATATAAAAACGACAAAAGCGAACTATAACGAAACAAACTGGCCGCGTACAATAAAGCGAACAAAGCAATAAGAAACAAGCTATTCGAAACAGAAAACATCGTGCGGAATTGCCGTTGCAGCCCAAACACGCCGCCAATGATAGACGTCAAAATTTCTCCGTAAATGACGAGAATATACACCCAGTAAAATAAAGAAAAAAAAGAACGAATTACTTCCGCCATCGGAATATCGTAACTCATCACATTTGGGAACGATAATAAAACGAAATGACTGCTCAATAAAATGCCCGTAAGCAGCAATCCTCCAATCATTGCTCCGCGCTGCACAGTCGTTTCATCATCGGCTTCCTGCGCTAATGGCACAAGCACAGGCTGCGCCATCGTTAAATTAAACGCGGCATACGAAAGCGGGGCAAGAAACGCCTTTAATGAATGATCGATTGTCATCCATCCTTCGCTACTCCATTTTTCCATGGCGAACAGCTTTAAAAGAACGATGGAGCTAAACAGCACCATGATCGGAACGATCAACGCATTAACACTAAACAACCCTTTTATATCGTATAACATCACAACAAGAGATAAACATAGCGTTATCGTGATCCCTGCCTGCTTTGGCATCCCGAGCTGCTCTTCAAACACCGCGCCCGCGCCCGCGATCATTACCGCAACCACTCCCATAATCATGGCCGTCATAATAATCGTAACAAACGGACTCATTACGTTTCCAAATAAATAGCGGTTAAACTGCTGGTAAGAGACCGCACCAATCCTGCGCGCCATCACCATCATTCGCGCTCCCATCCATGTAAATAAGCTGCCGCTGATGATCACTCCCATCGTGCCAAAAGCTCCGTATTGAGTGAAAAATTCGACGATCTCCTTTCCTGTCGCAAATCCCGCGCCAACGACTGTTCCGACGTAGACAGCGGCAATTTGCCACGCTTCTGACCATTTTTTCCACACTTCTGCTGCCTCATCCTCCTTGTCCACACTTTATTTCATATATATGTAAACGCGGACAAAGAAAGACGAAATAATAAAGAAAAAGGATGCCAAAACAAAGCATCCTTTTTTATTTCACCGTAATTTGTTCGATTTGATGCTCATGCAATTCTTTCGCCTCTACGTGGATTTTTACCGAGTATGTTCCTTTTTCTTGGAAAGTTGCCGCCGCTTCATATTGGCCAGCTTGTGTCTCGCTTGCATCAATGAACTCATGCTTTCCGCTATCTTTCCACACTTCAAAACGAACCACGGCGTTTGTCAGCGGTTTCCCGGCGTGAGCAATCCGCGCCGTCAAACTTACAGGCTTATTGACTGCATATTCCTTATGTTGCAGCATTATCGATAAGTCAGCGTGATGATGGCCGCCATGTCCAGCATTATCACCGTGTTCTTGGTGCTGTTTGGACTCTTGGCCAACAATAATATCTTTTTTCGGCATATTGTGCATGTTCCGCGCTGTGACATGCGCAACGACGGAATATGTTCCTGGCTCTGTAAACGTTTTGGTGACGGAATATTTACCGCTTCCTTCATTTTTCGCCTTTAGCATATCATGTTGTTCGCTTCCGTGTTTCCAAATTTCAAATTTCACTTCATCGGCGTCGTCTACTTTTTCACCTCCGTATGTTACGACACACGCAATCGTTGTTTCTTTGTTTAACTCAATATGGTCGTCTGCTTCTATTTTCACTTCCAACATCGCCGGCTTTTCCGGTTTTTTCTCTTGCTTCTCTTGATCGCAAGCCGCGAATAAAAGCAATGACGACATCAGCAACGCCAAAAACGCATAAACTTTTTTCATCCTTTTCACCCTCGCTAAACTTTTTTCTGTCCCAAACTATATCATAAGTTTGCCGCGTTCTATACCATCGTTCACCGTTTTTCCAAAAACATTTCACGATTACAACAAATTTTTTTGAAAAAAACACTTGAAAGTCAAAGATAGTCAAAGTATAATAAAGACAGAAAGTCAAAGATAGTCAAAGTCAAACGGTAAAAAAGGAGGTTATGCCTCATGCTTTGCCAAGTATGTCAGCAAAACGAAGCAACAGTATTTATCAACTTGCAATTTAACCATGAGAAAAAACAAATGCATCTTTGCCATGAATGTTATGAAAAACAAAAACAAGAGCTTTCCATCCCAATGAACTTCGGGTTTGGAGGCTTTTCGTCATTCCCGTTTGATGATTTCTTTATGAACGATTTTTCGCCAACTTCAGAAATGGGCACGCCACAGCCAAATATCGCACAGCCACCGCAACGCAACAGAAAAGGCGGCGGCTTCCTAGATCAATTCGGCCGCAACTTGACGCAACTTGCGAAAGCCGGTCTGATTGATCCAGTCATCGGCCGTGATAAAGAAATCGAACGCGTTATCGAAATTTTAAACCGCCGCAATAAAAACAACCCGGTATTAATCGGGGAGCCAGGCGTCGGGAAAACGGCGATCGTCGAAGGACTTGCCTTGAAAATTGCGGAAGGACAAGTTCCGGAAAAACTATTAAATAAAGAAGTATATTTGCTTGACGTCGCCTCGCTTGTCGCCAACACGGGCATCCGCGGTCAATTTGAAGAGCGCATGAAACGTCTTATCGCTGAATTGCAACAACGCAAAAACATCATTCTTTTCATCGACGAAATTCACTTGCTCGTCGGCGCCGGTTCGGCGGAAGGTTCAATGGATGCCGGCAACATTTTAAAACCAGCGCTTGCCCGCGGTGAATTGCAAGTCGTCGGCGCGACCACATTGAAAGAATACCGACAAATTGAAAAGGACGCCGCGCTTGAACGCCGCTTCCAACCAGTGATCGTCCATGAGCCAACAGTCGAACAAGCAATCACGATTTTAAAAGGCATTCAGCCAAAATACGAGCAATTCCACCATGTGAAATATACGGATGAAGCGATTGAGGCGTGCGTGAAATTGTCGCATCGCTACATTCAAGACCGCTTCTTACCAGACAAAGCGATCGACTTGTTAGACGAAGCCGGCTCCAAAGCGAACTTGCACATTGGTCCGACAGATGAAAAACAAATTCAAGAGCGCCTTGCGCAAATCGCCAAAGAAAAAGCAAAAGCAGTGAAGGAAGAAAATTTCGAACTGGCAGCGAAATTGCGCAGCGAAGAGTTGAAATTGGAAAAACAACTACAAAACGGCGTAAACCAAGAACGCCCAGTCGTCGATGTTGCCGATATCCAACGCATTATTGAAGAGAAAACTGGCATTCCTGTTGGCAAACTGCAAGCCGATGAAAAAGAAAAAATGAAACATTTAGAAGAAAACTTGGCGAAAAAAGTGATTGGCCAAGAAGAAGCAGTGAAAAAAGTAGCGAAAGCGATCCGCCGCAGCCGCGCGGGATTAAAAGCAAAACATCGCCCAGTCGGTTCGTTCTTATTCGTCGGTCCAACTGGCGTCGGAAAAACAGAGCTGGCGAAAACGCTCGCAGAAGAATTGTTCGGCTCGAAAGATGCAATGATTCGCCTCGATATGAGCGAATATATGGAAAAACATTCGGTATCGAAATTAATCGGTTCACCTCCTGGCTATGTCGGTTTTGAGGAAGCCGGCCAGCTTACAGAAAAAGTGCGCCGCAATCCATACAGCATTATCTTGCTTGACGAAATTGAAAAAGCGCACCCGGATGTGCAGCACATCTTCCTACAAATTTTAGAAGACGGCCGTCTCACTGACAGCCAAGGCCGCACCGTAAGCTTTAAAGACACGGTCATCATCGCGACAAGCAACGCCGGTGTTACCGATAAAAAAATTACGGTCGGATTCGAAAAACAAGAGACAACGCACACAAGCGTTCTTGAGTCGTTGAATGCCTACTTCAAGCCGGAATTTTTAAACCGTTTCGATGCGATTATCGAATTCAAACCGCTGCAAAAAGAACATATGCTGCAAATTGTGGATCTCATGCTTAACGAAGTAAAAGCGACATTGCGCGAACAACACATCGAACTTGACGTAACGCCAGCGGCGAAAGAAAAATTGGCGGAACTTGGCTACCATCCAGCGTTCGGCGCTCGTCCGCTCCGCCGCGTCATCCAAGAACACGTCGAAGACAAAATCGCCGACGTCTTGCTTGATGAAAACGATCAAGTGCAAGCGATTCGCATCGATGTCGAAAATGACGCGATTGTCGCAAAGGCTTTGCATAAACAAACCGCCTAATCCCCTATCGGATAGGCGGTGTTTTTTTATTTTTTCGCTAATCCACGCATTAAACATTGAACGGTTCTTTCCATTTCCGCTTCGTCATCCCATTCGTAATCCGGCAACACGATAAACCGCGTCAGCAAAAACCCGGCAATCGCTGTGATCGTCATGCGGATGACCGAATCAACGGGAATCGCGGCAATTTCTCCTTTCATTTGGAAATATTCCACAATTCGCTTAAATTTTTGATATACATGTGCTGTAAAAATGCGCTGAAATTGTTCCTTAATTTCCTCATGAAACGCGATTTCCTGCCAAAACACCCGGATCGCCGGCAAATATTTTTTCACAAATTGATAGCGGTTTTTCAAAAGAGCGCGGATGAAGTCTTCATAGCTTTGATACTGGCTTTCAAACACTTCTTTGACAAACTCTTTCGCTAAAAATGGGGCGACGGATTTAAACAGCGTCGGAGTGACAATCGCCAAGAGTAAATCCTTTTTTGTTTTATAGTGGCGAAAAATCGTTCCTTCGGCCACTCCTGCCTTCTTGGCGATTTCGCTTGTCGAAGTGGCGGCGTAGCCTTTTTCCGCAAACATTTCAATCGCCGCTTGTAAAATTTTTACTTGCTTCTCGCTAAGCTTCACATCTTCCCCATTTCGTTGCAATAGTTCTTTCAGCCACTGCTGTTCGTTCATTCTTTATACTCCTTACAATTTTCGATATTTTTTTAATGCTACTACATTGAATATCATAAACAATATAGCAAAACCAAGTAAAACATATACGTCTTTGGCGATTTCGTTCCAACCGTTGCCGCGAACCATGACTTCCCGCAGCGCATCCGCTCCATACGTCAGCGGCATGACCACGCTTAAAGACCGGAGCCATTCCGCCATCGTATCTAAGTTGAACAAGCCGGAAAAGAAAACTTGCGGGATGACGACCAGCGGGATAAATTGCATCATTTGCAGTTCATTATTCGCAAAAGCAGACAGCAACATCCCTAACGTTAAAGCGGTCATCGCCAATAAGAATGTAATCAATAGCACGTATACGAAAGAACCTTCCATCATCATGTCAAGAATATCAACAGCAAACCAAGCAATCAAGCTCGCCTGCAATGTCGTAAATAATCCAAATCCAATAATGTAGCCAGCCACGATCTCCCAGCGCTTTAGCGGCGTCGAAAGCAATCGTTCAAGCGTTCCGCTTGTACGCTCGCGCAGGAACGAAACACCAGCGATTAAAAAAACGAAAAAGAAAACGAAAAAGCCAATTAACACAGGACCGAAATTATCAAATAGCGCCATGTCTTCTGACCCATGCAAGTACGTTGTCTTCCATTGCAATGTTCGTGTTGGTGGAGCTAATTCTTGAAGCGCTTTTTGTACAGTCATCAGTACCGCTTTATTAACAGTCGGATCGCTTCCTTCTAACGTAATTTCCGGTGCTCCTTCATCCATTTCAATAAACGCGTCAATTTGTTGTTTTTCTAGCTGTTTGCGGGCCGTTGCTTTCGTAAGCTCTTTGACATCAGCATCGTATTTCGCTAACTTTTCTACCACAACGTCTGGGGTTTTTTTACTAACAGCAATTGTTGGTTTATATTCCTCGCCATTAAACACAAGGTTCATTAACAATAATACAAACATCGGCGCCACAATCATTAACGCAAGCGTGCGTTTATCGCGGAAAAACTGGCGAATGATACGAACAACGATGGCGCGAACTCTCATCCTCTTGCACCTCCAAAATATAAAAAGGCTTGCTCGATCGTTTCGGAATTTGTCTCTTTTTTTAACTTTTCCGGACTGCCGACCGCGATGAGGCGGCCATCGCGAATCATGGCGAGGCGCTGGCATTTTTCCGCTTCATCCATGACATGGGTCGTTACGACAATCGTCGTTCCATTTTGGCGGATTCTCTCTAGTTCCTCCCAAATGGCTTGGCGAAGCACAGGATCAATGCCAACCGTCGGCTCATCTAAAAGCAGTACCTCCGGTTCATGCAGCAAAGATATCGCTAGCGACAACCGCCGTTTCATCCCTCCAGAATATTGATGGACAGGCTTTTTGATATGGTCTGTCAGATTGACAAGATTCATCACGTCATAAATGCGTTCTCTTTGCTTTTTTCCTTTTAACCCATAGATCGAAGCGAAAAACTGCATGTTCTCAAATGCCGTTAATTCCCCGTATAAGGCATCAGACTGCGCCATAAAACCGATGCGTTGCATTACGTGTAAATCAGGCATTTTTTGATTTAATACACGAATCGTTCCACTCGTGGCTTCGTCAATGCCAGCGATCATTTTGACAATCGTCGTTTTCCCCGCTCCGGAAGGTCCAAGCAATCCGAAAATTTCTCCTTTGTGTACGTCAAGCGATACATCTTCAATAACCGTCTTTTTCCCAAATCGTTTTGACACATGTTCTAGACAAATACACGGCTTCTCTGACATAAACTTTCCCCCTTTATAATGAGTGATTACTCACTTATATTTTACACGATATTGATCATATTTTAAAGTGAGTAATCACTCATTAAACAATTTTTTTAAAGCTGCCCTGCTCCTAGGCAGCTTATTTATGCGAAAGATGCGACGCTTTTCCACCCGTAGCACCATTCTTGCAGCTTTTTCCCGCCGATATCCACAACCTTCTCGGCGATTTTCTTACCCCCCAGCCGCTCGTAAAAGCGGCGCGACGGATTATCGGCAAGCACCCACACGACCATCGAACGAATCCCTTGGCGTCGAAAATCATCCATCAGCGCTGCGACAAGCTTTGTTCCATATCCTTTCCCTTGTGCCTCTTTCAATAAATAGATGGAGTATATTTCCCCTTCATACTCCGCTTCTTTTCCTTGTGCAGCACGATTTCTTCCACCGGAAATAAACCCGCATACGCTTCCATCTTCTTCAACGACAAAAATCGAATGTTTCGGCTGGTTTAATCCACGCCGCCAAAGCTGTGCTTTTTCGCTTACGTTTAATTGTGCCAAATACTCCGCGGGCACGATTCCTTCGTACGTTGTTTTCCAGCTTTCGACATGTACGACGGCGATGGCATGTGCATCTGCGAGCGTTGCTTTGCGAACATTCACTCCTCTTCCTCCCCCCATTGTATTTTATCAGAAGCCATAAGAATATCTTTTATTTCGTCCTTTTTATAGATATGAACGAACTCTCTATATTTTTCTCCAATATTTTAAGAGGACAAGGAAGAAGCCATCCTGATTTCTTCCTTATCCCCATTCGTTATAAGTTCCGGTCGTCGACTTGATCAAGCCATTGTTCGATCTCGCCGACTACCGATTGAACGCAGCCGTCTTCAAACGGCGAAATAAGCTTGGCGGCGCGGATTAATTCGGTAAATGGCTTGCTTCCGCCTTGACGGCATAACGTCAAATAATCGTTCCAAGCTTCTTGATAGTTTTCACGCGAACGTTTCCAAAACTGGAATGCGCAAATTTGCGCCAATGTGTAGTCAATATAATAAAACGCCGTCGTGTAAATATGGCTTTGCCGCTGCCAAAAGCCGCCGCGTTCTAAATAATCGTTGCCATCGTAGTCTCTTATCGGCATATATTTTCGTTCGATTGCCCGCCATGCCTGTTTCCGTTCCGCCGGCGTCGCGTTCGGATTTTCGTACACGAAGTGCTGAAATTCGTCCACCGCTACGCCATACGGCAAAAACAACAAGGCATCGCTTAAATGATAAAACTTATATTTTTCTGCATCTTCTTGAAAGAATAACTTCATCCACGGCCATGTGAAAAACTCCATGCTCATCGAATGAATTTCGCACGCCTCCAAAGTCGGCCAGTTATATTCCGGAATTTCGTAATGGCGGCTTTCGTAAACTTGAAACGCGTGCCCCGCTTCATGGGTAAGCACGTCGACGTCTCCGGAGGTGCCGGTAAAGTTCGAGAAAATAAACGGTGCTTTATAATTTTGGATATAAGTGCAATAGCCGCCGCTTGCTTTTCCTTTTTTCGCAACGAGGTCCATCAGTTCATTTTCCGTCATATATCGGAAAAACTCGCCCGTTTCCGGCGACAGCTCTTCGTACATTTTTTTCCCGTTTTCGATAATCCAGTTTGCGTCCCCTTTTGGCGTTGGGTTCCCTGTTGGAAAAACAAATGCTTCATCATAATATTTCAGCTTCTCGACACCGATGCGCTTCCGCTGCCGCTCACGGAGCTTGACGGCAATCGGAACGATATGCTTTTCGACTTGCTTGCGGAATTTCGCAACCATCTCGGCGTTATAATCCGTTCTGCCTAAGCGGGCATAGCCAAGTTCCACGAAGTTTTTAAATCCAAGCTTTTGCGCGATGGCAGTGCGCACTTTCACGAGCTGATCGTAAATCTCATCAAACTTTTCTTCATGCTCTTGGAAAAATGCGAAGCGGGCCTCACTCGCCCGCTTGCGCATCTCGCGGTCCGGTGATTCGACGAACGGCTGCAGCTGCGCTAACGTCCGTTCCTCTCCTTCAAAGAAAATTTTTGCCGAAGCGACCAATTTCGTATATTCGCTTGTCAGCTTATTTTCTAGCTGTAAATCTTCGACAACGTCCGGAGAATACGTTTTTAATTCCGTCTCGGCGAGCGCAAACAACTGTTTTCCCCATTTTTCTTCAAGCTGCGGGCGGAACGGAGAGGAAACAAGCGCCCGGTAATAATCGTTTACAAGCCCTTTGACAATCGGCTCGACTTCATCGAAAAAGTCTTGTTCCTGTTTATAAAACTCATCATTCGTATCAACGGTATGACGAATATAACAAATATTTGCCATCGTGCTGAAATCGTTGCGAAGCCGGTTGATTTCCTTCATCGCCTCGTTCTGTTCTTCCGCATTGCTTGCTTTTTGAAACGATTGTAGTGCCAGTTGAAATGATGCTTTTAACTTCTCGATATTTGGTCGTTCATAACGAAACTCGGAAAATTTCAATGCAATCCCTTCCTTTTCTCTCGTTTTCCTTATCTTAGATTATATTCCATTTTTGCACGGAAAATCCTTTTTTCTATGCCGAAAGATTGTTGACGAACTTTGTCGAAAAACGTATAATAATAACGCTAATTGAATATTTTTTCTTTTACTTCCACCTAAATGGAGTAAGGATCGATGAACAACTGAAATGAAAACAAGCGAGACAAAGAAGTTAATGAGTTTCAATATGTTCATGTGACACCGCAAACTGTGCCTTTATTTAAACAGATGCAAGACCGCCATCGTTGCCACCGATGAGACGCTATCGATGGAGGTCGAATGCGGATGTTTCGGAGCACCCGTTGCGAACTTTTGGGTGTATTTTTTTGGTGAAAAGCAGATAAAACGATGCATCATAAGGAAGGAGCTACTAACAGTGCAACAGCAAAAACTCGGATTATGGCTATTAACGGCGCTTGTCGTTGGCAATATGGTAGGATCGGGAATTTTTATGCTGCCGCGCTCGCTCGCGGAAGCGGCAAGCCCGCTCGGCGTAATTTTGGCGTGGCTGCTCACGGGCGCCGGGGTATTAATGACTGCGCTCGTCTTCGGTAATTTGGCGATTCGCAAACCGGAATTAAACGGCGGACCGCAAATTTATGCAAAAGAACTATTTCCTAAAGGATCGAACGCGGCGATTTTATCTGGCTTTATGTCCTCATGGGGATATTGGATCGGCAACTTTGCCGGCAATGTCGCAATTATTACGACGCTTACTAGCTATTTATCGACGTTTTTCCCTGTTTTAACGAGCAAACAAACGCTATTTGTCATCGGCTCCCTTGATGTCAAGCTGGGGAACTTGTTGACGTTTCTCGTTTGCACAGCGCTGCTTTGGGGAATGCATTTCATCATTTTGCACGGCATTGAAGACGCGGGCAAGCTAAATTTCGTCGCTACCGCAGCGAAAGTGCTCGGATTTTTCTTGTTTATTGTTATCGCTTTATTTGCGTTTGAAAAAAGCACGATCGGTTCGTTGGTCGCGCCCCGCTATGATGATGCCGGACATTCAATCGGATTGTTAGGTCAAGTCAATAATGCGGCTGTATCGACATTATGGGCGTTTGTCGGCGTAGAATCGGCAATTGTTTTTGCTTCACGGGCGCGGAAACAAGCGGACGTAAAGCGCGCAACCATTCTCGGTTTGCTTATTGCTCTCGCGATTTACATCGGTATTAGCGTGCTCGTCATGGGCATATTGCCGCAAAAAGAACTTATTCAATCAGAAAAACCGCTTGTCGACGCGATTGTCGCGATTTTAGGACCAAGCGGCGGCTACGTTCTAGCCGGACTCGGATTGATCAGCTTGCTCGGCTCCACGCTCGGTTGGGTATTATTAAGCGCGGAAGTGCCGTACCAAGCAGCAAAACAGGGGCTGTTTATCCGAGCTTTTTTAAAAGAAAACAAAAAAGAAGTACCCAGCTTTTCTTTATTGCTTTCCAACGGGTTGGCACAAATTTTTATTTTTTCGACCATTTCCAATTCGATGTCAGCGGCGTTTGACTTTGTCATTTACATCGCGACATTGGCGTATCTCGTTCCATATTTTATCGCCTCTGTTTTCCAATTAAAACTGACGCTGACCGGCGAAACGTATCAACACGCTTCACGCGACCGCATCATTGACGGGGTGATCGCCGCTCTTGCAACAGTCTATTCCATTTGGGTCATCATCTCCGGAACCGCGGACCTAAAAACGTTTATGCTTGGCGTCGTGCTGCTTCTCAGCGGCATCATCTTCTACCCGCAAGTGAAAAAAGCATCACGGCAATCAGAGGAAAAACAAAAAATATCGGCGTAATTAAGAAGCGAACGCTTGGGAACCAAGCGTTCGTTTTTGCTTTTCTCCACATTTCAGAAGGAAAACATAACTCGCGTATCGAAATAATGACCGAGAACATTTTTGATGAAGGAAGTGGCTTGCATGGCTGTACATCAAGCAAAGAAAAAAACAACGCGCGGCATCGTTGCCGAAGATCTTTTCCGCATCTGCTTTGTGAGCGACCCTCAATTCTCTCCAGATGGCGAGAAAATCATCTTTGTGCAAAAAACGATTGATAACGAGCGGGAATATCGCTCCCACCTTTTTCTTTTGTCATTAGCAGATGGCAGCGTGAAACAATGGACGTTTGGAAAAAGAAAAGACGCTTTTCCGCGTTGGTCCCCGGATGGAAAAACCATCGCGTTTCTTTCCAACCGATCCGGAAAAACGCAAGTTTGGCTCCTGCCGGCAGACGGCGGGGAAGCGAACCAATTAACCTTCTTAAAAAACGGAGTGCGCCAGCTGCGTTGGTCGCCAAATGGGCGGTTTCTCATAGCTCTCACTTCTCTCGGCAAGGAAGAATCGCTTAAAGAACGCGAGGAGAAAAACAAAAATGAGAAAGAAAAACGAGAGCTGACACCGCTTATTGTAGAGCGTTTGCAATACAAATCCGATGCAGCAGGATTTCGCGATGACAAACAAGATGTGCTCATCCGCATCGATGCGGAAACAGGAGAAATCCAAGCATTGACCGACGGCGATGACGAAATCGTCTCATTTGCGATATCCCCTGACGGCAAAACAGTCGCTTTTGCCGCCAACCGGAGCGAGGATCCTGATTTCACGTTTACACGCGATATATTTCTTCTTGATATTGACAGCGGAAAAACGACAAAAATCACAGATGGAAACGGGCTTTTCACTTCGCTATCTTGGTCCCCGGATGGAAAAATGCTCGCAGCGATTGGACATGAACTCGAATATTTAGGCGCCACATTAAACCGGGTTTGGACTTTCGACGTTTCCAGCGGGGAAAAACGGACGCTGACCGCCAATTGGGATGTGCATGTCGGTGACGCGATGGTGGGGGACATGCATTCTGGCGCCCCAAGTCCCGGACTCATTTGGGATAAAGAAGGAAACGGCCTGTATTTTCTTGCTTCCGAACGAGGACGCGTCAACCTTTATCATGTAGCGCTAGACGGAACGATTACCCCTGCAGTCATCGGTGATTTCCATTTATACGGATTAACTATTCATCCCCATAATCACATGGCGGTGGCGGCCATTAGCGATCCGACCCATATTGGCGACTTATATGCCGTTTCTCTTCGCGACGGAAGACGTGACAAGCTGACAAACGCCAATGAGGAGTTGGAAAAGGAGCTTGCCTTTTCTAAGCCTGAAGCGTTCTCGTACCCGTCCCGCGATGGCTGGAACATTCAAGGGTGGCTGATGAAGCCTCCTCATCTTGAAGAGGGGCAAAAAGTGCCGATGATTGTAGAGATTCACGGCGGACCGCATGCGATGTACGGCTTTACCTTTTTCCATGAAATGCAAGTGCTTGCGGCAAAAGGATATGCGGTGTTGTTTACGAATCCGCGCGGTAGCCACGGCTATGGCCAAACATTTGTCAATGCCGTACGCGGTGATTATGGCGGAATGGACTATGAAGATATTATGAGCGGTGTCGAATACGCGCTTGCCCATTTTGATTTCATTGATGAAACTCGCCTCGGCGTTACAGGCGGAAGCTATGGCGGCTTTATGACAAACTGGATCGTTGGGCATACGGACCGATTTAAAGCTGCAGTGACGCAGCGGTCTATTTCCAATTGGCTCAGTTTCTATGGAGTGAGCGACATCGGCTATTTCTTTACGGAATGGGAAGTCGGTTGCAACGTGTGGGAAAATCCGGAGCGGCTTTGGCGCCACTCTCCGTTGAAGTATGTGAACAACATTCGGACTCCGTTATTAATTCTCCATAGCGAAAAAGATTATCGCTGTCCGATTGAACAAGCGGAACAGCTGTTTATTGCCCTGAAACATTTAAAGCGGGAAACAAAACTTGTCCGCTTTCCAGAAGCGAACCACGATCTGTCCCGCAGCGGTCCACCGACACTCCGCCTCGAACGGCTGAATCATATTGTCGGCTGGTTTGAAAAATACTTATAGGTGCCATAGGAAAACATCGCCTGTTTACTTTCCATCGCTTTCTTAAACCGCAATGAATAAAGGGCTGGCAGAAACGAATAATCGTTTTTGTCAGCCCCTTATGATTTCCGCTTTGCGCCATATCCTAATTTTTTTAATAAATCGATCGCATTGTCTTTTTCCTCGGCTGTCAAACCGGCGACCGTTTCATGAATCGTTTGTGCGTGCCGCGGAAAAACTTCCTCAATGAACGATTTTCCTTTTTCTGTAATCGAAGCATATGTGACACGGCGATCTTTTTCGCACGCCTTTCGCACAATGAGCCCCTTTTGCTCCAATTTGTCCACTACATACGTAATGCTGCCGCTGGCGAGCAAAATTTTTTCGCCAATTTGCTGCAGCGGCTGGTCACCTTTATGGTAAAGCAATTCTAAGACCGCAAACTCCGTCGGATTCACGCCAAACGATTGAATCGACTTGTTCACTTGATCGTTGACAGCCCGATATGCTCTTGATAACACGATAAACAATTTTAAGGATTGTTCAATGTCTTTCTCCTTCGTCATCCACAATCAAACCCTTTTGTTCGTTGAATATCAAAACCATTGTCAACATCTTTACAAATTAAGCTTAGGAAATTTTGGATAAAAAAGTGAAAAGAACGCAACATCAAGCCGCGCTGATAAACACATTTGCGCCCTGACACTTCTGCTTAAGCTAATTCTTACTTGCATTATACTTTAAATATCAAATGCAGTGCAATATTTTTTGAATAAGCGCTCCGCCCCACGATCTATTTTATAGGATGCTTGCTGTTTGTGATTTTTGTTTATATATTATAGTTATTTATGAATAATTATTTTTATTGCTTGGGCGTTTATCACCTTTTGTTGGGAAACTCATATTGTAAAAATTACAGAAAAGGAGGATTGGATGAAACAAGTATTAATCGGCAGCATACTTTCCGCATTATCAACCGGATTAGGTGCGGTTCCTATTTTATTTTTGGCAAAATCGATTACCCACCGATGGCGAGACATATTGCTGGCGTTTTCGGCTGGAATTATGATGGCGGCTTCCATGATGAGTTTAATTCCTGAAGCATTGCAGGCAGGCGGTTTTTCCGCTTTAACGATCGGGTTATTTTTTGGCGTCCTTATTCTAACCATTTTGGAAATGACTGTTCCCCATATTGATTTAGAACATACGAAAAAAGGAATTCAGTTTGACGAAAAGGCGATGCTCATCATTGCGGCAATTACTTTGCATAACATTCCCGAAGGGCTGTCGGTTGGGGTCAGCTATGCTTCCAACGTGTCGGAAACAGGCAATTTGATCGCACTAGCCATCGGATTGCAAAACGCTCCGGAAGGATTTTTAGTCGCTCTTTTTTTAATTCATCAACAGATTGGAAGATGGAAGTCGTTTATGATCGCTACGCTTACGGGCGCGGTTGAAATCGTGACATCACTGCTTGGGTTTTATTTAACGTCCATCTTTCGTCAGCTCGTTCCATACGGCCTTGCGTTTGCTGCGGGGGCGATGTTGTTTATTATTTACAAAGAGCTCATTCCGGAAAGCCACGGGGATGGAAATGAGCGCACGTCCACATATTCCTTTATTGTCGGAATATTGTTTATGATTTTTTTAGTAGAATCATTTTAAGTATTACTTTTGGTGCGCGCATGGATGTTCATCACAAACTTTCGTCGGAACAGCGGCAAAAATCGTATTCTGTTAACTGCGAATCTCGTTATCATCATAAAAAAAACCCCTCTTTCCTTAGAGGAAAAGAGGGGATAGCCATTTATTGAGCGTTGACTCCTTCTTTTTCGTAAATCGGCACCCATCCTTCTGTCGTAACAAAAATGCGAATCGCAACAACGCGGCGGTCTTCTTGCAGCGTAAAATAATGACGCGTTTTTTCAGGAACGGAAATAAGATCGCCCGGCTCCAGTTCGACATCAAAAAATTTTCCATCTTTTCCTTGAATTGCGAAAACGCCGTGGCCGCTTACGATAAAGCGAACTTCGTCATCGGTATGGTGATGTTCGCGTTTAAAGTTTTCCAAAAGCTGATCCAAATTCGGCGTATCTTCCGACAAAGAAATGACGTCTTGCGCTTTGTAGCCGCGACGTGCAGAAATATCGGCAATTTCTTCTTTGTACGTTTCTAAAATTTCGTTTTTCTCCTCATCGGTAAGCAAATATTTTTCGCGCAAATGCTCTGGAAGTTTGTTAATATCCCACTTTTCATAAATAACTCCTTGCTCATCCAAAAATTTTACTACTTTCTCAAAATCTGTAATTCTTTCATTTGTTTCATGAAAACGAATTACCGGCATTGTTTCATCCTCCTTAAATGGTATTTTTTATATTAGAAAAGGTTAAGCAAATGCCTTTGCTCCCTTAAGAAGCAGCAGTTTCACACGATAGCTAAACAAAAACTCCCACGCTTCCAAAAACTTTTTCGCTTCAAACGCGTCCTTTCCCCATACGGTAATGCCGTGGTTGCGGATCAATACCGCCCCGGCGTCACCGTTTACATGCTTGGCAAATTCTTTCGCAAGCGTCGGAATATGCGCGTAGTTTCGAATAATCGGAATGCGGATGACCGCATCTTCTTCCCAAAGCCCAAATGCTTTAATAATCTCCTGGCCGGAAAATGCAACTTCTCCGTCATCTCCATACAATTCAGAAATGACGTTATTGTCGATCGTATGGACGTGGAGGCTGCAGCCCGCGTTCGTTTTATTATAAATTTCCACATGTAAAAGCGTTTCGGCGGACGGCTTTAAATGCGTTTTTTCCACCGGATTCCCGGAAGCGTCGACAAGCAAAAAATCTTCATCGGTTTGCTTTCGCTTATCTTTGCCGCTTGCCGTCACTAAAAAAGTGAGAGGGTCATCGGTTACCTTGATGGACAAGTTGCCGCTTGTGGCAAAAAACCAGTCTCGCGCCGCCAATTCCGCCTTTACTTCGGCAAGCTCTTTCCATCTTTTTGCGAGCAAACTCATGCTTTTTGCGAGCAAACTCATGCTTTCACCTCCATCGTCTCCAGAAAATGAATGACATCGAAAAATGTCGCAAACGGCGTATGCGGGATATCTAATTCTTGGCATTTTTGCAGCAGGAAATCGCGGGCGATCACATGATCCGCCAGTTTCGCCACCGCTAAATCGGTGATCGAATCGCCGATGACAATATGGAAGGAATCAGGCTTTCTCAATTTTCGCAGCAGCGACGGCTTGCAGCAGCCGCAGCCGTTTTGGCACTCGTTATCGCATGAATGCGGCCACGTGATGCGGATCGTTTCTCCGCTGAAATCAGCGCCATTGCAGAAGATGCGTTCTTTTTCGACGATCCCTTCTAAAAGCGGATAGACAAAAAAGTCGATGCCGCCGCTGACGACATATAGCGGAATATCACGCTCCTTCGTAAACGCGACGAATTCGCGAAAACCGTCGCGGATGCGGGCGTTTTGCAAAACGAAATCGGTAATGTCTTCCTTCCAACTTGATGGTAGAAGGGAAAACATCGCGCCAACCCCTTCTTGCACCGAGATGCGCTGTGCTAATATATCATCTTTTAACGCTTCCCATTCCGGCGGCGCAAACCGTTTCATAATCGCGACAATGTTGTCAGTGTCTGTAATCGTCCCATCAAAATCGCAAAATATGATTGGCTTTGTCATGATGTCACCTCTATTGCTCCCCATAAGTCAATCGCTTTTTGCAATGCGTCATTTTCGCGCGCTGCTTCATGAAGTGATTTTCCGGCGAGAACGGCATCGATCGCAGCGCGAAACGCTTTGCCGCCGCCTTCCGCTCCGTCTGGATGGCCATGTATGCCGCCGCCCGCATTGACGATGCTATCTATGCCAAAATCGCGGAACAATAATGGCACAAGTCCTGGATGAATGCCCGCCGATGGAACCGGAAACGACCGTTTAAACGGTTCCGTCTCGTCCGTCAGCTCCGCGGCAATACCAAGCGCCTCTTCTTTATCAAGGGCAACGCTTCCGTACGGCGACGGGAAAAGCACAAAATCTGCGCCAGCAAGGCGAAGCAATTTACCAAGCAGCAAAGATGCTTTTATTCCGTAAAACTCCGATGGGGTAAGCGCCCCGCTAAACGCCGGATGCGCCATGATCGGAATCGCAATTTCCTTATCTTCGCGCAATCCTTGGAGCACATCCAAACCGTAGGCAAATACGTTGAACAGCAATACGTCGGCGCCCAGTTCCACCGCGCGTTTCGCTTTTTCTTTCAACTCGAACGTTTTTCCAGTCAAATTTACCGCATATAACGTCCGTTTCCCCGTCTTCTCGTATACTTCGTTTAACACCGCTTTTCCTGCCGTAATCCGCTTTTCAAACGGCAGCAAATCGCTGTCAAATAAGATTTCATCATCTTTGACAAGGTCGACCCCGCCAAGCGCCTGCTGCTTCAGCTGTTCAGTTAAATAAACGATATCGCGGCCGATGACACCTTTAAAAATGCTCATCAAAAGCGGGCGATCATATACATTAACTTTTTGCCGAATCTCATCGATGCCAAAACGAGGGCCGGGAAACTGCTTCTTCCATTCATCGGAAAACGTTACATCTAGCAATCTTACTTCTCCGTCCAAAGACAGTTTGCCAAACACCGTTGTTAAAAGCGCCGGAATGTCAGCGCTGAAATTGGCCGTTGGATAAGCGATTTGCACGATCGCTCGCTTCAGCCGTTTTCCAAAGTAGCGGTTTACTCGTTCACTTTCTTCCAGCACTTGTATATTCGCGACTTCACCTTTATGTTTGCGCAATTGCTCGCGTTCAAGCTGCGGCAAATCGGTCCACGTGCCGACCGTTAAACCGAGCGCAATTCCTTCCGCCTTTTTCTTGATATCTTTTTCATCGTGAATCAGATATGTGGCAATCACTTGACTCATCGTCATCCCTCTTTCTGTTCATCCATCAAAAAAACCTCTTCATAAGAAGAGGCTTTGATTATTCACACTCTTCTTATCTCCCAGCGTTTCCGCTGCAAGAATTAGCACCGTGCTTAACCGTTGTTAAGCCGGTTGCCGGGCTTCATTGGGCTTGTCCCTCCGCCTGCTCTTGATAAGAATGTCTGCAATATCATATTCACTTTTCAAACTTTCGAACTATTCGCTCTCGCAAATTTAATTTGAATTATGGCAGTATTTTTTTACGCTGTCAATCATTTTTTTGCATTTTATTAAAAAAGACCAAGCTGCGCAATCCGTTCCGCCGCTTCTTGCAAGCGGGCTTCACTTGTTAATAATCCTACGCGCACATATCCTTCCCCATGCTCGCCGAACCCGATTCCCGGCGCGACAACGACATGCGCTTTTTCTAGCAAATAATCGGAAAAACGTTCCGATGTCCAGCCGTTCGGTACCGGCAGCCACGCAAAAAACGAACCTTTTGGGGCAGTGACATCCCAGCCGATTCGCCGCAACGCGTCAATGAGCGTATTGCGCCGCGATTCATACAAGGCGACAAGCTCCTCGACGCAACGCTGCGAGGAAAGAAGGGCGGTCGCTGCCGCTTCTTGAATGGCGCCGAACAAGCTCACATATAAATGATCTTGCAGCAAATTAATCGCCGCAATCACGCTTTCATTTCCAACGGCAAATGCCACTCGCCAGCCCGCCATATTATATGTTTTGGAGAACGTATAAATTTCCACGCCAATTTCTTTTGCCCCCTCTGCTTGGAGAAAGCTAACCGGTTTTCTTCCGTCAAAGCCGATCGCACCGTATGCAAAATCATGAACGACGCAAATTCCGTGTTTGGCGGCAAACGACACCGTTTCTTCAAAAAATTCCTGCGAAGCAATCGCCCCAGTCGGGTTATTCGGATAGTTTAAAAACATCATTTTTGCTTTTTCCGCGATACTTGCCGGAATTTCATCATAATCGGGCAAAAACTGATTTTCCGCACGCAACGGCATCATCACCATTTCCGCACGCGCGAGCGCAATCCCCGACCAATAATCCGGATATCCCGGGTCAGGCACGAGCACAATATCCCCCGGATTAACTAGACATTGCGGAATCTCGACAAGCCCTGCCTTCCCGCCAAACAAAATCGCTACTTCTTTTTCCGGGTCAACAGTAACGCCGTATTCGCGCTCATAAAACGCGGCAACCGCGCGTTTCAAGAAGGAATATCCTTGAAACGGCGAATATTTGTGATATTTTGGGTTCGCCACCGCCTTTTGCATCGCCGCAACGATATGCGGAGGAGTCGGCTGATCGGGATTGCCTTGCCCTAAATTGATCACGTCATGCCCCTCCGCCATTTTTTTCGCGACTTTATCGACAAGCGAAGCAAAAAACTGCTTTGGCAGGCTCTGCAGTAACTCGGATGGAGGAAACTGTTTCATCATGAACACCTTCTCAAAAATTTCTTGAAATTCTAGTGAAAAATCATATATCGTAAAAATCAAAATGTAAAGTAAATTTTTTCGAGGTGAATTTCGATGATAATAAAAATTGCATGTCTTCAGCTGGATATCGCCTTTGGCAATCCCGCAGAAAACGAACAGCGCGTGGAAAAAGAGATAGAAAAAATTGCAAAAGATCGTCCAGATATTATCGTTCTTCCTGAATTATGGACGACCGGTTATGATTTAACCCGCCTTGATGAAATTGCCGATGAGGGCGGTGCACGCACAAAAGCGTTCATTCAGAAATTAGCGAAAACACATCATGTCAATATCGTTGCTGGATCTGTTGCTAAAAAAACTGCAAATGGCGTCACTAATACGATGTACGTCGCCGACCGAAACGGCGCCATCGTTGGCGAATATAGCAAACTCCATTTATTCCAGCTGATGAATGAACATCTTTACTTGCAATCAGGGGAAAAAATGGGATTATTCACATTAGAAAACACTCAATGTGCTGGCGTCATTTGTTATGACATCCGCTTTCCGGAATGGGTCCGCGCCCATATGGTCCAAGGGGCGGAAGTGTTATTTGTCGTCGCCGAATGGCCGCTTCCCCGCCTTTCCCATTGGCGCACGCTGCTTGCAGCGCGCGCGATTGAAAATCAATGCTACGTCATCGCGTGCAACCGCGCTGGGAGCGATCCAAACAACGTCTTTGCCGGCCATTCGCTGGTGATTGATCCATGGGGGGAAATCGTCGTGGAAGCAAGCGAACAACCTTGTACATTAACGGCGCAAATCGACCTTGCAAAAGTAAACGAAGCGCGAAAACAAATCCCGATTTTTGCGGACCGCCGCATAGCTGATTACATCGCCGCCGAAAAAAATTTGCAAAAAAGTGTTGACAAACCGTTTCATAACCATGTATGATTCGTATCAAGCATAAAAACATCAAAAATTGCTAACATAGCGAAAATTACAAAATGAATATAGCGGCATACTCTTATCAAGAGTTGGCTGAGGGAATTGGCCCAATGAAGCCCAGCAACCGACCGTAATACTATCGTGAGATAGGGCGCACTTTTTGGCGCCGGAAGTTCGTTACTTCCGCAGGGCACGGTGCTAAGTCCAACAGAAAGACTCGTTCTTTCTGAAAGATAAGAGGTGCGAAGATACGGAATCTTCAAGCCTCTTTCTACGCAGAAAGAGGCTTTTTAATTTACATGAAGGAGGAGTTTTACATTATGCCAGTTTCTCATCCAACGGTTTATGAACCATTAACGGAACAAGGAGCAATTGCTCTTGCAGTCCGCCTTGGGCTCTTTCCGGAAGGAACACCGCTTGCCTGCCGCGAAATTGGCGACGGCAACTTAAATCTTGTTTTCCGCGTTGTCGATCAGCATGCAAAGAAAGGAATTATCATAAAACAAGCGCTCCCGTACGCAAAAGTAGTCGGTGAAAGCTGGCCGCTCACATTAAAACGCGCTGTTATTGAAAGCAATGCGTTGCGCACATTTGCGAGCTACGTGCCACAATACGTGCCAAAAGTATACTATTCCGATGAATCTTTAGCCATTACCGTGATGGAAGATTTGTCTCATTTGCAAATCGCCCGCAAAGGATTGATTGAAGGAAAAACGTATCCGCTTCTATCGCAACATATCGGAGAGTTTATCGCAAAAACGTTATTTTACACTTCCGACTTTGGCATGAATCAACAAGAAAAAAAACAATTGGCACAAAGCTTTGTGAATCCGGAACTATGCAAAATCACCGAGGATCTTGTCTTTACCGATCCGTTCTTTGATCATGAGACGAACAATTTTGAAGATGAGCTGCGCAACGACGTAGAAGCGCTTTGGAACGATGATAAGCTCCACTTGGAAGTCGCCAAATTAAAGCGCAAGTTTTTAACCGAAGGAGACGCGCTCATCCACGGAGACCTGCATACCGGCAGCATTTTTGCCAGCGATGAAGAAACGAAAATCATTGATCCAGAGTTTGCGTTTTATGGCCCATTCGGCTTTGATATCGGGCAATTTTTCGCAAACTTGCTATTAAACGCTCTGTCCCGCCCGGAGCAACAACAAGAGCCGCTATTCGCTCATATCGACAAAGCTTGGAATGTGTTTGTGAACGTCTTTTCCGACCTTTGGCACACCCATAATGTAGAGCCATACGCTAAAACGGAAGGATTATTGGAAGACGTGCTGCACCATGTGTTTATCGATGCCATCGGCTTTGCTGGATGTGAAGTCATCCGCCGCACGATCGGCTTGGCGCATGTTGCCGACCTTGACGGCATTGAAGATAAAGAAGATCGCTTACAAGCAAAACGCCATGCCCTTCGCCTTGGCAGAAGTCTCATTTTGCAGCGTGAAACATTGTCTACCACAAAAGAGATTCGCTCTCTTTTCGCGCAAGCAGCGTTAACCACAACGAATTAACGTAATGAAAGGAAGAACGATATGGCAGAACCTTTCGCAATTCCGCGTTCTGTAGAGTGGAACGATACTCATATCACGATTTTAAACCAACAAAAACTACCATTAGTAACGGAATATTTACAGTTAAAAGACATCGAGGATGTATGGGAGGCAATCGCCACGTTAAAGGTGCGCGGCGCACCTGCGATCGGCATTACGGCTGCTTACGGCCTCGCTCTTGCTGCACAACGATATGAAACAGAATCACTGGAAACGTTTAAAGAGCAATTGCTAAAGGACCGCGACTACTTGGCAAGCTCCCGACCAACGGCGGTGAACTTGTTTTGGGCGTTAGACCGGCTCGTTTCCAGCATCGCCCATTCTTCCTCTGTGAATGAAGCAAAAACGACGCTCATCCATGAAGCGATCCGCATCCAAATTGAAGATGAAGACGTATGCCGACGCATTGGAGAGCACGCGCTTTCCTTATTTCAAAACGGCGACCGCATTTTAACCATTTGCAATGCCGGCTCGATCGCAACCGCCCGCTATGGCACTGCGCTCGCTCCATTTTATTTGGCGAAAGAAAAAGGGGTAAATCTTCATGTTTATGCATCGGAAACACGCCCTGTCCTGCAAGGGGCCAGATTGACAACGTGGGAACTAATGCAAGCCGGCGTAGACGTGACGCTTATCACCGACAATATGGCGGCACAGACGATCAAAGCGAAAAACATTACCGCTGTCATTGTCGGCGCCGACCGCATTGCAGCCAACGGCGATACCGCCAATAAAATCGGCACTTTGGGGCTGGCACTGCTCGCTAAGGCATTCCACATTCCTTTTTATGTCGCCGCACCATTATCAACGATCGATTTAGCGACAAAAACAGGGGAAGATATTCCGATCGAGGAACGCAATCCAGAGGAAGTGACGCATATCGCCGGAACGCGAATCGCTCCAGAAGGCGTAAACGTTTATAATCCAGCGTTCGATGTAACGCCGCATGATCTCATCACGGCCATTATTACTGAAAAAGGGATCATCCGCGGCAACTATGAAACAGAGCTGCCAGCACTATTCGCAAAGGGAGGAACACCATGAAGCAATTTAGACTTCACTATTTATTTGCACTGCTTTTTTCCGTTCTCGTCATCCTTAGCGGCTGCATGAACGAACAAGATGCCGTCAGTCCGAAACCAGCCAAACAAGAAAATGGCGCAGCCGAGAAAACAAGCAAAACAACAGCAGCACCAACCGAACAGGCAGATATCCCTGAAAAATTAAAGAAACCGATAAAAATTGCCGCCATTATGCAAATGTCGATCGGCACGTTTTCTTCTCAGTATATCGCTGGCGTAAAAGAACAAGTGCAGAAATTTGGCGGCGAAGTGCAAATTTACAATGCGGATAACGATTTGACGAAAATGGCTTCCTATGTCGAAACAGCAATTACGCAAAACGTCGATGCAATTCTGTTGGATCACGGGCGCGCGGATGCGTTGGAAGGTCCGGTGAAAAAGGCAGTCGCCAAAGGCATTCCGGTTGTTGCATTCGACAATGATTTAAACATCCCGGGCGTAACAGTGATTGACCAAGATGACTACAGCCTTGCCTGGAAGACGTTAAAAACGTTGGCCGAAGACTTAAACGGTGAAGGAAACATCGTCACCATTTGGGTTGGCGGATTTACACCGATGGAACGGCGCCACGTGATTTACGATGCGTTTAAAAAACGCTATCCGAACATCAAAGAAGTGGCGAAATTCGGTACAGCCAGCGCCAATACTGCTTTAGACACACAAACGCAAATGGAAGCGATTTTGAAAAAATATCCGAATAAAGGCGATATTGACGCTGTTTTCGCGACTTGGGATGAATTTGCCAAAGGCGCAACGCGTGCGATCGAGCAGGCAGGACGCAATGAGATTAAAGTATATGGAATCGATTTAAGCGATGAAGATTTGCAATTGATGCAAAAACCAAATAGCCCTTGGGTCGCTACAACGGCGACGGACCCAGCCGAAGTCGGACGCGTTCAAGTTCGCTTTGC
Source organism: Parageobacillus sp. KH3-4 (assembly GCF_022846435.1). Taxonomy (NCBI): domain Bacteria; kingdom Bacillati; phylum Bacillota; class Bacilli; order Caryophanales; family Anoxybacillaceae; genus Parageobacillus; species Parageobacillus sp. KH3-4. The sequence continues at coordinate 2,859,577 of NZ_AP025627.1, forward strand.
TTATCAAAAAATTGCTGGTGAGAAAACGCCAAACATTTATTCATTAGAACCGCATTTAGTCAAACGATCCGATTTGCCTAACCAACAAGTATCGATGAAAGACCTTCATCAATACATTTCTGGCTGGGGGCAATCTAATGTTGCCATTTCCCCTTGGATGAAAACATTGGAAGCACAGGTGAAAAACAAATGAACGGACTTTACATGAACAATATTTATAAATCGTTTGGCGCGGTAAACGTATTAAACGGCGTGAATCTCCATGTGCGAAAAGGAGAAGTTCACGCCCTTTTAGGGATGAATGGAGCTGGGAAAAGCACATTGATGAAAATTCTCGCTGGAGCCCTTTTTCCAGACAAAGGTACGATTACAATAGACGGAGAAGAGCGCCGATTTTCTTCTCCTGCTGATGCGAAAAAAGCAGGCATTGGATTAGTTGTTCAAGAAGTCGATACCGCCTTGTTTCCATCGCTGACCGTCTATGAAAATATTGCCGCTGATGACATCGCTGATGCAAAACAAAAACCTCTCCTTTCATGGAAACAGCAAAAACAGCGGGCCGCAGAGCTTTTGCGCCAAGTCGGTCTGTCGATTTCGCCGAACAAGCTTATTCGCGAATGCACCTTGCATGAAAAACAGCTCATCGTTTTAGCAAAAGTGCTTTCCTCATCGGCCCGATACATTATTTTAGATGAGCCGACCGCCGCGCTCAGCGAAACGGAAACAAAGCGGCTGTTTACGATTATCAACGATTTAAAAGCGCAAGGAGTTTCGTTCATTTATATTTCTCACAAATTGAAAGAGGTAAAAGAGATTTGCGACCGCGTCACCATTTTGCGTGACGGAAACGTCGTCCACCATGGCGACGTTTCCACCCTTTCACTAGAAGAAATGATTCAATATATGGTTGGACGCGCCTATGCAACCGTGCAAAAAGAAGCGCGCACATACAGTGACGACATTCTTTTTAAAGTGAAACAGCTGCGCATCGCGAAAACAGGCACAACGGTCGATTTGCAAATTCATAAAGGGGAGATCGTCGGCATTGCCGGACTTGCCGGAGCAGGGAAAACCGAACTCGCCGAAAGTTTAATCGCCCATGCAAAAACGGCGGGAGAATGGTGGATCGATGGACAGCGTTATACGTTTTCCTCACCAAAAGAAGCGATTGCGGCCGGAATTTGCCTTATTCCGGAAGAACGGAGAAAACAAGGGCTTTTCTTAAATGAAACGGTCCGTACGAATCTTACGGTTCAACTATTATCATCATTAACAAAATGGCAATGGGTGTTGCGGAAGAAAGAAACAGAAGTTGCGCAACGGTTAGTGGATGCGTTGCGAATTCATCCGCCTTTTCCGCAAGCGGTTGTCAAACAGTTAAGCGGCGGCAACCAGCAAAAAGTCGTCATTGGCAAATGGTTAAAGACAAACGCTCATGTATTCATTTTTGACGAACCGACAAAAGGGATTGATGTCAATGCGAAACAAGAAGTATTTTCGATCATCCGCTCCCTCGCCGATGAAGGAAAAGCGCTTTTATATTTAACAAGCGAATTTCAAGAACTGCTCGAGATTGCTGATACGATTTATATCATGGTGGACGGGCAACTTGTCAAACGTGTTTCCGCTCGTGATATCACATATGAACAATTAATCTATTACTGCAACGGAGGGGATTTGGATGGCACAACCAGCCGTTTCGATCACCAAGAAAAAGCAAGCACCATCTCTTCTTGAATTTTTATATAAGCATGGTACACTGCTTGCCATTCTTGTTGTCATTGCTTATTTTGGTATTACTCTTGACCGTTTTTTCACGTACGAAAATTTCAGCGATATTTTACGGTCTATTTCCATCGTCACACTCGTCGCCATTGGCATCACATTTTCGCTTATTGTGGATGGGTTTGATTTATCCGTCGGTTCGACCGTCAGCCTAGCAACGATCGCCAGCGCCGCAGCGCTCGTATTATACCGCCAAGAAATTCTTGTGACATTGCTTGTTCCGCTTTTGCTGGGAGTCGCCGTCGGCTTATTAAACTCGTTATTAATCGTGAAATTAAAATTGCCGGATTTATTGGCTACACTGGCGACGATGTATGCGATTAACGGCGTGCAGCTGACGTATACGAAAGGATTTTCCATTTACAACGATATGCCGCTTCCAGACGGAGGAACAGCGCCGGGCAAATTCATTCCTTCCTTTTTATTTATCGGGCAAGGGGAAGTATTCGGCATCCCGTTTTCTGTTTTATTAATGCTAGTGGTCGTCGTTGCTGCTCATTTATTTTTAGCATATACCAAACCGGGAAGATTGTTTTATATGACGGGAGAGAATCGAGAAGCAGCGCGGCTTTCGGGAATCCCTGTCAACCGCTATCGCACATATGCGTACGTGATCAGCGGATTTTTTGCCGCGCTCGGCGGGATTGTCCTTGCTTCCCGCATCGGAACAGGACAAGTATCAGCAGGAGCTTCGTTTTTAATGGATGGCGTCGCTGCCGCTTATATTGGCTTTTCCGTGTTTGGGGCAGGAAAACCGAACGTCATCGGCACGCTGTTCGGCTCCATTTTAATGGGGGTCCTTCTTAACGGACTAACGATGATGAATGTCCCATATTACGCGCAAGATATTATTAAAGGGGCCATTTTAGTCGGGGCACTTGCGTTATCGCACATGCAAAAAAAATAGAGACGTTTCCCTCTCTTTCCTTCCCGTCCTTCATATTAAAACAAAGCTATCATTGCCGACCATTGACGGACGAAAAAAGAAGGCAATGATTTTAAGAAAAAGATATCCTCCGAGAATGGAAGAAGAAAAGCCAGGCGAATTTCCAAAAACAGGTGTGCTGCACCTTGTTGTTACATCGCACAGGCCGTAAAAAACTAGAAGCGAATGCTGCTTCTAGTTTTTTATATCGTCCGGTTCCGTTTTTCCAGCTGCAGTAATCGCTGTTTTACATCGGTCCGGTTTCCAGCATATCCCTTCAGCGAACGATCTTTTCCGATTACACGGTGGCACGGAACAAAAATGGCCAGCTCGTTTGCCCGATTTGCCTGCCCAACCGCTCTTACCGCTTTCGGACGCCCGATTTTTTCAGCAATATCACTGTAACTGACCGTCGTTCCGTACGGAATTTCACAAAGCGCCTGCCATACTTTCTCTTGAAATTCCGTTCCCTTCCATTTCAACGGCAAGTGAAATGTTTTGCGCTTACCGTGAAAATATTCATCTAGCTGTTGCACGGCGCTTTCTAATAAAGGAGAATTGCTTTTGACCATTTCATATTGTTGACAGTGCCGCAGCCACTCCTCCTCAAAAAGCTGGACGCTTACGATCGCATCCCCATCGGACACGATGTAAATGGGGCCAAGCAGCTCTGATTTATACACGTTGTATTCCTGTTTCATTTTCTCCCTCTCTCTCAACCCGTTCAATCGGAAGTGTGATATGGAACGTCGTGCCGACTCCAACTTCACTTTCGACGTCGATTTTCCCTTGATGTTCTTCAATAATTTTATAACTAACCATCAATCCAAGTCCAGTGCCGCGTTCTTTCGTGGTATAAAACGGTTCGCCAAGCTTTTTGATTTTATCTTGCGGAATGCCGCAGCCTTGGTCTGTAATGGAAATGCGAATGTGGCTGTCATCAAGCTGGCCAATTCGCACCGTCACTTCTCCACCTTTTGGCATCACTTCAATCGCGTTTTTTAATATATTAATAAACACTTGTTTTAATTGGTTCGGTTCGCAGTAAATGAACGGAATATGCAGCGCAAAATCAGCGACAATTTGCACGTTATGCATCATCGCTTGGGCGCTGATTAAATCGATCGTGTCTTGCATGATTTTGCACACATCGTTTTGTTGATATTGTACCGCTTGCGGTTTAGCGAGAACTAGAAATTCGGTAATGATCGATTCGATCCGCTTCAGTTCAGACATAATCACATTAAAGTACATGGAATAGTCTTCTTTAATGCTTCCTTGCAATAATTGAATAAATCCTTTTAGCGCTGTCATCGGGTTGCGAATTTCATGGGCAATGCCCGCGGCAAGTTCCCCCACAACGTTAAGCGTATCCGATTTTCTTAGCTGCAGCTCCAGCTCTTTCCTTTCGGTAATGTCGCGCAACATAATCATTCCTACACCTGGGATAATTTCTTTCTTTAGCGCAAACTCCACGATTTTTTGTTTCTCGCCATTCGAAAAATCCATCTCGGCATAGGCTTCTCCGAAACGATCACATTGCTGAATCAATTTATCGAATTGTTTCCGCGCTTTTTCCGGTATAAACGCTGTAATCGGACGATGAAGCAATTGTTCTTTCGTTGCCTGGAAAATTTCACAGGCGATCGGGTTCACATCTAAAATGCGGTACCCTTTTCCCCATAATAATATTCCGTTCATGGCGTGGTCAAAGATGCTGCGGAATTTTTGCTCGCTCTCGCGCAGTTCTTTTTCCATTTTTCTTCGTTCTGAAACATTGCGGAAAATGGTCAAATGATATCCATCAATCGCCCCTTGCTTCATCGTAAACTCAAGTTGCTTATCTTCTCCGTTTGGCATGTGGAACGTTAATTCATCGCGTATTTCCCCCGTTTTGCGAAACTTTGCAAATACACGCTGCACTTTTTCATCGCCGCGGTCAAGGAAATCAAGCAAATTTTTCCGAACAAGCAAATTAAGCGGCAGTTCAAACGTCCGGCTTGCAGCGCGATTCGCGTTTAAGATATATCCGCGATCATCCCAAATCAAAATCGCCTCATGCGCTTGCTCAAAAATAGCGCGAAACCTCTCTTCGCTTTTTTGCAGCTTTATTTCCATGTTTTTTCTATCGGTGACATCCCGCATGATCGCCATGTAAAAGCCGCTATATACGTTGGATGTCGTGGTAAGCTCAAACATTTTTACCGTGCCGTCAAAACGGACGAGCGACAATTCGCCTTTTGCCGTTCCTTTTTCTTTCAATTCGGCAAGAAGGCGAACAAAGTCATCGACGCATTCTTTGGCGATAAATTGCTGAAATGATAAGTTTAACAGCTTCGCTTTTTCTAAGTTTAAACTCATGCAAAAAGCAGGATTCACATCAATAAAACGGCCAAACTCATCGAAAATGACAATGCCATCTACCGCGCGGTTGAACACATCTTTAAAGAGAAACTCATGAATAATCCGTTCCCGCTCCAGCGCTTTGCGCGCGGAAATATCGCGCATAATAACCAAATCGAATTCGTTAAACGCATCTTTTTTCATGGAAAACTCAATATGTTTTACTTTTCCGTTCCTTAACTTTACAAGCAGCTCGTCACTAAATGAGCCAAATTTATGTAACATCGATTGCTGAAACATCAAAATATCCGGAGGGACTAAGTCAAGGAACATCGTCATTTTTTTCCCAATCAATTCCCTTTTTTCCATTTCGAACAGTTGGCATGCTGCTTCATTTACATCAACAAATTCGCCGCTTTTATTAAAAATGACAATCGCATCTAGAGATCGCTCAAAAATAATGGAATAGCCATTTAACTGCTCTTTTAACCGTCTATTTTCTTCTTCCAACAATTTTACGTCCACCATCAAGTTTTGTTCTTCATGGGGAGAAAGGCTATTGTTCATTTTTTATCCCTCCTTCTCCAAACCATATCAAATTATTATATATTCTCTACCAAAAATTTTACTCCTTCTAATTATTCTAAAAATTCCATGAAAATAAATTTTTTCAATGTTCGACAAGTTTTTCTTCTTTTATTTTCATCCAAAATATGTTATATTGAAATGTTGTTTCTCTATGCTTTTGTAAAGGGGTTTGTTCCGATGAACATTATTTGCACGACATTAAACGCCAAATATATTCATACCAATTTAGCGATTCGCTACTTAAAGGCATACGCCCAGCCAGAATTTGATATAAAGCTTGTTGAATATACGATTAAAGATCCAGCGATAAACATCGTAACCGACCTTTACCGAAGAAAGCCGGATATCATTGGATTTAGCTGCTATATTTGGAATATTGAAGAAAGCCTTAAAGTCATAAAAATGTTGAAAAAAATCGCCCCTGACATCACGATCGTCGCCGGCGGACCGGAAGTATCATATGATGTGCGCGAATGGATGGAAACCGTTCCGGAATTGGATTTCATCGTCATCGGTGAAGGGGAAGAAACGTTTAAGCAACTATTAATAGAATTTTATGGAAATAAAAACTTTCACCATGTCCACGGTCTCGCGTTCCGTGAAGATGGGGAAATTATCATTAACCCGCAGCGAAACAAAATCCGCTTAGCGGATATGCCTTCGCCGTTCCGCTTTCCGGAAGACATCCCGCATTTGCCAAAGCGAATTACGTATATCGAAACGAGCCGCGGCTGCCCGTTCAGCTGCCAGTTTTGCTTATCTTCCATTGAAGTCGGAGTTCGCTATTTCGACCGCGAAAAAATTAAAGAGGATATCCGCTATTTAATGAAGCATGGAGCTCGCACGATTAAATTCGTCGACCGTACGTTTAACATCAGCCGCAGCTACGCGATGGATATGTTTCAATTTCTGATTGACGAACACGTTCCGGGAACGGTATTTCAATTTGAAATTACGGCCGACATCATGCGTCCGGAAGTCATCGAATTTTTAAATAAAGAAGCGCCGCCGGGACTGTTCCGTTTTGAAATCGGTGTGCAGTCGACAAACGATGAAGTCAACCGGCTTGTCATGCGCAAGCAAAATTTCGAAAAATTAACGCGTACCGTGATGATGGTGAAAGAAGGTGGAAAAATCGCCCAGCACCTTGATTTAATCGCCGGGCTTCCGGAAGAAGACTATACATCATTCCGAAAAACATTTAACGACGTTTTCGCGCTCCGCCCGGAAGAACTGCAGCTCGGCTTTTTAAAAATGCTGCGCGGCACCGGCCTCCGCCTTCGCGCGAAAGACTACGGCTATGTATTTATGGACCATGCGCCATATGAAGTGTTACAAAATAACGTGCTTTCTTTTGATGACATCATCCGCCTTAAACAAGTGGAAGATGTGCTAGAGAAATATTGGAATGCACATCGAATGGATGAAACGATCGAATATTTGGTAACAAACGTATTTCCGACTCCGTTCGATTTCTTCCAGGAATTCGGCACGTACTGGGATGAACGCGGCTGGGCGAAAATCGGCCATCAGCTCGAAGATTTGTTCCGCCGCCTATACGAATTTTTGCAAACAAAAAAACTGGATGAACTCCCAATCATCGAAGCGTTAATGAAATATGACTATTTGCGCAACCAAAAACATAAACCGCGCAAACCGTGGTGGGAGGAAAAAACGGACAAATCGCTGCGTTCCGCACTTTACCGCGAGCTGCTTGAATATCCGGAACGATTAGGCGGTGAATTCGCATCGCTCAAGCTGAACGAAAAAGAATTATTTAAACATACGGTCATAGAAATAACCGAATTGGACATCGGTCATTATATGGAAACAAAAGAAGTGCGCCAAATCCCAACGGCGATGATCGCTTATTTTGATCCCGTTTCATTGCAAACAAAAATTTTTTCCGCACCGCTATCTTCCTTTTCGACTTCCGCAATAAAAAAGTAGGGATAATCCCTACTTTTTCTTTTGCTTTTTCTGTTGTTTCCTCTCTTCCATTAGTTGAAACGGCTGGTGGGCATTAAAATCGCCAAATTCAAACGCCATTTCTTCGCGCGCTTGATCATTTAGGCGCTTTGTTTTTTCTCCTTTCTCTTGCTTCATTGCCCGTCTCCTTGGCGTCCTTTTTTCGAATTGCGGTTCGCCCCGCGGATCATCTCTTCTTCTCCTGCATACTGTGCGGCAAATTCAGCATCCGGCAAGCTTTCCGTTGGCGTTTTATTATTGTTTGTCGCCGCAGCAAATTTTACCTTTCGCTTCATCCCATATGCCCCCTTCCCGTAGCAATTGTTTCATGTTTGTAAGCGACGAGCACAATTTCCTCTCCTGTTTCCTCACGCAAACGTTTTTCTAAATCTTTCACTTGTTTTAGTGCCTTCTCCCGCAAATGGGCGACAGGAAATGAGCTACTTTTCATTGACATCACCCTTTGCCATTTTTCTTATTTTTTCTTCCGCTCCGCTCATCTTATTCATCACGCGGCTATTTGAATAAAAAATCAAACAATCATTGCGGATTTCATACACAAAAAATTTGGCTCCATCAAATGAAGGCGATGCAATCATCCACGTCCGCTCAATGTTTCTTTTGGCAATCTGTTTCCGGTTTTATCGTTATCCATGCAATAACGCTACCCAATAAAGACAAACCAGCTAGCAAAAACAAGAACATCGTCGTCGCGCTTTTCATCAATAATGCGGCGAGCGGCGGTCCCGCGGCGACGCCAATAAACCGCAGTGAGCTGTAAAACGAAGTCACAGTTCCCCGCTCTTTTTTTTCAATTCCTTCTGTAATCAATGCATCTAAGCATGGCAGCATTATACCAATGCCAGCTCCAGCAAGGGAAAAAAGGGCAATCATCCACCAAAGAGTCGGGAAAAACTTAACAACTATGATCGCCGTGCCAGCAAACACACCGCCAATAACAATCATCCATTTCATTAAAACTTTATTTTTGCCAATTTTCTTTCCAGCGAGAAACGATGCAGCACAAAGCGCACCAAGCGGAATAGCGAGCACCCATCCCTTTTTTATTCCATCGATTCCGTAATCATCTTCAAGGCGGCTTGATAAGAAAAAAAGAAACGCAAATAAAACGAGCATTAACAAACCGCCAATCGCAAAAATCGCATATAGCCATCGCCCCTCCCTTTGGAAAATGATTTTTATCTTTCGCACAAATTGGCGAAATGGAAGCGGTTCCTCTTTTCTTGCCGGAGCTTTTACCAAAAAGAGCATCATGGCGATGGAAATGGAACAAAACAGTGGAAATGCGAAAAATGGCAAGAACCAAACCATGCTTGCGAGCATCGCCCCTAATATCGGGCTTAATACTTTTCCAAACGTGTTCGCTGTTTCAATCGTTCCTAAACAGCTGCTTGCTTCGTTATCATCAGGAAATAAATCGCCAACAAGCGGCAGCACAATCGGAAACGCTCCTGCAGCCCCAAGTCCTTGCAACATCCTTCCTGCAACGATCATCGCATACGGATCTGCCATCTTCCAAGCTGCCCAACCAGATACAATCCCTCCAGCAGCAGCCAACAATAAGCTTGGAATAATCACTTTTTTTCTCCCGATCCGATCACTTGCATATCCAGCAATAGGAATAAAAATAATCGCTACAATCGAATAGACGGTAATTAATAAACTCGACTGAAACGGCGTAATATGTAGCTGTTTTTCCATCGTTGGCAACACCGGGATCAGCATCGAATTTCCTAGCGTCATCACTAACGGTATCGACGCTAGCGATGCGGTAATCCCCGTTTTATTCATCCTTTTGCTTGCCTGCTCTGGCATTGTTTCGATCCATTCCATCATTGATTCCTGCCCCTTTATGGCCATTCATGTTACATGATTATCATTTCCGTTTTTTCATGAAGCATACAAAAAAACCTTTCCCGTTGCCGGACAAGGATATAATCCTGCCTTTTAATGGACGAAGCCTTTCCTTTCTGACCCTTAGTTCGTGATGATAAAGATGGTAACCGTCAGCGCAATGTAAAACAAAACCAAAGCGGCACCGTCATCTAGCTAAAAAAATCGTTTAACGTTTATATAAGCCGGTAAATGCGCGCCTCATGCGGCCGCATATGCAACACATTTCCATTTTCTTGGATGTCCAGATAATTGCCAAGCACTACTTCCCGTTTGTATGCAGCAAGCGGTACCGGAAGCTCATAGTCATTTGCACGGTCACAATGGTTAAGGACGATAAGCCAGCGGACATCGTCAAGTTCACGTGTGTACGCATAAATATACGGCTCGTTTTCCGTATAGTCTTGGAACGTGCCATAAACCATAACAGGATTTTCTTTACGCAGCTGAATAAGCTTTTGATAATAATAATACACAGAATTTGGATCTTGCAATGCTTGTTTTACGTTAATTTCTTTATAATTTGGATTGACTTTGATCCATGGCGTTCCTGTTGTAAAACCGGCGTTGGGGCTGTCATCCCATTGCATCGGCGTTCGCGAATTGTCACGGCTTAATGGCTGCAAACTTTCGAGCACTTCTTGCTGGTCTCGGCCTTTCGCAATTTCTTCTTTATATTTATTTTTCATGGCAATATCGTTATAGTCATCAATCGAGGGAAAACGGACTCCAGTCATGCCGATTTCTTCTCCTTGGTAAATATATGTAGTTCCTGGCAATGTGTGCAGCATCGTTCCCAGCAATTTGGCAGATTCAATGCGATATTCTTTGTCATTGCCGTAGCGCGTCACTTGTCGTGTATGGTCATGGTTGTTTAGAAATTGGGAATTCCAGCCCTTTCCCCATAATACGTCATACCAACGCCTTTGAATATGTTTAAAACGAAGCGGTTCCCAGCTTGGCATTTCGTCGCATACTTGAAAATGGAATAACATATTCAGTTCGCGGCGGTCTTCAGCGACATATTTCAGCCCTTCTTCCGGCGATACGAAGGCGACTTCGCCAACCGTAAAAATATCATAGTGTTGAAATACTTGTTCGTGCATTTCGCGCAAATATTCATGAAGGACGGGATTATTCGCTAAGTAGCGGATATCGTTGGGATCAGCGGCATCCGGAAACCCTTCCGGCTTAGCCAGCAAAGCAATGGCGTCTAAACGGAACCCATCAATGCCTTTATCAAGCCAAAAGCGCATCATTTTATAAATTTCTTGGCGTACTTCAGGATTTTTCCAGTTTAAATCCGGCTGCTCGGCAGCAAACGAATGAAAATAATATTGTCCGGTTAATTCATCGTATTCCCACGCGGACGGAGTAAAATAGGAACGCCAATTGTTTGGCTTGTCGCGCCAGATGTACCAGTCGCGCTTCGGGTTATCACGGGATGAACGTGATTCGATGAACCAAGGATGCTGGTCGGATGTATGATTGACAACAAGATCCATGATAAGTTTCATGCCGCGCTTATGCACTTCGTCAAGCAATGTTTCCCACGTTTTTATTGTCCCGGCTTTTTCCATAATCGCATAATAGTTGGAAATGTCGTATCCATTATCTTTATCTGGCGACTCGTAGCAAGGATTGAGCCAAATGACATCGACGCCAAGATGCTGGATATAATCAAGTTTTTCGATAACCCCTTGCAAATCGCCGACGCCGTCTCCATTCGAATCATAAAAGCTGCGCCAATATACTTGATATACAACTGCTTCTTTCCACCATGTCCGTTTCATCTTCTTTCCCCCACTCTAAACACTTTACATTTGAAACATGTTGTTCTGTCTTTTTTTATTGAAACAACGAAAACAAAACAAGAGATGATGCTGTCATTACTACACATCTTGTCGGCTTTACGGGCGAAACAAAATCCTTTTCATTAACAACAAGGCGATATGGATTATTTTCCTCCAGTAAATGAAATACCTTTAATAAAGTAACGATTGAAAAACGCATAAATGACTAACACTGGCAATGTAAATACCGTCGATGCCGCCATAATATAATTCCAATAACTGATGTATTGCCCTTTGAAGCTGTTCATCCCAAGCGGCAAAGTAAAGAGTTGCGGATCGGACAAAATGATCAGCGGCCGCATAAAATCATTCCACGACCCCATAAAGACAAAAATTGCTTGTGCTGCCAAAGCAGGGCGGGCAAGCGGCAAAACAATTCGGAAAAAAATGCCGAGCCGGCTAAGTCCATCTAATTCTGCCGCTTCCTCTAACTCTTTTGGAAAGTTAATAAAAAACTGACGCATCATGAAAATAAAGGTGGCGTTAATCATCGTTGGCACGATCATTCCTTGATATGAATTCAGCCAACCAAGCTGTTTTAAAATCAAATAGTTTGGAATCATCGTGACTTGTGCCGGAATCATTAATACCGCCAAAATAATGATAAACAGCGGTTTCTTGCCAGGAAATTGCAATCTTGCAAGCGCATACCCTGCCATCGAATTAAACAATAAATTCAGCACAGTGACAGTCACCGCAATGATGGCACTGTTTAATAGCCAGCGCGGAAACATTTTTTGTTCCAGAAAAATTTGTTTGTAGTTATCCAGCGTAAATTGTTTTGGAATAAAGGAAATCGTTCCTCTAACAATTTCGTCGAGTGTTTTAAACGAAGAAGACAATGCCCATAAAAATGGAATTAGTGTAATAATGGCGTAAGCGACAAGAACTACGTACAAAAACGTTTTTCCGATTGTAATTCTTTTTTTCATTTCTTTTTCCCTCCTTAATAGAGAGACTCTTCTTTCGAAAATTTCCGTTGCAATAACGTCGCGATTAAAATAATAAGCGCTAAAACAAACGCTAATGCCGCGGCATATCCCATTGTTCCTAACGTTTTAAACGCATATTGATAAATGAGAAGAACGACGGTAAGCGTAGAATTGTTCGGCCCTCCCGAACCGCCAGAGAAAATATACGACTGATCAAATAATTGGAACGTGCCAATAAGCCCCATAATCACAACAAAGGATGTCACTGGCCGCAAATATGGTACTGTCACATACCAAAATTTTTGCAACGCATTGGCTCCATCCAGCTCCGCTGCTTCGTAAAGCGATTCTGGAATATCCTGCAAAGCCGCCAAGTAAATCACCATGAAGTATGGGGCAGTAGACCAAATGTTCATGATCATAATCGCATTCAATGCAATATCTGGATCGCCTATCCAGTTATAGGTTGGCAGCCCCAATAATTTCGAGACATGGTTAATCAACCCGTTTTGATTATACATCCACATAAAAATAAGCGTTAACACCGCCGAAGACGTAAGTGTTGGTAAAAAGTAGACAATTCGGAAAAATTTTTGTCCTTTTAGCCCCGCGTTTAATGTTGCCGCCAACACGAGAGCTAGTATTGTCTGACACGGCACTACGATGACAACGTACTTAAGCGTATTCCATAGCGCAATTTTCGCCCGCGCGTCATGAGCAATGCGTTCAAAGTTATCCAGTCCGACAAATTCAAACGTCGTTGTCCCAAGCAATTGCACTTTGTGAAACGCAAGGAAAATTGCGAACATAATTGGGCCAATGATAAACAAAAGCAATACGAACAACGATGGTAACATTAGTAAATAGCCAGCACCTGCTTCTCGCCATTTCCGTTTCATCTTGTTCATCTCCTTACAGAGAATCGATAAAGCTATTCCCCTCTCTCTAGCGCGGCAAACGCAGCGTTGCTAGAAAGAAGGGAAGATACATCATTAGGCATTATGTCTGGCGGAAGGGGCCCTTTCCGCCAGAATCCGCAATTATTTGCTTTCGATTTCTTTATTTGCAGTTTTCTCCGCTTCTTTTAACGCTTCATCCAATGGCCGTTCCCCTAAAAAGGCGCTGACAAACTGATTATTAAAGTTGTTGACGATAATTGGCAAATTCGTCCCTTGTTGCCATACCGTCGCATACGAAGTACCTGCTACCAATGGAGCACGTAATGGGTCTTTATCATATCCCAATTCCTTAGCAACGGATTTGCGCGTCGGCAGCGCATATCCCTTGCTTGTCCATATTTTCATCCCTTCTTTTCCTGTCAAATAGGAGATGAGTTCCCAAGCTGCTTTTTTCTTTTTCGAATCTTTATTCATGACGTACGCCACCGTATATGCCATCGTTGCTTTTTTCTCGTTAATCATTGGTAATTCAGCTGTTCCAAATTCTAAGTTCGGGAACGTATCTTGCAAAAACGGAATTGCCCAGTTTCCTTCAACCACCATCGCTGCCTTTCCCTGTCCAAGCATCTCTCCGCCCCAATTCGCACCGACTTCGCTAGGTTGTGCTGCCGATTTATCTTTTAGATGCATATCAACAATTGGCTGTAGAGCTTCTACCACTTTCGGATCGGCAAAGCTTGCTTTGTTATCTGTCACCACTTTTCCGCCTTTTGATTCAGCAATATAGTAAAGACGGGCTAACTCCGGCGCTACGCCAAAACCGTATACTTCGGTTCCTTTTGTTAATTTTTTGGCTGTCTCGCGCAATTCGTCCCATGTTTTTGGTACATCCACACCAGCTTCTTTAAACATTTTTTTGTTATAAAATAACGCTAATGTAGAATAATCTTTAGGGAATCCATAAATGTGTCCATCTTTGCCTTTAAATGCGTCAAGTAACGGTTTTTCGAAATCATCAATGTCGAAATCATCGGTAACATATTTATCAAGCGGTTCCAATACACCTGTTTCAATTAAGGCAGGGGCTTCAAAGGCGTCAAGATAGAAAACGTCTGGGCCTTCACCGCCGATTAAACGAGTTTTAATGACATCCATATACTGTTCCGAAATGACTTCGAATTTTACCTTAATGTTTGGATGCTTCGCCTCAAATTCATCGAGTGTTTGTTTCAACAGCTTTTGTTCACTCGGATTGCCGCCCCATCCCGCAAGTGTGACCTCCACTTTTTCGCCATTGTTGCCGCTTGTCTCTTTACTTGCGGGCTTTCTCATCTCCTCCGCCACAGCCAGCCAAGATGCTTCCCATTAGTACGGACGTAATACCTAGAGCCGTTAACCACTTTTTCCGTTTCATTTCTTCCTACTCCCTTCCTTAAATTTTTGATTTCTATATGGACAGGGAGGGAATTCCCATCCCTGCTATAAAACGATGACATCGTATCCCGTTGTGTTTTCATGAATGTTCACCTTTATCTCTTTCCCTTCCCGAAAAACAGTTAGTGACAACCTGCCATGTCCAATCGCCATATTTTCCGCTTTGAGAACATTCATGGAATCAAGCAAAGTTGGAGAAAGATGAATTTCCTTGCGCAAACTATTCGGAAACAGCCCCAGCATTGCTTGCACAAAAACAAGCGGCGTTCCTGCCGCCCAGGCTTGCGGTGAACAAGCAACCGGGTACGGAACTGGTTTTCCAAACGAACGACTATATCCGCAAAATAATTCAGGAAGACGGTCATACTCAAAATGGGATGCCGCCTCGATTAATCCCTCCATGATCATCAGAGCTTCCTTTGATTTCCGTAGTTTGCTTAGCCCTAATAAAATAATGCTATTGTCATGTGGCCAGACGCTGCCGTCGTGATAACTCATCGGATTATATCCCGCTTCTCCTTCCGCCATTGTCCGGATGCCATATCCGGAAAACATTTTTGGGGATAGGAGCGTTTCGATTACAGCGTTTTCCCGATGCCCCTCTAACATACCAGCAAATAGCACATGCCCTGGATTTGACGTGATTGTGCCGACTTGCCGCTTTTTCTCATCTAATGCAATTGCATAAAATTGCACATCTTCCATCCAAAACGCATCTTCAAATTTTTTCTTTAATTCTTCTGCTTGCTGGCGAAGCTCGGCGGCTTGTTTTACTTTCCCGAGTTGTTCGAAAATGTCTGCTAATCCCATTTTAGCTTGATATACATACCCCTGCACTTCCACAAGCGCAATCGGTGATTTGGCGTACTCTCCGTTCCGGTGCACAATCGAATCCCCAGAGTCCTTCCATCCTTGGTTGGCAATTCCTTTACTTGATTCCTGATGATATTCAACAAATCCATCACCATCACGGTCCCCATATTTATCAATCCATTGGAGTGCTGCTTCAATGTTTGTTCCTAATTGATGCACGATATTATAATCCCCTGTCCATTTCACATATTCTGTAAGCAACACGAGAAATAACGGCGTAGCATCGATAGCACCGTAATATGGAGTAAATGGCACTTGATTTGTATTGGCTAATTCGCCGAAACGCAGTTCATGCATAATCTTTCCCGGCTGTTCATCGCGCCAAGGGTCCTGTTTTTTTCCCTGATACTGCGCCATTGTTATCAATGTCCCTTTGGCCACCTGGGGGCAAAACGGGAGCATTTGTAATGCCGTGATTAAGCTGTCGCGCCCAAACGGCACACCAAACCATGGAAGCCCTGCAACAGGAAACGGACCGTATCCCAAATCAGTCAATAATACTCGTAAATCAGCAATGCTGCGCTCTATCAAACGCTGGAGAGGCTTATAATCCGTTTTTACTTTCGTAATGCCTTGATGCCACCCATTGTAGGAAGCCTGAAGCTGACGTAGGGCATTATCTTTATCCATGATGGTTTTTGGCATTGTCGGTTCCCCAATTTGCGGTTGGATCATGAAAGTAACTTCCTGTTCTTCATCGTGATGAAGAGAAAAAGAAAAAGCTACTTGTCCATTTTCATCGGCTAATATAGCAGGACGATCCCATGTAATCGTTGTCGCCCGATAAACACCGTCCGCCCCTTCGTAATGAAACGCCAACGAATTCCCGTCAATGGTCTGTCCTGTACGCTTGCCGATGTTTCCTGTTTGGAAGCCACGAATAATAAACATATCCGCGAAATCAGCATCAAAAGAGACACTGATTTCACATGCAATTGGCTTTGGAAAGTAATTTTTCAATTTGATCGTTTCATATAATACTCCGTCATAAATAAAGCGCTTTCGTTCAATTTGTACAGATTCGCGCCATAAAACTATTTCCCCATTCTTTTCGATCGGAGGGTTCGTCAATAAAATAGTTGCCATATAATTCTCTGAAGCATCGGAAGAAAGAAGCACGGGTTCTTCTCCATTAATGCGCAGCGAAAACTCGCTCAAAAACCTTGTATCTTTTGTATACAGCCCTAATCCGTAAGGATGAGATTTAGGAATATTTCCTTTTTCATCTGTTAGAAAAAACACATCGTTCTCCTTGATCACCCGATAATTCATACTAATTCCTCCTACTTTAGATCCGAAACGTTTTGGATTTCATGCATCCAAAACGTTTCGGATGAAAGTTTAATCCAATCCAAAACGTTTTCAGTCACACGTTAATGAAAAACCACATTAACCGTGGTTTTTCACCGTAGATTCACGTACCTTTAGTTCTGTTTCTAAAATTTTTACATGAGACTCCGCTTTTCCTTCAAGCATCTGAATCAGCAGTTTGGCCGCTTCATATCCCATGGCAAATATATTTTGAGCAACAGTTGATAATGAAGGGGTGGCATATGAAGCAAGAATAATATCATCGTAACCGATTACCGCTACATCATCCGGTATTTGTTTTCCAATTCGTTTAACCGCTTTCATTACCCCCAATGCCATTAGGTCACTCGCGCAGAAAAAAGCAGATATACATGGATACTTTGTTAACAACCGCAGCGCTTCAACTTCTGCGACGTCTTCGCGAAACGCCCCGTCGGCAATCCATTCTTCATGAATTGGTACCCCTGCCTCGGATAACGCCTCTTTGTACCCTTTCAATCTCTGCTCACTCACAAACGCGTATCTGTAGCCGTTGATCATTGCAATGTTTTCATGCCCTAGCGATATTAAATGCTCAACTGCCTTTTTCGCACCTAGCACATTGTCCGTCGTCACGTATCCAACCGTCTCGGATTCAATTGGAATATCGATTAAAACACACGGAATGTCGCTTTCTACAACTTCTTGCAAATATGGATCATCGCTGCGAATCCCTTGCAAAATCGCCCCATCCACTCTCCGTTCCCGGCATAGCTGCGTATATGTTTTCTCACGTTGTTTTGTTGAAGTGGTGCTGAATAATACCATGTCATAATCCACTTCGCTGACATATTGATTGACACCAGCTAACACTTCAAACGTAAAATTATCCTTCGCACTTTCTCTTGTTAATCCGGAAACAAGCAAGCCAATCGTTTTGGATTTATTCATCACAAGCCCGCGCGCAAGCGTATTTGGACTATAGTTTAATTGTTTGGCAATATCGATAATTTTTTGCCTTGTTTTCTCGTTCACATCAGGATAACCGTTTAATGCACGGGAAACGGTCGTAATCGAAACACCAGCTGCTTTTGCGATATCCTTAATCGTTGTCACAGTCCTTCCTCCAAAACGTTTTGGATGCTTTGTCGATTAAATTATAACCTAAACCGAAAACGTTTGCAATTATTTTTTAAGCGCACATTATGGCAGAAAATAGCATAATCTTCATCAACTTCCGTTATAGAGAATTCTCGATTGACACATACTAACCTTGCCAAACAATTTTACTATGTTAGGAGGAAAATACAATGGCAAGATCAAGCAATAAACTGCTTGTTCCGGGAATCGAGCAGGCATTAGACCAAATAAAATATGAAATCGCCCAAGAATTCGGCGTTCAATTAGGGGCAAATACAGTTTCCCGGGCAAACGGCTCTGTCGGCGGCGAAATTACAAAACGGCTCGTTTCCCAAGCACAAAGCCAACTGGCCGGATCTACTTTTCAAAAAACGGAATAGCATCGTTCGCAAAGCCGAGTAGATTTACTCGGCTTATGAATATCGCCTATTTTCCTTTTTTTTCCGTATTGTTTGCCTTTTGGTGATTTTTTGAAATTATCTTGATTATAGTTTTGTTTTCCGTGATGTTTGTCCTGTTTATTTTCCTTTTTTTGATGATGTTTCAAATCATCATGCAGTTGGTGTTTTTTTTCGACATTTTTGCCAAGTATATGATCGTCGCTTTTGTTTTGCCTTCGTTCATCTTTTTCCATGGATGGATGGTAAATCTTCTGCAATTCTTTCTTTTCATTCTTACTATTCCCTTCCTGCCTTTGTTCATCGCGCTTCTGCAATAAATGGCTGGTCATCTGCTGTTCGTTCTCTTCCTTGCTGTTGTTCTTATTGTATTTTTTTTCGTTCTTTTCTGGGAGAAAATGACTGTTTATTTGCCGTTTATCGTCCTGTTTCGGCGGTTTTTCTTGTTTTCTCATGTTTATGGACTTTGGCGAAACTGATTTCGTTTTCTGTTCAATTTGCAGCAGTTTTCCTGTTGTCATTCCTTTCTTTACAGCTTCATTTCGTACTTCCATCGTGCTTTCTTCCGTCTTTACAACAATATTTTTCCGCTGATACGAGTGTTGAATTTTCGTCAATTCTGTAGAAAGTTCGCGTGAAGATGCAGCACGGTGTTTTCTCTCCACCGTTGTAATCAATACTTGCCCACCTTTTTGCAAATAGCCTTTTTTCATGCTTAGTTCGATAATTTCCTTGGTAATATCAATAAACGCTTTTTTCTGCCAATGCGCAAGTTGTGAAACAATCTTTTTTCCTTCCTCGTTGTATGCCTTTAATTTTATAACTTTTAACTGCTCATTGACCCCGATTTCAATGCTTGGATTAATATCAATGGACATGTAGGCGTACACTTCATTGGAAGGAAAATGAAGTAGCGTTGCAATCAAAAGAACCGCTGCCGCCACAAAGCTTATTATGTATCGAAGTGAACGGCGGCGAACATTGGGTTTTTGTACCGCCTTCGCTTCAATCTCTTCTCCTATTTCATATTTTCCTTCCTTTTTCACTTGAATAAACTCACCATCAGGAGTTAATAATGTGACAAATTCGTCATCTAGTTCCAATACAATCCCTTTTTTCACGATGGAAGCACCCCTTTTATATATTCCTTTAAATAAACATAATCCCCAGCTAAAATAATCGCCACCGCAATAATATATTTTCTATTTCTCTCTATCGTTTTGCGACTCACTTCGGCCATATTTTGTAATTGTTTAATCGGTAATTGTTTTTTCCGAAAAAGCCATTTCAGCAACTCTTCGTTTTCCACCAATAACTTGGCAACTTTGATGGCGTTTAATCGGGCGTCTTTATGTTTTGGAGACTGCTCGACAAGATCGTGAAAATGAATACCAAATTCTTTTAATACTTGTTGATAATGAATAATTTCCTCGCGGCGCTGTTGCTGCTCTATCTGCTTATAAAATT
Organism: Parageobacillus sp. KH3-4; assembly: GCF_022846435.1. NCBI lineage: Bacteria > Bacillati > Bacillota > Bacilli > Caryophanales > Anoxybacillaceae > Parageobacillus > Parageobacillus sp. KH3-4. The sequence continues at coordinate 2,879,386 of NZ_AP025627.1, forward strand.
CATCCATGGACAACTTCGTATCTAAATACGTTTGCGCGGAATTTTCCTCATCTTCATCTGTATGTAAAACAATGTTCCTACATTTTGCTTCCTTGCGAATATAATCAATTAAACGCCTTTTAATCAGTAATTCGGCAAAAGAAATAAACGAACCTCCTTTATGAGGCGCGTACTTTTCAATTGCTTCATTAAACGCGATCAACCCGATGCTTAATTCATCATCATCTTCATGAATAAATCGTTTACACACGCTGGAAACAGTTTTGGCAATAAAAGGTTTATATTGTTGAATCAATTGATTATGCAATGCTTTATTTCCTTGTTGAATTTCGCTAACCGTCTGTTCAATCGTTCTCTCCTTTTTTAGCGAAAATAATATGCTGAACATGGATTTCACCCCATTTGTCAAAGAGACGAACTAGCGCTCCCTTGGAATATCATTCGTACATCATAGCGAATTTTTGTTGGTCGTTCAATCGGAAATTTATTACATTTAATTATTTCATAAATAAAAAGGACCTTCGCCACTGAGAGCAAAGGTCCTTTTGAGTGCCTTACAAAATCATCCTGCTTTTTCAGTTGTTGTTTCTTTCATATCGTTTAACGTGCTATGCTTACGTCCATATGCAAAGTAAATAACTAAACCGATCAATAACCAAGATACAAAACCGATCCAAGTGATCGCTGGGAGCTGGAAAACTAAATATCCGCAAAACGCAACCGCCAACAACGGAATGACGGGAACCATCGGAACCCGAAAGGCACGTTTTAAATTAGGCTGTGTTTTGCGCAAAATGAGCACACCGATAGAAACGGTAATAAAGGCGAACAGTGTTCCAATATTCGTTAACTCTGCCAGTTTATTCAATGGGATAATCCCGGAGAAAACCGCCACGATCATCCCTGTAAGCCAAGTGTTCACATACGGCACTTGCCGTGTCGGACTTACTTTAGAAAATGCTTTTGGAAGCAAACCATCACGGCTGACCGCATAAAATAAACGCGTTTGGCCGTATAGCATGACAAGCAATACCGTCGTAATTCCGGCAATCGCTCCTAACGAAATAAAGCCGGCAACCCAATCTTGGTTAATATAGTTTAACGCAAAAGCCACTGGGTTCTTTACATTCAATTGTTCATAAGGAACAATTCCCGTCAATACGAGAGAAACGGCAATATATAATAATGTGCAAATAAATAAAGAAGCAATGATTCCGATTGGCATGTTTCGCTGCGGGTTGCGCACTTCTTCTGCTGCCGTCGAAACCGCGTCAAAACCGATATAGGCAAAAAAAACAGTCGCAGCGCCGGTCGCTACTCCGGAAAATCCGAATGGCATAAACGGCGACCAGTTTTCCGGTTTCACATACCATACGCCGACAGCAAGGAACAACAATACGACAGCGACTTTAATCACCACCATGATCGCATTAAAACGGGCAGATTTTTTTACGCCAAGACTTAATAAAAATGCCATAAGAAGAGTAATAAAAATTGCCGGCAAATCGATTATTGTTCCCTTTTCCGGGTTATATGCGTTCGTCAACGCTTTTGGAAGCTCAATGCCAAATCCGGCAAGCAATCCTTGAAAATAACCAGACCACCCAACCGCTACAGCGGAAGCAGCTACTCCATATTCTAAAATTAAATCCCATCCTAAAATCCAAGCAATTAATTCTCCAAACGCCGCATAACTATATGTGTAAGCACTACCAGATACCGGAACTGTCGAAGCGAACTCCGCATAACAAAGCGCCGCAAAAACACAAGCAAGGCCAGAAAGAATAAAAGAAAGGACAAGTGCAGGACCGGCGTGTTCCGCAGCGGCGACTCCCGTCAATACAAAAATTCCTGTCCCGATAATAGCGCCAATGCCGAGCATCGTTAAATCGAATGCTCCTAAATCTTTTTTTAAAGAAACGCCTTTCTGTCCAGCTTCATTCAAAAGCATTTGTACAGACTTTTTTCGCAACAAATTCATATGGTGTCTCCCCTTGTCGTTTTTTGTAAAAAATTGTTGAAGAGCACAATATGGATTTTACGCCATGCGCTAATGTTTGTAAAGTTAGAAAATAATAAAAACAACAAAAAATTTTCTGCTTTGATGCATTGAAGTTATACATCAATAACGAAGTTCAAAAATTGATAATTTACAAATTATTCAGATAAATATATAATAAATTTGTGACAATTTTATGAACAAAGAAAGGAGGAGAGCTGTTTTTATTTACCACCTAAATCCAACAAATTAAGGAGGGAGTTTTTATGGCGATACAAGATCATTCTTTTGAAGAATGTACAGTAACGGATTATAGCCGAATTGTTCAGTCTTCGTCCTTTCAGCATCTCATGCGCGAAAAGAAAAATTTCATTTTGCCATTCACGTTATTTTTCTTAGTTTTTTACTTTGCATTGCCAATTTTGACGTCCTATTCCAACGTGTTAAACTCTTCCGCAATCGGTCCGATCAGCTGGGCATGGATATTCGCGTTTGCGCAATTTGTCATGACGTGGGCGTTATGTACACTTTACTCTAAACGCGCAGCAAAATTTGATGAAATCGTTGAACGAATTAAACAAGAAGCGAAGGAAGGGGGAAACATGTAAATGCACGGGTTAGCCTTTTTCCTCTTTTTGATAATTGTGGTGCTAACGCTTATCATCACTTACTTCGCTTCGAAGCGAACAAGAACAACGAGCGAGTTTTATACAGCAGATAGCAGCTTAACCAGCTGGCAAAACGGGTTAGCAATCGCCGGCGACTATATGTCCGCTGCTTCATTTTTAGGAATTGCCGGCATGATCGCATTGGCTGGTTTTGACGGTTTCTTTTATAGCATCGGCTTCCTTGTTGCATATTTAGTCGTTCTTTACATTGTCGCTGAGCCGCTGCGCAACCTTGGAAAATATACGATGGCTGACATGATTGCCGCTCGATTCGACGACAAAAAAGTGCGCGGTGTCGCAGCGCTTAATACGATTGCCATCTCCATTTTCTACATGATTGCTCAGCTTGTCGGTGCTGGAGGCCTTATTAAGCTATTATTAGGAATTGATTACATTTACTCTGTCCTCATTGTCGGCATACTTATGACCGTTTACGTCGTTTTCGGCGGCATGATGGCAACAAGCTGGGTCCAAATCGTGAAAGCGGTATTATTAATGGTTGGTACGTTTATCATTTCCATTATCGTCTTTGCCAAATTTGACTTCAGCCTCATCAAAATGTTTAATGAAGTAAAAACAGCCACGCCGCTCGGTGAAGCGTTCCTCAACCCTGGCAATAAATTTAAAGACCCGCTTGATACGATATCGTTGAATTTAGCACTCATCCTAGGAACAGCAGGACTTCCGCACATTTTAATCCGCTTCTTTACAGTAAAAGATGCGCCAGCGGCGCGCAAATCTGTCGTTCATGCGACATGGATTATCGGCATTTTTTACATCTTAACGATTTTCTTAGGATTCGGCGCCGCAGCATTCGTTGGTTATGACAAAATTGTCGCCGCAAACCCTGCCGGAAACATGGCCGCCCCATTATTAGCAGAAGCGCTCGGTGGCGATTTCCTATTCGCGTTTATATCCGCAGTCGCGTTTGCTACGATTTTAGCTGTTGTGGCAGGACTCGTGCTGTCAGCCGCGTCGGCATTTGCCCATGACTTTTACAGCCATATCCTTCGCCGCGGCCAAGCGACGGAAAAAGAACAGATGGTTGCGGCGCGCTGGGCTTCTGTCGGCGTATCGATTTTGTCCATTCTTTTAGCGTTATTCGCTCAAAAAATGAATGTCGCTTTCCTTGTCTCATTGGCATTCGCTGTTGCAGCAAGCGCCAATTTGCCGATTATTGTATTAACGATTTTCTGGCGCCGCTTTAATACAACAGGTGCTATTGCGGGGATGCTCGTCGGGCTATTCAGTGCGTTGTTGCTCGTGTTCTTTAGCCCAAACGTTTGGGCGCCGGAACCGGGAGTAGCGATTCTTGTCGGTGAACCGCTCTTTAAGCTTGCCAACCCTGGCATCGTTTCCATACCATTAGGATTTATCGCATCGATCGTCGGCACGCTTCTTTCCTTGAAAAAAGCCGATAGCAAAAAATTTGATGAAATTCTTGTGAAAGCGAATACAGGAATAAAGGAATTAACAAATTAACGCGTTTAAACGGAATGGATTATTGCTTTCCCCACGCAAAAAGGCTGGCGGAAGAGTTATCTTATCCTTTCCGCCCAGCCTTTTTCCACCGCGTTTCTTCACCGCTTTTCGTTGCTGCCGCTTTGATTATCGTGATTTCCGCTATAAAACTTGCATAAGTGTCTCATTCATTTTCTTTCTCGGTCACAGCTCAATCATGCATTAAAGCGCAAACAGCCTGAAAAAATTCCGAAGCCGGAATGAGACACTAAGGACGGTACACCTTAGCATAGCTAGTATAAATATCTACTTGCCGTCTGTCGACTTCATACCCAATCCCCGGTTGTTCCGGCACTGTTATCGTTCCGTTGCGGACAACGACCTCCGGAATAATAATATCTTTTTCCCAGTAATGAGAAGAAGCAGCAGTATCACCAGGCAACGTAAAATTGTCGAGCGTTGTAATGGCAATATTGTGCGCTCTGCCGACACCAGCTTCTAACATGCCGCCGCACCAGACAGGAATGTCGTTCTCTTGACAGATATCGTGTATACGCTTCGCTTCTGTCAACCCTCCAACACGACCGATTTTTATATTTATCATTTGACAACTGCCAAGCTGAATCGCTTTTCTTGCGTCTTCCGCCGAATGAATGCTTTCATCCAAACAGACCGGCGTCTTTATCTGTGACTGCAATGTTGCATGATCCACGATGTCATCGAAAGCAAGCGGCTGTTCGATCATCATTAGCTGAAACTCATCTAACTCCTTTAATCGATCGATATCCGCTAACGAATAAGCGGAGTTGGCGTCGGCCATGAGCGGAACGTTCGGAAAACGGCGGCGAATTTCGCGGACAACGTCAACATCCCACCCAGGTTTAATTTTTATTTTGATGCGCCGATACCCTTCTTGCACATACCGTTCGACAATGCGCAATAAATCATCGACGCTTTTTTGAATGCCGATGCTTACGCCTACTTCGATGCGGTTCTTATTTCCGCCAAGCGCTTTATGTAACGGCAATTCTTGTTTTTTTGCAAATAAATCCCATATCGCTCCTTCTACCGCCGCTTTTGCCATTTGATTTTTGCGGATGATGGAAAAACGTTGCTGCAACTCTTCCGGATGGGCAATTGGTGCTTGAAATAAAAGCGGCAATAAAAAATCTTCTATTATATGCCAATTCGTTTTGACGGTTTCTTCATTGTACCAAGGAGAAGGAAAAGCCACCGATTCCCCCCATCCCGACACGCCGTCTTCATCGACCGCCTCGACTAAAATAAATTCCTTTTTCTGAAACGAACCGAAGCTCGTTGTAAACGGCGATTTTAGTTCCATTTGCAAATGGCGCAATATGACTCGTTTCACTTTTATTTCCATAAAAAATTCCCCCTGATTATAACGGCAATTCGTTGCGTTTCACGCAAACATAATATAAAACAGGTTCATCATCTTTTCGAACGATATGAGCAACGGCCCATCCTTTCCGAAAAAGATGAACAAACACGTCACGCGTCTTATAGCGCCAATCCAGCGCTAGCTCATGATCTGCCTCGATGAGCCGCTGAAACTGTAGAGGAACAGGAACAAGCAAAAACGGCCGGTCATGAGGGTCAAATTCTTCTTTGTAGATCGGCACTGGATCTCCGTTGCTGTTTTGTTTCCAATGAAGCGCCACATTCTCTGGCGACCACGCTATTTTAGAGAAAAAGCGGCTTCTTTCTTGTAAATATCGGCTTTCCAATAACCACTCCACAACAAAACGATCCGACGGTAAATGCTTATTCAACGCATCATCCATCTTGCCGTAACAATTTTCAACATACTGCGAGCAAATCGCCCCTAACTTGGCAATGTTCAAATAGCCGTTTCTGCTTTGCAGCGGATCGTACGTCCAACGAATTGTACGATATCCTTTTTTGATTGCTTCTTGCGCCTGTTTCATTTTCAGCATATAACCGATTCCTTGGTCGCGGAACGGTTTGGCAATCCCCATCATATGCGAGCAAAGATACACTTGCCCGTCTTGGTATCCGGGAAAACTATACACAAATCCGACCATCTTTCCATCCACAAAAGCACCAATAATAATGCCGCCGTTTTTTGCCGCTGTCAATGTTTGATGAGTAGGGATCGGGCTCGTTCCCCATACTTCCGCTTCCAACCGCGCCATTTCTTCCAGTTGTTCGATCGTATCAATTTTTTGTAGCGAAACGCGCACTTCCCGTCTCTCCTTGCAATGCAAAATGCTCAAACGTTTCCATAACGACTCTTGCCAATATTTCAATACCGGACAATAAGTCTTCGCGGCGAAACGTCATTTGTGGATGATGCAGCCCTGGCATTAAATCGCAGCCAAGCCCAAGCATCGTCGTTTTTAACTGCGGTTTCATCCATGAATAAAAATGGAAGTCCTCTCCCCCCGAAGTAACGATTGGCGGCAAACATTTTTCTTCCCCTAACACGGCGACAATAGCGCGCTCCATGAACCGTTGTGCTTGTGGGTGTGGCTGCGCGGCAGCAACGCGAACACCTGCATGAAGCCGAATATCCGCATCATAAATAGACGCTACCCCTTTGACGACGTGATTCAACCCTTCCACTAACTGTTCCATCGCCTCGTTCGTTTGCGCCCGCAAATCAAGCGCAAATTCGGCGTAATCTGGGATGATGTTCGCGTTTTTTTCCCCTGCATGAAATCTCGTCATTTTAATCGATGCCGGCACTTGTGGATCGACATGAATTTTGCCTAACTCCTGCACAATCGCGCTTCCAACTTCAATGACATTGACTCCGAGGTGCGGCCTTGCCGCATGCGCGGCAACTCCTTTAATTTCCCCTTCAATGCATTGCGCGGCTCCATGCAAAATCGCAGGAGCGGCATAACCGCTTTTTACTTCTTGAACCGGCCGCAAATGAACGCCATACAAAAAGTCAATATCATCGACGACTCCTTTTTCCAAAAATTTTAATGCGCCTGTTCCTTTTTCTTCCGCTGGCTGAAAAAGAAGCCGCAACGTTCCGGGCGGCTGATAGCCGATGCGATTAAACAGTTTGGCAACCCCTAATACCATTGTCATATGGGCATCATGCCCGCACGCATGGTTCGCTCGCCATACTCCATCTACTTCTTGCCAAAGCGCATCCATATCGCTGCGCAATCCGACCGTAAACGATCCGCCGCCAAATTCCCCAACCACTCCCGGACAATCGGGAAATGTTTGGATACGATATCCTTCTTGGATTAGTTGCTGTTCGATAAACCGCGTCGTTTTCCACTCTTCCCAGCTAACTTCTGGATGGCGATGAAGATAATCAAAAATCTCCCATAATTCTTCCTTCATCGCATGAATCATTTTCCTCATTGCGCTCTCCCCCGCTGAAATATTCGCAAACATTTCGAAAATTGTTGTTACACATATTATCATATTCAAAAAAACAATTGCAACCTAGGCTTGTTTATTAACGAATAAAAACAGCGCTATAAAAAATCCTAAACCTCTTTTTTCCAGAAGTTTAGGATTTCCGCTTCTGCTTGACGAGCTGGTTAATTACTTCAGAAAAAACCAATCCCATGGCAATCGCTCCAGAAATCATAAACGCTTTCGCGGCAAGCGATATCGCCATATTATAATCGTTTAAAATGACATGACGCATTGCTTCATACGCCAAGCCCCCTGGAACGAGCGGAATAATTCCGGAGACGCTGAAAATCGTCACCGGCGTTTTGTATATTCTTGCAAATATAGAGCTGATCATTGCCACAAAAAAAGAGGCAATAAACGTAGCGACAACGTCATCTATTCGCTGCTCGGCGAATAAAAAATAAATGATCCATCCAGCCATTCCGACAAATCCGCAATTGATTAACAGCCTCTTCGGAATGTTAAAAATGATCCCAAACGCTGCTGAAGCAATAAAACTCGTCAATAATTGTTGCACGATCATCCGCAATTCCCCTTAGATTAGCCAATCGACAAAATCAGCGCAATGCCGGTGCCAATCGCGAACGCTGTTAAAAAAGCTTCCGCACCTTTGGACAATCCAGCAAGAAAATGCCCTGCCATTAAATCGCGCACAGCGTTCGTAATCACTAGTCCCGGCACCAACGGCATCACAGACCCAATAATAATTTTATCTAAATTCGCTCCTAACCCGATCGCAACGAGAATCATAGCCAATCCGCCCACAATAAACGAAGCAAAAAATTCAGCGAAAAACCGTATTTTCACAAGGCGGTGAATCATCTCAAAACAATAAAATCCCGCTCCTCCGGCAAAAAGTGAAGGAAAAAAGTTGTTCCATCCCCCAAACATGACAGCAAAACAACCACTGGCAATCGCCGCTGCCGCGACTTGCTGCCAAAAAGAGTAGGAAAATTTTTGTTTTTCCACTTCCTTTAACTGTTTATACGCCTCGTCGAGCGACAGCTCTCCATTGCTGATACGGCGGGAAATGTGATTCACAAGCGCGACTTTATGCAGATCTGTCGAACGTTCCACAATTCGGATAAACTGCGTGGAATTCATCCGATCAATCGAAAAAATGATTCCCGTCGGCGTGACATAACTGTGTGAACGGGGAATGCCAAATGAAGCAGCAATACGCATCATTGTATCTTCCACGCGATATGTTTCCCCACCGCTTTCGAGCATAATTTTTCCCGCTAACAGACAAAGATCGACGATATCGTTTGTACGGTCATGATAAGCTGGCATTCTCTATCTCTCCATCCATACTTGTGATATTACAAAAAAATATAACGCTAGACAATAAGTAAAGAGAGTCGTTTTTGCATATATCCTTCTACCAACTGCTACGCATTTGTCATCCCCATTGGCGGGATCGCCCCATCCCAGCATTTTTACACATTTGCCGTTTTCATGCCAAGAAAAGCAAGAAGAAGGCCGAATAGATAGCTTAATGCAAGGTATAAAACAAACGATTTCCATTGCTTATGAATATAAAAAGTAATGCTTTCTATCTTGAATGTCGAAAAAGTCGTAAACGCCCCCATAAATCCCGTTCCGAAAAGAAGGTTCCAAGAAGCGTTCCATCCTTTTCCGACAATATACCCAAGCAAAAAAGAACCGATTAAATTGATTAATAATGTAGCGAACGGAAAAGAAGAAGGATATTTTTGTTTCATCCATTTGCTGATGCCAAAGCGCGCCATTGCTCCGAAAAATCCGCCGATCGCCACAAGCGCGCTATTCCATAACATGGGCTCCCCTCCTCACTTTGCTACCTTGTTTTGCACACGCAAGCCGTTACGTCCGAGACGAAATCCGCACCATGCCATCAACAATCCTCCGCACATACTAAGAAAAACATAAACCAACGCCGTCCCCCAATGGGATGTACGCAGCAACTCGACCGTTTCGACGCTGAACGTAGAAAAAGTCGTAAACGAACCGATTAACCCTGTTCCTAGCCCTGTCGCTACGTAAGAAGGAATATTGCGCAAACGCGGCAAACAAGCGTTCAAACATCCTAATGCAAAGCAGCCGATCATATTCGCAAGCAATGTCGCCAAAGGAAACGACCCGTTCCACCAGCCGCTCACCAACAAACCTAAATAATAGCGAAGCAACGCACCAACAATTCCAGCGAGACCGACAATCACATAATCAACCACCTAACCACCTTCCTCTTTCCTATTCGTACAAAAAACAAACTCCTACCAATAGGGATTACTGGTAGGAGTCATCAGCCGTAAAGGCAATTGCGGCGAACCCCATCGCCTAATTCATTTCAGACTTCATTATAACAAAATGACAGCCTATTTGCCAATTTGCACAATTGCTTCCTTGCAAATGAATAGGCAAAAAACCGGAAAAACGGAATGCGCGAAATGTATCAAAAAATGAAAAGATCCATAAGTTGCCGCCCAAAATTATGTCGCGCCAATGGTTATTCGGGAAGATTTTATTTCTTGAACTCGTTGGCAAGTCCCGGCTGCATTGCCGTTACTGTTTTATATCCTCCCCGATAATTTTCACCTCTAACTCCAGATCGACGCCGAATTTCTCTTTCACCGTTTTCCGCACCATTTCAATCGTCGCAATATAGTCGGAGGCGGTGGCATTATTTTTATTAATAATAAAACCTGCGTGCTTCGTCGATACTTCCGCCCCTCCGACTCCTTTTCCTTGCAGGCCGCTGTCTTGAATGAGCTTGCCCGCAAAGTATCCAGGAGGGCGTTTAAATACGCTGCCGACAGATGGATATTCGAGCGGCTGTTTTGATTCGCGCCGGAATGTTAAATCGTCCATTTTTTCTTTAATTTTTTGCGGGTCTCCTTTTTTAAGCTGGAATACCGCCTCCAGCACAATATCGTTCGTCTGGCTAATGATGCTCGTGCGATAGCCGAGCTGCAAATCGTCTTTTCGCAAAATTTTCTGTTCTCCCGTTTGTGTAACGACCTTTACATGATCAATCACATCTTTTATTTCCCCGCCGTAAGCGCCCGCATTCATCATAATCGCGCCGCCGACGGAGCCGGGAATGCCGCACGCAAATTCAAGACCCGTTAAGCTATGTTCCAGCGCAAACCGAGAAACTGCTTTAATATCGGCGCCGCTTTGCGCGATAATTTTTTCTCCTTCCGCTTTGATTTCTGTAAGATGCTTTAACTGCACGACAATGCCGCGAATGCCACCGTCACGCACGATGACGTTCGAACCGTTGCCAAGCAGCGTGAAAGGGAGGTGATACTTTTCTTTTAACCGGACGATTTCGATCACCTGTTCATATGTTTTCGGCCAGACGAGGAAATCCGCCTTTCCGCCAATTTTAACTAACGTATGATATTTCAACGGTTCATCCCGCAGCACGTTTTCTTCCCCACAAATTCTCACTAATTCTTGATACACCATATTATTTTCGTACATCGCTTTTCCCTCTTTGCTTTTTTCTGCTGATTTACTTTGATGAACTTATCTTTTTTGTCACCTGTGCTATCAAGCAGCAGTGCTATTGTCGTCGCTCCAGCGAGCCAAGCAGCAGCACAGGGCGATGCATGACCGCTTTGTATGCCGTCAATCCCTGCCTTACTTCCACACGTCTTCCGATTCCGCTGCCCGCTGGTCAGCCGGAATGGAAGAATGTCCTAACATCCGAGCGCAACATACCGCCGCTCTAAACGGCATTTATCTCCATCCATCCGATTTCCCCGCTTGGATACAAATGCTAGATTTTTAATACAATTAAACTCAAAATTCCATATCCATTCGCGTTTCCCTCGATAGCTGACCAGCGGAAATAAAACCGGCCAGGCCATTCCGGCTGTCGCTTTTACGTTTTTCTCTATCATGTTCGTTGCACACGAACTACAAAGCGATACTCTGCCTTGGCTCGCTTTTGCAGACAGACAACACTATCTCCATTATTATCCGAATCGCTTTCACAATCAAGTGGCATCCACATTTTATTGCTTTATTTTCCCCGCACCGGCGAAATCCTGATTCCTTGTCAACTACTTTTTTAAGGTTCCCCTATATGAACAAAAAGAGGAGTGGCGCAAAAGGTCGTTTCGTCTCAACCGTAACGCCTACGGCAAAGAATGGCAACTTGAGAGCCTATGGCGGTGTAATGAAAAAGCAAGCAATATCCAAAGGCTTGCTTCTTCTAACAAAGCCGTTGCTCCGACTACTCCATGCAACATTGCTACAAACCAACTTTTCTGCAAATCTCCGTACCTTTTATTTTTCCAATAAAACACCCAGTACACAGAAGGGTGTCCCCTCACTTTTGGGACACCCTTGTCAATTGCTGATTTTTGATTTATTTCTATTTGACAAACACTTCGCTTTCGCGTTCAATGTACGCATATTTTGCGTAGGCAGGTTTCTCAGTAAGCTTTTCCACCGGAATAATCACTGTTGGTTGCACATCGATATCAATACCTAATTTTCCCGTTAATTCATATTTTATGCTTGAAATTGTCATTTCATCTACGGACTCAATGAATTGGCATAAAAATTGCACTCGGTCACTCGCAACTCTGATTTTCCACATAAACGGGACTTTATGAAGCGTATAAACCGCCTCTTGCAATTCATGGAAAGTGATCGATTTGTTTTGATATTGTATCACGTCTTCTTTGCGACCGTAGTGAAGCAAAATTGGTTCGTTTTTTTGGCAGCTGCATTGCGAGCCATCAACTATTTGGACGATATCTTGATTGGCGTAGCGCAGGAGCGGCATGCCCTCCCTTGCCGTGGAAATCACGCAATTTCCTTTCTCGCCATTTTCAACAGGCTTTCCAAAATCATCTACTACCTCAATTTTTACGTTTGGATTGTCAAGATGGTAATGTCCGTTTTCACATGTCACAAATAATCCGCCCGTTTCCGTGCTTCCAAAAAGTCCATAAACCGGAACTCCCCATAATTGTTCAATGTATTTTTTTCTTGCTGGTGAAATGAGTTCTCCAGCTAAAAGCAATGCCCGCAGTCCTTTCGTAGGAAAACGGACCCCCATTTGCATGCCGACATGGTATAACTTTTCCGCTTCAGATGGAAGCAACGCCAAAATAGTAGGATGTGTCCGTTCCATAATTTCTACAACCCGCCGATCAGGAGTGACCATGCTTGCTTTATCGGCACCGATATGGCCAGCCCCCACTTTTTGCGTCGTTTCATACACCATAAAAGAAGGAATGGCTAACGCGAAAGGGAAACGGTTTAAGACGATATCATTTTCATTTAGCTGCAACGGAGATTGAAGAATGATCTGAACTCCCTGTTCGATATCTTTGCGGCTGTACCAGCTTGGAGTTGGAGTGCCAGTTGTTCCGCTCGTCTCATGATAAGCGGCAACCTGATGCAGAGGCACACCTAGCATATCATATGTATCTGCATTTCTAAGATCTTTTTTTGTCGTAAAAGGTATATTATTCCAATCTTCCAGATTGATATTTTTTAACTTTTTTTGGTATAACTTTGAGCGTAATGCCGCTTCAATGAACAATTGGTTATTCATGAAACGTCTCCTTCCCCGTTTACTTTTTGATACAAACGTTGTGCCAACGCAAGGCTCGAGTTCGCCATTGCCGTGAATTCATCGAAAAGCTTGTTCATATGATGGATTTTTTCTACCCCCATACTTTGCACATTTTTTGTAAACTCCGTCATTTTTTTAATCTCTTCCGAACCGGCTGAAAGCTGCTGAACGGCAGCGGAAACTTCGATGATTTGTTGCGAAACATTGTCCATGTTTGATTGAATGACTGCAAAAGCGCGTTTTGCTTCGTTTACGATGCGAATGCCGTTTGTCACTTCCGCTTTTCCTTCGTTCATATATTCGACTGATTTTGAAATATTTTCTTGAATGGATGAAACAATTTCACTAATTTGATTCGTTGAGACAGCCGCCTCTTCGGATAGTTTTCTTACTTCATCGGCGACCACCGCAAAACCTTTTCCATGCTCCCCAGCACGTGCTGCCTCAATAGCGGCGTTTAATGCCAATAAGTTAGTTTGATTGGAAATTTGTGTAATCGTATTGACTATATTTCCAATTTCCCGGGAATACTTAGACAAATCGGTAATAACATTCGAAAGATTTTCCACCCTTTGGTGAATTGATTCCATCTGACGAATTACCGTCTCCATTGACTCGAACCCGTCCGTAACGGCCTGTAAGGTTGTAGTTGACATATTGGATACGTTTTCGGCATTCGTGGCGATTTGTTGGATGCCGGATGAAATGTCCATCATAGCTTCGCTGCTTTTTTCTACATTTTCCGATTGCATGTTGGCACCTTCCAAAATTCCCGCCGCAATTTTTGATACATTTTCGATACGCTCGCAAAGTGTTTGCAAAAAATTCTTTAATTCTTCGATATCACTTTCAAGATTTTTAAAGGCATCCACCGTTTCGCCATTTGCATTCGCTAGATCCGGATCGTCTGTATGAATCTGCTTTGATTCAAACGGAAACTTTCGGTTAAAAAGAACAGCTGTAACTAAAATAGAAATAAAGGAAAATAAGATGGCAGTCCCAATCAGCCAATGAAAAGAATGACTCGCAAAATAAATTAATAAAAGAATAGTCGGCAAAACAAACGAAATACCGAAAAGTCCATTCATTTTAACCTTTACGCTCATACAATTACTCCCTCTCCATCTTAAGTGAACATATCATCATACATTTGAAAGCAAGGGTTTTCCGCAAACATTGTTTATCTTCCAAGTGATATCAAATCATTATCACAGAATTTTCTAATAAAAAAGTATGTTATTATAAAAAATCCACCTTTTCTCAAACGATCCCTCCTTCACATAATCATGAAGGATATTCCTGGTACTATAGGAAAGTTGTTGGTGCCACGACCTTCCATTAATTTTGGTCCCCTGCCCATTTTTTGTCATTTCATTGCAAAAATTTTATTATTAAATAGTATTTTGCACATGTTTAATATCGGTCTTAGGAGTTATATTTATAATAGGAAAAATATCCTACTTTAAAACAACAAATTGCATGCTATGGACAAGTCGATAGAAAAATCCCATTATTATGATTTTTTGTACAAAAATATAACTATTTACCTTATTTATATATTTTTATAAAAAAGCATTCCTTATTAAGTTAACGGGCAATTATGTGTAAAATTCATCTGAATTTGGAGCAGGAATATGAAGTTAATTGGCAGAAGTTATAGCTGCCGAATGGAATGAAAGGAGAGGTATTTAGTGAACAGAGTTATATTGCAATTAGAAGGTTTGTTTGTTTTATTATTTTGCATGTATTTTTATTCCACATATGACTATGGATGGGGGCTATTCCTCCTTTTTCTCTTGCTTCCCGATATATCGATGTTAGGATATTTCATCAATGTCAAAATCGGCACACTGTTTTATAATTTGTTCCATACATACGTAACATCTGCGCTGCCCTTAGCATGGGGGATTATCACTCACAGCGATTTAAGCATCATTGCGGGACTCATTTGGACCGCTCATATAGGAATGGACAGATTATTAGGATACGGTCTAAAATATCCCACTCACTTTAAAGATACACATTTTTCGAAAATATAACCTTGTCCAAAATTGGCATGTAATGAGACGCAGAAACATTCTCTTTTGGCGCAAAATGGATTATTCCGTTGACAGGAATTGGAATTCCATTAACTGCTCTTTCTTATCGCAGGAAGGAGCGCATCCCTATTATTGCGCAAAATTTCCCTCTCAGTCCAGTAAACTTGGATCACTGGAAACCATAATCGCTTTTGCCATTTTCTCTTTTTGCACAATTTCCGGAACTCAATTGTAGGTGTTTTTCTTTTTCCCAAAACCACCAACAACATAACATACCCTTACAAAAAGAAAATTTCATTTGTGAATAGTTTCTAGATAAACAAAAGGCTTTTCTGAGTTTGCCAGAAAAGCCTTCAGCTGTCTGTTGGCCTTGTCTACCAAGTAATTTTAATTTTTGTAAGATATCCTTAGCATAATACACACCTTGACCATTCGCATAGCTTAATTCATGTTCTATTATCAGCTTTTTGCTCCTTTAGCATCCCCCTTTAAATATAATTATGGCAAGGGAACGATAATAATTTTGATACTGCATGCAGCTATTTGCTGTTGGATTTGATCATAGATAATCAATACACCCCATTTCAAAAACGCAGGAGCAAATTCATCTTGACAAAAGGAAACCCTTTAGCATCATGCAGAAATGGCCCGCACACGATGCCAAAGGGGACAATTTTTCATAATATGACTATTATGAAAATGGATATTGACGAGGTTGTTTTTGAACAGACACCCATTTAACGGTCGTAAATTCCTCAATAGCCCATTCACCACAGTAACGTCCTAAACCTGAATATTTTTCTCCGCCAAACGGAACATTTGGTTCTACATTGATCGATTGGTCGTTTACGTGAATCATACCTGTTTTAATTTTTCTCGCTACATGAATGCCCCGTTCTAATGAGCAAGAGAATACAGCCCCACTTAATCCAAATGGAGTTCCATTGGCCACTTCAATCGCTTCTTCCTCACTATCAACAGGAATGATGACCGCAATAGGGGCAAACACTTCATTTTGGGCAGCTGCCATATCATTTGTCACATCACCTAGAATATATGGATAAATCAAGTTCCCTTCCACTTTTCCTTCATGAATTAATGTTGCCCCTTCTTTAATTGTTTGCTCTACTAACTGAATAGCTCGGTCCACTTGCTTTTTATTAATTAGCGGGCCAATAACTGTGTCATCTTCGGACGGGTTCCCAACTTTTATGGCCTTAGTGGCTTCTTTGAATTTTTCTACAAACGGTTTATAAAGTTTCCGATCAATGATAATCCGATTAATCGCAATACATATTTGACCTGAATGCATATATTTACCAAATGCTGCTGCAGATACAGCTTGATCCACATCGGCATCATCAAGTACGATAAAGGCATTATTTCCCCCTAATTCAAGTGCAGGTTTTTTCAGATTTTTAACAGCTAATGCCCCAACATGCTGCCCTGCTTTTGTTGATCCAGTGAAAGAAATAACTTCAGGAATTGGGTGCTCGACAAAGTAATCGCCGATTTCTTCAAGGTCAGCCACTGTTACATTTAACACACCTTGTGGAAGCCCAGCTTCTTCAAAAATTTTCGCGATAATGAGTCCACCGGAAACCGGTGTTTGATGATCCGGTTTCAGCACCACGCCATTTCCTGTTGCAATCGCTGGAGCGACGACGCGAATGGTTAAATAGAATGGCCAGTTCCAAGGCGTGATGGCTCCTACGACTCCAATTGGCTCGCGATAAACACGGTTTTCTTTTCCGGGAATGAGAGATTCACGAATAGAGCCTTCCATTTGTAATGGATATGTTGCTGCTTTTTTTACATCCGCAATGGCACAATCCACCTCAATATTTGCTTTTAATTTTGTACTCCCAGATTCTTTCACGAGAATTTCAACAATCTCTTCTCTTTTTTCCTCAATGAGTTGCGCAACTTTTTCTAAAACACGAATACGTTCATACGCGGAGGTTTGCCCCCAACTTTTTTGAGCTTTTTGTGCTGTTTCATACGCTTCATTGATATCTTCTTTGCTAGCATAGTTAAAGGTGACAAGCACTTCGTTATTGTATGGATTTGTCACAACACATTCTCTATTGCTAGATCCATATTTCCATACACCACCAATAGGCATTTTTCTCCATTCAGAAAACTTTTCAACTGTTTTTGCTTCTGACATATACCATTTCCTCCTATAAAAAATATGTAAACGCTTTCTTTTTAAATTTAATATAGATTCGAGATATTGATTTTAAAAATTTTATTTTTTAATCTTTAAATTTTTATTATTGATGGCGTTGATGATATACAAAGTTTTGTGTGTAAATATTTTGCAAGATCAAAAGAAAAAGGCAGGGTATTCTCTGAAACAAAACATTCCAGAGAAAGGAGTACCCTACCTATATCTAAAAGCATGCCGAATGTAGACTGGGTCAATCAAATGGAAAGTGAGATTCGCCAGTTTGCAAAGGAAAAATTGGAGCTAATCATGCGTGAAGAAACAAAAAGCAACTGAAAAAGTCGTCTATTTGCCCATTCAAGATTTTACGAGAAATGGGCAGGTCGAAAGTTACGAGGATTTGTCGGAGCGCAGGAAGCCCTTCAACGAATGTCGGAAGAACGTTATTGTTAACCAAATAATGTAAATTAGCAGAAGAGGATTCTTTCTTTCCACACAAGAAACGAATATTCCGTCTCCTGTGTGAAGGAAAATCGTTCACTATCCATTCCAAATCCATTTCAGAAACCCCTACTATCTTGCATTACACAAAATTCTTGACGGTACCAGCCAAGCCGTTGAATTATATTAACAAAGAAGATGTAAAATGCCATACTTTTGCGTGTTTTTGGCAATTAAAAAATGCATGAAATGGCAAATAAGAATATTCAATGATCTGTATAAAATTTCATACCTGTTGTCGCTTGACATGGAGCCTCTGCGGGCATGCTTTCTGGCAAAGGGGGCAAGCCACAGGACTTTGCAAGGCATATAAGCCTATCATACCCGCCACTCCATGTAAAGCGGTGAATATGCAATAAATTATGCATATCCTTAATTGCCAAACACTACAATTCTTAATTGCCACTAACACTTTTTGCGGGCAAGTATAGTCTCCAAAATCCAAATAGTGAAACACCCCAGCAAATGCTGGCGTTAGCGATGACGCATTACAAAAAATAAAGTGGAGATATTTTATCTCTCCAATTTTTATAAAGGATGGGAGTTAATCATGAATTGGTGGATGGTACGTGCTGGAGATCGTAATGAGCTTATTCCTGTTTGGAAACAAAAAGGAGTTGCTTCGGTAGGATGGGCGGATTTTGGAAATCCAAAAAACTATCCAACTAGAGAAGCTTTGATTCAGAAATCCCACGAAATTTATGAAGAAGAGAAACCTGCTACGAGGATTATTTGGGCAAGCCAAGTGTGGAGATTTAGCCATGAAATTAAAGCAGGAGATAGAATCATTACATATGCTAAAGATAAACGTGAATACTTGGTAGGGATCGTTACCAAAGAGCACGAATATAATGAAACAATTGTAGATAAACATTATCCAAATGTAATCCATGTAAAATGGGAAAAGAAGCAAATTCCTCGTGACCAATTATCACAAGAAGCGAAAAATTCCCTTGGCTCTACGCTTACGGTTTTTCGTGTAGACAATTGGGGAGATGAATTGGAAAGCCTATTAACTGGTAAAGAACAGACAACAAGTGAACCAGAAAATAGCGAAGAGGAAGTCATCAAAAATGATTTTGTTCAAAAAGCATTGACCATGATTCAAGATAAAGTTGACAAATTAGACCCGTGGCAAATGCAAGAATTAGTCGCTGGATTGTTGCGAGCCATGGGATATAATGTGAAAGTCAGTAAAAAAGGTCCCGATAGAGGAGTCGACATTTTAGCTCATAAAGATGCATTTGGTTTCGAAAAACCG
Source organism: Parageobacillus sp. KH3-4 (assembly GCF_022846435.1). Lineage (NCBI taxonomy): Bacteria > Bacillati > Bacillota > Bacilli > Caryophanales > Anoxybacillaceae > Parageobacillus > Parageobacillus sp. KH3-4. Next base: position 2,898,495 of record NZ_AP025627.1, read on the forward strand.
ATTATTAAGGTACAGGTAAAACATCGCAAATCGTCTTCATCAGGCCCTGAGATTCAACAGCTGTTAGGAGCTCACCCAATTGATGCCAACAGTATATTTGTATCAACTGGAGGATTTACAGCAGCTGCTGAAAATATAGGAAAGCAGCACAATGTCAAGCTCATTGATTTAGAAGAATTAGTAAAACTAATTGTCCAGTGGTACGATAAAATGCCAAGCGAAACAAGATCGTTGTTGCCCCTACAAAAAATATATATTCCAGAATAATATACAAAAGAGCCGTTATTTTCAAGTAAGGCTCTTTTCTATTTTGAATAAGTATATCTTAATTGCATACGACCAAGAAGAGGTTACTTTCTATTGGAATAGTGATTTATAAATCTGAATGGCTATCCCGCATTTTTACCATTAAATAAAAATAGAGTCATTTTAATCAGATAACCTCTGTCAACTCACCATTTCATCCACAAACAATGCTGTTCTCATTTTCGCTAATAATGGTAGCCGATCCCATAGCTTGAGAAATTGCTGTATGCCAGGCAAGGCAATACTATACTTCGCATAAGGATCTTCCATTCGTTGCAGTATTTCTCCCAATATCGTTAAGAAGTAATTTACATTCAAATGCACATAAAAATCCACTGTCTTAAAAATAATACACATTTTATGTAAAAAATTCTAAAGAGTAGACACGATCATGATTTCCAATTGAAACAGCGAACATGCATGGTCTTACGAAATCAACTCACTTTTAGCATTCTTATTTCGATATATTGACTTGCTGTCGCTGCCGGAAATACCGTATGTGCAACACTACCAATAAAGAGTGAAATAATGCCTTTTTATTTAAGAGCAATAAGGTTGCCCAATGCAAGCCCATTTGTCCGTCAATATTTGCAAATCGCTCCCTAAAAGACAAAATAATCATCCTCTTCTATTGTTTTACCTTCCCTATACCTACAGTTATATAATTCTACTATCCTGCCCGTAGCCGCTCATGCCGTATTTCACGGCACCACACTGTTCTTCTACGAAAGGCGAAAATCATACCGCATCTATACGGGGCGCCATCGGAAGAATGGACATATTAATTTTCAGAATAGTTTAATAAGAATTTTCAATATGAAAAACGTTAACCTTATACCAAATATCTTTCCAGTTCTTTTTCGTTATCCGTTCTTCGTAAATCTTTGATAGTTCTTTTGACTTTTTAAAATAGGGTGTCGGTTTTACTTCCAAGTTAATGACATCATCTACTCCCCAAGGAGCAACCAAGATGATGTCATCTCTTTCATCTAATTTTACACCTAAAGACGTTGCTGTTTCCGGAAACTTTGATATCGCATCTACAGAAGATGAATACGGAGGAATGTTATTGACAACGTGCATCCTTGCCTCATTTTTCACTGACCAAGGAACGTCAGGAAGAATATTTCCTAACCTAATTTCTAACTTCTTTTCTTCTAATTCTTCCATATTGGTATCATCAAAATAGATCACATCAATATCTGGAATAGGAGTCCTTTCTTTAAAACCATGTAACACATCCCATATTTTTGAACGAACAAATCCAGCACAGACCCACCAATCAGGCAAATTCAACGACTTTACTGCCCTTAATATATCCATCATCCATTCGTCTTCTTTAATCAGTTGAATGATATCTTTCTCATTTTTAATCATCGTCACTCCATTTCCTCCAACTCAAACTTATATCCCTATTTACATAAAAACTAAAATATAGAACATTTTTCGCTAAACTCCCCTTTACTTCAACAAGAAAAGCATTACTCCTCCTTTTAAAGCAATGCTTCCGTTAGTTGAAGATGATTATCCTTGTTCAAAGCTTATTATTTTTAACTCTAAGTAAAAAAGAAGCAGTTCCCCCTTCCCTCAGGCAATATTATTCCTTTTCGGCTGCCACAAACCAAAGGTGCAAATCTTCTACTTCTCCGCTCGGATCGGATTCCGTTTGGATGTGAAGCCGTTGCTCCAAGATCCGATATCTTGGTTCTAGAATTTCACGGATTTCTTCGTCGGCAAAAAAGTGCAGAGGTTTCCCTTCATGCTTCATAAAAGTGTTTGGTTCGATTTCATCGCCAATTCCATAGTTATTGGCATCATAAACCGAAATACAAGAAAAAGCAAGAACTCCCTTTGGTTTCAGTAAAGAAGTAACAATATCGAAAAGAGCATCCCTCTCATTTTTCAAAAACAGGTGAATGACGTTAGATAGATAAATGCCATCAAATTGTTTACGTTCTAGAAACAGCGGATTAAAAAGGTCGTCTACTGCGTAATGTAAATTTTCCATTAAATGGACTTTCGCCTGTTCAACTGCGTGTTTAATCGCCAAATCAGATATATCAAACGCAACGACTTCAAATCCTTGTTGCGCGAAATATAGACTGTTTCTTCCGTATCCACATCCAGGAACCAGCACACTTTGGACCTTGTGACGTTTAAAATGTTCCTTTGCCAGCACAGCGGAAGGGCATGGGATGTCACCCCAAATCCGTCCTCCTTGGTACCGTTTATTCCAATATGATTTCATGGAAATGTTCATTATTTCTCCCCCAATCTGTAAAGAAAAAATTTTTTCAATAGTATTTTTCTTATATTCGACTATTCAAGATTTTTTCCTATTAGAAAATGGATAAAGTCTTTTGATATCCCATCTTAACAGTAAACGGGTTCACTTCAGGGAGGGGAAATGTTAAAAAACACATCAAATAATAAGGTAATTAGCACAAAGTAACGATATAAATCACAAAGAAAAACGCCCGGAATAAAAATCCGGGCATTTTTTTCACTGTTTCTTGTTTCACTGACGCACCTGTTAGTGATATAGGATTGCCTACTACCTTAACCAAAAATCTGGGCAGCGATACCATAGAGTGTATGATTTCTCGGCGGCAATTGAATTGAATTTTTGACCATCACAGGAGGTTGGCTCACTTTATGAAATCCACATTTTTCTAAATACGTGATGAATGATTCCTGCCCGTCTGGCACATCAATCCTCAACTTTCCTTGGTATCCTCTTGCAAGGTGTTCGATGATGTATGTTGCTACATCATGGTTAATCGCTACAATAGGTCCAAGTATTAAATTAATTGGTCCTTCAATACTCAATCCATACCCCACTATATCCCCGTTATTGTTTCTAACTACTACTCCCTGTTTAGCTTGTTGAATTCTAAATTTAAGAAACAAGCTTCTATCAGCGCCAATTGCGGATTGGTCCAATTCTTGAAGTTGAGAAAAGTAGGAATCAGTTAATGGAATTATTTCGTATTCTTTATTTTCATGGTTTGAGTAAAAAGGCATATAGTTATCACTTAAAAACTTATGTACATAAGTAACTGTTTGGAATCCTAATTTTTCATATAGTGGTTTTCCCTCTTTAGTAGCAATCAGCATAATGGTCGTTTCATCAGATACTGAGTTGATACAAGCCTGAGTCAGCTCCTTGCCTAACCCATTTCCCCTGTAATTTTCGTTAACAATTACCATTCCGATAGAAGCCAGCTTATTGTCATAAGGAATAATAGCTGCACTGGAAATAATATCTCCTTGTTCATTTTTATGTCCATATACTATACCTACCGACATAATTGTATTGATTTCTTGTTCATCATAATCCCAACCAACCGATGCTGAAAGAGCAATAAGCCCAGGTATGTCTTTTTTATTCAATCTATACATTTGAAATCTCGTTTGGCTCTGCACGAAATAAACACCTCATTCCTCTTATGATTTTACTAATTACATACGGAACAATTGGACAAATTGTCGAAATGAACAGATTGGAATATTTAATTATCTTGCCCATTAGTACAACAAAAAGAATTTATTCCTTATTGAAATAATGCACCCGTTAGCTATCCATGCAGCGAAGCTTCATCACAGATGATGGAAATTAATTCGTTCTCCCATGGTAGTTGAATAACTTCCACAAATATATTAACATAAAATTCCATGTAACTTTCAAAAACGCAATGATTTTCCTTACTCATATTAGTAAATATAAAAATTTTTAGAATATCACCAACAAATGAATGATATTATGATAAGGGGATGGAAAAAAGGAGATAATTCCTTCCCGAAGCCCGCAACTAGTCACATATCACAGTACGAACGATACACCCTGAAAAACTTGAATTGCTGGGCGGGAATTTTTATGGAACGAGCAGGAACGAATGAACCTGTTGTTGCTTCTTTATAATATAATGTAGGATTAGAGGCATCGGTTCAACACTTGTCAAAAGCATGCCAAGAAATGTGCTAATTGTTAGAAATCATTGACAAGCATATGACGAATATATTGTTTCTATGCCCCCACGATCAGGTTCTATCTTACTCTACTACAAATCGGGAAGGGTATACCGGGAATACCGATCGGACCCGGCGGTGTACCGAAGCTGTTCGCATCTTCATCCGTGCACGCAAAACACGAACCACACAAAAAGCAGTCACTCGCCACATATGGCAGGGCCGCTATAAATGAGCAGAGCATTGCGGCATATTCACTCTATGCCTTCCAAAAAAACAATTGAACAAGGTTTTTCCGATATAAAAGAGAAGCATGATCTGCGCTGGGCGCATTACCGAGGATTAAAAAATGAAGCACAGGCGATGCTTTCTGTCTATGAATTTAAACCAACTGGCGAATTACCTAATGGGAAGACGAAGCACCGTCTTTCCTTTTCGTTCGCGTGGCTTTCTGCTCTCTCCACTTTTATCGAAACCATCCCCTATTTATGGAACAAAATGGGTTTCAGACGAATGTCTGAAACCCATTTTGTCAACTGTCTGAAATTCTTCATGTTCGAATAATACATCGTGCCAATTACAGCTCATCCAATCTTCCGGATGAAATTCATTTATTTTTGTTATCCAATCTAACTCCCCCTATGCCAACTTCTTTTGCATCATATGTCTCTGCGTTTAAACACAAATAAAGAAAGAAACAACAATAAAGAGATATAAATAAGCAATATCGTTACCGAAAAACCAAGGGTCATTCCTTCTATTAACGGCGCTCCCTCTTCATACATACGTAAATCTGTATTGGCAAAAACTAAGTATTTGCTCCAATCGTATTTACTTAACAATTGGGCAATAGGGTCGCTGACGAAAGAAGCGACGACTGCCATGATAATGGCAGGACCATTTGATCGCAAAATCGTAGATATCGCAAAGGCAACGGTCACAAAGAACAAAACAGGCAAGAACTGATAAAAATAAGATTTTAGAATGTCCAGTACGACAGATTGTTCAACCACTTTTCCATCTACTATCTTTAAGGTAGGATATGAATCTATGCGAAATCCGTATAAAATCAGCCCCTCCATTAACGAAAATAAAGCCAATATTCCGCACAAAATGATGTACAAAGCCACAACCGCCGCGAATTTAGAAAGCAGAATTTCCGTGCGGGTTGCCGGTCTTGCCATTAAAAGGTTCATCGTTCCCCACTGATACTCTTTGGAAACCATAGAACTGGCGTAAGTAATGAGAATTAAACTGACGATTGGCACTAACTCTGCACATTTATTCATAAATCCAAGGACGCTGTGATGGGTATGCGGCGGAATGTTGTGTTCCAGACGATATTCATTTAACTTCAATTCATCCTGCAGCCGCTTTGCAGATAAATTCCCTTTCGTCAATTCTTGCTGAATTTTTTCATTTTGCTCTATCAGCTCTTGCTTCCAATCTGTCCCCGCATGCTTCTCTTTTTGCAGATCTACATATTCCCATCTTCCAAGAATAATAACGGGAACGAGCAATATAATGCACGGTGCGATGAAAAACTTTTGCTTTACTATCTTTAACAGCTCATTATAAATCAGATTATTCAATGATATTCCCTCCAGTTGCTTCTAAAAAAATATCTTCAAGGCTTTGTTTAGAGCGATAAATATAATACAAATCAATGTTGTAAGAAACAAGAGCTTTGACTACAGAAGGAATATCTTCTTCCTTCATCTGTATGAACAATGCATGGTCTTTCACGCGGATTGGCGCCCCTTCGAACTCTTTCCCCAAAACTTGCGCTGCTTTTTCCACGTCGCCCACAATAAATGTAATTTCTTCTTGTGCCGATTTTTCCGTAATGTCGTATGTTTTTATATGTTTGCCGTTTTGAATAATTACGACGCGATCGCACATCAGTTCAATCTCTGCTAGCAAATGGCTCGATACTAATATTGCTGTTCCTTCATGGCGGGCAACTTTTTTTAAATAATCCCGCATTTCGCGGATTCCTGCAGGATCAAGCCCATTCGTAGGTTCGTCCAAAATCAAAAGGGAAGGACGATGTAAAAGGGCTTGTGCAATCCCGAGACGCTGTCTCATTCCTAAAGAATATGTTTTTGTTTTCTTATGTATTGCATGTTCAAGACCGAGCAATTCCACAATTTCTTTGATTCGTTCAACCGTTACTCCTTTTGCCATTCGGGCATAATATTTTAAATTATCATAGCCGCTTAAAAATGGATAAAATGACGGGGCTTCGACGACGACTCCGACTTTCGAAATAGCTTGTTTAAAGTTCGTCTTTATGCTGTGCCCCTCAATAAAAATGTCTCCTTCTGTGATTGACGCTAAACCAACTATCATTCGCATTGTCGTCGTTTTTCCTGCACCGTTCGGCCCTAATAATCCTAATATTTCCCCCCGCTTTATATGAAAGGAAAGAGAATCTACAATAGTTTTGTTATCTATTTTTTTCGTAACGCTTTGTACTTCCAATACATGTTCCATCTTATTTATCCACCCCTTTTCTTTTCAACGCAACTCGGAGATTTGAAAGATTTTTTAACGTATCAACCGGTTATCCCATCTGTTAACAACCAATGGAATTAAGCAATTTTTCTAGTAACATGATAATCTGTTTTCCCATATTCCACAAATTCATGAACAAATCGTCGATTTATAAAGCTTTCGTCATTATTTTACTTTTGTAAGATTCACTATAAAAACAAAAACCCGAACTCTCATCCTGAGTTCGGGTTTCTTATGATGATTCCGACTGGGCTCGAACCAGCGACCTCCACCCTGTCAAGGTAGGGGTATTTCCAGCTGAGCTGCGGAATCATGCTATATATACCGCTATTTTTATTGAAAATTACCGTGACTTTCATCTTATTTTCTAATAGCTTGTGACCAATTTGTGACCAAAAAAACTAAACTCTTGAGCCTGTGGATGAAGGTTTCCTTTAATTGTATGCTTCAATTTTTAAATCAAAAAGACAGGGAGCTTGTACGTTACTCTCTGTCTTTGGTTTATAATTTGTCTATCCCGAAAATAAAGAAGATTTATCTTCATACTACGTTGTGTAAAGAATTTTTCATGGATGTCTCTGTTAAATTTCAATGTTGTTTTAGGCCACAGAAAAAAGACCGAAATTAGTCGGTCTTTTTTGTATGTCTTGTTCAACTATCGCCAACCGTTAGTTGAACAAGTTCATAATTAAATTAACTTCTTCACAAATAAAACTCTATCTTGATTTGGTCCATCATAATCGTATATACAGAGATTCCGTTCATTTCTTTATCTCCGTTTTTTTCGATTTCAAATCCCATTTTTGTATGAAATGCAATGGAAACTGTGTTCACTGGTGAAGTTACATAACGGACAATATTCCGACCATTCTTTTTAACAATATCAAAAAAATTCATTGTAAAGTTGTCTTCCAATACCAATCGAGACGTGGAAACTGTTACGACAACGCTTGTATGGAGTAATTTCATAGCCTAATCAAGAAAGAATGCATCTATCTGAATCGATTCCGTACGCGGAAAGAAGCAAAACAAGCGATTTTCGAATACATTGAATGCTTCTACAACCGTAAAAGAAGTCAATTCAGTCCTTGGCTATGTATCGTCATGTGAATTTGAAGCTGCATATTACGCTAACCAAAGAAAAGTAACTGCATAAATTCAGCTATTTCTCTCTGTTTAACGTGTCCGTTTTCTTGACATAACACCATTGTATTTATTTTATTTATATATAATGAAAAGTAAAGAGAGATTATAGTAATACAATTACTATAATCTCTCTTTTTGTCTCTAAACCTCGCCTCTATCGGATATTACGGTATCTTACGTTCTTCTCTCAAACCTAAAACTAAGTTCTTAAGTTCTTCAATGTTCTCTTGGAAATTATCGTGGCTCGGTCCATATTCTAGACACCTAACATTATATGTATCCTCCCAATGTTTAATTATGTGCTTTGATACCCCCTCTTTTATAACAATGTAGTGAGGAGCTGCACTACTTGATGTGTTCCGTATTGATTGTAACACTAGATTAATATCTGGATCATTTAAACTATATCCGAGAAATAGTACAGTGTGAGTTTGGAAAAGTGCCTTTAGTAAAGAATAAAACTCTGGGTACTTTTCTTGAGCTTCATAGTATTGTTTGGATGTAAATATTATTTCATCTGTATCATCAATTGACCCGTGCGCTTTAATAATCACATTTTCTGGAGATTTTATATTTGCAATAATTGATTTTGTTTTTTGATAATCATATATTACATAGTGCGGTTCGTTACAAAAATTATCATAAATTTTGTCGAAATTCGTTGTAATCACAATTTTGCTATCTATTGCCTTAATTGCTTTATGCACAGGAGACGGCTTAAATCTCCCTCTTGAGAATTTATCCTTTAAATACTTACTAAATGCTCCTGAATCACATAAATCATAAATTGCTTGTAATGCTAGCAGATAATTTTCTTGATCTATCATTCTATTAATAAAATCCAAATCTTCTGGTCTTGCATTATTAATAATCAAATTTTTTATGTTCTTCAGAAAATCTCCCCATGTTTCTGGAGATTTTCCTTCGTCATTTACAGCTGTAGCAGACACTCCTGAGCCCAAAAACAATATTGCCCTTCTATATGCTATTTCTTCTATCAAATTTTCTGGCCAAACTATCTTACTCATCTTTATCACCAATATTTGTTAAGAAGTTCACATCTTTATCACCAATATTTCTTAAGAAATTCAAAGCTATTTTATGAATAAACTCTGTATATTCAACAACACTACTAGTTTGATTACCTCTTATACCACTTTTATAGTCTAGATTAAAGATCGGCATATTTGAGGTCTGAGAAAGCGGCACTATACTATATACATAAGGTATATCACCTAACTTAATATCCTCTTCGTTTATATGGCTAGGGATAAACTTTCCTAAATATCTTAAAATTGTACCGTGCATGTCTTTAATCACTTTTTCATAGGCTTGTACAGGTCTGACTTTACCTTTAAATTTCCTTTTCGAATACTGTTGAATAGAATATCCGATAAATCTGGTATACTTTTTAACGTCTGTGTTTATTAAGTATTTTTCACTAAAAGCCTCTAAATCAAAGCCGGGATCACTCTTTTGTAAATTGTTTAATGCATCTGTGTATAACTCCATCCATCTAGTCATCCATGTACCAATATTTTCTATTCCTAATAAACTAAATATGTCAGATCCCATTGGTGTAAAAAAGTAGTCTGTATTAAGAAGAATACTTCTATTCAACGCCCCCAAAGAAGGTCCCACATCAATAAATACATAATCATACTCTGAAACCCAAGGTTTTAATTGATTTAACCAATTTAACTTTCTTAACTCTCCCTTATCCTGTCCAAGAGTACCATTCCAACTACGACTCATTAGATCGTCTATAATAGCAAGCTTAGGATGTCCAGGTATTAAATCAATTTTATAATGATTTTCTTCTTTTTTAACTGGAATACCGCAGTTTTCCAACCTAGGTTCGCCTTCATCCATATTTTCAAAATAGTTAAAAATAGTCTTATGAATCGGTTTTTCACCATAGTATTCATCCCATTTATCTTCTGGTATTATTAACTGAGTTGAATTAGATTGAGGATCTAAATCTATTAAAAGAACTTTTTTATTTAGTTTTATACTTAGGTAACTTGCCAAATTTACAACTGTTGTTGTTTTACCTACTCCACCTTTGTTATTAAAAAAAGTAATTACTTTCATAATAGGCACTCCCACTATTTAAACATTTTTCCTTATTATAGAATTATATCATTTTTTAATTCCAATTTAAATCCTGTTCTCATGACTAAACTTTTCCTAAGCCTAATATTGCTCTTTCAACAATTCAACATCAGTTTGGGTAATAGGTATTACCTATTCAACGGCTTCCATGTTACTAAAAGCCTTCCTCGAACCTATATAGAAAAATTATCCCTTGGTCACTAAACCAAAGGGGTAGTATTCACTTAACCTGTGGTTATAATTTGCGTTTTTGACATACTGTCACATCTCAAATCTTACTGCTTTTTCATGAAACCAAGTATAAGTTCCTCGCAAAAACATTGGTCATATTTTGGTCACAAACCATCGAAAACTAACGGAAACTGTAGAATATTTCACTACTTAATAATCACCTTAAAAGCTTGATATAAAGGCATTTTAGAACACTTTAGAAAACTATAAGAAAAAAGCGTTGGGATGAAAAACAGCAGGAATAGTATATTGTGTGAATGTACATGGATTCCTTGAAGTTGAAATTTGTGTTTGGATTTGATGTAGTAGGACGTTGAAATAAAAAAGAGAGACTTGCATTGGTTTGCTAGTCTCTTTTCTATATCCATTTCTTTATTGAACGCTTTGACATTCCATCTTTTCCTTTAGGGATTATTTCCACTGAGCTATCAAAAGCGTCAGCATTAAAGCCGATGAAGACAAAAGCTTTTCCTTCTGCATTTTCAAAGTATGGCTCCAATTCTTCGTAGTTTGTAACACGGTCAGTCAAATAGTAGGCCAATTCAAAAACTGGCATAAGAATTATTGCCATGTCTAATTCTTTACGGTTCAAACCTAACAATAGTTTTTGCATTGAACGGTGAGCAGACGAAATATTTCCTGTTTCAAATTCAAGTCCGACACGTCTTACTGTATCACCATCTCGAAATTCTTTGTAGACATCAATTGGACCGCCTTTTTTCTTTTCGTATTTTAAAACATCAAGCGGTTTCTCCCTAAACCAGTTGTATGTTTCTTCAAGCATTATATAGCAATTTTCTTTCAACGGTACTACACCGTTGACATTTTTTTCGCTGTTATTTATAGTGAAGATATTTGAACCTTTTGGCCAAACAGACGAACTAATAGAGGTAATGACCTCATCATACGCCTGTTTACATAGTTTGTCGCTGGTTATCAACTGTTTGGCAATGTCTGTCATATAGACTTTATCAACCTTCATGAAGAATAACACCCCTCTCCTTATGTTTCGTGGTCATCTTTGGGTTCGATGGAAGAAAAATCGAACAAATCCTTTGGGGTAACATTGAGGGCATGGGCTATCCTTTCGATGTTTTCCAAGGATACATTCCGTGTCCCACGCTCAATATCAGAAATGTAGGTTCTATGTAACCCACAACGGAAAGCTAATTCTTCCTGTGAAATCCCCATTGAAATCCTGATTTTGCGAACGTTTTTTCCGAACAAAATTCTGATATTATTTGACAAAGACACATCAACGCCTTTCAATTGACACTACTTCACTCGAATGATAGAATTTTCGTAGACAATGAGTCTACAGACTATAAGTTACATGGAGTGAAATAAATGCGTTTCTTTAGTGTTTTTGATTTGGTTGTTCATCACGCAAGGCTCAGAGGGCATTCCGAAACGCAAATGTATTCGTTTTTCCGAAAACATGGCATAAAAAAATCGGACTTACTTTGTACAAAAGATACTGGAATGATTCCTACTGATGAGCGTTTGCTTGGTGCAATTCTTAATTATCTCGATATGTCCAAATTAGAACTTGAATTAGCTTTGGGAAGAATACCCTCTGGGTATGAACAGGCTTATTTACAAAATGTGAAGGAAATTGCAAAGTTACTTGAAAGCAGCAAACCGTCCACAAATAATGATTCCGTTCCACCAACTGTTCAACCTTATTTTTCAACAGAATATGGAAAATTATTTAAAGGGGACTGCTTAAAGTTATTCAAGATGGTTCCAGATGAAAGTGTAGACTGTATTTTTGCAGACCCGCCTTTTAACCTCGACAAAGAATATGATGACGGAGTGGATGACAGTAAATCCTACAGCACATACATTAGTTGGTGCTTTGCGTGGCTTGACGAATGTGTAAGAGTTTTAAAGCCAGGTGGTTCACTATTCATTTACAACATCCCAAAGTGGCACACATATCTGTCCAACTACTTAAATAACAAGTTGAATTTTTGGGCTTGGATAGCCGTTGACATGAAATTCAACCTACCAATCCCGAACCGACTTTACCCTGCACATTACAGCCTTCTCTATTATGTAAAGGGAAATAAGCCAAAGACTTTCAATCCTCAACGGATACCATTACAAACATGCCGTCATTGTGGTGGGGAAATTAAGGATTATGGCGGATACAAAAATAAGATGAATCCAAACGGAGTAAACATATCTGACGTTTGGACAGACATTTATCCAGTTAGACATAGAAATTCTAAGAACAGGAAGTACAACGAATTACCTGTTAAACTGCTAGACCGTGTAATAACCATGAGTACCAACGAGAATGACGTTGTTCTTGACCCTTTTGGGGGTAGCGGTACAACATTCGCTGTTAGTGAATTGTTAAAACGAAGATGGATTGGATTTGAAATAGGTAATTGTGAAGTCATAAAGGAAAGGCTTAAAAATAAGGAAAAAGACATTGAATTGCTGAACAGAGTGTACGAGGAAAAGAATAAGCTGTTTCCCGACAAAGTAAAGGAATTACGAAGACGGAATGGTTTTTGGTTGGCAGAAGACTTTATGGAAAAAGAAGAACCAACCGAACCCGAACAAATATCACTCACGTTGTAATACCAGAACCTCTCGGTGATAATCCGTGAGGTTTTTGCTCTTCCGTTCATCCATAATGAAGGAAGAAACACGCTTGAAGTTCATACGTTTTTACATAAATTTTCCGCTATACATTTAACTTTAGAATTGACATTTCTCTTTATTAAAATCAAAATTTTATTAAATCCCTTGTACTGAAAAACAATTAAACAATTTAAGCACATAAAACAAGGTAGCTAAATTAAACAGCTACCTTGTTTTATAGATATTTCAGATATTAATTTGTTGGTCTTAATTCATTCCACTTATTTTTTATTAATGCTCGGTGAGATTTGACCCATGGTATAAATTTTTTCTAACCACGATGGGATACTTCCAGATAGTCGCTCTAAATTGTCAATAGAATAACTCCCACTATAGTCTGTCATTTCTAGGTGAAAATGAGGGATATTATTACCTTTTATTTGGTTTTATAACTATTTTTATCCTATTTTGCGATCTTGCTACTGTTTATATCATAGTCCCAGGAGGTGCATTCTTTGTTGCTTGAATTGCTGCTTCAATATTAAATACTACTTAATAATTTTTTTATTTCATTCTCGTTAAACTCCAACTCATAAACATCAGCTCTTTTCATTATTATCTCTCCCTAATAAAAATGCCATGTTTGTATTAAATTTAAATCTCTGAGAATTATTAAAATCACATTAATTAGTTTTTTGAAAAACTTCTTTAGCGTTAGACTAATGTAAATGTAGAGCTGTTTATTACTATTACCTTTTTATAAAAAAGTGATAAGCTAACTCTCTGCTTTTCTGTCCAGCCACATAACCAGGTATCAATATAATCTTAGGTTAATTTTTTTAGGACTAGGTCTATGTCTTTATTCAACTTGCTTATATCAAATTCAATATAAGAGTACCAAATAATACGCTCTCTCAACTCATTAAATTCCTTCACAATAATCTGTTTAAAATCACTTATAAACTTTTCTTGGTATATATTATTATTTTGTTCAGAATAAATTAAAACAACTAGGTAACTATGTGTATTACGTGATATATATTCCTTAAATTTAAAAAGAATCCTTCTTATGTAATCCCGATAAGAATATTGCTTTCTTATTAACTTAATCTCAAAACATATATGAAGATTATTTGTCTTTTCTATACCCAAAAAATCAAATGGAATTTCGTTCCTTATAACCTCTATTTCCATTTTGCTCATATGCTGTCTTATAAAATAATAAGCAAGTTGTTCAATTATCATTCTCTCAACATAATTCAGAGCTTGTTGAGAATCGAGCATAAAGTCAGTTTCATCCTCATCAATTTCCTCTCCATGCGTAATCTTATTTTTTAACTTATTTAGACGATGGACTAAATTTCCGAACTGCCGAAGTTCTAAGATTTTAAACTTTTCTAGGTCTCTTATCATCATCATAAAGCCTGTACCTGTTCGATTATTTGCTTCTAATATTCCCAGTTGAATTAATTGATTGTAAATATTTCTAACCATCCTTTCTAACTTTACGAAATTATCTATGAAAACCCATCTACCATCATCAGGCTTAATTCCTTCATCAACTATTACCTCAGCATCGTCTCTCCATTTGTAAAAGACTTTTATTTCCTCTTCTACCTCCTTATCTTCTTTTTCAAGAAGACCTCTCTCAACCAACTTGTCGAGTAGTTGTAATGCTAATTTATTCAAAAGTGTTAGATACCAACTAGAATGTACTTCTTTAGAGTACTGCTCTAAATCACATATATCGTGTAAGGTGAATGAAACATATCTATTCATCTTAATTTTTTGAGTCCATATATGTAGTTGGGTTATTAGAAAATCTTTAATCCCGCTATCAAACTTTTCTTCTTTGATATTCTTAACTTCTATGTCTTTAATTACTTCTAAAAGTTGTGTATCAGTCTTAAGACCGTTTGCAATATCTTCATCAATGGTTATATAGCTAGTCTTATCTTCCCATGTTAGATTTTGACGTATAAGATTTATAAAACGCCTTGGCAACCTATTAGATTGTAGAATTATTGAGTTAATATAATCCTGTAATAAAGTATTAGAGAAATCGCTTTCTTTCACTAATATTTTTTTAAATAGTTCCTCAAACTGCTTAATTGACAATAATGGAACATGGATTGTTTTAGAAAAAACACTAGAGATAACTGCATCGTCAATAGTATGAGAAGCTTGATATTTATAATATAACTTCTGACCCGAGATTAGTATAAAGCTAGCTAATCCCGATAGCATTAGCGGCTTTAATTCGTTAATTAATGAATTTAGTTTCTCATCATCATCAATCTTATCTAGTTCATCAATAATAAATACTAATTTCAGTCCAGAATGCTTTAGTCCATTAAGTATCTTCTTTAGCTGAAACTCTGCAATCTCATTGTCATATAGAGAACTGAGACTTAGCTCATTTAATTCTGTTTTCTTTTTACTATAACTTAATCCAAGCTTATAAGACTCAAATGCTGCCCAAATTGCAGAAACTATAAGAATGACCTTATCCAAGTGTGTATTATTTAAACCCAATATTTTTTCAACAAATTTAAACTCATTGTCTATCACCGCAGCAATTAAGAGACCGACAGATATTACTGATTTCTTTATATTATATGTAATTGTCTGGTTAATACTTTTTTCTGTTTGCAGACTATGCTTTCTACTTTCTGTGACTTGATAAAACGTTCTTTCATAAATCAATTCCAGTTCCCTTAGTAAACTAGGATTATCTTTCTCAAGTTGTTCCTTAACATTCTTCGACAAACTATTCGTCCCTCTATTTATAACAAGCTCCTTATTGTCAATTGCTAGGTATACTTCTCTTATTATCTTCCTAAGAATCAATGAGAACTCTTCATATTTTCCGAAGTTTAGGGAGACAAACAATATATTACTGTCTTTTTGTAGACACTTTTCTTTAACCTTGTTAATGAATGAAGTCTTCCCAGCCCCCCTATATCCTGAAATTAAGAAACTAGCTGGATTTCCATTAACTATTTCTAGCACAATCTGTTCAAATAGTTCATCATCTTGAGAAACAAATATTTCATTCTTAGAACCCATCTCATAAGGGGAATCGCTTATGAGATGGTGTTTAAGGTATATTTTCAATTAACTTTCCTCCTTAATAACATTCTTTATAACCAAATGATAGAACATACAGAAATGCTTTTCAAACAATATTTTCCATTCAAAAATAATATTATTCTCTCTGACTAGTTTAAGTTGATACATATTGACATGATATTTACCATAATTAATCAAACAAAATCGAAGTTTTATTAAGCTGTATATAAGGTAGATGTCAATAACCTCATATAAATTGAAAAGGGGGAGCCACTTAATGGACACCCCAAAACTAACTATATATACTCTTGTCTACTATAAAATACCTAAACCTAAACAATTGTCCCTTATATGTCACCAATTTAGACTCCTAGTATATCCAACCATTCTTCCCGAGGTTGCTTTTTCTCTTCAAATAAATCAGAAAGTAACTCCCCTTTGTTATTACTAGCAGTTTTCTCCTTCTCTTTCGCTTGTTTTTCCCAATACTTTTATTTTTTTATATCTTTCCTCTGATAGAGTTGTTCTTTCATCAACCATTAATCTTGAATGTTGCCATTCCGCTTGTTGAATTTGATTCTTGGCATCTTCAATAACTTTACCATCTTTAAACCTACTCAAAATGAATCCCGTTGGATTTTTCAAACCTTTCTTTCCATCCATGGCAATATGAATCGCTTTAATTAAAACCTCTACTCCATGCTGCTCCTGAAATTGCTTTAGTATACTTAATGATTGGTCGTTTAGTTCTCCATGATACTTAACAAAAACATCTCGAATTTGTTCATCAACTTCTAACATTAGTTCAGGTTTTTTAATGTAGATTTAAACTCTTTATCCTCATGAACTTCAGAGGAAACACTTTCTTTTCTAAAACCTTTTTTGATATTGATTTCTTTTGTATTATTTGCTATTGCTTCTGCAATAGCATCCTCAACATCCTGTGCATGCTGTGGTCTACTATAAATTTTCTTTCCCAATCACCAAAATATTACTATATAAAAAACCATGTTCTTCTAATGTCTTTGTGTGATTCTTAACAGTACGGTCTGAAACGCCAGTATCTTTAACAATTGTCTCGATATTTGGAAAGCTTATTTTCCGATATTCTTTTCCTTGGTTAACTAATCCCATCAGATAAAGGAACTGCTTGAAGATATCAGTTTTCGTACTTTTCATCTTCGTACTCATAAATTTCAGTATTTCATCTGTATAAATCTGAACAAACGGCTCTTTTTCCGTTACTATCTCATTCACCTTGATGTACAAGATATCAGAAGATTTGACATTACTGATGTCAAGATTGTTTTGAAAGTCAACTGCATCGTATACATCAATAACCTGTTGTTGTATTAAGTTAGTTAATGCTTGTTTAATTTTATGTGCTGCTGACCGTCCTAAATCACTAAACTCCAGTAGTTGCTTTATTGACACCATTGTGAACCCCGCACGGTTCTCTAAGGTTTTTAAGATACCGTATAGGTAAATTTCCATTGCATTGAATCATTCTTATAAGCTTCTTTGTTAAATTTTATAAACATAGATATAACGTACCTCTCTTTCTACAGTTTTTTCTGCCCCCCTTTGAGAAGTGGTTACGTTATTCTCGCACTCCATGTTCTTGATAAATGCCTGTTAGTTTACCTAGTTTAAATTTCTTTTTTATCGTCATTCTTCCTTAAGTAAGAGACCAGCCAGAAACGAAGTGCCTGTTTCTTATTATGTTGTTTCTTTCTTATTGTTCTGTTTTTATGTTATTAGTGGGCAAGAAATGGACGGAATTCCCCATTTTCATTCCTAACACCTTAGGAACAATTGCTGCTTTTTTTGCTCATTTCATTCCCTACCATAGGGAAAAAATTTGCTGATTTTTCGCTCCCCCCTTCCTAACGTATCAGCATGTACCTCCTTCTTAAATACATTTTACTAAATCGAGAATATGCCATTTTGAGATAGTTTCGTCATAAAAAAGCTAACGAATCTTGCAAAATCCCATGTCAAGAACTTTTTTTAAAAAATATTATATTTTTTGTTTTAAGGTGTAAGTTCGTATCGAATAAAGGCTTATTTTTGAAGATAATTTTACTTATTTCACTTTTGAAAAAATAATTAAATATTGCCTCGTATTCCGCATTGTAAACACTGGAGAATCACACTTTTTCCTGTAAACAGAAGTGTTAGTTATCCGTCTCGTATCGGGATTTTTTACACTGTAGCGTGTAGATTACGGTGCTATCTACCCTGTTTACTGCGATAGGAGCTTAAAATGTGGAAATTAGTCCCATATCCGTACTTTTTCAAAAAGAAAGTGAATAGACATGTAACTATTCTCTTGTAGCTATCGTAAACCCCGTTCAATTCATTTGTTAAACACATATTTGCCATATATATCAAGATATCCTCATAACTAGTGTAAATAATTATTCTCCTCCTACTTTCAATACGTATAAACGACATTGTAAACGCGCCTATCTAGCTGAGTTAGTAACTTACTAACTCAGTAAATTAGTAAACTGACATAATATTTAAAAATTTGTTCGCTGAGTTTAATTTTAATAAATTGAGGATACATTAATTGCTAGCATGAAAACTAGTCAATATAGGAAAATGTAAAGGGAGTGTATTTATGGAAAGTTTTGATGAAAGATACTTGATTAGTTTAAATGAAGACCGAGGTAGCGAGAAGAATAAGCTCCGTTGGGAACAGGAAGCAGCCGAGAAAAACTTAATTTTCATTTGTCGGGATTTCCAAAATGCCAATAATGCTTGGTATAGATATGAATGTGGTCATATTGGTATCATTAATAAAGCTGATGTTAGAAGGGGGAAGTATTGTTGCAGAAAATGCAAGTTTGTTAGTAAATACCAACGAGAATGCAAAGCAAAAGGATTGCTATATATTACGCATTATTGTGAGAATGAACAATCCTTAATAATCGCAGAATGTCTTGCATGTAATACGAAAAATACCTTTCGTGTTTCATCTATCACTCATCACAAAACTGTTGATTGTCCTACATGCAAACTAAAATCTTGGCAAGAGAAAGCATTCGCTTGTGGTTTTGAATTCCTAGAAAGGATTGATGGATATTGGGCTAACTATAAATGTTTATATTGTGGCTTAGAACAACCAAAACGATTTAGTGATGTGAGCAAGAACGAAGCAAGGTGTGAATGTGTAATAGAAGATAAAAATAAAAAGTTGTTAGAAATAATTAAAAGTGATGCAGAGAAGCGTGGATTTGAATTAGTGAAAAAAATTGATGGTAAATGGTGTTTATACAAATGTCAATTATGCGGGGAAGAAGATACATATCAATTTCAAGCAATGAGGATAGGAAATGCACGCTGTAGAACAGCAACTTGTAATCCAAACAAGTCAAGAGCGCAACGATTAATCGAATACTTTCTCATAAATGATTTAGGATATAATAATAAATTACATTTGACGATTTAGTTGGATTAGGTGGAAATAAACTTAGATATGATATAGGTTACTACAAAAACAGAAAGTTGGAATGGTTGATTGAATATGATGGCAAGCAACACGAATCTCCCCAAAGGTTTAGAAGTCATATGTCAAGAAGCAAAGGACCAATTTAGAATTCAAAAAGAACATGACCGATTGAAAGATGAATATGCAAAAAAAACTGGGTATTCCGCTATTAAGAATATCCTACAGTGAATACGTCAAAAATATATGGAAAGAAAAAATCCTCCAGTTTTTGATGGATTGCTCATTTATGGGGCATCAAAATTCTTATTATAGTTGAAGGTAGATTACCCCTTACATCTGACCCAAAATTACACAAAATCCGTCTCGCATCGGACATTTTTTACACTGTAGCGTGTGAGTTAACGTGCTACCTCCTATTTTCATAACAAGAGGGCTGTAAAATGTGGAAAATAGCCCCCTCATACAATAAAAAGCAAAAAGGATGAGTTTCCCCATCCTGTGCAAATCCTGCAACTATCACTGTTATATATTTACCAACGGACTTGTATTAATCACCTCTTCAATAATCTTCACATCATCCAACGACTGCAAATAACGCTTTGTAATCTTCATGTCCAAGTAAGCGAAATAAACTTTAATTATACCTAGTTGAAACCGTTTTTGAACGAAGTAGTGACGTAGCGTATGTAGTCTAATTTTCTCCCTTCTCCCACTCTCACTCTTTCTCCAACAGACCTTACAATTCATTCAATTAATTCAGAAGTTAAAAAACAACCTTTACCAGTGTCCACTCCAATTTATATGTTAAAATACCGTTAGGAAACCTTCCGCAGGCTTAAGAGCAACTTTAGGAGGCTCTTAAAATGCGAGGAAGTGTAAAAAAAGACAAAAAAACAGGTAAGTATTATTTTGTAATCGATATTGGAAAAGACCCATTGACTGGAAAGCGTAAACAGAAAAAGAAAAGAGGCTTCAAGACTAAGAAAGAAGCGGAAAAAGCTCTAGCAGCTCTGTTAAACGAATTAAATGAGGGTACTTATATTGAACCTTCTAAATAACTGTATATTGACTATTTCAATGAATGGCTAATAAGCAAAGAACACCAGTTAAGCATTCAAACAATAAAAGCGTACAAGTCTTATCTAAAGACACATATCTCTCCAGCGTTAGGACATTTACAACTCAGCTCATTAACGCCCTTGCACATTCAAAAGTTCGTAGCAGGACTAA
The DNA here is from genome assembly GCF_022846435.1 of Parageobacillus sp. KH3-4. Classification (NCBI taxonomy): domain Bacteria; kingdom Bacillati; phylum Bacillota; class Bacilli; order Caryophanales; family Anoxybacillaceae; genus Parageobacillus; species Parageobacillus sp. KH3-4. The sequence continues at coordinate 2,919,133 of NZ_AP025627.1, forward strand.
GAGACAAAGGATTATCAGAGACCACTGTAAAACGCATTTTTAATGTAGTGAATGCTTCGTTAAATAGTGCTGTTAAAATGGAACTACTTAAGAAGAATCCTGCTTCATCTATCGAAAAACCTAAATGGGATAGTAAAGAAATTACAATATGGAATCTACAACAAGTGACTTCATTTCTTAAGGTTGCAAAATCCAGTCCTTACTATATAGCTTTCCTCCTTGCTATCATGACAGGAATGAGACAAGGAGAGATACTAGCACTGCGCTGGAAAGACATTGACTTTGAAAATGAATGCCTTTATGTAAGACAAACCCTTACACATGATGGAAAAGAATTTAAAGATGGAGCTAAAAGCAAGGCAGGCAATCGCTCAATTGGTTTAGACACTTATACCATATCGATTCTTAAACAACAAAGAAAAAAAAGTTGTTGCAAATAAGCTCAAGTACGGGATTGACTACAATGACTTTGACCTTGTTGTCTGCAGTTCTAAAGGTAAACCAATCAACCCAAGAAACTTACTAAGAACATTCAATAACTTGGTTACAAAAGCAAATCTACCTAAAATCCGATTCCATGATTTAAGACATACACATGCAAGTTTAATGCTACAACAGGGTGAAAACATTAAATTAATATCGGAGCGGTTGGGTCACAGTAGTGTGAAAATTACGTTGGATATCTATTCACATGTTTTACCTAACATGCAAAAAGAAGCGTCTAACCGTCTTGCAAGTCAACTATTTAATAGCTAGACTACGGAATCTGTGACCAAACTTGTGACCAATGAAGTGAGTAAAATTGTGTACATAAAACGAAAAAGCTTGAAACCCTTGATACGCAAGGATTTCAAGCCTCACATTTTAGTGATTCCGACTGGGCTCGAACCAGCGACCTCCACCCTGTCAAGGTGGCGCTCTCCCAGCTGAGCTACGGAATCATATGCTGTTGAACACATCTTTTATTATATGGATGAGCCTTATCTTTGTCAAATACTTTTTTAAAAAAAATTTCTCTGGCAATGGTGCCAATCGTTATACGCTTATGCATAGCATATGGCAATATGGCAAGGGAAATCGCCAACCGACGCTTGCCGAGTGCGACGCAGAGGCGCATATGACTGCGTTTCGTTTCTTCGATCATTAGCATGCAGTCATGACGATATGCATCTGCGGCGGAAACATTTCGTTTGGCAAAATAAATGAAAAGGTATGCGCTGATCGCTTTTTTCGCGCATACCTTTTTTATTTTAACGGGTAGAAACTGCTGGCGTTTCTTTGACATGGGATAAGGCTTGCTCGAAATCGGCGATTAAATCGTCAGTGGCTTCAAGCCCGACGCTGAGGCGCAACAAGCCGTCCGTGATGCCGCGCCGCTCCCGTTCTTCCTTTGGCATTGCCGCATGCGACATTTTGGCAGGATACGATAAAATCGATTCGACCGCACCTAAGCTGACGGCAAATACAGGAATGCGGACATGTTTCACAAACGTCCGGACCGCTTCTTCATCGGCAAGGCGGAACGATAACACCGCGCCAAATCCTGATGCTTGATAACGTTGGACCGAATGGCCAGGATGGTGCGCAAGCCCCGGATAATACACTTCCTCCACTTTCGGATGGCCAGCTAAATAGCGGGCGATAGCAAACGCCGATTCCGACGACTGCTTGAGGCGGACGTGCAGCGTTTTTAGCCCGCGCAGCACGAGCCATGCGTCTTGCACGCCCAGCACCGCCCCAAAAGCGTTTTGCAATTTATACAGCTGTTTAGCCAGTTCCTCGTCTTTGACAACAGCAAGGCCGGCAACGACGTCGCTATGCCCCGCCAAAAATTTCGTCGCGCTATGGAGAACGACATCGACGCCGAGATCAAGCGGGCGCTGCAGCGCGGGAGTCATAAACGTATTATCCAAAAACGTTAAACAGCCGTTTGCTTTTGCTAGCTTAACGATGCCGCGAATATCCGTCACTTTTAAAAGCGGATTTGATGGCGTTTCGACGTAAATGACTTTTGTGTTCGGGCGGATATGGGATGCCACTTCATGCAAATCGGTCATATCGACAAACGTATATTCAATGCCAAAGCGGCTCAATACTTCGGTAATCATGCGGTACGTGCCGCCGTAAACGTCTTCTGTCACGAGCACATGATCGCCTTTGGACAGAAGGAGAAAGGCGGTGGAAATCGCCGCCATTCCGGATGAGAAGGCGAAGCCGCGCACCCCGCCTTCTAACGCTGCGATCGTCTCTTCCAACGCTTCACGCGTCGGATTACCCGAACGGCTATAATCATATTTGCCGAATGTGTCAAAATCAAATTGATGGAACGTGGAAGCGTGCTGAATCGGCACGCTGACTGCTCCCGTTTGCGGATCCATTTTCCATTTGTTATGGAGCAGTTTTGTTTGAAAAGAGACGCGTTGTTCCATCTTTTACACCTCCTTCATTTTTTGCAGCGCTTGCGACAAGTCGGCAATTAAATCTTCGACATGCTCGATGCCGACAGAGAAGCGAAGCAGCCGGTTACAGATGCCATTGGCGATGCGGATTTCTTCCGGAATATCAGCATGCGTTTGCGTCGCCGGATACGTAATAAAGCTTTCGACTCCCCCCAAACTTTCGGCGAACGTAATAATGCGCAAGCTTTGCAAAAAACGGTTCACCCATTTTTCGTCGCGCAAGCGGAACGATAACATGCCTCCTCTTCCCGGATATAACACGTCGGTAATATCTTCATGGGCAGCTAAAAATTCGCTGATGCGTTTCGCGTTTTCTTCGTGCTGGCGCATGCGGAGCGCCAGCGTCTTCATGCCGCGGATGAGCAGCCATGAATCAAACGGCGAAAGCACGGCGCCAATGGCATTGTGATATTCCGCGAGCCGCTGACAAAGCTCCTCCCCCTTCGCAACGACAAGGCCTGCCAGCACATCGTTGTGGCCTCCTAAATATTTTGTCGCGCTATGAATGACGATATCGGCCCCTTGCTCGATCGGGCGCTGAAGAACTGGCGTGTAAAACGTGTTGTCAACAATGAGAATCAGCCCGTGTTTTTTCGCAAGCTTCGCCACTTCCGCGATATCCGCTTCCTGCATTAACGGGTTCGTCGGCGTCTCTAAAAAAATCGCTTTCGTTTTTTCGGTGATCAAGTTTTCGACCAATCGCATATCGCGAAAATCTACATATTGAAAAGACAAGCCGTATTTTCGCCAGCCCCGTTCAAATAAACGATATGTCCCTCCATATAAATCGGCGGAAACGAGAAATTCATCTCCGCTTTCAAACAGCGCAAGAACCGTCTGAATCGCGGCCATGCCTGAGCTGAACGCGTAGCCTTGATCGCCGCCTTCTAGCTTCGCGATCGCTTCTTCCACGATTTTCCGCGTTGGATTGCCAGTACGAATATAGTCAAATCCAGTGGATTGGCCAATTCCTTCATGCCGGTACGCGGTCGAAAAGTAGACGGGCGGATTGACCGTTCCTGTCACCGTGTCACTGCGGTTCCCGATTTGTGCCAACAGCGTTTCCATTTTCTCCATTTTTCTCTCTCTCCTTCTTTCGTAAAATAAAAAAAGCCTTCTAAGAAGAAGACTTTTTTATACGTCCATCAGTGCTTCTTCTTATCTGCCGAATTGAAAGATTCAATTCGCTGGATTTAGCACCTGGCCAATGGATTGGCTGGTTGCTGAAGTTTCATAGGGCCAGTTCCCTCCACTTCTCTTGATAAGAATGCATCTCCATTATTCAATTTTCTAATTATTAAAAAATGTACCTCATTCGCCGCGAGTTTTCAAGCATTTTTTTCGTTCCGCTCATTTTTGTTGCATTTTTTTATAAAAAAATCGTTTATTTTTTCAAAAACTGATGCTAGCGCACTGCGTTTGTTAACATGGTTTAACAAAATATGTTACAATAACAGAAAGAATTTGTTTTTATGGAGGATGCACATGGCAGCAGCAAAAGGGACAATGCGCGATTATACAATTTACAGCAACGAACTGAACGAGGAAATAACACTGCTTGCCTATTTGCCCAGCACGTTTTCTCCGTTTCATAAATATTCTCTTTTGATCGCGCAAGATGGGAAAGATTATTTTATGTACGGGAAAATGAAAAGCGTCATCGAACAGCTGATGGAAAGCGGCAAGATTGATCGCACCATCGTCGTTGGCATTCCGTACCGTGATGTCAAAGACCGCTATGAGAAATATCATCCGAATGGAAAGAAAAACAGCCGCTATTTGCGTTTTTTGGCGCACGAGCTCGTGCCGTTTCTCGATCAAACGTTTCCTACGTACCAAATCGGAAAAGGACGCGCGCTCATCGGCGACTCCCTCGGCGGCACCGTATCGCTAATGGCAGGACTATTGTATCCGCATACATTTGGAAAAATCGCGATGCAGTCGCCATATATAGACGAAGGGATCATCGCGAAAATTCAGCAGTTTGCCGGCCCACCATTATTGCAGATTTACCATTCGGTAGGCGAAAACGAAACGGCGGTCAAAACGACGGATGGAAACGTGCGCGATTTTATCACGCCAAACCGAAAGGCGAAAGAAGCGTTTTTGCAAAAAGGTTTTTTATACGAATACCACGAATTTGCCGGCGGCCATGCATGGACGTATTGGCAGCCTGATGTCCCGCTCGCGGTTGAGCGCATCCTTGCTTTGTAAGCACTACAACACTTTTCGGAATTTTGTTATAATGAAGTACCAATGATCATAAGGAGGGATTTTTTATGAAATATGGCATTGCTTTATTTCCTTCAAAGCGAATACAAGACTTTGCCAATTCATATAGAAAGCGCTACGATAGCCATTACGCCCTCATTCCGCCGCATTTAACATTAAAAGAACCTTTTGAAGCCGATGACCAGCAAATTCAAAAAATAGTGAAAGAATTGCGCAAAATCGCCGCGGAAACAGACGTCATCCCGTTAAAGGTGACAAAGTTCAGTTCTTTTTACCCAGCAAGCAATGTCATTTATTTAAAAGTGGAGCCGAACGAAACGTTGCAGCGCCTTTATGAACGGCTTCACAGCGGGATTTTTGCCGGTAAACCGGAATATGTATTCGTCCCGCATATCACCATCGGCCGTGATTTGCCAAGCGCTGAATATGCCGATGTGTATGGACAGCTGCGGATGCAAAACGTTCACTTCGAGGAAACCGTCGACCGCTTCCATCTTCTTTATCAATTGGAAAACGGCGCATGGACGGTATACGAAACATTTCATCTAGGAGAAAAGGAGCAGGAATAACATGAACGTCGCAATCGGGGGAAAAAACGATACGCCTTTATATAAAGATGCATTGCTTGTCCGGCGAATCGTATTTATCGAGGAGCAACATGTTCCAGAAGAAGAAGAAATCGACGAATTTGAGCAAGAAGCTACACATTTCGTTTTGTACGACGGGGAAAAACCGGTCGGCGCCGGCAGACTTCGCACGATCGATGACGGTGTCGGTAAAATCGAACGAATTTGCGTTTTGCCGCAATATCGCGGCCGCGGGGCAGGAAAGCAGCTGATGGAAATGATCGAGATGTTTGCGAAAGAACAAGGCATCCGAAAAGTAAAACTAAATGCGCAAACACATGCAGAGCCGTTTTATCAGAAACTTGGATATCACACCGTTTCCGACGTGTTTATGGATGCTGGAATTCCTCATGTAACAATGGTAAAGTCGCTTCTTTAAAGACCGTATCGAACGACGGTACGGTCCACATTTTCCCGCACCCTTGCGCGCTGATCATGGCCATTGCCGCTCTCTGTTAATCCTCAATGGTTATGTCAATTCCGTCTCTCTGTCCAGTCCATTTGCACGATTTTCGCTGCGGCATATCCTCCTAGGAAACTTTCCATCATAAGCTGCTCGCTTGCTTTAGGCTTTCGCCGCACAGCCGACGGTCTCTTTCTAGTTATTGTGTAAAATTCCCTCTCCGCCTGGCAAACTTGGGCCACCGGAAAATACAATTGCTTTTTGCCTTGGTTTCTTACACCATTTCCGGGATTCAGTCCAGCCGTTATAACTGTCGATATCACGATTGTTGCAACGATTTGATACGAAAAACGGCAGCGGGCATATGGCACAGCCGTACCCAAAAATGGCGCACATCGGCAATCGAACAAATTCTATATTCCTTTCTCTTTGTTTATTTCACCATCCTTGAAAGCGAATAAAAAGGGAGCTCCGATTTTTTTCGAAGGCTCCCTTTCGCTTACTTTTTGCCCAACATGTCAGCAATCGTGTTAAAGTCAAGCTGTTTGCCGCTTTGAACGATTGTTTTGACGATTTGATCTTCCAGCTCTTTTGGCACTTTCCGATTAGCGATTTGCGCGACACGATGAATCACATGGCGCACCGTTTTTTCATCTTTAAAGTTGGCATTTTGCAAGGAATTTGCTAATTCAAATACATCTCTCATATTGACGCCGGTTTTCTTTTCAATATTTTTGAAAAACTGATTATCCATTTTCACCAAATCCCCCTTCTCCCCTTATATCGTATGAACGGAAAAACAAAAAGTGCATGCGCCGAAAGAAAAAGTACGAGCCGCCCGTTGAATAGAACAGCTCGTATCTGTGCGTGATGTCAGCCTACAAACGCAGCACCGACAATAATTAATAAAATAAACAGCACGACAATCAACACAAAGCTACTGCCATAGCCACCGCCATAGCCGTAGCCGCCAAAACCGCCAAAACCTCCAAAGCCGCAACCGCAACCAAAGCCCATCTGGTGCACCTCCTTACGCTTTGTTACTTTATCGTATTCATTGCATTTGCAGCTGGTATAGGCATATGTGGAAGATGTTATCCGAATAATTGAAACAGCTTCGAAAATTCTTTATCCTTCTTTGCAAACCATTTGTTTATATAATCTAAGTTTCCTTGGACATCTTTTAAAAATTGGTTATTTAACTTTTCCATTTCCCGTATTTGTTTATCAAAATCGTTTCCCCACCGTTCAAACAACTGGATAAACTGTTCATGTCCCTCTTTTTTAGAATTTGCCCACGTTTCCAGCGCTTTTTCCAGCTCCCGGCTCACCGTATCGCCTCCTTTCTTATCATTTTATGTATGCAATTTAGCAGATAACGTGCCAAGGCATATGAATTCTTTTTTTCCTGCAAAATGTGATAAAGTATAAGCGATAACTACTTCGTTCAAGGAGGAATTTCCGTTGAAAGAGCTACAAACAGCAGAACAATTCCAAGAGGCCATTTCCGGAGAAAAACCAGTAATTGTCAAATTTTATACGACATGGTGCCCAGACTGCGCAAGAATGAATATGTTTATCGATGATATCGTGAACGAATATGCGCAATACGATTGGTTCGAAATAAACCGCGACAATTTCCCAGATCTTGCTGAAAAATACCAAGTTATGGGCATCCCAAGTTTGCTCGTCTTCCGAAACGGAGAAAAAATTGCCCACCTTCATAGCGCCAACGCGAAAACACCAGAAGAAGTAAAACAATTTCTGCAGTCATTAACCGCATAAGCTTTTTCAAGCAAAAAGCCGCTTCCATAGCGGCTCTTTTCCATCAAAAGTTGCAATGGCCATCATATGAAAAAACATCGATCCATCATTAATACTCAATCACTTCATCATCTTTTGGCTGGCGTGTGGCATTGTCTCTGCTGTGCATAACGATCGATATTTCTTCATCCGTCGTATTCGCACTTCGCTGGCGGTCGCTTTTCCGCAATTCGATCGTAATTTCTTCGTCTGTCGTCCGGATTCGCTTTTGTTCCACCGTTACACTCCTCCTTTAGTTTTTTAAAAATGGCGCCACTTTTTGCAATAACGCTTGCATTTTTTTCGCATTTGCTTCATATAGCGCTTTTGCCTCTTTTGACTCTGTCTGCAGAGCAAATAATTCAAAATCCGCTTGCACTTTTTTGATCGCAGCTAACAACAGCTTCTTCTCTTGCGGTTCAGGAATTTGGATTTTATCGTCATACAAGTCGAGCGTCAGCTGCCCATAAGAGTCTACTTGGCCTAAAAACACGTTCTCGATCGCTACACCTTGTTTATCCAATTCCTGTTTTAGCCAGCCGCGGTTTAGTCCCATCGTCGCAAGCGGTTCATCCAAAATCATGCCATCCATAATCACTGTTTGTGGTTCTTTTTCTGACGGTGGGTTTGGAAATACGTCTCCGACGGTTAACGGCTGTTTTTCCCGTTTCAACAGCACGTTTAAATCGCCGTTCGGCTCGAGTACCGCAAATTCCACATCTGCTACGCGAAACACGTCTTTTTTGCGAAGTTGTTCGAGTAATTCGTCAACCGTATATTTTTCCCGTTTTAGATTTTCTTCCAATATTTTCCCATTTTTAATGAAAAGGGTAGAATTTCCCTCCACAAAATCACGAAATTTTTTATTTCGCAGTGAGATGCGAGAAGTGAGTACTGGGAACAATGACCAAATTAAAATACTTGTAATTCCTTCCTCCAGACTAATGCTCAAATCCATTGACATTGTTCCAGCGATATCGCCGACAGTAATGCCAACGATATACTCAAAAAATGAGAGCTTCGATAGCGGTTTTTTCCCTAGTATTCGCGTAATGATAAACAAGCCAATGATGATGGAAACCGAACGAATTCCTACTTCTAACCATACAGGCATCGATCATGCTCCTTACTTTCCGTGATATTGTGGCTCCTCCCATTCCAACTTGCCGATGCGCTTTTTGATATCGGCGATGATTTCTTCGGTCATCATCATCGCCTCATGAAATGTTCGCTGCGCCTTTTCGTCTTGTGAAATGAGAGCGAGCTCCTGCAGTCCGGCATGAATGCTTTTTAAGCCCGCTAAACTTTGTTTTACCTGCGAAGCAACGGTCATTGCGTTTTTCCTCCCTTATCCTTTTGGCCGGAATAATAGTGCGCCGATAAATCCGAATACAATTGCCGCCGAAATACCTGCACTTGTGACTTCAAACATTCCTGTCAGCACTCCGACGATGCCGTGCTTTTCCGCTTCCTGAAGCGCTCCGTGAACGAGCGAATTCCCAAAGCTTGTAATCGGAATGGTGGCGCCGGCACCGGCAAAATCAATGAGCGGTTCGTACAAACCGAAACCGTCTAAAATCGCGCCGGCGACAACGAGCAATGTTAACGTATGTGCCGGCGTCAATTTAAATACGTCCAGCAAGATCTGTCCAATAACGCAAATCAGTCCACCGACAACAAACGCCCAAAAAAACATCGCGATCATGATCCATCACCTCCATACTCAATCGCCACCGCATGAGCAATGCAAGGAATCGTTTCATTTTGCTGGAACGACAGCGGCGATAAAAGGGCGCCAGTCGCAACCGCAAGAATTCTTTTCAACTCCCCCCGCTTCATTCGGTTTAACAAATGCCCATAGACAACAATAGCCGAACAGCCAGCGCCACTTGCGCCGGATAATACGGGCTGGCCCTCCCGGTAAATAATCAACCCGCAGTCTTGATAGCGCTCTTCCTCTATATTCATTCCGTGCTGGCGCAGTAAATCGAGCGATATTTCCCGCCCGATCTTCCCTAAATCGCCGGTGACGATTAAGTCATAATAAGAGGCATCAATTTGCATATCGCGCAAATGCGCTTCGATCGTATCCACCGCCGCCGGCGCCATCGCCCCTCCCATGTTGAACGGATCGCTCAATCCCATATCGACAACCCTGCCGATCGTCGCCGACGTGACGCGCGGCCCATCACCATAAGAGCTAATGAGGGCCACTCCCGCCCCCGTTACCGTCCATTGGGCGGTTGGAGGCTTTTGTCCCCCATATTCCGTTGGATAACGGAATTGCTTCTCCACCGCCGCGTTATGGCTCGCCGCCCCAGTCAATATATAGTCTGCCCCGCCGTAATTCACAATAAAAGCGCTTAATGCCAAACCTTCCATCGAGGTGGAACAGGCGCCAAATATCCCTAAATATGGGGCGCCGATCGTTCGTGCCGCAAAGTTTGTCGGCGTCATTTGGTTAATCAAATCACCTGCAATGATCAATTGTACTTTTTCTTTCGCTATTCCGGCTTTTTCCATCGCTTTGAACATCGCTTCTTCCAGCAGCACTTTGTGTGCTTTTTCATATGATTGCTCACCGAGCCACAAATCCTCGTGAAGCAAATCGAAATCGTCGGCGATGCAGCCGTTTGCTTCGAACGGCCCCCCGACAGTCGCAGTTGCCAGAATGGACGGTTTGTTCTCAAACACCCACGTCCGATGTCCCTTTAACATTATAAACCCCCCCACTTCGTTGCGACGGTTTTTACTAATGCAACGACAAAGGCGGTAAACGTGCCGAATAAAATAACCGATCCGGCCAGCTTAAACATATTCGAGCCGACCCCAAGCACAAATCCTTCCGTCCGATGCTCGATCGCCGCTGAAATCACCGCATTTCCAAAGCCCGTAACAGGAACGGCGCTGCCCGCCCCGGCAAATTGCGCAATCCGGTCATACACCCCAAGCCCGGTGAGAATCATTGAAAAAAATACCATCGTTGCTACGGTAGGATTCCCCACCGTTTGCTCCGTAAAATCAAAAAAGTACATGTAAAAATACGATACCGCTTGTCCAAGCGTACTAATGAACCCGCCAACAAGAAAAGCGCGAACACAGTTTTTCACGACAGGACGCTTCGTTTCCCGTTCTTTTTCGAATAAATGATATTCTTGTTGTGTGGGAGTAAGTTTTTTCCGTTTCTCGTTCGCCATAATTCCACCCCTTATGTGCGCTCTTCGCTTAATTGTCTGATCTTTTCAATTTGTTGATCGACTTTCTGCTCATTCCAGTTTTTGTTTCCTAACTTTTCACGCAGTTCTTCTGTTTTCCAAAATATTTTTAAATCACTCGATGAAACGGTTTGATAATTGGGAAACAAGCGTATTAATTGGCGTTCAATTTCTTTTTCGATTTGTTTGCGGTAAAAGCGGTGCATATGCTTTATTTGATAAGCAACAAGCAGTTTTTTGCTTGTGTTCACGGCAACAGCGTCTTTTATATCATCTCTTGCCTTAATGAGCGCAACCGCTCGTTCTGCTGTTTGCTGATTCATGTTATTCGGTTGTATTGCCCCATTTGTATTTGTTTTCATAAAACCGGATCCTTGCAGCGACTGCTGCTTCACTTCCTGTTCTTTCGCGCAACCGCCCATCCATACGCAAATAACGATTGTTGCAAACAACCATTTTCTCATGCTCATCAACCCATCCATGTATGTATTTTCGTTGGAAAAAGGTTGGCATACACCAACCTTCCCCACATCATCGTTTTGCGAAACTTTGTTCTTGTATCGCTGTCTCCTGATTGCTAAAGAACTTCTTTTGCTTTTATTGCTGTTTATATTGCGGTTCTTCGTTTTGAATTTCCTGCACGCGAGAGTTTACTAAATCAACGATCGCTTGCGTTTGTTGCGCCGCTTGTTGATAAAGTTGTTTCGCTGCTTGGTTTTCCGTTTGCAGCGCGAATGTTTCAAAGCTTGCCTGAGCTGCTTTTAAACCTGACAATGTTTGTTTTACTTGAGTTGCGACAGTCATCATTATTCCCCCTTGCTGTGGTAGTAATATCGATTACAATTGTTAGAATGGATTTTTTTTCGGAAAAATATAATTGTTATTTTTTACAAAAAAAGACTGTCCATTGAAACGGACAGTCTTTTACTTATACTTACTTTTCTTTATTATTTATTTTGTCAGAATAACCGCGGCCAATGGATGGGTTATTAATAATCCCCGCCATTACAAGAATGCTTAAAAATGCTTCGTACAGCCGCTCGTATTTCCCTAAATCGATATCAACGCCAAATGTTTGCAATGTCAAAACGGCAAAAGAACCGTCAGCAAGCCAAAGGCCGTAGTTTTTAAAACGCTCCACTTATATTTCCCCCGCAATCTCGTTAAATCCAAGAAAAAGGTTTTCTTTCTTTTTCATCATCATCACGCGTTGCTTCGTCATGAGCGTCCTCAACTGCTTCTGCGTCCGTGCGGCGCGGAAACAGCCATGGATCGCGAATACGCCCTCTCGGAACAATCACCACGTCGTCCGCATGAATGATTAGCTTACCGACATGAATAACACGAGGCTCTTTACGATTGGACACGCCTATTCCTCCCTTCCTGTCGCCTAGTTGCATTGTTAGACTATGCAACTAGGCGGATAGAGGTATAGGCATTTTTCACAGATCATCCACTATTTCTTTTTTATTGTTCTGCCGCAACCGCATCCCCCCGCCCGCTTCACGGGCGCTGCTTTGGGAGAAGGCACTCTCGTTACCTTAATGGGCTGAAGCGATGGAATCGGTTTTTTCTTCATCAATAACCTCCATGCCATTTAATGTACTATATAGTTTATGTGATGCGGACAGAATGTGTTTCTTCTTTTTATCACGTTTTTATATATCAGCTGTCAAAAACTGTTTACAAGTGAAAGCGGAACGAAAAGCACGCAAGCGCAGCAAATATTCTCGTTCGTTGCAGCTGCTTCTTGTTTCGCCTACATTCAATATCGGTCTCCCAATGTTATGAGTCGAACTTTTCCATTGCCCACTCCATAAAAGAAGCTCCCCCAGCAATCGCCAATATCACAAGGAGCGGATGAAAGATAATGGGATAGAGCATATTACCGATGTAAAGAATAGCAGCACACCAAATTCCCGTACACCAATAGCAGCTCAGCAGCTCCCCGACCCAGCGGCGCAAACCGCTTCCCTTTACGCACAAAAATGATTGGACCGTTCCATCCGGCAGCGTTTCTTCGACAATTTCGTGAAATGGCTTTCGCAAAAATGCGGTAATCGAATCGTACATGATTAATCTCGTTAGGCGAAACGTACTTAAAATAAAAAGAAAAAGCTCAGTAGCGGTCACGTTGCCCCTCTTCTCCCTTCTCTAAAAGCCCGATCAATGCAAGGGAAACAACCTCCTTTCTAGGAATTACGGCCCTTCCGAAAGCGGTCTCCATGACTATTTCCGTTCCATCGTATTGGCGAATGATTCCTTCTCTTTCTCCGTTGGCACTGACGAGCTTGCATTTTATATTGGAAAGATGCGCTGGGAGATTGGCCAAAAATGACAGCTGTTCTTCTAGCGACATCTGTTGAAACTGCTTTTCCTGCTGTTGGTCAAGGTTTTTTTCAGCAAGTTCTTCACTCCCCGTTCTTTGCCCGACAGCCGCTCTGCTTTGAAACGTTCGCTGCATGTAAGCAACCACACGGTCCAGCTTTGGCTGCACAATATAAAGAAGCGGCTTATTTTCTATCATGTCACGCCGTTCCATCCATAATCACCTCCTTTTTTCGTCTGTTGCTTTATTATATGTATGCCGTTTATCACGAGAATTGCCCAGAAGTTTGTCAAAAAAAACAAGCTGCTCCTTTTATTACTAAGGAACAGCCCACCGGTTTATTGTTTTAGAGGCGTTTTTCGCTCCGGGACGAGCGCGCCGCAGCGTTAACCTTTTTATTAATATCCTAAAATGTGGTATCCAGAATCGACATGGATAATTTCGCCCGTAATGCCACGCGACAAGTCGCTAAATAAAAACAGCGCCGTATCGCCAACTTCTTCTTGCGTCGTCGTGCGCCGAAGTGGAGCGCGTTCTTCAATTTGTTTTAAAATCAAGTTAAAATCGCTAATCCCTTTTGCCGACAGCGTCCGAATCGGCCCGGCCGAAATCGCGTTAACGCGGATGCCGTATTTTCCTAAATCGTTTGCTAAATATTTTACGCTGGCATCCAACGACGCTTTTGCCACTCCCATAATGTTGTAATTTTGTACGACCCGCTCGCCGCCAAGATAGGTTAATGTCACGATGCTTCCGCCTTCAGTCATCAGCTCTTTCGCTTCCCTAGCGACCGCAGTTAATGAATAAGCACTGATGTTATGGGCAAGCAAAAATCCTTCGCGGCTTACTTTCATATATTCTCCGCTTAAATCTTCTTTGTTCGCAAACGCAATACAATGGGCGACCCCATGAATGACGCCGACTTGCTCCTTAATTTGTTGGAAGCATTGGATAATTTCCTCATCTTTCGTCACATCGCATGGCAAAAGCAGGGAATTTTCATCTTCCAGCGTATCAACAAGGGAACGAACCTCTTTTTCAAAACGCTCGCCGGCGTATGTAAAAATGAGACGCGCCCCCGCCGCATGCAAAGACCGCGCGATTCCCCAAGCGATGCTGCGTTTATTTGCCACTCCCATCACGACATATGTACGTCCTTTTAACGATAAATTCATTTGTCATCCTCCCATATTGATAAAATTAATATTTGTTATTAGTACCTAGTGTTAATTTTATTATATGATAAGTCTTGCAGAAAGTAAATGAATCAAACCTCTTTGCAAAAATGTCGGAATTCGTTAATATGGTATATGGCACGTTTTTATTATTACGGAGAGGGTTAAATATGGGACAAGATCGGCTATCGCAATCGAAACTTGATTATAATTTATTGTTTATTTTGTTTTTAATGGCGATTGTCAGCGCGATCGCGATTCATAGCGCCGAGGTGACACTGCCGGAAAAATTGCAAAATGTCAATTTTGCCTATAAGCAATTGCAATGGTACGCGATCGGGGCCGGAGTGATCGCGTTAACGATGATTATCGATTATGACCGGTTTTTCCAAATCGCGTGGTATTTATATGGATTTGGCATGCTGCTGTTGCTCGGACTGGAGTTGAACGTCCCAGGCACGGTGACAATTAAAGGAGCGACTAGCTGGTACAAGCTCCCAGGTGGGAATTTTCAGCCATCAGAACTGATGAAAATTTTTATGATTATCGTCCTTAGCCGCATTATCGTTAACCATCGCGAAAAATATCCGGAACCGACGATGAAAGATGATTTTAGATTGCTCGGTAAAATCACATTAACACTCTTACCGCCATTAATATTGTTAATGAAACAGCCAGACTTAGGAATGTCGATGGTGTTCGTCGCCATTACTGGTTCGCTTGTGCTCGTTTCCGGCATCCGCTGGCGCATTATTTTTGGAATTGTGTTTTCCGCATTAATGGTCGTCGCTATTCTTGTATTTATTTTTTTCCGATTTCCTGACTTTTTCCACAAATATATTTTAGAAGACTATCAGTTAAATCGTTTTTACGGCTGGCTTGCTCCTTATGAGTATTCCAATGAACAAGGGTTCCAGCTCATCCGCTCTCTGCTTGCCATCGGTTCCGGGGAATTGTATGGGAAAGGCCTTGGCAATTTGCAAGTATATCTTCCGGAGGCGCACACCGACTTTATTTTCGGCGTCATCTCCGAACAATTTGGCTTTATCGGCGCCAGCATCGTCATTTCCCTCTTTTTCTTACTCGTATACCGCATGGTGCATATCGCCTTAGAGAGCAACGATTTATACGGAAGCTATTTGTGCGCCGGCGTCATCGGCATGATTACGTTCCAAGTGTTTCAAAACGTCGGCATGACGATCGGCCTGTTGCCAATCACTGGCCTTCCTCTTCCATTTATTAGTTACGGGGGAAGCTCGCTCGCCACGTACATGCTAGCGATCGGCCTCGTGCTTAACGTGCATTCGCGCACGAAAAAATTTATGTTTTCTTCGGATGAATAAAAAGCCGCATGATTAGCGGCTTTTTATTTTATAATAATCATGCCATTCGCAAACCTCTTCATTTGTTGGATGGGAGTTTTTTACTGTCTCCACCACAAAGCTTTAATGCAGAAGGAGGGAGACATTTCGAAAAAATGTAAAAGGAGAACAAAACGATGAAAATCGATATCATCGGCGATATTCATGGATGCTACGCAGAATTCGTAAAACTAACTAAACAGCTTGGATATGAATGGGGCATGGGAATCCCCGTTCATCCAAATGGAAGGAAACTCGGCTTTGTCGGCGATTTAACTGACCGCGGCCCGCAATCATTGCAAACGATCGAAACGGTCTATTCACTTGTCATGGAAAATCTGGCATATTACGTCCCAGGAAATCATTGTAATAAACTGTACCGCTTTTTTTTGGGAAGAAATGTGCAAATTACGCACGGCCTTGAAACAACAGTGGCGGAGTATCGCGCATTACCGCCGAACGATCGGGCTATAATCCGCCAAAAATTTATGAAGCTGTATGCAACGGCGCCGCTATACGCACGGCTTGACAACGGCCGCCTCATTATCGCCCATGCCGGCATCCGCCAAGACTACATTGGACGAACCGACAAAAAAGTGCAAACGTTCGTGCTTTACGGCGATATTACGGGAAAAACGAATCCGGACGGAACGCCCGTCAGGCGGGACTGGGCAAAACATTACAAAGGAAAAGCTTGGATTGTATATGGCCATACTCCCGTAAAACAGCCTAGAATGATTAATCATACAATCAACATTGACACCGGCTGCGTATTTGGCGGCGCGTTGACCGCTTTTCGCTATCCGGAAATGGAGATCGTTTCCGTTCCTTCTTCCATGCCATATGTGCCGGAAAAATTTAGAACGTTTGACTAGCACGAATCCCTGTCTCCTACGAGCGGAGCCGCTCGATCAGCCGCTGCATATCATCGGGAAGCGGACAGGAAAACATATATTGCTGTTTTTTCAATGGATGGAAAAACGAAAGCTCCTTGCTGTGCAGCGCTTGGCGGCCAATCGTTTCCCGGCTTCCGCCATACAATTCATCCCCAACGAGCGGGTGGCCGAGATGCGCCAAATGAACGCGAATCTGGTGGGTGCGGCCTGTCTCGAGCTGCAGTGATAGGTGCGTATAATCACGAAACCGCTGCAGCACGCGGAAGTGTGTAACGGCGCGCTGGCCGTCTTCGCGAACTTCCCGTGCAATAATACTGTCGCTTTTCCGGGCGATCGGCGCATCAATCGTCCCTTCGTCCTTGCTGATGCGTCCATGGCAGATCGCTTCATAGCGCCTTGCCACTCTGCCTTGTTTTTGCAAAGTGGACAAAAGATGATGAATATGTCGGTGCTTGGCGATCAGGACAAGCCCGGAAGTATCGCGGTCGAGCCTTGTCACAACATGAATCGTCGACTTTAACTGCTGCTTTTTGTAATGATATAGCAGCGCGTTGGCAAGCGTGCCGCCCGGATGCTCGCGCGATGGAATCGTCGCCATGAACGGCGGCTTATTGACGACTATGACATGCTCATCTTCATATACGATATCTAAAGGAATCGCCTCCGGTGCCATTCCTTCGCTTGGCAATTCCGGAGGAAAAACGACGCGCAGCGTCTCCCCTTCTCCAAGGCGGTGGCGGACTGTCACCGGCTGATCATCGACATAAATCGCTCCGCCATGAAATTTAATATCGGTCAACGCCGTTTTCGAAATGCCGTTTTCTTTTAAAAACTCGCGAATAAGCTTGCCTTCCTCTTGTTTTGTAATCACCCAAGTGAGCGTAAACTGTGACAACATTGTCTACCTGCCTTTATGCGCTTGCTTGTCAATCAGCGATAAATGAATCGCGCACCCGCTTCCAAAACGGAAACGGACGGAAGCGAGCGAAGCGAATTTTCTCATCGGCGACACGGCATTGAATCGATTTCACGTCTTTATGCAGTAGTGATAAATGGTCAATCGTAATTTGAAAATCGACATTGTTTACCGGCTTTAACATGCATGTATGATGGGCAGGAAGAACAAGCGGCGATCCGATCGTGCGGAATACCCGGTTGTTAATCGATGCCATCTCGGTAACTTGGATGGCTTCAAGCGACGGATGCAATATCGCACCGCCCAACGCTTTGTTATAAGCCGTGCTTCCTGTCGGCGTAGAGATGCATAACCCGTCTCCGCGAAACGTTTCAAATAGATCGCCGCGAATTTCCACATCGATCACAAGCGTGCCGCTGACGCTTTTCACCGTGCATTCATTTAAAGCAAGATATTTTGTTTCGCGCTCTCCGTTTATGTAGCGAATAATCACTTCCAATAACGGATATTCCACGACTTGGTACGGTGTTTTCGCAATGGCGATGACTAATTTTTCGATTTCTTCCGGCACCCAATCGGCGTAAAATCCTAAATGCCCGGTATGAACACCGACAAATGCCGTTTTATCCAAGCGACGGCAATAACGATGGAACGCATAAAGCAGCGTTCCATCGCCTCCGACCGAAATGACAAGATCAGGTGCATCTTCATCATACTGCAAGTCAAAATCAAGCAAATATGTTTTAATTTTTTGCGTAAGTATGTTTGATGTTTCATCTCCTTTGGACGTAACGGCAAATTTCATCGGCGCTTGTTTCTCTTTCATCGTTATTCTCCTTTTGCATCCTGTTTTCGCGAAAAAGCTGCTTGTGCTTCTTGAATTTCGAAGCGGATTTTTGACATTTCTTCGTCCAAGCGGTATGCCGCTTCCGCAGCGCGCTGCAATCTTGCTTTAATATCTTCGGGAAAGCGGCCGCTATATTTATAGTTTAATGAATGTTCAATCGTTGCCCAAAAATTCATTGCAAGCGTCCGAATTTGAATTTCTGCCAAAATTTTCTTTTCTCCATAAATCGTTTGCACCGGATAGCGGATCACCACATGGTAAGAGCGATAGCCGCTTTCTTTTTTTTGAGTGATGTAATCCCGTTCTTCGACAATTTCAAAATCGTTCCGTTTGCGAAGCAGCTCCACTACCGTTTTAATATCATCGACAAATTGGCACATCATGCGAAGCCCTGCGATATCTTGCATTTGTTCTTCCAATTTGTCGAGCGGAATATTTTTCTTTTGCGCTTTATCGAGAATGCTTGCCACCGGCTTTACTCTTCCAGTAACAAATTCAATTGGCGAATGCACCCCCAACATTTCAAACTGGGCGCGCATTCCTTTCAATTTCACTTTTAGTTCTTCTACCGCCTGTTTGTATGGCGCCAAAAACAAATCCCAATGTTTGACCATGATACCACCACCAATGTTATGTAAGAAAAATTTCTTTTACCGCCTGTTCCATTTGTTCACCGTAATTGGCATTTCCATCAATATTTTCAATTAAATATGCCAGCTCTTCCTTGAAATTGGTCAGTTCCAGCTCCACCGTTCCGCTTTGCAAAAAGACCGGAATGCCTTCCGTTAATACTTGTTTCATATCGGCCCAATGCTTGTATGGAATCGTAACGTAAATAAAATCTTCCTCCGTTTCCAATATATAAACAAACGCGATATTATCTGAATCAACAAGCATATGATTTTTTGGCTTTGCATGTTCCAGCGAAAATGAAGGATGATCGCTAATCAGCCATAATCGCTCGTTTCGTTTTTCTATCTTTTCCACCATTAATTTCTTTCGCATGCCAAATCTCCTTCCACATGAACAATTCTTTTTTATTTTACCATAATCACCCTATGCATAATAAGTAATTGATATTCAGCGATAAACATCCGATAATAAAATTGAAAAGAATACAAAAGGGGAGCAAACATGGATCAAGAAATAGAAATTGAATTTAAAAATTTATTGACGAAAGAAGAATTTGACAGAATTCGGCAAGCGTTTCATATTGCTGACAATGCTTTTGAGCACCAAGAAAATCATTATTTTGACACACCGCAGTTTTTGCTGAAAGACAAACGAGCAGCGCTGCGGATCCGCGCAAAAAACGGCATCTATACATTAACATTAAAGCAAACGGCGGCACACGGAGCTTTGCTTGAGATGCATGAACGTCTGACAAAAGAAGAAGCGGACGCTCTCTTAAACGGCACAGCCGTTGTCCAAGGCTCCATTGCGCAAATTCTTCGGGAAATTGGCGTTCCGCCTGAACAGCTGCGGCATTTCGGCTCGTTGGCAACCGACCGTGCGCAATGGGCGTACGAAGGCGGCACACTGTTTCTTGACCATAGTCATTACTTGCAAACCGATGATTACGAGCTAGAGTACGAGACAGAAGAGGCAGAAAGCGGGAGACAGCGATTTTTACAGCTCCTTGATTCGCTGCATATCCCGATTCGGCCAACTGCCAATAAAATTCAACGCCTGTATGCGAAAAAATACGGAGAGGGGGAACAATAATGGACGTTTCTACACTAAAACTATTGCTCGAGCTTCAAGCGTTGCAAGCTTTCACAACAACCCGCGCGAATACCGCGAATCAAAGCAACACGAACACGTGGTCATTTGCGCAACTGCTTCATGAACTTTTGGAACAGCAGCAGCCAATGCCGCCAGTGAAAGAAAACCTAAAAGTACCGGCGCCGCCAGCAGCAGAAAAAGCGCCTTCTTTAAAAAATGCAGATGGAAACATCGATGCGTTGATCGCTCAGGCGGCGGAAAAATATAATGTTGACCCGAAACTAATCCGCTCCGTCATCCGCCACGAGTCCAATTTTAATCCGAATGCGCAAAGCCGCGCCGGGGCAGCTGGGCTGATGCAATTAATGCCAAGCACCGCAAAAATGCTCGGAGTAGAAAACCGGTTTGACCCGGCACAAAACATCGAAGGCGGTACAAAATATTTACGAATGTTGCTTGACCGCTATCACGGCAATGTCTCTCTTGCGCTTGCCGCGTATAACGCTGGCCCTGGAAACGTCGATCGCTATGGAGGAATTCCGCCATTTTCCGAAACAAGGGCATATGTGGAAAAAGTGCTTAACACATATTACTCCATATAATTGCTCCTTTTGTTCGAGTCACTTTGTTTGAGATAAATAAGCTTCATTGTTAAAATAGCAGTAAAATCATCGTACACAAACATTTTACCCAAAGGAGCATTCACAATGGCTGAACAATGGCAAACACTTTACGAGGCGATCGGTGGAGAAAAGACGGTTGCAAGGCTTGTGGAAGCTTTCTATAAACGCGTTGCCAAACATCCTGATTTAAGCCCGATTTTTCCGGACGATTTAACAGAAACAGCGAGAAAACAAAAACAATTTTTAACGCAATATTTAGGAGGGCCGCCGCTTTACACGCAGGAGCACGGGCATCCGATGCTACGGGCGCGCCATTTGCGCTTTGAAATTACGCCAACTCGCGCCGAGGCATGGCTCTCCTGTATGCGTGCCGCAATGGATGAAATCGGTTTGTCCGGACCAGCGCGCGAACAATTTTATCATCGTCTCGTTTTAACTGCCCATCATATGGTCAACACCCTAGACAATTTAGAAGGAAAGGAGTATTCCCTTGAATGACAAATTAGCTGGGAAAGCTGCCCCGGATTGGTGGCATGCTTCCCAGCCGCGCAGCAACGAGACAAAGCCGTTGGAAATTTATTTGTTCATCGATCCACTATGCCCCGAATGCTGGGGGCTTGAGCCAATTATCAAAAAACTAGTGATTGAGTACGGACGCTTCTTTACGTTGAAACATGTGTTAAGCGGAAAGCTGGCAACGCTTCATATGCGGAAACGCCATAAGCCGGAAACGATCGCTAAAGTGTGGGAGCGGACGGCAAGCCGTTCGGGAATGTCTTGCGATGGGAGCCTATGGCTGGAAAATCCAATTTCTAGCCCATTTGCCGCATCGATCGCTATTAAAGCAGCGGAATTGCAAGGCAAGCGCGCAGGAATTCGTTTCTTACGCCAATTGCAAGAATTATTGTTTTTGGAAAAGCAAAATGTCTCCGATATTTCCGTGTTGATTGATTGTGCGACGCGCGTCGGTCTGGACGTCGATGAATTCGTTCGCGATTTGCAGTCGACAAGCGCGTCAAAAGCGTTTCAATGTGATTTAAAAATTACATCAGAGATGGACGTAAACGAAATTCCAACGCTTGTCTTTTTTAACGAAAACATCGAAGATGAAGGAATCAAAATTTCCGGATGCTATCCTTACGAGATTTACGTCGAACTTATTCATGAAATGCTTGGCTTCCAACCTGAACCATCCCCTCCTCCCCCGCTCGAGTCATTTTTAAGCCATTTTAAATTCGTCGCCACAAAAGAAATCGCAGTTGTTTATAATATGACCATAAACGAAGCGGAAAAAGAAATGAAAAAACTGCAGTTGAAGCAAAAAGTGGAAAAAGTGCCGGTAAAGCACGGAACATTTTGGCGCTATATTTCTAAAGAAGAATAAGGAAAAGCCCGGCTTTCTGCCGGGCTTTTCCTTATTGTCAAGACAACAAAGGGGATGGGAGAAATTTTTCACGGTCAAACAAAGGGGTATAAAGTTTTTGTGATTTTATTCACGATATTATCTTAACAAATAAGATCAAGTTTTGACAACTGCTTTGTGCTTTTGTTCACATTATTGTCATAAATATGGAAGAAATCATCTTTTTCTTTACAATACTCATATAATGAAATAAGACCAACAGAAAGGAGAAAAAAATGAAACGAACCACGTTGTTCATTTGGGGATTCTTCGTGCTCATCGCCTTTTGTTTAAATTTGTTTGGTCTTATGCATCTTATTCCACCGCTGATTACGATGCCGCTTTTATTCTTTTCTATTTTTGGGTTTTTAGCCACTTGGAACAGCCGCAATCAATTTAAAGGATTTTATCAAAAGCGAATGTGGCAATAGCGCCACATTCGCTTTTGCGTTTACGACAACATCCGTTCCATTTCTTCCAGTTTTTCCGCGAATACTTGGCAAGCCTGGCGGATCGGTTCCGCGCTCGTCATATCTACTCCCGCTTTTTTCAACACCTCAATTGGATAATCAGAGCTGCCTGCCTTTAAAAACTCAATATAGCGCTTCACGGCCGGTTCCCCTTCTTCTAATATTTGTCTGCTTAGTGCGGTCGCTGCGCTAAAGCCAGTTGCGTATTGATAAACATAATAATTGTAGTAAAAATGCGGAATACGCGCCCATTCTAATCCAATTTCCTTATCGACGACAATATCATCGCCGAAATATTTTTTGTTTAATTCGTAATACATGGAAGTCAATGAATCAGCTGTGAGCGCTTCGCCTTCCTGCGCCTTGATATGAATCATATGTTCAAACTCGGCAAACATCGTTTGCCGAAAGACCGTTCCGCGGAACCCTTCTAAATAATGGTTAAGCAAATATAACCGTTGTTTCTCGTCATCGATCGTTTTCAATAAATAATCACTTAATAGCGCTTCGTTGCATGTTGATGCAACTTCAGCGACAAAAATAGAATAATCACCATACGGATACGGCTGCGTTTTGCGCGTGTAATAGCTATGCACCGAATGGCCGAATTCATGGACCAGCGTAAACAAGTTATTGACGTTATCTTGCCAATTAAGCAAAATATACGGATTTGTTCCATACGCTCCTGATGAATAGGCGCCGCTTCGTTTCCCTTTGTTTTCGCGCACGTCTACCCAGCGGTTTTCCAGGCCTTCCTTGACGATGCGAATATATTCGTCGCCGAGCGGAGCAAGCCCTTTTAACATGTATTCTTTCGCTTCTTCATACGTTACTTCCATTTTTACATCTTGCACAAGCGGAGTGTATAAATCATACATGTGCAGTTCATCAAGCCCAAGCGCTTTTTTGCGCAAACGAACGTAGCGATGCAATAGCGGCAAATGCTCATGAATCGTTTCGATCAAATTATCGTATACACTTTCGGGAATGTTATTGCTGCTTAACGCCGCTTCCCGCGCCGATTTATAGCGGCGGACGCGCGCGAAAAAGTTGTCTTTTTTCACCGCGCCGGCGAGCGTGCTGGCAAACGTATTTTTATACTTCTCGTACGTCTCATATACCGCTTTAAACGCATCATGCCGCACGCGGCGGTCCGGGCTTTCTAAAAAGCGAATAAAGCGACCGTGCGTCACTTCCACTTCTTCCCCATTTTCATCGATAATTGTCGGGAACGTTAAATCGGCGTTATTCAGCATGCCGAATGTAGTCGAAGGTGCTTGCATGACTTCCGCCGCCTGGGCAAGGATCGCTTCTTCTTCGGCGGACAACACATGCGGACGCTGGCGGTTAATTTCATCTAAAGCGTGTTCATACAGCTTTAATTCTTTTTTCTCTTCTAAAAACGAACGTAATTTCGCCTCATCGATCGCCAAAATTTCCGGAACGATAAATGCCATCGCGCTAGACGCTTCGCTGTAAAGGCTCATTGCTCGATCGTTCAGCCCTTGATAAAAAGCGTTTGTCGTATCTTGGTCATAACGCATATGCGCATATGTATACAGCTTGCCGAGACGCATCGATATCTCATCTTGGTATTGCAGCGCTTCGTATAACGTATCTGCCGATTCTCCCAACCTTCCTTGATAATCCGATAATTTCGGGATCATTTTTTTCACTTCTTGAAATTCTTGCTCCCATGCTTCATCCGTTGGGAAAATGTCCTCTAAACGCCACGTTTCTTCTACCGGAATTTCACTTCGTAATGGTAACGATTTTTTTGTTTTCTTTTCTTCCATCTCGCAAACCTCCTTTGGAAAATTATATCATAAATCATATTTTATTATTATCATTTCCCCTCCCGAAAAATAAATCACTTTCCTATGCATTTTTGTGCAGTTCCAATTCGTTTATATAATGAGAAAGCGACGGCGTTGTTTTCATTTTCTCCATCATTTGTTGATCCTGCTGTATTACTTCATCCGTCGTTTTTGGAAAAGTAAACTCTTTAACTAAACGAAGGCGTTTGCGGCTTTCCCACTGAAAATAGCCTAGCTTCGTCAGCAATTGCAAATACTCGTAAACTGCCTGCGTATATCGTTGTCCCGTTGCAAGCGGCAGCTGGCGGGCGGCAAGCCGGCCTGCATCCATCCTTTCCTCAATAAAGCGATAAATGGAATCGACCGAAACAAGTTTGCTTTCGGATTGCATAAACGGGATTAACACATATGTTTGCCAAATAAACGGAGGCGTTTCAAACAAATAGCCGTGTGGCAGCGGCCAGCCTGCTTCGGTGGGAAAAAGGGAAGGAATAACGCCCCACCGGTAAAAATCGGAACAAATAAGCCTTGTGACCTTATTTGGATATAACGGAAAAGTAAGACGCCATCGTTTTTTATAGCTAAGCCAATCATGCCAAAACGAAGCTGGCAGTGAAACAACCGGAAAGGAAAGCAAGTCGGAAAAAGAAACCGAATGCAGCGGCTGCACGACGGGAATGGCAAATGTGTGGTGAACAGAGAACGGGATTAAATGGACGAGGCGAATAAGACGTTTTGTTTCCGAACAATAGTAAAAAAGAAGCGGGCGAGGGACAAGCGGAAAACGGTGGGCAAACATCCATTGAAAGCGAGGCAATGTAAGCTGGTGCATGTTCCGATATCGTAAGTGATGCGCTCCAAGAATCCAAATTGGGCGAATCCCTTTTGTTCGATAAGAATTGTTGCGTTTTTGAAACAACTGTTCACAAATGGCAGAGCATTGATATTCCATCGCATATATGAAACGGCGATGCGCAACAAGGATGTCTGGGCGCTGTTGAACCGATGGCAAATATGGCTCCAATTTTGCCTGTATGTTCTGGCGCTGAAGCCAAGAAAATAAATCTAATTTTCCCATTAAATGGCGTGCTGATTCCGGCTCATGTTCGCATGGGCACGCGGCATCTTTTTTATGTGCAAAATGCGGAATGCGGCGATTGCCAAGCTTTAATACAACTTCCCGCTTACAGGCAGGACAAAAAAACGATTCGCTCTTTTTTAATCGAACTAGCTCTTCCTTTGTCCAATTCCCGGCAAGCGAAACGACTTCTCCATTTCGCAGCAGCGCGACAAGCAAAATGATCACATCCCTTCTTCATGCTTTTTTCATCTATTCGGCAAAACCGGCCTGTTTTCCTACTTTTTTATGCGCCAATCCATAAAAAAATTATAAACGCCCGGGCAGTTTCCGGGCGATGTCATAATAAAGGGGACAACAACCTTGATACGGACTCAACAACACGAATGGATAGCGGACGGCGCCGAAACGTTTCATCATCAATTTGACTTGAGTCTTTTAAATCTTCAAGGAAATCCGCAACAAGTTTTTTTGTACTATCTGTATGATATAAAAAGGCGTTTACTTCAAAATTAAGATGAAAGCTGCGCATATCCATATTTGCTGTGCCGATCGATGCCAATTCCCCATCCACGATCATGATTTTGCTATGCAAAAATCCTTTCGAATATTCATAAATTTTCACACCGGCTTCCAACAGCTCCGGAAAATAGGACCGTGAAGCATAAAAGACGATTTTTTTATCCGGCCGCTTTGGCGCCAAAATGCGAACATCAATCCCGCTTAAAGCAGCGACCTTTAACGCCGTTAAAATATCTTCATCCGGCACGAAATACGGCGAGGCAATCCAGATCGACCGCTGTGCGGACGTAATCATTGCAAAATATAAATGCTTAATGACTTCCCATTTTTGGTCAGGACCGCCCGCAATTAATTGGACTCCCCCTTGCCCGTCATAATGAACGAGCTGCGGGGATAAGTATTCTGGAGTCAGTAGCGTTTTTCCGGTCATATAATACCAATCTTGCAAAAAAATAAGCTGCAACGTACGCACGGCTTCACCGCGAATCCATAAATGCGTATCGCGCCAAAAACCGAAATATTTATTTTTTCCTAAATATTCATCACCGATATTCAACCCACCAACAAAGCCAACCGTTCCGTCAATAACAATAATTTTCCGATGATTACGAAAGTTGATTTTGTTGCTTAAAAATGGTAAACGGACTGGGGAAAAAGGAATCATTTCCACTCCGGCGTCACGCAGCTCTTGAATATACGTTTTGGATAATTTCCAGCTCCCTACAGCATCATAAAGAAAACGGACATGCACGCCATTTTTTGCCTTTTCCATTAAAATCGCTTTCAGCTCTTGGCCGACTTCATCATGGCGAACAATGTAATACTCCAAATGAATATGATGCGTCGCCTTTTTTAGTTCTTCAAAAATAGTAGAAAATGTTTCTTGACCATTCGTCAATACTTTTGTTTCCGTCGCAAGGGAAACAGGGCTCTTTCCGATGCGATGAGCAAGCTGAAGCAGCGGACGCTGGTGTTCTTCAATCTCCAGCTGTTCCACGTCATATTCACGCTGCGTTTGAAACTTTAAAAATGTTTGTTCATCGAGCATCGCCTTCTTTTTGAAAAGCCTCTGCTTGCGGTAATTTCTTCCAAACATCAAATAGAAGAAAAATCCAAGCACCGGAAAGCTGCCGAGTACAACAAGCCATGTGATCGTATGTTCGGGTCTCCGATTTTCAAGGGAAATGACAAATGCAATAAAAATAACAGAACAAGAAATTAAAAGGCTAAGGACGCCGAGCAGCTTTCCTTCCCAATAATCGTTTGTCAAAAATAAAAAGGCCGCTACAACTAGGGCAAAAATAATAACCCTTAACGTATTCCGCAATGATGTTCACCTTACCTATCCTCTAGACTTTTCCACCGACTCGCAGAAAACGCCGATTTCAGCGGATGAAATCGGCGCTTATTTCAACGGAAAATGTTCTTTCAGCGTTTCTAAAGCGTTGTCGCGAATAATTTCTTTTCCATATTCTTCTAAGCGATAAATTGTAACTTGCGAATCCGTGCCATACTCTAAAAGCAAGCTCAAAATGTTGTCTATTTCATGTTCTGTATAATCTTCCTCGCTAAATTGGACGAACAAGTAATATCGGCCTTCAAATTGGAAAAGGCGGTTCACAAGCCCTGTAAAGTTAGCGCGGTGGGCAAGGGAAATCAAATCTTCAATATCTTTAAAGCAAATCGTAAACTGAAGGATCTCCTTATCGCTATTGGAAAACGATTCATCATTGTGTACAATATGGAAATGATGGTCAAGCAGTTCTTCCATTTTTTCATCAGCTGGAAAATCGCGCAATTTTTCTTCCGGAAGCGGGAGTTCCAGCTTGCTTCCATCCTTCGATAGCTGCGCTTTTGTGACGAGCACTTCTAATCCTTTATCCAGCGCCTGCACTTGAATCCAAAGAGGCCCCTCAAGCGAAAAATCGCCTTCGCTATGAACCTCATCCATCATTTCCCAAAACAATTCTTCGCTGCGCTCGCGGTTATACCAAATTTCTTCCCGGTCAAAACCGCGCTCCTCTATATCAACATAAGAAATATAAAATTTTACCGTATGTTCATTAATTCGCTCTATTTCCATAGTGCGGACTCTCCCTTCCTAAAAAAGAATAAAGTTGAAGGGATTATTACCCCCGAAAAATTCTATTTAAATACAAGATTATGTCTTGTACTTTTATTTTATGATAAAAAGCGACAGAAGGGAAATAAAAAAAACACGTTTTTAAAAATTGGTTATGAAATGAAACATGCCCTACTATAATGGTGGTGAAAACAAAAGAAACGAGGGACACGCATGGTCGGCGAATATGTGACATCGATTCTTCTTATTATCGGCATTGATATCCTTCTTGGTGGAGATAACGCTGTTGTCATCGCCTTAGCAAGCCGCAAACTGCCCGAACAAAAACGGAACATCGCCATTATCCTCGGCACAGCGTTGGCAATTTTCATCCGCATTCTCTTAACAGCTGCGGTTGTGACGTTATTGAAAATTCCTTTTTTACAGTTAGTCGGCGGCTGCGTGTTGCTTTGGATTTCCTTAAAACTGCTGATCCGAAAAGAAGAAGCGGCTACATCGATTCCGTCGGAAACATCGCTTTGGAAAGCGATACAGACAATTGTAACAGCCGATGTTGCGATGGGGTTGGACAATGTGATTGCGATCGCTGGGGCCGCGCATGGGCGCACTTCTCTCGTTGTGTTCGGGTTTCTTCTTTCCGTTCCCATTATCATTTTAGGCAGCAAGCTAATTCTTTACGCGATGGAACGCTATTCTTTCCTCGTTTATATTGGCGGGGCTCTGTTAGCCTATACCGCTGGAAAAATGATCATTGAGGAACAACAGATACACCGTTGGTATAATATTGCTACGTGGAGATCGACGTTCCCATTTATGATGGCGGCATTTATTACCTTATTAGGTTTCATGATCAATCGGCGAAAAGCACATCGCTGGACATAATGGTTAGCTTTTGCACGCTATTAAAAAAGGAGAACAAGCTTCTACATGAAAAACCATGCAGAAGCTTGTTCTCCTTATTCGTTAACGAGACGTTGCGCTTGACGAAGTTGATATGCCCGCACTTTTCGCGGCAAGAAACGGCGAATTTCATCTTCATTGTAACCGACTTGCAGCCGTTTTTCATCAATAATAATCGGTCTGCGCAAAATTCCAGGATGTTTTTGAATAAGTTCGTACAAATCTTGAAGCGGCAACGACTCGAGATTGATGTTTAACTTTTGGAAAACTTTTGATCTTGTTGAAATAATCTCATCTGTTCCGGTTTCCGTCATGCGTAAAATTTCTTTAATCTCCTCAATCGTTAACGGTTCGGAGAAAATATTGCGCTCTACGTAAGGAATATTATGTTTTTCTAGCCATGCTTTCGCTTTTCGGCATGACGTGCAACTTGGTGAAGTGTACAATTTCACCATATTCTCACTCCCTTTCAACAAGGATCGCCTTGCCTTCTATATCAAACTGGACGAACTAGCTATAACACTCTAGCTGCAAAACATGGTAATTTGAAATAACTCTAACATAATACATTATACAATAAATATGCAAATAAAGATATAGTTTTTCAAAAAAGTCACCTATTTTCTTCATTTAATTTCCGCCGTTTCTTCCAAAAAACAGAAAAATCATCTACAATAATATTGAAACGATTGCCATGGGGAGGGGAGAGCGTTCTCATGACGCAATATTTTATTGATTATGTTATCGCTTCCGGACTGATCATTGGCATTACTGCATTTATGGGGGGCATCGCAAACGGCATCGGTGAAAAAATTTTCGGCGGTTCGCGGCGAAAAGAGTACGTTAATGAAACAAAGCATACACAGGCCGGCTGGAATCTCGTCGGCGGCAAAAATAAAACGATCTCTTAAGCGGAGATCGTTTTATTTATACATTGTACATTGATTGATACGTTTTATATTCCGCCTCTGAGCATAGCACGAAATGGCCCGGGGTAATTTCGCGGAATTCCAGCTCTTCCCCTTCTTTATAATGATGCTGCGACGGATCGTAAATAATCCGTTTCCGCGTCCGTTCTGTTTCCGGATCAGGAAGCGGAATAGCGGACAATAGCGCTTTTGTGTATGGATGAATCGGATTGCGGTACAATTCTTCCGCATCGGCAAGCTCGACCATTTTGCCGAAATACATCACGCCAATGCGGTCGCTAATATATTTGACCATTGACAAATCATGGGCGATAAACAAATACGTCAACCCTTTTTCGCGCTGCAGCTTTTTCATTAAATTCACCACTTGCGCCTGAATCGACACATCAAGCGCGGAAATTGGCTCATCGGCGATAATAAACTCCGGTTCCACTGCTAAAGCGCGGGCAATCCCGATCCGCTGGCGCTGGCCGCCCGAAAATTCGTGCGGGTAGCGGTTCGCGTGTTCACGGTTTAAGCCGACCGTCTCAAGCAACTCATATACGCGCTGCATCCGCTCTTCTTTCGTTTTCGCCAATCCGTGGATATCGATGCCTTCGGCGATAATATCGGCAACGGTCATGCGCGGATTAAGCGACGCGTATGGGTCTTGGAAGATCATTTGCATTTTTCGCTTTAATTCCTTTAATTCTTTGGCTGAATGTTTGCCGTGGACATTTATCCCATTAAAAAGAACTTCTCCGCCTGTCGCTTTATATAGCCCAATAATCGTCCGTCCCGTTGTCGATTTGCCGCAACCCGATTCCCCGACAAGGCCAAGCGTTTCCCCTTTATAAATATCGAACGTAACGCCATCCACCGCTTTAACGACGTTTCCGCCGCCAACTGGAAAATACTGTTTCAAATTTTTCACTTCGATAAGCTTCTGTTTTTCTGGCATATTACTCACTCTCCCTTACAATAATGGGTTGAGGGTAATTCGTGGAGAGCTTGCGCAATCGGCGTTTTACCGCTTCCGGTGGCTCTACTTTCGGCGCATCTGGATGAAGCAACCATGTTGCGGCATAATGGGTATCAGAAATTTGAAACAGCGGCGGCTCCATTTCAAAATCAATTTTCATCGCGTACGGATTACGCGGCGCAAACGCATCACCTTTTGGCGGATTCGTCAAATCCGGCGGCGTGCCTGGAATCGATGCCAACTCTGCCTTATCATCACTATCAAGGCTTGGCATGGAAGCAAGCAAGCCCCATGTATAAGGGTGTCTCGGGTCGTAAAAAATTTCATCCACTGTCCCCATTTCGACGATTTTCCCCGCATACATCACGGCGACGCGATCAGCTATGTTAGCTACTACTCCTAAATCATGGGTAATAAAAATAATTGCGGTTCCCGTTTTTTTCTGTAAGTCTTTCATTAATTCCAAAATTTGCGCCTGAATGGTTACATCGAGAGCAGTGGTTGGTTCGTCGGCAATTAACAACTTTGGATTGGACGCCAAAGCAATCGCAATCATCGCGCGCTGCCTCATTCCGCCAGAAAACTCATGCGGATATTGATCGACACGCTTTTCCGGCATCGGAATTCCAACCAATCGCAACAATTCAATCGCCCGCTCTTTTGCCGCTGATCTCGACATTTTTCGATGTTTCATGACCACTTCCATAATTTGCTGTCCGACTTTCATCGTTGGATTGAGCGACGTCATCGGATCTTGAAAAATCATCCCGATATCTTTTCCGCGAATTTGTTCCATTTCTTTATCCGTTTTTTTGATAAGATCTTCCCCATCAAATATGATTTGCCCATTTTTTATTTTTCCCGGCGGAGTGGGAATAAGGCGCATAATCGTTTGTGAAGTAACGCTTTTTCCAGAGCCCGATTCTCCTACAATCGCCAATGTTTCTCCCTTATTTAAATAAAAGCTCACTCCGCGGACCGCTTGCACTTCGCCTCCGTATGTTTGAAACGATACTTCTAAATTTTTTACTTCTAACAGTTTCTCCATATTCTCACCACCTTACTTGCGCAATTTCGGATCTAATGCATCGCGTAGCCCATCTCCTACTACATTAAAAGCAAAAATAGTTAAGCAAATAAAAGTTGCTGGGAAAAATAGACGCCACGGATAATATTGCAATGCTTGCACCCCTTCGGAAGCCATCGTTCCCCAACTTGCTAACGGCGGTAGAACACCTAATCCTAAATAGCTTAAAAATGCCTCGGTGAAAATGGCGTTAGGAATTGTTAACGTCATCGTAACAAGGATGGAGCCCATGGCATTAGGAATCAAATGCTTAAACATGATTCTGGACGTGCTCGCGCCAAGTGTCCGCGCTGCTAATACATATTCCTGATTTTTTAACTGCAACACTTGTCCCCGAACAATGCGGGCCATATTGACCCATCCGGTAATCGTCATGGCAAGAATCATCGTTCCTAACCCTTGCCCCAAAATCACCATTAATATGATCACTAAAAGCAAATAAGGGACTCCGTATAAAATATCAGCGATGCGCATCATGATTTCATCCGTTTTTCCGCCACGGTAGCCAGCAATTCCACCCCAAAGCACGCCGATCACCAAATCGATCAGCGCCGCTGCTATTCCGATAAACAAAGAGATACGGGCACCATACCATGTGCGGGCAAATATATCGCGCCCAAGTTCATCAGTTCCGAACCAATGCTCGGAAGAAGGCGGCTGGTTTGTATTCATTAAATCATTCGTTGCGTAATCGTATTTGGTCATATATGGCCCAAAAATAGCCATGATCACCAAAAGGATTAACAAAACTAATCCGAACATGGCCAATTTATTTTTCCGAAAACGTACCGCAACATCCTTCCAAAACGAAAGGCTCGGTTTTGATAATTTTTCTGCTTCGCCAACATCGGCTACCGCCGGCTGGAACATCTCTTTTGGAATCTGCTGCATGATTACTCCCCTTTCTTGCCACCAGCTAACTTAATGCGTGGATCAATAAAGCCATAAGCAATATCAACAAGCAATACAGATAGTAGCAGAAGGATGCTGTAAAACACCGTGACTCCCATAATCGTCGTATAATCGCGATTTGTAATGCTTGTTACAAAGTGGCTGCCAAGTCCGGGTATCCCAAAAATTTTTTCAATCACAAAGCTGCCTGTCAAAATTTGTGCGGATAAAGGCCCTAAGTATGTTACAACTGGAAGGATCGCGTTGCGGATTGCGTGCTTCACCGTAATTTGTCTTCGCGAAAGCCCTTTTGCTTTCGCCGTGCGAATATAATCGTTACTTAATACTTCCAACATGCTAGAGCGAGTTAAACGGGCAATAAATGCCATTGGTGTTGCGGCAAGCGCAAGCGCAGGCAGCACCGTATGTTGCAGCGATTCCCAACGAGCAACCGGGAACCATCCCAACTTGATCGCTAAAAAATACTGCAAAACGGATGCCATAATAAAGCTTGGAACAGAGATTCCGAGAACGGCGAAGACCATTGCCCCATAATCTTGCCATTTATTGTGGTTCAAAGCCGCAATAATTCCTAGTAAAATTCCAACACTGATAGCAATGAGTAATGATTCCATGCCAAGAAAAAAGGATACGGGAAATCCTTCATTAATTAAGTCGTTAACCGTCTGTCCTTTATATTTAAACGAAGGTCCGAAATCCCATTTAGCAATAGAAACTAAATAATCAAAATACTGGATATACCACGGCCGATCTAACCCATAATATTCATTCAAGTTTTTCTCAATTTCTGGCGGAACTTGCTTCTCACTCGAGAACGGTCCTCCCGGAGCAGCCCGCATTAAAAAAAATGTCGCTGTTACGATTAAAAACAAAGACATGAGCATGTAAACAAGCCGCTTGCTTATATATCTTAACAAATTTCCTGCACCTCCATTTTCTTGAAAATACGTCTTAACAGGAAATGAAGGTATATGAGCGGAAAACTCATATACCTTCTTAACCACCTTTTACTACGATTTTATTCAAAATATGCCCATTTAAATTGGACATCGCCAAGGCCAGACACTTCTACACCTTTCAAGTTGTCTTTTTGCACCCATGTATTCGTGTAGAAGTAAATCGGCGCTATCGGCATTTCATCCATTAAAATTTCTTCTGCTTGTTTTAGCAATTCTTTCCGTTTTTCCGGGTCTGTTTCTTTCTGAGAATCGATTAACAACTGTTTGTATTTCGGATTTTCCCAGTTTGTATCATTATTGCCGCCTTTTTTGTCGCGGAACAGCTCTAGGAAGTTGATCGGATCATTAAAATCGCCTAGCCAGCCCATCCGTCCGATTTGATAGTCTCCAGAATGCAGCTTCTCAATGTATACTGCCCATTCCGTATTCTCAAGTTTTACTTCGATTCCTAAATTTTTCTTCCACATATCTTGAATCGCTTGGGCAATTTTCACGTGTTGATCATCAGTATTAAACGATAGTGTAATAGGCGGCAAATCTTTCACATCTTTTAGCCCAAGTTCTTGAAGGCCTTTTTTCAAATATTCTTTTGCTTTTTTTACATCGTTGTCTTTAAAATACCCTTTTTTGTTTTCAGGGAACATCGTCGGCGGCACAGCGGCCATAGCCGGAATTTGTTCACCTTTTGCCACATTTTTCACAATCGCTTTGCGATCGATTGCGTACGCAAGAGCTTTACGAATGTTGACGTTGTTCAACGGCGCTTTTTCGGTATTAAATTTATACCAGTAAACGCCAGCGATCGGTTGAATGTGCAACTTGCCCTCTTTCTTTAATTGCGGCAAAGAATCTGTCGGCAATTGCCCTGTCGGCATGCCTGCCCAATCTAGTTCCCCGTTGTTAAACATCGAAAGCTCTGTATTGTTATCATTGACCATAACCATATCAATTTTTGTCAATTTTACGCTTTTCGCATCCCAGTAATTTTCGTTCTTTTCGAGAACGATTTTGTTATTGTGTTCCCAAGAAGTCATTTTGAACGGACCGTTGGAAGTGTAGTCAGGGCCAGCATTTGCATACCATTTTGGATTTTTCTGAGCGATTTTGCTATTCACTGGGAAGTACGTATAGAACGCTGTTAATTCTAAGAAGTAAGGCGTTGGATTTTCCAGCGTCACTTGCAGCGTTTTGTCGTCGATTGCTTTTACGCCGACATCTTCCGCTTTTGCTTTCCCTTCGTTGAATGCTTGACCATTTTTAATGTAATAAAGCTGATAAGCATATTGCGATTGGTTTTTCGGATCCAGCGCCCATTTCCACGCATATTCAAAATCTTGGGCGGTAACTGGGTCGCCATTGGACCATTTTGCATCGCGCAATTTGAATGTGTATGTTTTCAGGTCTTTAGAAACTTCATAGCTTTCAGCCATTGCTAACTGAGGTTTGCCGTCTTTAATGCGGGTCAACCCTTCAAACGTTTGGTATAAAACGTTAGCGGAAACACTATCATTCGCTAAGCCTGGATTTAGTGAGAATGGCTCTGTTTTAATGTTAACATGCAATTCTTGTGGAACATCAGCGGCTTTGTTTCCTTTCTCACCGGCGGATTCATTGCCTTTTTGGAAGCCGCCGCACGCAGAAAGGAAAAGACTTAGCGCCAACATGAAGCTAAAAAGCACAAAACTTCTTTTCTTCATGAAACTCCCCCCTAAAAATAATTTTTATGTTCAAAAGTTCTACGTAAAAACGCGGAACTTTTGTTAATAAATTTAGTATTTTTCAAACAAAAGAAAAATTTCTATCATGCTCTATTTTATTATCAGAATATTGATTTTTACTCTTACCGTAAAAATTATTAATATATTTAAAAAGAAATTTGTATTTTATTTTTTTGTATCTTTTTCTGAATTTTGATTCAATTAAAGTATATATCATCTCACTTATTTTTTCACTATCTTTCATTTTATATTTTTTTCGACAATTGTAAATAAAAAATTTATTTTTTATATTTTTAAAGCGCTTACATTTTAATTTTTTTACATTATGTTAATAAAGAATAAGTCGGTGTTTGTTTTTTCTTCATTCGTTGCTAAAAGTGTAATTTTATTAACATAATTTCTAAAATAATGTATTTAATAAAAAAATTATTAAATAACACTTTGAAATAAGAATAATTACTTTCCAAAAAACTTTTTGCTAGCACTATTTAGCAAAACAGACAGTGCTTTTCTGAATCCCCTTCCACAACGGCATCTATTTTCTCCATTGCCCCCTAACGCCAGCGAAACAGCTTCTTATTTTTATAGTGGCATAGCACAGTTTTGCGTATAATCCATGAATTCGTTTCGACAAGGGACAAGTTTCTTTCACTACATCGATGATATGGCCGCAATCCCCCCGTTTGTAACACCCGTTCAATATTTAATATATATTTTATTTCACTTTTTTCTATTCATTGCTTAAAAGGTAAAAAGAAACTTGCATATAGCAACTAGATGTTTTACAATAAGACTCAAAAAACTGGAATGAATATGCGATGAGAAAGAAGAGTACATATTGCGATGCCTTCAGAGAGCTTGTGGTTGGTGTGAACAAGCGGCTAGCAATATGGAATGGGCTTTCGAGCATCCGGCCGAACTAGAGAGTAGGCTTTGGACGCCTGCCTTGCGTTATCAAGGCGCCATGCGCATACAAGCATGGGCAGAGTGATTGCACATTATGTGCAATAACTAGGGTGGCAACGCGGTCCTATCGTCCCTAACGTTTAAGGGGGTAGGGCCTTTTTAAATGGATAAAAAAGGAGTGGTGTTATGAAAACGAGTTTTTCAGGCATTCAGCCAAGCGGCGTCATTACGCTTGGCAACTATATCGGCGCCATGCGGCAATTCGTGGAATTGCAGGATGAGTACAATTGCTACTTTTGCATTGTCGATCAACACGCGATTACCGTCCCGCAAGATCCGCAGGAACTGCAAAAAAATATTCGCAGTTTAGCCGCCCTTTACTTGGCGGTCGGCATCGATCCGAATAAGGCTACTTTGTTTATCCAATCGGAAGTTCCTGCCCATGCGCAGGCGGGATGGATGTTGCAATGTATTTCTTATATCGGCGAACTAGAAAGAATGACTCAATTTAAAGATAAATCGGCAGGAAAAGAAGCGGTGAGCGCCGGACTGCTTACTTATCCTCCGTTAATGGCTGCAGATATTCTTTTATATAAAACCGATATTGTGCCTGTCGGTGAAGACCAAAAACAACATATCGAACTGACGCGCGATTTAGCAGAACGATTTAACAAGCGGTACGGGGAAATTTTTACGATTCCGGAACCGCGCATTCCAAAAATCGGCGCGCGCATTATGTCGCTGACGGATCCGACGAAAAAAATGAGCAAATCGGATCCAAACAAAAAGTCGTTTATTACGCTCCTTGATGACGCCAAAACGGTGGAAAAGAAAATCAAAAGTGCCGTAACGGATTCGGAAGGGGTCATCCGATATGACAAAGAAAATAAACCAGGAATCTCCAATCTTCTTAACATTTATTCAATTTTAGCTAATAAAACGATTGAAGAACTCGAACAAGAATATGCTGGAAAAGGGTACGGCGTATTTAAAGCCGATCTTGCCCAAGTGATTATTGATACCCTTGCCCCGATTCAAGAGAAATATTACAATTTATTGGAAAGCAGCACGCTCGACGAAGTGCTTGACAAAGGTGCAGAAAAAGCAAATAAAGTGGCAACGGAAATGCTCGAAAAAATGGAACAAGCGATGGGACTTGGAAGAAGACGCTAAAAAAAGCAAGCCGCTTTTCGGCTTGCTTTTTTTATTCCATACGCGGATTCTACCGTTAATTTCCGGCATTTTGCCGTTATCGGTGACTTTTCGCTTGCGCGTCAACAATCACAATGTTTAGTTCACTTTTGGTTCCTGTTCCATTTCCCAAAGCTTTTCAAAAAACGGCTGCCCTTTAATTAATTTTTCGCATAACTGCACATGTTTATCAGACCAGCCGTATTTTGTCTCCTCGTATAAGCGTTGCCATGCCTCTTCAAACGGCATTTTTTGAATATCCGGATATTTGTGCGGCGCCCATTCCGTATACCAGTAGCGCACTTCCGCGACGTTTTTCGTCGAACGAAGTTGATCGAGCGCCATAAACAGCAGTTGTTTGAGTTGCCGCTCCTTTCGTGTAAGTCCGCTCATCCATTCAGGAGAGGGAGACAAAATATGGTATGCTTTTTCATGGACTGGCAGCGGATACGATTCCTCTTCGTGGTCAGCGGTCATTTCGTATACTTGCTGTTCTTGTCTCGGAATAAGGCGGCTTTTCCGAATCGGAATGTTATAGCCAATCGTGTCAACAGCGAGAATACCGCAGCCGTCCGTAACGACAAAACAATAATCAAGCGGGATGCGCTCATGATTTTTCCGTAAATATGCTTTTTGGTATACATCTTCAAGAAGCGGTTTCGGAATTTCCGATAAACTGTTTTCAATATAATTAAATAGCGCAGAAGACACTTTGAGAAGCGGGACTTGATCAAGCAGTTCCACTTGATCGTCCTTCCGCCATTCATGGAAATGGCACACGTTATATCCATTTTCTTCCCCTTCAAACCAATTGACCCAAACATCATGAAGATATAACATACGATACCCCTCGCTTCTAAACAAACTTATTTGTCCATCAGTATAGGCAGAGGGGACAAATTTTATTCCATCTCATCCTTTTTTATCCATTATTCTTCTCGATAAGGGAAGTATAAGCTCCCTAGCATTAGCAAAAGCCCTATTGGGAGTAAATAGCATTCTACTTTTGTGCGAATATAGGCAAAATATCCGCTCCATCCCTGCTCTGGTGTCATCATGTTTAAATAAGCAATCATTGCCACCCCGCCAACGACCGAAATGCCAAAACCGACCAAGTAAACGAATATGCGAATCATCGGGCCCCTCTTCTTTCTCTTAGACTTGTCCGTCTTATGTTTTACATATATGAGCCCGCGATGATCATCATGACTGCTTGTCGTCTTCTAATGAAGCAAGCTGCAACATCTGTTCTGAATCCATATTCATTAACTCGGAAAAACGAGCGCCATGTTCAAGGCAGCGGCGAACGATATAATCCCCGACCGCATACCCAAGCATGGTTGGATAAAAACCGTGCCCGTAAAGAAGTCGAGAATATAACGGATGTTTGGATACAATCGATTTATACGGTGATACGTATCGTTTCCAAAAACTGCAAAGTTGTTCGTCTGAGTAATAGGTCGTCCACCTTGCCTGATGTTCCTTGCCGACATACCGGCAAACAGCGTTTTCGGCAAGCCCTTCTAATATGATCGCGTCTAAAAGTGTAGTATCTTCGTTTTCCTTCTTTTGTTGTTTCAAGCGGCAAACATGATTATACTCATGTGTTATCAACGCCTCGATTTCTTTGTGCGTATGGTGCGGCAATAAAAAAATAAACAATTTGTCATGAAAGGCGATCCCTCCTTTACTATTAAACTCACGCGCTAATTTCCGGTTATGAGGATCCGCTGGAAAAAGAAAAAGAGGCGCATCTGGTCCGTTCCATTCCTTCTTTCTCTTTTCGTAAACCGCCTCGACTCGTCCCCATATGTTTTTTTGTTTCATTTGCTCAATTATTTCTTTTATGTTTTTCGACGGTCGGTACATACCGTAGCTCATAAGATGAAAGTAAATATCGCGCTCGCTCGCGTCTGGAAAGTACAAAACAAGGCGCCGGCATAAGCGAACAGGATCATCATACCATTCGTCAAGCCATCGATCGGTACGAATAACCGGCATGCTTGTCACCTCTTTTTTCATTTTTTCTATCGTATGATCAAAACGAAAAAGAGGTGAAAAAAAGGCTATCTCCTATTGCCGAGATAGCCATTTCACCATTATTTTACATATTTTCTAAAAATCAATGTTGCATTATGTCCGCCAAATCCGAAAGAATTGCTTAACACCGTGTTTACTTCCTGCTTTCTCGCCGCATTCGGCACATAGTCAAGATCGCATTCCGGATCAGGAGTTTCATAGTTCATCGTCGGCGGAATCACACCATCTTTAATCGCTAATACGGAAAATATCGCTTCTACTGCGCCAGCCGCTCCTAGCAAATGCCCGGTCATTGATTTTGTCGAGCTGACCGCTAGCTTGTACGCATGATCGCCGAACACTTCTTTAATCGCCATCGTTTCATATTTGTCATTGTATTCCGTACTTGTGCCGTGAGCATTAATATAATCGATTTCTTCTGGCTTTATTCCCGCATCGGCCAACGCTTGGCGCATCGCACGGACGCCGCCTTCCCCACCTGGAGCCGGCGCTGTAATATGATATGCATCCCCTGTCGCACCATAACCAACAATTTCCGCATAAATTGGCGCACCACGGCGCAACGCGTGCCCCAACTCTTCCAACACAAGAATTCCTGCTCCTTCCCCCATCACAAAACCATCCCGGTTTTTGTCAAACGGGCGGCTTGCCGTTTTTGGATCTGGGTTCGTCGATAGCGCCGTATTCGCGCAAAATCCAGCTAACGCCATTTTTGTAATCGGCGCTTCTGTACCGCCAGCAATCATTACATCGGCATCGCCGCGTTGAATCACTTTAAACGCATCGCCGATCGAATTGGCACCTGTCGCACAAGCGGTAACGGTACAAGAATTGATTCCTTTTGCACCTAAAATAATAGATACTTGCCCCGCTGCCATATCCGGAATCATCATCGGCACAAAAAACGGGCTCACCCGGCGGTAGCCGCGTTTTTGAAAAATTTCAAATTGCTGCTCATATGTTTCCATTCCGCCGATTCCTGATCCGATCCAAACGCCGACTCTTGTCGCATTTTCTTCGGTGATTTCTAATTTTGCATCTTTTACCGCCATCAATGCGGCAGCGACAGCATATTGCGTAAAGCGGTCCATTTTGCGCGCTTCGCGTCGATCAATAAATTGTTCCGCATTGAAGTCTTTCACTTCTGCCGCCACTTTTGCCGGAAATTCATCCGGATTGACGCGCGTAAGCATCCCGATTCCTGACTTGCCGGCAATAATATTTTTCCACGTCGTTTCCACATTGTTCCCAAGCGGCGTTACCGCTCCAAGACCTGTAATAACGACTCGTCTTTTTTCCATCACTTCCGTCTCTCCTTTTTTATCCGTATTGAGCTACTAGCGGCCCCAACGCAAAGCGATTGCACCCCACGTTAATCCGCCGCCAAATCCAACCATAATAATGAGGTCATCATCTTTGATTTTTCCTGCTTCTAATTCTTCGACGATTGAAATGGGAATGGAAGCAGCTGAAGTGTTTCCATATTTTCGAATAGTTGTTGACATTTTCTCCTCTGGCAGTTCAAGACGCTGTCTTGCAGCCTCGACAATACGAATATTTGCTTGATGTGGAATGAGAAAATCCACATCGTTTTTCGATAATCCTGCTTTTTCTAAGACATTAATGCATGATTCCCCCATTTGACGGACGGCGAATTTGAAAACTTCTCTGCCGTTCATCACGATATATTCGTCTTTATATAAATGTTTTCCTCCTGTTCCATCCGCTCCTAATTCAAACGACAAAATACCCCGTCCTTTGGAAACAGGTCCCATCACGACCGCACCAGCGCCGTCGCCAAATAACACCGCCGTATTGCGGTCATTCCAGTCGGTAATTTTTGATAATTTTTCAGCTCCCACTACCAATATATAACGATACGCGCCATTGTCAATAAATTGGCTTGCTGTAACCATTCCGTAAATAAAACCAGCGCATGCCGCGCTAATATCCAAAGCCGCCGCTTTTGTCGCGCCAAGCCGCTCCTGCAACATGCAGGCGACAGATGGAAATGCTTTATCAGGTGTTACTGTTGCTACTAAAATTAAATCAATATCTTGTGCGGAAATTCCCGCGTCATCCAGCGCTTTTTCCGCCGCAAAATACGCCATGTCGGAGGTATCGATATCGTCTGCAGCAATTCTTCGTTCCTCGATACCCGTTCTCGTCCGAATCCATTCATCCGATGTATCCATCATTTTCTCCAAATCAAAATTTGTCAACACCTTTTCCGGCAAATACCGTCCAATTCCAATAATACCTGCTCCCACACCGAACATCTCCTTTAGTATATAACCAATTATTATTACTTGGTACTAATTTTATCGTAAATACGAAAAACGCGCAATAGAAATATGTAAAGCGTGTGATTTGTCTAATCACTTTTCTCGTTTTCTACATACAGTGCTAATAAAGGAAAAAAAGAAAGGGAGGAGGCGTTGTATGGTGGATGATCAAGAGCAGACAAAGCAACATAATGAGCAAGCCGATCGTTTTTCCCGTTTAATGTTCGGCTCCTTTCCGCCGCGCTCTCGTCAGTCGCGTGATGAATCTGTTCAAAACGAGTTTTCTTCCCAGCAAGGGCTTGATTTTTCGCAGCTTATGCAAAATATCGATACGCTCATCTCTTCATTTGACCAATTAAAGCCGTTGATGAAAAAAATTACTTCTTTCGTAAATATGTTAAAAAAATAAGAGGCGTAAGGAAACTAACGCCTCTTTTTGCTATGAACTCTTAAAGCTGCAACATAACTTCCAATAGAAGAATTCATGGAAGCTCGTTATATCGTTGATAAAATTGGTGGATCGCTTTACCAAACTGATACCGCTTTTCCGGCAAATAATAGGTAACATGAACATTATTGTTAGCTGCTCCCATCCATTGCTCATATTTTCGACAATGGAGAGAAGATGAATAACGGGTAATGCCTGATAATTGCCATATTTTTATCGGAACTTGATGGGGCACAATGAACAATGAAGGAACTGCTTTTTCGATATTTGCCTCGTCTATACCGTATGCAAGCGCTATTTCTCTTTTCATCCTTCTATAAAAAAACTCGTTTTCCTTTTCATACTCAAGCTGGGCGCGTAAATCTAGACAAGGGCTTAACATCACGATCGCACGGATTTGCTTTGGCATTGTTTCAAGAAGCTGCAAAGCGACAAGCGCTCCCATTCCTTCCGCAAGAATATAAATGCGATTGTTTAATATTTCACTTTTTAACACGTAGTAAATCAGTTGTTTAGCCAAACGCACCGCTTTTGGGCTTCCCCAATGCCTGCCGTACAAATGAGAGTAAAAAATGGTATAGCCGTATTCAAGTAGCTCGCAAAGAAGCTGGCTGCGTCCTTTATGATCGATCCAAAAGCTTGTACGGTCGTTAACAAAATGATTCGTGTCACCAATAATCAAGAGAGCAAATCCGTTTGGACGTTCCGGCAAATGAATGATACACCACTGATTATCAAGCTGAAAAAATCGTCGTTGAACCGTCATCGACATTCACCCTTGCTTTTACAATACGTAATTGTACAATACACAGTATGCGGAACGAAAAAAAAAGTACGGGTATATGCCTAAACGAGCAAATTATGATAAGATAAGAAAAGGAATGATGCGAAGATGGGAGGAAATGTAATGCGCCTGTTTTGGACATTTTTCTGGACGTTTTTGCTTGTCCAGATGGCGACGTACGTCATGGGCTCGATGCAAGGCATCGGCTACAACTTCACAACCGGCGCCTTGCTCGGCGTGATCGTGACCGTTTTGGTCGTCGTTGTCGCCGCTTTGATTCCGGACGAGCCAGCCGGGGATCATCACCATTAAAACGAACAACGCCTTGGAGATTGAATCTCCAAGGCGTTGTTTTTTGCAACTGTCTATGCCGTTATTCACCGCTCGTTTCGGCCGGCGCTCTTCGTTCTTTTTCCAGCCATATAATGAGCCCCGGCAACAGCATCCCACGAATCAAAAACGTATCAAGCAAAATCCCGATCGCGACAAGAAATCCGAAGACAAACAATAGTTGCACCGGTTGGGTCATCAACACGGAAAACGTCGCCGCTAAAATGAGGCCGGCTGAAGAAATGACGCCGCCTGTATGGGTTACCGCCTGTTTCACCGCTTCATGGAGCGAATGCGTTCTCCACTCCTCTTGGAAACGGGAAATCAGCATAATATTATAGTCGATGCCAAGCGCCACGAGGAAGACGAATGCATACAGTGGCACGCGGCCGCTGACTGCTTTGATGCCAAACAGCCAATCGGTCAGCCAAATTCCGAGGCCAAGCGCAGCCGTAAACGAAACGAGAATCGTCCCCATCATATACACGGACCGCTTCACCGACCGCGTCAGCCCAATGAGCAACAAAAGAATCAAGAGCGTTTCCAACGAAACAATCACGATCATATCGCGTTTGTTCAACGACCGCTCATCCACTTTCGCCGCTGTTTCCCCGGCAAAATAAAGGCGCCCATCAAGCCCGCTTTGTTTGACGATCGTTTCCTTCCGGTCAATAATCCGTTCCATCGCATCGATCGTTTCGACATCGTATGGGTTTTCGCGAAACGTAAGTGTAAATGAGACGACGCGGCCATCATCCGCCGTACCAGTCGGGCGCACCTCACTGACAAGCGGCTGTTTCTCAAGCTGATTTTGCAGCTGTTCCAGTTGCTGTGGCGTGACCTTTTCCTTTCCTTCAAACAAGACCGTGGTCGGCGCCAGCTCCCCTTTGGCAAAA
Source organism: Parageobacillus sp. KH3-4 (assembly GCF_022846435.1). Lineage (NCBI taxonomy): Bacteria > Bacillati > Bacillota > Bacilli > Caryophanales > Anoxybacillaceae > Parageobacillus > Parageobacillus sp. KH3-4. Next base: position 2,963,461 of record NZ_AP025627.1, read on the forward strand.
TGTTGTTCCAACAGTTCATATCCTTGGCGCGACGGCATATCTTTCGGGAACGATTTGATCATATCATACTCATATCGAAGCGCGGTTGTATGGCCCGCCATCACTACAAGGAGTAAACCAATCAAAGCCACGGTCAGCCGCGGCTTTTGAACAACAAACCGGCCGATTCTCCCCCAAAATCCACTTGTTCCTTTCCCTTCGCTCTCACCGACGCGTGGAATGTTCGGCCAAAACGCTTTGCGGCCAAACAGCGTAAACAACGCCGGAATCAGCGTAACGGAAGCGATCATGATGATCGCCATCGCAAGAGCGAACGTCGGGGCAAAATTTCGGTAATCGCCTAGTTTCGCGAAAAACAAGACAAGCATGGCGGCCAGCACCGTGCCTCCAGAGAAAAAGACCGGCAGTCCCGTCTCGCGCATCGCCCATTTCATGGCCTGCCATTTGTTCTCATGCCGTTTCAACTCTTCGCGGTAACGAGAAAAGATGAACAACGAATAATCGGTGATCGCCGCAAACAGCAAAATCGACATGATCGAAATGGTCTGTTTGGACATCACCAGCCCGGCTTTGCCCATCACTCCAATCAGCTGCATAACCACCCCGTAAACAAAACCGGCAGCTACAAGCGGGATCAACGCTAACAGCGGCGAACGGTAAATGACGATCAACAGCACGAGAATCAACCCGACTGTCGACAACATGAGCACAATATCAGCGCGGGAAAACAAGGCCAACGTATCGGCCGCAATGCCGGCCGGCCCCGTGATATATATAGCAACATCGCTTTCCTTTTTGACCCATTTGCGAATCTCGTCGTTCACCGTTTGGATGTCTTTGGACTCCATCGTTGACCGATAGACGGCCGGAACAACGATCGTTTTCCCATCTTCAGAAACAAAGCCGGCCATCGCTTGCGGTGGAAGAGAAGCAACAGGAACGACTTGTTCCAAAGCGTCGCGGTGCGCTTGTTCGATATGGCCCACCAAACGTTGCAGTTCATCTTTGGCAATCGGACGGTCATCTGAATGAAAGACAAAAATGGCCGGAACGCCGTCGCTCGACGAAATATACTCGTCTGCTTTTTTCGCCGCCACCATCGATTGCGCATCTTCTGGGAGCGTTTCAATGCTTGAGACTTCATACTCTTTGGCGCTCGGCGCTACAGCCCCCAGTATGGCAACGGCCGCAAGCCAAACGATCAACGTCCACCACATTCCTTTTTTCGTTGCCACCCGGTCAGTCAAAGCATGCAGCCATCGATTCATCGCTATTCCTCCATTTTTCATGAATTGCCGAAAGTGACACTTCTGTCACTTTCGACACATTCTTATTGTAAAGGGAAAGTGGCAATACTGTCAATTTCCAGTCATCACCCCATACATGATGATTTCCTTAATGCTTTCCGCCCATTGGTCAAGCGAAATGCCGGGAAAATGAGGGACGACCACCGATTGAAAAATATACGCAAGAACGATCCGGTTCGGAAGATGCGGTTTGATTCTTCCTTCCTGTTTCCCTCGTTCCACCAACTGATTAAGTTCTTCATACATCCGTTCATGAAACTGTTCAAGGCGCTCCTTATTCGCCCGCACAGCCGGAGTGGTATCCGGAATGCGCCTTCCGATCGCGATCATTCGATGAAGATCGTCATGGTACAAAATCAAGTTAAGCAAAAAACGGAATTGTTCATCAAACGTCGGATAGTCATGAATGTGAACAAACTTGGCAAACACTTGCTCCATTTCGTCCACCATATATGCCGTAATGACCTCTTCTTTGTTCTCGAAATGTTTATAAATGGCCGTTCTTGATACACCGAGCCGTTCCGCTAACAACCCGAAGGTAAATCCTTCATAGCCGTGTTCAAGGAGAAGTTGTTTTGTATGTTGAAACACTTCGTTCAATGAAAATTTCCGTTCGCGTGCCATTTGATCGCCTCTCCCCTTTTCACCTTATGCCGGTATAAGCATTCCCGCACTTATTATACATCTGCTTTAAGGAAAAAGAAAAGGCGCCCTGCGAAAAGCAAGGCGCTTTTGGTCAATACTACGGATCGCGCACGGATGGAACGGATGAGGCAACCTAGGCGATACCCCTTTTTGCCAACAATATCGATCGTACGTGATTGCCGGGCAAAGGCAAGCCCCTCACCACTCCCCTCTTTGATGCGCCAAATAAGCCGGAGCGCTTCCCCGTTTCCTTGCCGCATCGTCTTTATAACTGTGGACGGATGACAAGCCGGCCGTTTTCGACATCGACGATGACGGTGCTGTAATCTTTCACCCGCCCGGCGATCAACTCTTTGGCGAGCGGCGTTTCGATTTGCTTTTGCATAAACCGTTTGAGCGGACGGGCGCCGTAGACCGGGTCGAAGCCCGCTTCAGCGATGTATTGCTTCGCCGCTTCCGTCAGCACGAGTTCGATATGGCGATCTGTCAAACGGCGCGACAGCTCGCGGGCGAACTTTTCAACGATGCCTTTCACTTCGTTCACCGACAGCGGCTTAAATAAGACGACGTCGTCAATCCGGTTTAAAAATTCTGGACGGAAATGGGCGCGCAATTGCTGTAATACTTGTTCATGCGTTTCTTCTTTAATCTTTCCGTCTTCTGTCACTCCTTCTAACAACAAATGCGATCCGATATTGGATGTCATGATCACAACCGTATTTTTAAAATCAACCGTGCGTCCCTGCGAGTCGGTAATACGCCCGTCATCCAACAGCTGCAATAAGATGTTGAACACTTCTGGATGCGCCTTTTCAATTTCATCGAACAAAATGACTGAATACGGCTTGCGCCGCACCGCCTCCGTTAACTGTCCTCCTTCTTCGTAGCCGACATAGCCCGGAGGCGCGCCAATTAAGCGAGAAACGGCATGTTTTTCCATATATTCGGACATATCAATGCGGATCATTTGTTCTTCGCTGTCAAATAGCGCGTGTGCGAGCGTTTTTGCCAATTCCGTCTTCCCGACTCCTGTCGGCCCTAAAAAGATAAAGGAACCAATCGGGCGATTAGGGTCTTTAATGCCGGCGCGTGCCCGCAGCACCGCATCGGCAACAAGCTCAACCGCCTCATCTTGGCCAATGACCCGCTCATGCAACAATTCGTGCAGCCGCAATAACTTTTCCCGTTCGCCTTCGACTAATCTCGTTAACGGGATTCCCGTCCATCGTGAAACGATTTCCGCAATTTCCTCCTCCGTTACTTCCTCGCGGAGAAGTCGCCCTTCTTTATTATTTTCGCTCATTTCTTGTTCAAGCTGCTTTAATTGTTTTTCTAACTGCGGAATGCGGCCATGGCGAAGTTCCGCTGCTCTATTCAAGTCATATTCGTTTTCCGCCTCTTCCAATTCGCGCTTCGCTTTTTCCAACGCTTCGCGAACGTCACGCACATGCTGAATCGCTTCTTTTTCCTGTTGCCATTGCGCTTTCATGCTGTTCGCTTTTTCCCGTAAGTCAGCCAGCTCTTTAGTAAGCGCTGCAAGCCGCTCTTTGCTTGCTTCGTCCGTTTCTTTTCGCAGCGCCGCTTCTTCGATTTCCAGCTGCATGACGCGACGCATCACTTCATCCAATTCAGACGGCATCGAATCCATTTCAGTGCGTATGGTCGCACATGCTTCATCGACTAAGTCAATCGCTTTATCCGGCAAAAAGCGATCGGAAATGTAACGATCCGCCAATGTCGCCGCAGCAACAAGGGCGCGGTCGTGAATTTTCACACCATGATGTACTTCAAACCGTTCTCTTAAGCCGCGTAAAATCGAAATCGTATCTTCCACGCTCGGTTCTTCGACAAGAACCTGCTGGAAGCGACGTTCAAGCGCTGGATCTTTTTCAATATATTGCCGGTATTCATCGAGTGTCGTCGCGCCGATGCAATGCAGCTCGCCGCGCGCCAACATCGGCTTTAACATGTTGCCTGCGTCCATCGCTCCTTCTGCTCTTCCGGCACCGACAATCGTATGCAGCTCATCGATAAATAAAATAATTCTCCCTTCGCTTTTCTTTATTTCATTTAATACTGCTTTTAGACGTTCTTCAAATTCGCCGCGAAACTTTGCCCCAGCGACGAGTGAACTCATATCTAAAGCAAAAATCGTCTTATCCTTCAATCCTTCCGGAACATCTTTGCGAACGATACGTTGCGCCAATCCTTCCACAATCGCCGTTTTTCCAACACCCGGCTCCCCGATAAGCACCGGATTGTTTTTCGTTTTACGTGATAAAATGCGAATAACGCGGCGAATTTCACTATCGCGACCAATGACAGGATCAATTTTTCCCGCTTTCACTTCAGCGACTAAATCGCGGCCGTATTTTTTTAATGCTTCATATGTAGCTTCTGGAGTTGGACTTGTCACGCGCTGATTCCCCCTTATTTCTGTCAATACGCGTAATAATGAAGAACGGTTGATGTTGTAACGATGAAAAAGTCGTCCGATCTCATCGGTTTCCGATGTAAAGGCAAGCAGTAAATGCTCAACCGAAATATATTCGTCTTGCATATTTTTTGCTTCTTCTTCCGCTTTTATCAGCAACCGCTGCAGCCGCTGCGACATATAAAGATTTTCCGCACCAACTCCAAGCACTTCAGGTTTTTTCTTTAACAACACTTCCAGTTCATGGATGAATGCATGTATATTAACACGAAGCAGTGAAAATATTCTTTCAGCAAGTCCTTCTTCTTGCCGCAACAATGCGAGCAGCAAATGTTCAAAATCAAGCTGCTGATGATGGTGCTCGGTGGCAATCTTTTGCGCCTCAAGAAAAGCTTCCTGCACTTTTTCCGTAAACTTATTTGCGTTCATTCGCCGTCCCTCTCTTTTGACCTTTTTTGACCTTTAAGTATTATTATAACGACGCCTCCTTTTCTTTTCAAATAGAAAGCCACTCCAAATGGAATGGCTTTTCTGGTTAGCAAATAAGCAGGAATAGGGATACTTCACCGCCAAAAAGCCGATAACGGCCTTTAGGCGAAATGGGGCGCCTTCCGCCTTTCTTAAAAGCTCCAGGAGCCATCGGTTCGCGCCGCTTCGACCTGCTGCTGCGTTAACCCATTTGAGTTAACTCCTCTAAAAGCAACCCACACAAGGCCAAATTTGTTTGGTCTGAGCCTTCTTGCAGGCCCTTCAGCGCGTTTTGCCAATAGGCAGGCGCCCTTCGCTTTTCTTTATGGTTTTCTCATGTACGTCCAGTGGCGGTTGTGGTTTGATGTTTCTGGAAATGTATCTCCTGCTTCTAGTTTTATTTTTCTTGGATTTTTGACGTTATCGCCGGTTTCGCCAATTTCGATATACATCCCATTGTTCGGCGCCTTATCGCCCGGTTTGAAATGGCGATGTTGCCCCATCGGCATTCCCCCTTTATCCAAAGTACATTTTTATCATGCCCGTCCGCTCGCTTATTCATAACAAAAAAGCACCGGCATACCGCCGGCGCGATTCGTTACAATAAAGATAGCAAAACTGCTTTCTGTGCATGAAGCCGATTCCCCGCCTGCTGGAACACAAACGAATTTGGTCCGTCAATTACATCAGCCGTTACTTCTTCCCCGCGATGGGCTGGCAAGCAATGGAGAAACATATAATCTTGTTTGGCATGCTTCGCTAATTCGCCGTTTACTTGAAACGGCTGAAACACAGCAAGGCGCTGCTCGCTTTCTTGCTCTTGGCCCATGCTCGTCCATACGTCTGTATAAATAACGTCCGCGTCGGCGACCGCTTCGATTGGATCATGTGTTACCGCAACTGTCGTTCCTGTTTGTTTTCCAATTTGTGTCGCTGCATCTATATATTTCTCCTTCGGCTCATAGCCAGCCGGACAAGCGATCACACAGTCCATGCCGACTTTTGCTGCGGCAATCATCAGCGCGTGGGCGACGTTGTTGCCGTCGCCGACATAAGCAAGTTTCAATCCTTTCAGTGTTTTCTTAACTTCATAAATCGTCAATAAGTCCGCTAGCGCCTGGCAAGGGTGGTCGTCATCGGTTAGTCCGTTAATCACGGGAACCGTCGCATATGCGGCGAGCTCTTCCAATTTGCTATGAGCGAATGTGCGAATCATAATCGCATCGACGTATTGTGACAATACTCTCGCCGTATCGGCGATCGTTTCCCCACGGCCAAGCTGTAAATCGCTGCTATTTAAGTAAAGCGCGCTTCCGCCGAGCTGGGTCATCCCTACTTCAAACGACACTCTCGTGCGAGTCGATGGTTTTTCAAAAATCATCGCTAACGTTTTTCCGGAAAGCGGGGTACACGATTGCCCAGCAAGCTGTTTTTGCTTTAATTCCCCCGCAAGCGCCAACAAATCATGGATATCTTCTGTTGAAATATCCATTAATGTTAAAAAGTCTTTTCCCTTCAACGAAGAGACTTTGTTCACATAATCACCGCTTTCTCCGTTTGTTTTTTCTTGTCAAGCCATTCTTGAATGGATAAAACAGAAAATTTTTTCACATCGATCGCTTGCAAAAAGAGTTGAAACGTCTCGCTTTCGGTAAACGTCATAATTTGCCGCGACAACGCAAGCATTCGACGTTGCGCATCTTTTTCGTCTTTTTGCAAATCGAAAAACGCCAACGCTTCCTTGCGTTTTATCCATTCAGAAAACGGCATATCGGAAACAGCAATTAATTGTTTTGCTTTCATTATTTCAAGAAGTTCATCGCTTATTTCGCCATTTACATAAATTTCGCGGGCGTCGCTCCTTTTCGACAAATAGGAGTAAAACGCCTTTGCTGCCGCTTCTTCCATTGTTTTTGCGATGCTGATCCCTTCTCCCGTCGACTTCATTTCCGGGCCGACGAGCGGATCGACCCCAGGCAGCTTATATGTCGAAAACACCGGATATTTTAGGACAAGATATGGCAAGTTCGCCAAACGGCGCTGCTTTTCATCAATGACATCCTTTAAACATTTCCCAAGCAATAATTTTGTCGCAATTTGTGCAAGCGGTATGCCTGTTGTCTTGCTGACGATCGGAACGGTCCGGCTGGCGCGCGGATTCACCTCCAATACGTATACGCGGCCGTTGGCAATGACGTATTGAATGTTCATAATCCCTTTAAACTGCAATTTTTTTATAATTTTTTCGGCGTACGTAATGATCTTCGATTGTTCTTCATTCGTAATCGTTTGTGCCGGCAGCACTGCATGGCTGTCCCCTGAATGCACTCCCGCTTTTTCCACATGTTCAATGATCGTCGGAAGCAAAATATCGTTTCCATCCGCGACAACGTCGACTTCCGCTTCTTTTCCGTCTAAATAGGCGTCAATTAACAGCGGATACGTAATCGCGCCTTGCTCTAGCAACCCGCGCAATTGTTGTTCACTTTTGACGATAAACATTCCTCTGCCGCCGATGACGTAAGAAGGGCGGAGCAATACCGGATAACCGATTTTCTTCGCGTTCGAAACAAGTTCTTCTTCATTGTCCGCCATCATTCCCGGCACGTGCGGAATGTCCAATTCTTCTAATAGCTGATAAAAACGATCGCGATCTTCCAGCTGGTCAATCATATCGTAAGTGACGCCAAGAAGGGAGACATTTGCTTCTTCAAGCCCTTTAACGAGATTAATCGCCGTCTGTCCTCCAAACTGAACGATTACTTTTTTAATCTGTTCCGCTTCAATCACATTCAGCACTTCTTCTAGCGTAAGCGGCTCGAAATAAAGGCGGTCGGCTACGGCAAAATCGGTGCTGACGGTTTCCGGATTGTTGTTCATTAACACCGTTTCATATCCTTCTTTTTGAAGCGCGTATACGCTATGCACGGAACTGTAATCAAATTCGATTCCTTGCCCGATTCGAATTGGCCCCGCGCCAATAATTAATACTTTCTCTTTCCCGCTTTTTTTCCGCTCATCTTCGCCGAAGTATGTCGAATAATAATAATCCGTTTCCGAATGGAACTCCGCCGCACACGTATCAACCATTTTATACGACGGAACGATGCCAAGTTGTTTTCGCTTTTCTCTCACATCACTTTCTTTCACATTCCATGCTTCTGCCAAAAACGCATCAGAAAATCCTTTTTCTTTCAAGAGACGGAACGTTGCTTCATCGATTTGGTCTAAACTCGTTTCTTTCGCTTTCTTTTCTAATTCAATCAGCTGATAAAACGAATGCAAAAAGAAACGGTCGATTTTTGTCAATTCATACACGGCATCGATCGTTTCTCCGCGGCGGAACAGTTCGAGAATTGCAAAAAAGCGGCGGTCATCTTTTCGGATAAGCAGTTGTTTCAATTCATCATCTGTTTTGTCAACGAGCTCTGGCAAATATAATCCTTTATTCTTCCCTTCTAATGAGTAAACCGCTTTTTGAAATGCGCGTTCCATGTTGCGGTCGATCGCCATTACTTCTCCCGTCGCTTTCATTTGCGTGCCAAGCTGGCGATCGCCGAAAGGAAATTTATCAAACGGCAAGCGCGGAAATTTCACGACAACATAATCGAGCGCTGGCTCAAAGCTCGCGTACGTCGTTTTCGTTACCGGATTAAGAAGTTCTGCCAACGTATAGCCGACTGCTAATTTCGCAGCTATGCGCGCGATCGGATATCCCGTCGCCTTGGATGCGAGCGCCGATGAACGGCTGACACGCGGATTCACTTCAATTAAATAGTACCGTTTGCTAAATGGGTCGAGCGCAAACTGAATGTTGCACCCTCCGATAATGCCAAGCGCCGAAATAATTTTGATAGCTGAGGAACGCAGCATTTGATATTCCTCGTCCGTCAACGTTTGCGATGGGGCAACGACGATCGAGTCGCCGGTATGGATGCCGACGGGATCGACGTTTTCCATATTGCAAACAGTAATGCACGTATTCGTATGGTCGCGCATCACTTCGTATTCAATTTCTTTATATCCAGCCACGCTCCGTTCAATGAGGCATTGCGTAATCGGGCTTTCCGCGAGCCCTTTTTCGACTAGAGCAATAAACTGCTCCATCGTTTCCGCAATTCCCCCGCCCGTTCCTCCGAGCGTATAAGCGGGGCGAATAATGATCGGAAATCCGATTTTTTCGGCAAAAGCGACCGCTTCGTCAACGTTCGTAATAATTTCGCTTTCCGGAACTGGTTCGCCTAGTTCATACATAAGCGCGCGAAACGCTTCGCGGTCTTCTCCTCTTTTGATCGCTTCAATCGGTGTGCCAAGCAATTTTACCCCATATTTTTCTAAAATCCCGGCTTCATGAAGCTGAAACGCCAAGTTTAATCCCGTCTGTCCTCCAAATGTCGCGAGCAGCCCGTCAGGCCGCTCTTTCGCGATAATCGCCTCCACGCTATCTACCGTCAACGGCTCAAAATACACGGCGTCGGCATGAACTTCATCCGTCATAATCGTCGCCGGATTGTTATTTACTAAAATAACGCGGTATCCTTCTTCTTTCAAAGCGATACATGCTTGCGTGCCGGAATAGTCAAATTCCGCCGCCTGTCCGATGACGATCGGGCCGGAGCCGATGATTAAAATCGATTGCAGCGATGTATCTTTAGGCATACACTTTCTCTCCTTTTACTACCGTTTGCAAAAACTCGTCAAATATATGGTTCGTATCGCTAGGGCCTGGATGTGCCTCCGGATGGTACTGCACTGATAAAATTGGTTTATGGCGGTGCACCATTCCTTCGATGGAACCGTCATTGACGTTTGTAAATCGGATGTCAAACGGCGTGTTCGCCAAACTTTCTTTCTTAACGACATAACTGTGATTTTGCGATGTCATAAACACTTTTTGTTTTACCGCGTCATAGACAGGTTGGTTTGCCCCGCGATGGCCGAAGCGGAGCTTTTCCGTGTCTGCGCCGTATGAAAGCGCCACTAGCTGATGGCCAAGACAAATTCCCAGCGTTGGATAATGGTCAATAATTTGGCGGATGTTTGCCAGCTGTCCGGAAAGCTGTTTCGGATCTCCAGGACCATTGGATAATACGATTCCATCCGGCTTTATCGATTCGATCGCTTCGAATGAAGTATGATATGGAACGACGGTAACTTTGCATCCCCGCGCTACCAATGACTGCAAAATCGATTTTTTGTAGCCGAAATCGATTAATACAAGATGAGGCTCGCCACTTCCATATGTTTCTATTTGCGCAGTCGACACATCACGGACCGGAAATGGATTTTCAGCAAACGCTGCTGCAGCGCACGACGGCGAAACAGCAAGTTTTGCCATCATCGTTCCTTCGTTGCGAATCTCTTTGACCAACGCGCGCGTATCGACATGGGTTAACAACGGAATGTTCCATTGTTGCAAATACTCTTTTAAACTATATTTCGCGTCGTAATGATATCCGCGACTGCTCGCTTCATAAACGATCACCGCCTGTACATGCGGGCGCTTGCTTTCGAAATCATCCGCGTTAATGCCGTAATTTCCGATTAACGGATACGTAAACACGATGATTTGATTTTTATATGAAGGGTCTGTTAGCACTTCTTGATAACCGGTCATTCCGGTAAAAAAGACGATTTCTCCACTCACTTCGCTATTTGGAAGCGGCGATTCTAACTGTCCGACAAACGTCTTTCCGTTTGCCAAATGCAAATATGCTTCCATGAACGACACCCCATGATCGAATTTTTATTTATAAGGATAAAGAGGCAGCTGGCGATTATTTCGCAGCTGCGGTTTTTGCTTTCTGTATCGTTTGTTTCATCGCCTCTACTGCCTGATCCAATTCTTCTTTCGAAACAATCAGCGGCGGCAATAGCCGAATTACGTTTGGACCGGCCGTTAATACGAGCAGGCCATTTTCGTGAATGGCCGGGATTAGTTTCGTAATGTCTTCGCCACATTCAATGCCAACTAACAGACCAAGCCCTCGCACTTCTTTTACTAACTCGAAATCGCTTAATGCTTCTTGCAGACGCGCTAACAAATAGGTTCCTTTTTCTTGTACGTCTTGCAAAAAGTCAGGCTGAAAAACGATCTGCAATGTCGCTTTTGCGGCCGCCATCGCGATTGGATTGCCGCCGAACGTTGAACCGTGTACCCCCGCCGTAAACGCATCTTTCAAAAACGCCTTGCCGATCATCGCACCAACCGGAATGCCACTTCCTAGTCCTTTCGCGCTTGTAATAATATCCGGCTCAATGGCAAAATGTTGATAAGCAAACGGTTTCCCGGTGCGCCCGATCCCTGTTTGCACTTCATCAACAATAAACAGCGCACCATATTGCTTGCAAAGTTCGGCGATTTTTTGTAAAAACGCGGCATCAGCCGGTCTGACCCCGCCTTCCCCTTGAACGATTTCCACCATCACCGCCGCGACATCTTCGTTCATTTCGTTTTCGAGTGCTTTGATATCGTTAAACGGCAGATGAACAAATTCCGGCAAAAGCGGGCCAAACCCTTTGTATACTTTTTCTTGTCCTGTAGCCGACATCGTCGCAAACGTCCGTCCATGAAACGATTGCCGAAATGTAATGACTTTATGGCGTCCTGTATGTTTACGCGCCAATTTTAATGCCGCCTCATTCGCTTCCGCACCGCTATTGCAGAAAAATACGTAATCACCGCAGCTATTTGCAACGAGAAGTTCCGCAACTTCTTCCTGCAGTTCAATAGTAAATAAATTGGAGACATGCCAAAACCGCTTGAGCTGTTCTTCGATTGCTTTTTGTACCACAGGATGGCGATGGCCAAGGTTACAAACAGCAATCCCGGAAATAAAATCTAAATACTGTTTTCCATTTGTATCGGTAACCGTCGTCCCTTCTGCTGATTGTATACAAATATTCCAGCGGTTATATGTTGGAAATAACGCTCCCATTAATAGACCCCCACTTCGTTTCGAATCGTCGTTCCATATAATTGCCCGTTTTCATAAAATGGCGCTTTTCCGCTGACGATCAACACTTCATGAAGCGATTCCGACAGCGCGGCAATCGCCGCTTTTACCTTTGGAATCATTCCTCCCGTAATGATGCCTTCGTTTATCATTCGTTCAATCGCATCGATCGTTGCCTCTTTCACGACAGCACCGTCCCGTAAAATTCCTGGAACGTCCGTCACAAACAGCAGTTGCGCCGCCTTGATCGCTTTCGCTACCGCACCCGCCGCTGTATCGGCGTTAATGTTATATTTTTGGCCATCTTTATCCGTTCCGATCGGCGAAATGACCGGAACGTAACGCGATTGCAACAGTTTAGCGACAAAATCGCCATTGACATTGACGACTTTCCCTACATATCCAAGCTTTTCCAAGTTGATTGGCGCTGCTTGCAATAAACAGGCGTCTACACCAGAAACGCCGACTGCAGGCAGTCCGTATTGCTGCAATAATGCAACGAGCTGTTTATTCACTTTGCCTGCCAAAATCATTTCCACCACTTCTAACACTTCTTTTGTCGTTTTGCGCAACCCGTTCACAAATTCACTGTGCACATGGAGCCGCTCCAGCATTTTTCCGATTTCCGGTCCCCCACCATGAACGAGGACAACGTTCATGCCATGTTCGTACATCGCTTGCAAACTCGTAAAAAACGACGGCGATAGATCGCTTAACACGCTTCCTCCGCACTTGATGACAATCGTCTTTCCCATCTCCCTCTCCCCTTATTAAGTACGATAACTCGCATTAATTTTCACGTAATCATAAGTTAAGTCGCAGCCCCAAGCAACTCCTGTCCCGTTGCCGAGATGCAGATCTACTTCAATGACAATTTCATCGTTTTGCAAGTATGCGCTCGCTTCCTCTTCGGAAAATAGCTGTGGCTCGCTTCCTTTTAGCATGGAAATTGGACCGATCGAAATATCGACATTGTCCGGATCCACCATTGCTCCTGCGTATCCGATTGCGCAAATAATTCTTCCCCAATTCGCGTCGGCGCCATAGACGGCCGTTTTTACTAAATTGGAGCCAACGATTTGCTTGGCGATTTTTTTCGCATCATCATCCGTTTTTGCCCCGTTTACACGCACTTCAATTAACTTCGTCGCTCCTTCGCCGTCTTTGGCGATTTGTTTCGCTAAATCCTCACACGTTTTTTTCAGCGCTTCATAAAAGTTTTCCCAGTCCGGATGGTCCGGCGTTAATTCTTTATTCCCAGCAAGCCCGCTCGCCATCACAATGACCATATCGTTCGTGGACGTGTCCCCATCCACCGTAATTTGATTAAACGATACATCCGTAATCGAACGAAGCGTTTCTTGCAACAGCGGCGAAGAAATATTGGCATCAGTGGTGATAAACGCCAGCATCGTCGCCATATTTGGATGAATCATTCCTGAACCTTTCGCCGCGCCGCCGACCGTGACCGTTTTTCCATCAATGGTCGTCTGGTAACACGCTTTTTTCATCACCGTATCCGTCGTTAAAATCGCGGTTTGAAACGCCTCCGCATTTTCCGGCAAGACGCCTGGCTGCAATTTTTTCATTCCTTCACGGATTTTTTCCATCGGCATCAACTCACCGATTACGCCGGTAGAAGCGACCGCAACAAGATGCGGGGCAATGCCGAACTGTTGTGCACATAACTCTCTCATTTCATACGCATCTTTTAATCCTCTTTCCCCTGTGCATGCATTTGCGCACGCGCTGTTGACGACGATTGCCTGCAATTTTTGTTCGGTCGCGATGCTTTGCTGCGTCACTTTCAGCGGAGCAGCTTGAAAATGGTTTTGCGTGTAAACCGCGGCGCAAGAAGCCGGCACATCGCACACGATGACGCCTAAATCTTTTTTCGCATAGCGCAAGCCGGCGTGCACGCCCGCTGCTTTAAACCCTTTCGGCGTGACGACCGTTCCTTCGGCAATATAAAAAATTTTCGTTTTTGGCTTTTCTTCCTTTGCGATCACCATCGTTCGTTCTCCTTCCTTATGGATAAATCGGGCCTACCGTAAGCCCGCTTTCTTCCTCCCAGCCCATCATCACGTTCAAATTTTGAATCGCCTGTCCCGCTGCCCCTTTAACAAGGTTGTCGATGACGGAAACAACCGTCACTCTTCCTGTTCGTTCATCATATGCAACTCCGATATCGCAATAGTTGGAACCATACACTTCTTTTGTGGCTGGGAATTGTCCGGGCTTGCGAATGCGGACAAACTTCGAATCTTTATAACTTGTTTTATATAAATCGAACAATATTTCTATCGACAGCTCTTTTTTCACTTTCGCATAAATCGTTGCCATAATCCCTCTTGTCATCGGAATTAAATGCGTGCTAAACGTAATCGGCTGAATACGTTCGTTCCAAGTTTTCAGCATTTGTTCGATTTCCGGGATATGTTGGTGAGAATTTACTTTATAAATTTTGACATTTTCATTGACTTCGGAAAAATGGGTATTTAACGATGCTTTTCTCCCTGCTCCCGATACCCCGGATTTTGCATCAACAATAATCGAATTTTCTTCGATTAACCGTTCTTTCACAAGCGGGGCTAACCCAAGCAATGTAGCGGTCGGGTAGCATCCCGGATTAGAAAGAAGCTGAGCACTTCGGATTTTTTCTTTATTCCATTCTGTCAATCCGTATACCGCCTGTTGCAAATAGCGATCGGAAGCCGTTTGTCGCTTATACCACGTTTCGTAAATGGATCTATCTTTCAGGCGAAAATCGCCGGACAAGTCAATCACTTTTACTCCTTTGTCCACCAACGCCGGCGCAAATGAGCTAGAAACGCCCGGCGGAGTGGCGAAAAAGACGACTTCATGCTCATCTGCCACCTGTTCCACATCGATTTTCCGAAGGACCGCTCCCTCTATTTCGCCGACATGCGGGAAGCTTTCGGATAAATGGATGCCGTCTTGCGAAGAAGAATAAAGAGAACAGCTACGAACATACGGATGGTGTTGTAAAAACCTTACCAATTCCACACCGCCATACCCTGTCGCACCAATGACTGCGATATTCATCCCTTTCCCCCTCAAACGAATTATCTTTCATGTATTTACCATTATAATACTGTATAAAAATAAAATCAAATGTATATTTAGTTATTTTCTTAATATTTTTTAATCATTTTTTTCAATAACACTTGCATCATTTTCCCTAAATTTTTATAAAAAAATCATTCATATTGCGGAAAAACATGCCTCTTGGCTTTCAGCAATCGTTGCACGTCCTCACGTCATTTTTAAAAATTATTCAAAAGCAGGAATTAGTAATCATAAAAAAACGAGATGCATTGGTTTATGCATCTCGTTTATGAGTAAAGAACGACCATCGCAATTAAAAAATAGATTGCGTTGGCAAATTCTAATATTCCTAGTTTCATAATCGGCAACGATTTTCCATACAAATAAACGGCCCGAACAACGCTTGGCACATAAGCAAGAACAAACAACGGATATCCGATGGCAACGAGCCCGATCATTAATAGCCCATGGTATCCCCATGACAGCCATTTGTATATTGGATTTTTCTTTTCGCGAATCATTGTTTTTACGTAAAAGGTGCTGCCGAGAAAAAAGAGGAAGCAAAAAACAGCTAGCTCCAACGCTTGTACCGTTAATGCCCCGCGTCCGATATAAAAGCTGGCAAGGCCGCCGACACAAAAAGCGGCGATTGCCGCAACGTCATTCCAAAAAGCCCGCTCCTGTTTCCGCTTCGTGTAGTAAATATTGATAAGAAACAGCGGAATCATCGCCATTCCAAAATAAAATAAAAATGGCGCGTGCCATAAGCAAATGGCAAGCGGCGCTGCGGCAATGGCAATATAGCGGCCAAACGATTTCATATACTCTTGTTTACGCCTTGATTTTATCGCCATCAACAGCGGGTATGTCGCTAAATATAAGAAAAGCCAGCCTAGAAATAACGGCAAATGAAGCCATGTAAATCCGCCCGCGTACGCTCCCAACAAAAACGGAATGACAAGCATCGCCCAAGCGCCATGCTGTTTCGGAATAATCCATTTTTGCTTTTGCCGGTTTTCCATCGCTCTTACCCTCCGCTTACCGGTGGAATAAAGGCAACGACATCGCCAGGCTGAAGCGTTTGATCATCGCGGGCATATTCCTCGTTCACCGCAACCATCACTTGTTTCAAATCAATGTGATAACGGTTTTCGACTTCTTCTTTTAATGCCTTTACCGTTTCGGGAACGTTAGAAAGCACGATACGTCCCTCTCCAACCGCTTCCTGCAAATGCGCAAAAAAGAGCAGTGTGATC
Source organism: Parageobacillus sp. KH3-4 (assembly GCF_022846435.1). NCBI lineage: Bacteria > Bacillati > Bacillota > Bacilli > Caryophanales > Anoxybacillaceae > Parageobacillus > Parageobacillus sp. KH3-4. The sequence continues at coordinate 2,979,596 of NZ_AP025627.1, forward strand.
ATGGCAAATCCTCTCCTTCCGGCTTTCCCGTCGGGTATGCTTTCGTCCCTAATTGATTGCCGACCCATTCCGTTCCGTCTTCCCAATGCTCTTTTTTCCAAATTGGGACAATTTGTTTAATGCGCTCAATGGCGTATCGGTTTGCCTCATACGCATCGTTGCGGTGCGGCGACGAAACGGCGATGACAACGGCGATATCGCCGATATCAAGCCTGCCGATTCGGTGCGTAATCGCCACTTTCGTTTCCGGCCATTTTTCGCGAATTTCTGCGCCGATTTGTTCGAGCATTTTTTCCGCCATCGATACGTACGCCTCGTATTGCAAAAACAGCGTCCGTTTTCCGTTTGTCCATTCGCGTACCGTCCCGGCAAACGTTGTCACCGCTCCAGCTTCGGGACGCATCACTTTTTTCACCACATCCTCGATGGAAACTGGCTTGTCTGTAATCATAAAAAGACGTTCATTCATTCGCCTTTCTCACCTCATTCATTAACCAATGTAAATAGCTTTCTTCATCGTCGATAGAAAATAAAGGATATGGAATAAAAGACAATTGTGAAAGAGATTCCCACGCAATTACGGCGATAATATTGGAGAGCTGTGACAGCGAATCCCAATCGTCCTTGCTTCGCAGCATGACCACTTTTTTATACTTTTCCTTTTTGTAGCCTTCGACAAGCACGAAGTCAAGCGGCAAAAGCTGATATAAGGATAAAATTTGCGCCAGCGACCACGTCGGCTGCCACGCGTGAAGCTCGAGCAGCCCGCCGCCTTCCACCGAAACGGCAACCGCTCCCGCCTGCTCATGGCGCCTTGAATCCGTATAGGAATCGTTTCTATCGGGATGGCCGCCATGTCCATGGTGCTTCACCGTTCCAACGCGGTATCCTTCCTCGGATGCCGCTTGCACCCATTTTTCGATAAGCGTCGTTTTGCCGCTATTTTTATAGCCAACAACTTGCCAGACGTTCATATGTCACTTCCTTCTTCATCTTCTAGCAGCCATACGTCGACAGTATCGCCTTTCGCAAATCCGCGTGTCCCCCCCGGAAGCACCATCAGCGCATTTGCTTTCGCCAGCGATGTAACAATATTCGATTTATCCATCCCGACAGGCGTCGCTGTCAACCGGCCATTTTCAACCGCCACGTAACTTCTGACAAACCGGGTAAACGGATTCGGTTTTGGAAAGTCGGCCATCAATGTTGCCGTCGCTTTCCGCAAATACGGCTTTGGCGAAAATAGGCGCGTCCGCACGACAGGGCGCACAAACAACTCATATCCGACGTAGCACGCCGATGGATTACCAGACAGCCCAAACAACAGCTTTCCATCCAATTGGGCAACGGTCGTCACACTGCCCGGCCGCATCGCCACTTTATTGAACAATACTTCTGCGCCAAGACGTTCATAAATGGCCGGCAAATAATCGTAATCTCCAACCGAAACACCGCCCGTTGTAATAAGAAAATCGACTTGCGGCAGCGCCTTTTGTATCGCTGCAAAACAGGTGTCCACATCATCCGCTAATTTTCCAAAATAGACTGGCTCCGCTCCGCTGCGAACCACTTGCGCTTGAATCATATACGCGTTGCTGTTGCGAATTTTGCCGGGGACAAGCGGCTCGGATACGTCGAGCAGCTCACTGCCCGTCGCAAAAATGCCAATTCGCGGTTTTCTCGCCACTTTTACCTCTGCATATCCGAACGTCGCTAGCAATGCTTGCACGCCCGGATTAATAAACGTTCCTTTCGGGACGAGCACATCCCCTTTTTTCGCATCTTCCCCTTGAAATGAAATGTTATCACCTGGTTGAAAGGGGCGTTTGATGGACATATAGGTTTTTCCGTCGCGCTCGTACTGTTTCGCCAATTCCAGCATGACGACCGCATCGCATCCATCCGGAATTTGCGCTCCCGTCATAATGCGCACCGCTTGAAACGGCTGAACCGTCTTCGCCGCAACTTGTCCCGCTCCAATCGTTTCAATCACTTCAAATTCGACTGGATGGTCAATCTTTGCATTTGCGGAGTCAGCTGCACGTATCGCAAAACCGTCATAAGGAGAACGATTGAACGGCGGAACGTCATGGTCTGCGCGCAATTCTTCCGCCAAATACCGTCCGTAGGCTTCCTCAAGACGAACCGTTTCCACTTCCCCTTCCCGCGCATATTTCATAACCCTTTCCATCGCTTCCGTCACCGGAATCGGAGTCCGCTTTTCCACCATGCTTTTCTCTCCCTTTCTTATTAATGGTTGCCGCGATATCCATTATTTTACTTTTTACATCAGAAGAGCAAGCAAACTGCCAAAGAAAGCAAGTTTTTATTGGTCCATCCGCACTACTGATGACTGCCAAGTTCACTACATGCCTCGCAGATTTTACGAAAACCTTCCCTTGTTCTTGTTCAAGTAAAAGAGCAGAAGCTTCGCATGAAATTTTACTTAATGTATTGATATTATCAACCTTTTCCTTTATTCTTTCAACTAATTCGCCCAAAGCATGATGTTGACCGCTGGCAACCTTATGTGCTGAATCGTTTGCTAAATTCTATAAAAATCATCCATCGATCAACATCTGCATTCATTTCCTTTTTTTCGGCAAACTTCTTCCAAACGGCATTTGAACAGTTGATTTCCGCTTTCCAGCTGCTCCACCTTCAACAGCCGGAACATCCCCCATCCCTTCTTTCCTTCTTCCTTATTTTTTATTGTACAGAAACGAAACAAAGTTAGTTGTGATATTCATCACATTTATTCATTCCTTTCCTAACTCGATTTGTTCAAAATTGATGCAATTTATATGTGATGCATATCACAACATTCAAATCGGAAACGAAATATGCTTAAGTTGTAACGATTTATACAAGGATGGAGGCGCCGATTATGGAAAAACGATTTACAGAACAATCGATCATCGGTGATATCGTAACACAATTTCCAAAAGCAAGCGATATTTTCCGATCATACAAAATCGATTTTTGCTGCGGCGGGCAGCGCCCGTTAAAAGAAGCAATCGAAGAACGAAATTTGGATGGCGAAGCAATATTAGAGCAACTAAATACGCTTTATTCGAAATCGCTTGAAAAAGACGAAAAAAATTGGTCGGAAGCGTCTTACAGCGAACTGATCGACCATATTATTGCAAAACATCACCGCTACTTGGCGGAAGAACTTCCACAGCTTAGCCCTTACGTGACAAAAGTGCTCCGTGTTCACGGAGCAAACCATCCGCATCTAGCACAAGTTCATAAGTTGTTTAACAAACTGAAAACAGAGCTCGAACAGCATACGATCAAAGAAGAAACTTACGCTTTTCCGCTTATTTTGCGTTTTGAAAAAACTCCGACTCCGGAAAACAGAAAAACGGCGCAGCAAGCGATCCGTGAACTTGTCGATGAACATGACTCCGCTGGCGATATCATCAAAACGCTTCGCAAGATTACGAATGACTTTGCACCGCCAGAAGATGCATGCCGAACATATCGTCTTGTCTATCATCGATTAGAAGCGCTTGAGAAAGATTTATTGGAACATATCCATTTGGAAAATAACATTTTATTCCCTCGCGTCCTTAACGAGACAAAAACGTCCCGGTAAACAAACAATAACCGGATTGCTCAACATAAGAGCAAATCCGGTTTATTTATCCGCCAATATAAGACATTTCAATTTTTTTCCGCGTTTTTGCCGTTTGCTCTGTCCGTTCGTCGGAGTAGCGGTCCGTCCGCGTATGCCACGTTGATGCAATAATATTTTTAATCTCCTCTTTATCCGCCCCAGAACGCAGCTTTTCTTTCAATGATACACCGCTTGTGGCAAACAAACATGTATACAGCGTGCCATCGGCGGAAATACGCGCTCGCGTGCAGCTGCGGCAAAACGATTCCGTCACCGAAGCGATAAACCCGACTTCCACGTTCGTGCCGACGTAGCGGTAGCGGCTTGCCACCTCGCCAAAGTAAGCTTTTTCCACCGGCTCCAGCGGATGCATTTGCTGCAAAAGTTCATATATTTCTTTTTTCGTGACGACATGGGAAAAATCCCAACCGTTTGTCGTGCCAACGTCCATAAATTCGATAAAGCGAAGCGTAATGCCCCGTTCCTTGAAATAAGAAGCCATCGGGATAATTTGCGAATCGTTCATGCCTTTTTTCACAACCATGTTCACTTTTACACCAAGACCTGCCTTCTCGGCTGCTTCAATTCCTTTCAACACCGGCTTGACCCCGACGCCAACCCCGTTCATTTTTTTAAACACTTCGTCATCAAGCGCGTCCAAACTGACGTTGACACGCTTCAGTCCCGCCTCTTTCAAACGTTTGGCCCATTTCACTAAATGAATCCCATTCGTTGTAAGGGCAATATCGCGGATGCCGGGAATGCGCATCAATCGCTCAATGAATACGTCCAAGTCACGGCGCAGCAATGGTTCTCCCCCTGTGATGCGGATTTTTTCCACGCCAAGTTCTGCAAAAATTTTCGCAAGCAACGTCATTTCCTCGATCGTTAATAATTCGTCTTCACGCAAAAAACGGAAATTCGGGCCAAAAATTTCTGCCGGCATGCAATATACACAGCGGAAATTACATTGGTCTGTCACAGAAATGCGCAAATCGCGAAGCGGACGGTTCCATTGGTCGACGATCACCGATTCTCTTGTGTCCATGCCGCTTTCTCCTTTCAATTAGACTTAAAGCTTGTCGCACATAATAATAAGAAAAATGACAACACCATTGTCACCGCAACCCACGCCCATGCCAAATTCATTTCCCCCGATTCAATTGCTATGTAAATTGCTGTCGGAATCGTTTGTGTCTTCCCAGGGATATTTCCGGCGAACATCAATGTAGCGCCGAATTCGCCAAGACTTCGGGCAAAAGCCAAAACCGCCCCGGAAATAAGCGCTCTTTTCGCAAGCGGAATCGATATATGCCAAAAAACTTGATATTCATTTGCCCCATCGATGCGCGCCGCTCCCTCAATCATTTCATCGATTGCTTCCAATCCCGCCTTTGCTGATTGGTACATGAGCGGGAAAGAAACGACGCTAGAGGCGATGACCGCCGCGTACCATGTAAACATAATCGGCGCGTGAAACAAAGCTTCAATTCCCTTTCCGATCACGCTGTTTTTTCCAAACAGAATAATTAACAAGAAGCCAACGACCGATGGCGGAAGCACAAGCGGCAGCATCAGCAACGTTTCGATCACGATTTTTCCTCTAAACCGGCGGCGCGCCATCCATTTCGCGATAACAATCCCAAAAAAGAAGACGATGACTTCGGAAACGAATGCCACTTTTATCGACAGCCAAACCGGTGACCAAAACTCTGTCATCCCAAAAAACCTCTTTCCATATCGCTCATTTTTATTCACTATACAAAAAAAATAAGACAAATGTTGTGACGTTACTCACATTGTATCATAATAAACGTGAAAACAGTTTTAGAAAATACTTGTGACATCATTGTGACAATCATCACAAATATAGCAAAATGTGATTTTTATCACAACAATATTGACCCGCCATTTCCTACAATAGAAATAACGGCAAACTACCGAGGTGAGAATATGGTTGCAGTCAAAACATTAGACAACCACGACCGTTTTGCGCATTTGCGGGAATTGGTCCGTTCCGCGAAGCATACAGTCAAAATGCGGAAAGGAACGTTTTTATTCCAAGAAGGGATGGACGCAGCTGAACTATATCTTATTCTTTCAGGCAAAGTGCAAATAAGTAAAATTGGCGCCGACGGAAAAGAGATGTGTTTTCGCATTTGCGGCCCTGGAGAAATTATCGGCGAGCTAACATTGTTTACAGCAGAACCTCGCTATTTATTAACAGCAAAAGTGATCGAAGATGGCGAAGTAGCAGCCATTAAAAAAGATGATTTAGAGCAGCAGCTCTTAACCAACCCTGCGCTTACCTATGAATATATGCAGTGGGTTAGCATGCACGCGCGGCGGACGCAAACAAAATTTCGCGATTTAATTATGCATGGCAAAAAAGGAGCGCTGTATTCCACGCTTATCCGCATGTGCAACAGCTATGGCGTCAAGCTGGATAACGGAAGCATCCTCATCGACTTAACGCTGAAAAACCAAGATTTGGCCAACTTTTGCGGCACCACCCGCGAAAGCGTCAACCGCATGCTAAACGCGTTAAAGCAGCAAGGCGTTCTTTCCATTAAAAAAGGAAAAATTACGATCCACGACCTCGACTATTTAAAGCAGGAAATTCAATGCGAAAACTGTCCGGTGGATATTTGTTGCATTGAATAAAAACACCCCTCCTTTTCGAATGGAAAAGGAGGGGTGTTTTTAAATCTTCTTTGCACGCATGCGGCGATATACAACATAATGTCTATTTAAATACGTCAGCGGAACGCTCCAAACATGGACAAGACGGGTAAACGGCCAGATGCCAAACAGCAATAAGGCGGTAATAATATGAATTTGGAATCCTAACGGGGCATCGCTTACCAGTTGGGGCAGCGGCCGAAACGTTAAAATGCCTCGGAACCATGGGCCAATCGTATCGCGATAATCAAACGTTCCTCCCGTAGCGGTATATCCTACTGTATTGGTAAATCCCGTTAAAATGACGATGGTTAACAGAAACAATGCAAGGAAATCACTTTTGCTGCTGTTGCGGAAAATACGACGAACGCTTAACCTCCGCCATAGCATCAACAGAACGCCGATGACCGTCGCGACCCCAGCTGCGCCGCCGAACCAAACCGCCCCGAAGTGATACATCTCATCCGTAATTCCGATTGTTTCATAAAATGGTTTTGGCACCAGTATCCCAGCTACGTGACCGAAAAAAACAAATATAATTCCCCAATGAAAAAGAATACTTCCCCATCGCAGCCGTCTGCTTTCAAGAAACTCACTTGATTTTGCCGACCAGCCAAATTGATCTGTATTATAACGGTAAATATGACCAACGACAAATAACGTAAGCATGAGATACGGATAAATTACCCAAAGAAATTGATCAAGTAAACTCATCGGGCGTCCTCCATTCATGTTCGTATTTTTAAGAAGCTTTTTTCTCCTCTAAAAATGCAACGATTCCTGTTACACAACCATTCATGACAAGATAATACGGATTATTCGCTAATTTTAGTTCCTCTGCAATTTTATCAATGGTTGTTTTATGAATAAGAAGCATCCTCTTTGCATGCTCTTCGGGAGCGACAGACGCAAATTCTAAAACGACTGGCAAATAGTCTGGCAGCTCCTCATCCAATAGATCGAAACCGGCGTTGCGAAACTCTTCTTTTAGTTTTAAAAAGGCTTGGCCGCGCTCTTTCTGATCGCCAAATAGATGATAAGTTAAATACATTGTGGTTTTATCGCTAAAATCAAACGTATTCACATATATTTCGCATAACGTCTCTATTTCGTTTGTCGTTAAATAGTCCAGAAACTGCATAAACAGTTTCCCGACGCTTTCATTGCTTAGCGAAGAAATTTCATGGAATAATTGTTCATCACCGATCCACTCTTGTTCCGGGTACTGCAGCAAAATCGAAGCGATTTTAAAAATTTTCCGGTGCTCTTCCATCGATATCACTCCAATAAAATTGATGAAAGTTTTCCGCGTCATATCCCGAACAGCCGGAACAAGATTCCATAAATTCATAACCGACTGCTCCTTGTCCGTAAAACATATTGTCTGCCTTCTCGCGATGCGAAGATGGAATCACATAGCGGTCGGAATATTTCGCAACAGCGGAAAGCTTGTACATTTCTTTCACCGTATGTTCATCCATTCCCACTTTATCTAATATGCTCTTATCCGGTTCTTTCCCCAAGTTCACGGCGCGCATATAACTTCGCATCGCCACCATTTTTTTCAACACCGCGCGAATCACTTCCGTATCTCCTGCTGCAAGCAAGTTCGCCAAATATTCAATCGGAATGCGCATTTGATCAATCGCTGGAAAAATGACGTGAGCATTAATGTCGTCCAATCCGCCGTCAAATGCTCCCATGATTGGGCTTAGCGGCGGAATATACCAAACCATTGGCAATGTGCGATACTCAGGATGAAGCGGAAGCGCAATTTTTTGTTCCACCGCCAATTTGTAAACCGGGGAGCGTTGTGCCGCTTCAATCCAATCATCGGTATATCCTGCTTCACGCGCCGCTTTGATCACTTCCGGATCATACGGATTAAGAAATACATCTAAGTGGGCTTGATATAAATCTTTTTCATCCTTAACCGAAGCAGCAGCCTCCACTTTATCTAGGTCATAAAAAACAATGCCGATATAGCGGAGCCGCCCGACGCATGTTTCTGAACAGATCGTCGGCTGACCGGTCTCAATGCGTGGAAAACAAAATGTACATTTTTCCGCTTTATGTGTTTTCCAATTAAAATACACTTTTTTATACGGGCATCCCGTCATACAAAAACGCCAGCTTCGGCACGCATCATGATCGACGAGCACAATGCCGTCTTCATCCCGTTTATAAATGGCGCCCGATGGACAGGAGGAAACACAAGGCGGATTTAAGCAATGCTCGCAAATACGCGGCAAATACATCATAAACGTTTGCTCAAATTCGAACTTTACTTTCTCTTCAATGCCTTTTATGTTCGGATCGCGTTTTCCTGTTTCATATACTCCCGCCAAGTCGTCTTCCCAGTTCGGCCCCCACGTAATTTCCATATATTCACCTGTCAGCTGCGATTTTGGTCTGGCAACAGGCTGATGTTGTTTTTCCGGGCTGTTAATTAAATTTTCATAGTCATATGTCCAAGGCTCATAATAATCGTCAATCGGGGTCATGTCCGGATTATAGAAAATATTTAGCAGTTTATTCACCCGGCCGCCGGCACGCAGCTCGAGCTTCCCGTCTTTGAGCACCCATCCGCCTTTACGTAAATCTTGATTCTCCCACTCTTTCGGGTAACCGATTCCCGGTTTTGTTTCTACGTTGTTCCACCACATGTACTCCGCTCCGGGACGATTCGTCCACGTATTATTGCATGTAATGCTGCATGTATGGCAGCCGATGCATTTATCTAAATTCATCACCATCCCAAATTGTGCCCTAATCCTCAAGCCAGTTCACTTCCTCTTTTTTAAGTTTGCGAATGATGACTTGTTCATCCCGTTGGTTTCCCGTTGGACCATAATAATTGAAGCCATAGCTTAATTGCGCATAACCGCCGATCATTTGTGTCGGTTTTACATGAATTCGCGTCGGGCTGTTAAACGTTCCGCCGCGAAGTTTGCTGATTGGCGAGCCCGGAACATTAATATAACGGTCTTGCACGTGATACATAAACGCTACTCCGCGCGGCAGCCGGTGGCTGACAACCGCCCGTGCGACGACAACGCCGTTGCGGTTATACATTTCAATCCAATCGTTATCGGCAATGCCTGCTTCCTCTGCGTCGTCTTTATTCATCCATACATGCGGCCCGCCGCGAAACATCGTTAACATCGGCAGCGTATCCCAGTAAGTGCTATGGTACGACCATTTATAGTGCGGCGTTAAATAGCGGAGCGCAATTTCTTTGCCGCTCACCTTCGGACGATGGTCCCGTTCATAGAAAGCCAGTTTTCGCAATGGTGCTTTAAACGTCGGTAATTCCTCTCCAAACTCCAGCATTAACTCATGGTCAAGGTAAAAATGTTGCCTTCCCGTTAACGTCCGCCATGGAATGAGCCGCTCGACATTGGTCGTAAACGGGGAGTACCGCCGGTTTCCTGTTTCGCTCCCGCTAAATACAGGAGTCGTCAACACTTGACGCGGCTGTGATGTAATCGCTTGGAACGTAATGTGCTCTTCCGCTCGTTCTTCCACTAAATCTTTTAGCTTTTGCATCGTCTTTCTTTCCATCTCTCCCCAAGCTTTCAGAGCCAGCGAACCGTTTGTCGCGCTCGATAACGCCAATATCGCCTCCGCTGCGTCACGGTCGGTCAACAAGCTTGGGCAATCTTTATACGGCTCTGTCAGCGAGGAAGAACCAGCCGTATCAAGCAGCCATTTGTATTCTTCTTTGGCGTCCCAGCTGAGCCCTTTTGCTCCGATTTGTTCCCGAACCGCCGGGCCGAGTGCCACAAATTTGTTGTACACTTCAGCATAATCCCTTTCCACGATGTGAAGATGCGGAAAATTCACCCCCGGAACCGGGTCGCTCGCTCCGTCTTTCCAATCGTTCACGATTCCAAACGGCTGGGCAATTTCATCTCGTGTATCATGCAAAAGCGGCGTTGCCACGACATCTTTGACTGGCGCAGAAAAATAGTGTTTCGCCATTTCCGAAAATGTTTTCGCTAGTCCTTTAAAGAAATCCCAATCCGATTTTGCTTCCCACGGCGGGGCAATCGCTGGATTAAACGGATGCACAAACGGATGCATATCGGTGCTGCTGATATCGTATTTTTCATACCATGTGGCTGCCGGGAGGACGATATCAGAATACAGCCCTGTTCCGTTCATGCGAAAATCGATGTTTACCATTAAATCGAGCTTTCCTTCGGGTGCATCCTCATCCCAAACGATTTCGCTCGTCTTTAGCTCATCGTTTTGTCCGCTTAAATTCGCGTGATGTGTCCCTAACAAATGTTTTAAAAAATATTCATGGCCTTTTGCCGAGCTGCCGATCAAATTGGCGCGCCAGACAAACATCACTCTCGGAAAGTTGATCGGATCGGACGGATTTTCGATTGCAAACGTTAATTTCCCTTGTTTGATTTCATTGACCACATATTGAATCGCTTCTTCGTTTGTCTTTGCGTTCGCCTTTTCCACTAACGTGATGCTGTTTGTGTTAAATTGCGGGTAAGACGGAAGCCATCCTAAACGAGCCGCTAAATAGTTATAGTCGCCGCCATGCTGATAACGCGGCTGATCAAACAATGGGGAAATATGCTCGTCCATCTTTTGATCTTCGTATTTCCACTGCTCCGTTACAAAATAGAAAAACGATGTTCCGTTTTGCAGACGCGGCGGTCCTCCCCAGTCGCGCGCCATCGCAATCGTCTGCCAGCCTTCCAGCGGCCGTACTTTTTCCTGTCCGACATAATGCGCCCATCCTCCACCATTTACTCCTTGCGAACCCGTTAACAAAACAAGGTTTAAAATCGCACGGTAGATAGCATCGGAATGATACCAATGGTTGATGCCTGAGCCCATGACAATCATCGAACGACCTTTCGAATCGATCGCGTTTTGCGCAAATTCGCGCGCGATTTGCGCCGCCGTGTTTCGATCAATGCCAGTAATCGCTTCCTGCCATGCCGGCGTATACGGTTTCGGATCATTATAATCGACAGGATAATCACCTGGCAGCCCGCGGGAAACACCAGTTTTGGCCAGCAATAAATCGAAAACGGTCGTTACATACAGCGTATTTCCGTTTTTCTTGATTGCTTTTACAGGAACGCCGCGTTCCAGCACCATCTTTTTCTCTACTTCAAAATGCGGAATCTTAATCGTAACAATATCATCTTCTTTTCCTAAAAACGTTAATGCCGGGGCGATGCCGATTCGTTTATTGTCCATGTCGTTGAGCTGCAAATTCCACTTCCTGTTATTTTCCCACCGATGTCCAATCGTTCCGTTTGGCACGGAAAAGGTCTGCGACTTTTCATCCCATACGACCGTTTTCCATTCCGCGTAACGAAGCGGCATGCCGATATCGCTTGCCCGTAAAAAGCGGTCTGCCGCATAATGATCTCCATGTTTTTTAAGCGTGACTAAAAACGGCAAATCCGTATATCTTTTTACATAATTTATAAAGTAATCCGTTTGCCGATCGACATAAAATTCTTTTAAAATAACGTGCGTCATGGCCATCGCCAGCGCCCCGTCCATTCCTGGATGAATAGGAAGCCAGTTGTCGGCAAATTTGACAAACTCCGCATAATCTGGGCTCACAGCGACAACTTTCGTTCCCCGGTAGCGCGCCTCTACATAAAAATGGGCATCCGGAGTACGCGTCTGCGGCAAGTTCGATCCCCATACAATCATATAGCTAGAGTTAAACCAATCGGAGCTCTCGGGAACATCCGTCTGTTCTCCCCATATTTGCGGGGAAGCAGGCGGAAGGTCGGCATACCAATCATAAAAACTAAGCATCGCCCCGCCGATTAAATTCAAAAATCTCGCACCGGCTGCATAACTCACCATCGACATCGCTGGGATAGGAGAAAAGCCGAAAATGCGGTCCGGACCGTACTTTTGAATGGTGTAAATCAGGGAAGCGGCAATCAGCGTATTGACTTCATCCCAATTCGCGCGGATAAATCCTCCTTTCCCGCGTGCGCTTTTATACCGTTTTGTCTTTTTAGGGTCTTCCACGATCGATTTCCATGCAGAAACAGGGTCGCCTTCTTGCTTTAACGCTTCCCTCCATAGCTTTAAAAGCGGTCCGCGCACATATGGATAGCGAACTCTTAGTGGGCTATATGTATACCAAGAAAAACTTGCTCCTCTTGGGCAGCCTCGAGGTTCATATTCCGGCATATCCGGACCTGTTGTCGGATAGTCCGTTTGTTGTGTTTCCCAAGCAATAATTCCGTCTTTCACATGCACTCTCCAGCTGCAGGAACCGGTACAATTCACTCCATGGGTTGTACGAACTACTTTGTCATGCTGCCAACGACGGCGGTACACTTTTTCCGAATCGCGGCCATACGGCGATACCTCGGCATGGCCAGCGGTTTTTTCGGATTTGCCAAAATACTTTAGCTTTCGTAACAGCGGTGAAGGTTTCTTGTTCATGTCAGCATGAAGCTCCTTCCTTTGCTTTATTAGCTAAAATAAAAATTTTTCTTCGTCGGCACTATGCCTACGGTTAATATGCAAAAGCGCATGAAATCGGGTGAGTACCTCTTTGTCGATTCGTTGCGCTAATAATTGTTTCACTTCTTCAATCAAATATCTCATTAAATCATGGTCACGCTTTAACATCGCCACTTTTTCGAACAAGCTATTGTCTTCCTCTACTTTTTCCTGATAAAATCCTTCTTCTTCCGCCTGCGCATGGGCAATGACTCTCTTTTCCCAATGTTCCACAAGCGCATCGGCAACCTCGCCAAGATGCTCCTCTCGTCCATCGTTATATAGCTTCTCAAGCAGCTCCGTCAGATGTTTCGCCTCGATAAATGCGCCGTTATGAATGGAACGATGCGCCTCTAATTTTCGCAAGGATGGACCGCCCATTTCGTCACCTCTTTTTCCTAATACAGTGCCTTTTATTCACATATTTTTCCTATAATTTTCTAGTATTATGCAAAAAAATAAAAAAGGAGAGTGATTTCTCTCCTTTGTCCATCTAAAACTATACTTATGATGCACATCACTTACGTTTTATATATAGTAAGGAGGGAATTTTGGTGGACGGCATGTCATTTCTTTGTTTGGCAGAACAATGATCAATGCCCGCTTGTTTCTGTGCCGTCATCTTCACCTGTTTCCGTTACTTTTAATATCGCTACCGCGCCTTTTTGCGCGTGGTTGAATTGGTGGGTGACGATCGGGTAGCTGCCTGGACGTGTGACGGTAAACTCAACGACTGCGCCTCCGCTCGCCGGAATCATCACGGTCTGCAAGCCTTTTAGATGGTTGTTTGGATTACCGTCGATATAGACATCATCCAAAACGGTTCCAACGACGTGGAACGAGCTGACTTCGTTCGGTCCAACATTTTCGATATAAATTCTGACTTTTTCGCCAGCTTTGGCAACGAGCGGCTTCTCTTTTAGCGTAAACGTATCTCCGTTCGTATTTCGATCGCCTGCTTTTAACGCTTTTGTCGAAAAAACAACATAGCTTGGTACCCCGTTTTGGAAATCATCTATGTCATTATATTTGTACCACTCGTTTTGGATTAATACAAATTCGCGGTCCACTTCTTTATCAGTCGGATAGCCGTTTTTCGGTTTGACGATAATCATGCCGTGCATGCCATTGGCGATGTGGGCGAGCACCGGCTTCGTGCCGCAATGGTACATAAATACGCCCGGGTTATTCGCTGGGTACGTAAACGTTCCCGATTTATTCGGCATGACGTCGGCAAAATCTTTCGACGGCGAAGCGTGGACAGCGTGGAAATCCATGCTATGGGGCATCGCTGGGTCCATATTTTTTAACGTAAAATGGAGCGTATCTCCTTCATTAACGACAATGAGCGGTCCAGGTGCTTGCCCGTTGAACGTCCATGCTTTATAGATTTTTCCTTTATCGATTTCAATGTCCGTTACTTGGGCAGTCATCTCGATGTTAACATCATGCGGACCGATGCGTTCCATTTTCAACGGAACCGGTTTTTGGTTAAGACCTTCGTGTGCAGCAATGACACCCGAACTTGCGTGATGGCTTTCTATCTTCACCGTTTCCTTGGCAGTTCCTTTCTCTCCTTCCCTAGCATTTCCACAGGCAGCTAAAAGAGAAATAGCCGCGGCGATCGACATAAGCGTATAACACTTACTCCCCATTTTTTCTCCCTCCGTATTTTATTGTTTATTACACTTTCAGAGTACCGAATGCATTCGTTCCCCCCAGTGATTCTTATCACGTATCATGACCGATGTTTGAATAGTTTGTGAACTAGTGAGCAATGTTATATATTAACAGTAGAAATCATTTTGGCAAGGAAAATGATGGATTGAACGGTATACGTTGTACTTAAGAAGAGGAGAAAACATTTAGCTCCATATAAGCAAAAAAGCGGATCGCTTGAAACGACCCGCTGTTTCATCACCATTACGATATATATGGATTTGACAGTTTGCCCACTTTTTTGCCGAAAACCGTGCGATTAAGCAGGAAACACATAAGGGCAAACAAGCTGAGGAGAATAAATCCAAGCGCATAAGAGCCCGTGATGTCTTTCACCATCCCCATTAAAATCGGTGGGAAAAAGCCGCCAAGCCCGCCCCACGCGCCAACGATACCGGTGACGGCACCTGTTTCCGCCGGGAACAGCTGCGGGACAAGCTTAAAGACAGCACCGTTTCCTAATCCAGCCATAATTGCGATAAACAAACATGCCGCTGTCATCACGATGATATTTTCCATTCCAAATGCAATGGCAAGCGCTCCAATCGTAATTCCGGCATAAACGAAATTCAATACCCGTTCGGCGCCGATTTTATCACCAAGGTTTCCGCCAATTGGTCTTGCGAGTGTCGCAATAACAGTGAAACCAGCAGCGCGAAGCCCGGCATCAACCGGAGTTAAACCATATAAATCAATGAGCAGCGATGGCAAATAAATGCCGAATGCGACGAATGCTCCGAATGTAACGAAATAAAAGAGCGATAAAGTCCATGTATGTTTATATTTCAACACAGATAACGAATCAAGCATCGTTTTTTGCTGCTTAGGCTTTGGCATATCCGGAGTAAAGAACCAAACAAGGAGGAGCATGACGACAACTGGGATAATCATTCCCCAAAACGCCCACTGTACTCCAAATGTCGCCGCGATCGAAGGAACAGAGAAACTTGCCACTGCCGTTCCAATATTGCCCATCGCGTTAATGCCGAGCGCTGTTCCTTGTTTTTCTGGCGGTGTTAAACGCGATACGAACGTAACAGAAATGGCAAACGACGTACCTGCCATTCCGATAAAGAACGCCCAAAACATTAACATGGCATACGAATTAGCAAAACCCGCTCCAATTAGCGGAATAATCAAAAACAATAGCAGCAGCGAAAACAATCGTCTACCGCCAATTCGATCCGTCCAAATTCCAAGCGGAATGCGCATGACAGAACCAAGCAATACCGGAATCGCAACTAAAATGCTTTTTTGTGTCGATGTTAGTCCGTACATTTCTTGGAATGTATTCGCCAACGGAGAGAATACAGCCCATACGGCAAACGCAAACGTCATCGCCAACGTTGTGATCGGTAAAAGTGCTTTTTGCTTATTCATTACGAAAATCCTCCTTTTTGATCACAGCCATATAATTAAATTTATCTGCTTTTGTGTCCATCATACGGAAATGAAAAAAGAATGTTTGTGAATTTCATCACATTTTTTGGTAGTGTCACATAATTGTAAAAAGTGGATTTCCATCTTTATCATTTCCTGTTTATTTATCAACATGCCTAGAAAACCATTTCTGTGAACGCGTAAATAAAAAACTGGCTCCCATAAAAGAGAGCCAGTGAACATGGTGATTAAGATAAACGCTTGCCTTTTTGCCGCAATGCTTTTGGAATGTATACGCAATACGGTTCACTTTCTAAGTAATCGCCGGTAACAGCATACGCCCGCGAGCGCGAGCCGCCGCAAACGTAGCGGAATTCGCATACGCCGCATTTTCCTTTATATTTATCAGGGTTGCGCAAGTCTTGGAAAATCGGCGAATTCCGGTAAATTTCCGCGAGCGGCGTTTCCCGGACGTTTCCGGCTTTTACCGGAAGCAGTCCGCTCGGGTAGACATCGCCAATATGAGAAATAAAAACAAATCCGTTGCCGTCGTTGACTCCTTTTGGCGCACGGCCAAGACCGTCGACTTGACCGGTCAGCCCTTTGGCCAGCACGTCTTCATAGCGGATTCCGTCGCTGGCTATTTGATTTTCCCGCATTTTCGCTTGCAAAACAACACGGCGGTAATGCTGTCCTGCCGTTGTTTTTATGTCAAACGGGACACGCTTGCTCGTTTCATAAAGCCAGCGAAACACTTTTTCATGCTCTGCCGGGGAAATCATGTCCGATTCTTTTCCCCGCCCGGTCGGTACAAGGAAAAAGACGCTCCAAAGCACACATTTTAGTTTTTCAACCAACTCTGCCATTTCATCAAGGGCATGAACATTGTAACGGGAAATAACGGTGTTAATTTGCACCGGGATATCAAGCTCATGCAAATATTCAATCGCTTTGATCGTTAAATCAAAGGAACCAGGCGTTCCTCGGAAATGGTCATGAATTTCCGCGTTTGGCCCGTCCAAACTGAATGCCCAGCGGGAAAGGCCAACTTCCTTCGCTTTTCGAATTGCTTCTTTTGTCACGTTCGGTGTCGCGCTCGGCGTCATTGAAACATGAAGGCCTTTGTCAATCGCATATTTCGCAAGATCATATACATCCGGACGCATGAGCGGATCCCCGCCGGTAAACACGAGAAGCGGCTGATCCATCTCATATATATCATCAATTAACTTTTTCCCTTCTTCAAATGTCAATTCGCGCGGATCGCGATGGTATTGCGCCTCGGCCCGGCAATGAAGACATTTTAACTGGCATGCCCTTGTTAATTCCCAAATCACAATAAACGGATTTTTGTTAAAGTCCCTCACTATATTCCCCCTCCTTGTTTTCATTGTACCGCGGAGGGAAAGACACACATGTGACATAAATCACAAAGCCGTTTATGTCACCATATCGTCAAACTCATTCGGTTTATTTACATTGCGAAATACGATCTCATTTTCCCAAAAATCTTGCTCCGTCACATAGCGAACATGACAACGATCAAGCAACGACTTCATTCTGTTATCCTTTGCTTGCAGCAGCTTTTCGATTTGCTCGAATGTCCGTCGATGATACATGCCAACTAACGGCTGAATTCGACCGAAATGCGCGCATATAATCGCATCAAACTTCTCGTTCGCATATTTAGCAAGTTTTTCCGCAACTTCCCGCCGCATATACGGCATATCGCACGGAAGCACAAATATCCATTCCGCTTCGCTTTTTTTCATAACCGTATAGATTCCCGCCAGCGGCCCTTGCCCACGATACCGTTCATCGTCCATGATCACTTTTTCCGCCGTTTTTTGCCGGAAACAGTCCAACAGTGAAGGATGGCTAACAATATAAATATCCTCTGCCACTGTGCGTAATGTTTCTACAGCAATTTCAAAAAAATATTTTCCTTTAAACTTGGCAAACGCTTTCGGGCTGCCAAAACGCCGCGACTGACCCCCTGCAAGAACAACCCCTGTCATTCTTTTCACCGTCTATCCCCTTTCTCCAACTCTCTGTTTCACTGTATCATGAAGGCAACGAAAAGAAAAGATTCCCATAATTTTCTGGGAATCTTTTCTAAAAATCTGATTTATTTTTTGCCGATGGCAACTCTCCAAATTTCCGGTCCTTCTTCTAAGTACTCCCAAGTAAATTGATCTGGACGTTCCATCATAAACTGATAATGCAGCGGACGCGGATCATGATCGTTTGTTAATTCCATCACTTCACCTGGCTTCAGGCTATCGAATAAACGAAAGATCACAGGATGTCTTTCGCGCGGTTCATAATCAGGCGCATGAATTTTTGCAGCAAATTGACTCATAATTGTTGCCTCCTTTATAGTATAATGAATTATATACACATCATAATCGCTTTTGTCGTTTGTCGTAGTGATGAACATCACAACTTACGAATGATAATTTTCAATCGTTTATGAAAGGAGAAATGATGTTGGAAGAGCTTGTTGGCTTTTGTTCGCAGTGCGGCAAACCGATACATTGTTTGCATGGGTTTTTAAACGGCATCATTAGCGATGAAAAAGAAACGTTGTATTGTTTTCAATGTTACGAAGAAAAAGAAGAAGCGAAGAGCAGTTAATAATGAACAAGATAGAAAGCGCTATCATACGAAGATAAAAAGAATCACAGCGATTTGTGCTGTGATTCTTTTTTATTTATTCTTCTTTGGTTAAATCGACCACCGGAAGCGCTTCTTCCTCACCGTGTGTCGGTTTGCGCAAATGGAATAGCGATTTGACGCTGAACACCATCATCACAATGACACCAATTAAGAAAATCGTATCTGGAACAGCACGGATCGTAAGCAAGGTTTGTACAAGATCCTGTTGTAAAAACGCTGGAGAACGCGATGCCCAATAGCCATGTTCAAACGCTTCTTTTATTTGCAGAATACCGATTGGCAATAGCGTCACTGCAATCATCCCTGCAAGCCCGATATTGAGCATCCAGCATGCGAATTTTAACCATTTATCGTTCCATGCTTCCGGCTTGACGATATTGCGCAGCGAATACAGCAACACCGCAATGGCGAACATGCCGTATACTCCCATCATCGCCCCATGGCCGTGAGCCGGCGTTAAAAATTGCCCGTGTTCGAAATAACTTACGGCTGGCAAATTGATGAGGAATCCAAGCACACCGGCGCCGACTAGGTTCCAAATCGCTGTAGAAATCAAAAACCAGAACGTCGACTTATAAGGGAAGTTGACGCCGCCGTCGCGCATCATTTTGTATTGCTCATATGCTTCTAAAATAAGCAATGTAAGCGGAATGACTTCGAGCGCCGAGAAGACGGCACCAAGCGCAATCCATATTTCCGCCGAACCGTTGTAATAATAGTGGTGGCCAATTCCAATGACCCCGCTGCCAAGCAAGATCGTAAATTGGAAATATAACGCTCTTACTGTAGAGCTTTTTGTGACAAGTTTCATTTGCACCAACAAAAAGCCGATTACAACAACCGCAAACACTTCAAAAATTCCTTCCACCCACAAGTGGATAATCCACCAGCGCCAGTAATCGGCCATCGTAAAGTTTGTGTCCGGTTTCATAAAGAACGCAAAGATGTAAAAGAACGGCACCGCAATCGCCGAGTAGAACAATAAGTGAATTAATCCGCCTTTATCGCTCTCCCGTTTTAAGCCGCTCTTAATGCCGCGAAAGACGATAAACAGCCAAATGAGCATGCCCACTACCAAGATGATTTGCCAAATGCGGCCAAGCTCAATGTACTCCCATCCTTGATGGCCAAGCAAGAACCAGCTGTTTCCTAAATATCCGTTCACACCGAGCCATTGGCCGACCATGCTGCCGCCGACAAGAACAACGAGGGCCCAGAACAAAATATCAACGAGAAGCCCTTGTTTTTTCGGCTCATGTCCGCCGACAAGCGGCGCGATAAAAATCCCCATGCCCAGCCATGATGTCGCAATCCAGAAAATCGCTAACTGTAAATGGTAGCCTTTCGCAATGTTAAACGGCAATAAATCATGAATCCATTTGATGCCGAAAAAGCTGTCTGGCTCTACATAATAATGGGCAAGCAGCGCACCAAACATCGATTGAACGAAAAACAGCACAGCAACAATCGCAAAGTATTTTCCTGATTTCACTTGCGAAGAAGTCAAAGGCTGCTTACGCAAATCGATAACCGGGAATTGCCCTTCTTTATATGCTTCCTGCATGCTTAATTGATAGCGGTAGAAGAAGAACAAAATAATCCCGACGAATAAAATTAAGATGGTCACGCTTGCTCCGCTCCACCACATGGCGGAAAACGACATCGTATTCCCTGCATCTTCATAATATGGCCAGTTGTTTGTATACGTAATGTGGTCCCCAATTCTTGGAGTGCTTGATAACCAAGCTGTCCAGAAGAAGAAGTCGGCGATTTGCTGAATTTGGTCGCTGTCCGCTACCCAGGCGCGATGTGCTTTTGGCATGTCTGATTCTTTAATTAACCCTTTTTTCAATCCCCAGCCGTCACCGTTGGTGAATACATCGCGATAATAATCGCGGACTTTTTCCAGTCCATACACTTGCGCGTCTGTTAACACGAGCACATCCGTAACCGGATTGTAGCGATTTTTCCGCATTTCTTTAATTACTTTATCACGAATGATCGTTTTTTCATCTTTGGATAGTTGCGAGAATGGTTTATTATAAAGTTCTTTTGCTTTATACTCTTGCATTCCTTCCGTGTAAATCTTCAACGCCTCTGCCGTATAATCCGGACCCATGTAAGATCCGTGCCCAAGTACGGTACCGTAATCCATCAAGCCATACTTTTGAAATACTGCCTGTCCGCCGATAATCGTTTCTTTTGTCATCAACACTTTGCCGCTTTCGCTCCGCACTTCTTTCGGCCGCGGCGCCATTTCTTTAAAAATCCAATATCCGCCGACAAGCAGGACGGTAAAACTGATTAAAATCGTAAAAATTAATATTGATTTAAGGAAACTATTTTGTGTCCGCCGTTCGGGACGTAAAGACGGACGGACTGATGGGTTTACTTCCATCTATCCTCAACCTCCTATCTTTGATTCATCCTCATTGTAACGCTGCAAAAATAAAAAAAATGTGAGTCATGACAAACGCATACTATGATTTATGTCACAGCTCGCATATGAAGAAACTCATAAAATGGTAGTATAGAAATAACGGAAAGCCTTACAGTTTCTTTATCCTTGTCAAAAGGAACTCCACTTGTTGAAAGACACATTTTCGCAAAATTTATGTAAGGAGATGGAATAATGACAAATGGTTGGATGAAAGAGAGACTAAAAAATGTTCCGCTTTTTCGCGAGTTATCCGATCATGAACTGGAATCACTCGTATCGATTTCCCATGTACGCGTCTATAAACCGCGGACATTTGTTTTTATGCAAGTAGATCCGTTAGAACGCGTCTATTTCATCCATTCCGGAACGGTAAAAATTTATAAAACCGATATGAGCGGAAAAGAACAAATTGTTTCGATTTTGCAGACAGGTGAAATGTTTCCGCATACCGGTTTTTTCTTAAAAGGTACGTATCCTGCGCACGCGGAAGTCATTGACGAAGCGACGTTAATTGCGATTCCAATCGCGGACTTCGAACAAACGTTAATTTGCTATCCAGAGTTATGCATTAAATTATTTCGCGTCATGGGCGAAAAAATCGTTGACTTGCAAAATCGCTTGGAAGAACAAATTCTCCATAACACGTATGAACAAATTATTATGCTTCTGCTGCGCTTAACGAAAACAAATGCAGTGCGTCAAGGAAAGCTTTACCGTTTGACTGCGCATGTGACGAATCGAGAGCTTGCCAATATGATCGGCACCTCGCGGGAAACAGTAAGCCGAACGCTCAGTCAATTAAAACGAAAAGGATTGATCGATATTAATGAAGATGGATTTTACCTTATTGATAAAGAAGAATTAGAAAAAGAAATCTTTTTCTAACCAATGTGACGCAAATCACAACATATGAAAATGAAAATTACTATCATAGCAGTAAAGGAGGGATGATGGTGGGAACGATCGTAGAGTTGGA
Organism: Parageobacillus sp. KH3-4; assembly: GCF_022846435.1. Taxonomy (NCBI): domain Bacteria; kingdom Bacillati; phylum Bacillota; class Bacilli; order Caryophanales; family Anoxybacillaceae; genus Parageobacillus; species Parageobacillus sp. KH3-4. Next base: position 3,001,607 of record NZ_AP025627.1, read on the forward strand.
TGTCCGTGAGGATTTACAAAAGAAAATCGAACCGTTTGAAAAAATTATGAATGCCGTTAAGCCGCTGCAGCCCGGAGACATCTTTATTTTGCATGCGCCATTTAAACCGATCCCGCTGTTTCCGATTATGAAGGCAAAAGGCTTTACGTATGAAACGGAACAGATCGAGAAAAAACATTGGAAGGTTACGTTCGTCAAACAGGGGTGAGAATGATGATTCTTGATAATCGCGGACTAGAGCCGCCGCAGCCGATGATGCGGACATTAACCGCGCTTTCGAAACTCCAGCCTGGAGAAACATTGACGATTATTAACGACCGCCGCCCGATGTTTTTATACGAACAGCTTGATGAACTCGGCTATAAACACGAAACCATCGAGCGGGAAGACGGCAGCTTCCAAATTACGATTACAAAAGGATGACGAGCATGATTCCAACAAACACAGCATATGAAACAAATATTCGCCTTCCTCTTTTATTTATCGTGTTTGGCGTCGTTGCTTTTGTTGCGGCACAGGCGATATTGCTTGCCGCCGGACCCGCGGCAGCAAGCGGCGTGTTTCGCCTGCCGAGCATCTGGGCGGCAGCTCATTTGGCAGTGCTCGGCTTTGCCTTAATGATCGCGATGGGAGCAATGTACCAGCTCGTCCCAGTCGCGTTTTTGACGCCGATTTGGAGCGAGCAGCTAGGATTTGTGCAGTTTTTTATCACAGCAGCCGGAATCATCGCATTTTCCATGAGCTTGGCATTTTATGCCCATGTGGCATTGTTCCCGGGGGTACTGCTTGTACTAGGCATTATTCTTTTCCTTTTCCAAATGGGGATGACGCTGCGGAAACAGGCGAAAAAAAATATCATGACATTGTTCGTCGGTTCCGCGCTTGCGTTTTTACTATTGACCATCCTGTTTGGACTGACGCTTGCCCTTCATTTTTGGAGCGGCAGCGAAGCGGCCGATCACCTTTTCATCCTGAAAACACACATTTTATTTGGGATGTGTGGCTGGTTTTCCCTGCTGATTATGGGATTTTCGTATAAAATGGTGCCAATGTTCTCTCTCTCGCACGGATTTTCGATGAAGCTGGCTCGATATGTATATGTCTTCTATGTAACGGGACTGATCGTCACCTTCATCAGCTTTTTCCAGGATGGGCGCGGCCCATTTGCCGCTGGTGCCGGCCTTTTATTGACCGGATTTGCCTTATTTGCTTACCATATATGGACGATCCTGCAGAAACGGGTAAAGAAAAAACTGGACCGGCCGTTTCAATTCGCTTTACTGGCGATCGGCATTGCCTTAATCTTGCACACGGCGGCATTCCTCTTGCCGCTTTCCGGCAACAATCACGGCATGGCGATCGTCATTTACGCTTATGTGTTCGGATGGATTATGTTCAGCATTATCGGCTATCTATATAAAATCGTCCCGTTTTTATGGTGGACACACCGCTACAGCAAAAAAATCGGACAAGAAAATGTGCCGACGCTGAAGCAAATGATCAATGAAAAATGGACGATCGTCCAATGCATATTATTTACCGTTAGTCTCGTCGGAGTGGTCATAGCGCTAACGGTTTCCAGCCTGCCGCTCTTTTACGCTGCCCAAAGCGCCATGACATTATTTTCTCTTTTCTTTGCGAGTACAATGATTTCTGTTTTATGGAAATAATAAGGGGGCTATGGCGATGGATATTCGCGAATTAGTACTTGAGCAACTGCGAACGGTGATTGACCCTGAATTAGGGATCAATATCGTTGATTTAGGATTAATTTATGATTTGCAAATTAACGATGGCAACATATATATTTTAATGACGCTTACGACGCCGGGATGTCCGCTTCACGACTCGATCGTCGGCGGTGTGAAACGGGCGCTGGAACATATCGACGGAATCCGCGATGTACAAGTGCAAATTACATGGAACCCGCCTTGGACGCCGGAACGGATGAGTGAAGAAGCGCTGCGGCAATTAGGGCATTTTTCATAAAAACATGCCGTTCTCTTTTTCATCCGCTTTCGTCCGACAATGCGCAACGGCTATGCTTTGCCTAGCATAGCCGCTTTTTCTACACATGTGTCGTAAACCACTTTACCGTCTCCAAAAGCGCTTCCCTTGTCACTTTATGCCCCGCCGTGGCATCGGAAATAAACTTCAGACTTTTTTCCTTTCCTTGATAAAGCGGCTTTATTTGTTCATAAAACTCATATGTATAAGCATAAGGCACCACTTGGTCGCACTGGCTGTGCCAAATAAGGAGCGGGCGGCCCGCTAATTTCTCCGGCTGTTTGGAAAGATCGTATTTCACTAACTTTGCTTTTTCCCGTTTCAATTGCTCGTCTGACAGCGGAATAACAACCCCCATTTTCTTCGCTGTTCTGACTAATTCGTCGAAAAACATTTCATAAGCGGGGCATCCCATCAGAGAAACAGCCGCTTTAATCCATGGATACACAGCAAGCGAACCGAATGTGGCGATTCCCCCCATCGATGTACCAGCAATCCCGACTCGGTCTGGGTCAATCAAGCGACGCTGCTCCATCTCTTTTTTTATCAATTTCACTTCCGCAATTGTCTGTTGGACGACATGCCAAAACATCAGCTGCAACTCACGCCCGGATAAAGACGTTCCGCGTTCCCCATGATAAAGCGCATCTGGTAACACGACGCGGTATCCTGCTTCGGCAAGCAAATACGCAAAATGCAAATTATGCTCTTTCGCGCTTGTAAATCCATGAATAAACAAAATGAACGGCAATCGTTCCTCTTTCTTTTCCTTTCTTACGACATGCAGCACAGGCACTTGGGCAACCATTTCTTTTTCAATAAGAACCATCATCACCGAAACTCCTTCTTTTTTCTAATAGTGTAACATATAGACAAAAATTCTGAAAAAAAGTTACACTATATTTTACAGATGATAAAAAGCAGAGGATCGTTTATACTTTAAAAAAACAAAAAAGTAAAGGAGTCATTATGGAGCGACATTTAATTGCATTAGATTTAGACGGTACGTTATTAAAAGATGACAAAACGATTTCCCCGTTTACAAAAGAAATGATTTTGCGCGCCAAAGAAGAAGGGCATCTTGTCGTGATCGCCACCGGCAGGCCTTACCGCGCCAGCAAAATGTACTATGAAGAACTTGGACTCACGACGCCAATTGTCAACTTTAACGGAGCATTCGTCCATCATCCGGCGGACCGTTCATGGGGGGTCCGGCATTCCCCGCTTCCGCTTGAAGCCGTCAAAGACATTATCGAAGTAAGTGAAACGTATTCGATCAAAAATATTTTAGCCGAAGTAATAGACAACGTATACTTTCATGAACATGATGAAATGCTGCTAGATATTGTTCGCCTTGGCAATCCAACAATCAAAATCGGCGATTTGCGCTATGCATTAAAAGACGATCCAACGAGCATTCTTATCCATACAGACCGACAGCATATTGACCAAATACAGTCATACTTATCCGACGTCCATGCAAACGTATTGCATCACCGGCGCTGGAATGAGCCTTGGCATATGATTGAAATTATCCGCAGCGGCGTCCATAAAGCGTTTGGCCTCAAGCAGATCGCCGATTATTTTCATATTCCGAAAGAGCGGGTCATCGCTTTTGGGGATGAAGATAACGATTTAGAAATGATCGAATGGGCAGGTTATGGCATCGCAATGGGCAACGCCATTGATCCCCTCAAACAAATCGCGGATGATGTAACGGCAACGAATGAAGAAGACGGCATCGGCGTATACTTAAAATCGCTGTTAAAGCTGTAACGAATTGCCTTATTATCATTCCCTTTATCCGGTTACACTATCCATGACGCAACGACGCGTCTTTACTTTTTCAAAGGGGGAATACGTCTTGGGCAAACGAAACAAATCGAAACGCTTCATCCAGCAGAGCGTCGATGCGGTAGAAAAACATGACGAACGAATCCCTTACCACATGACATACGCCGAAGCGGAAGCGCGCAAGGCGGAAAAAGCGTTTGAAACATCGCTCGGGGGCGAATAACGATGGGAAACCGATTGTTTCAGGAAGCACGCAAAGCGGTGATGCAGGCGAAACAGGCAGCAAGCGGCCAGGCCGATATGGACCTAGACCGCGCCATCGCTATCGCGAAAAACGCCTTATCTTCGGCCTACGCGCATTCTAATACGGCGGAAAAAGCGCAGTTGCGTCAATTTCAAGAAGAACTTGATCAACTCACTCTATAAACGGTTGCGGCGCTTGTCCGCGACCTTTTTACATGACAGACAATTGTCTTTTTTCCTCATCACCGCTACACTAAAATATGTTCTTATCTTAATTTTGTAAGAGGTGGATACAGTGTCAATTCAAATTATTACCGACAGCGGCTGTGACCTTCCATATGCTTATTTGCAGGAGCACGATATCGCGTTTCTGCCGCTTCTTGTCCATTTCAATGGCGAAGAATATGAAGACTTTATCAACATCAAACCAAAACAAGTATATGACGCGATGCGCAACGGACAAATCGTAAAAACCGCGCAAGCAAATCCGCTGAAAATGAAAGAGTTGTTCACGCAATATGCGAAAGAAAACCGTCCTTGCCTATATATCGCGTTTTCTTCGCAACTGTCGGGTACATATCAAACCGCGATGGCGATTCGCAGCGAATTGCTTGAGGAATATCCCGAATTTCAGCTGACGATTATCGATTCCAAATGCGCTTCGCTCGGACAAGGACTGGCAGTGATAAAAGCAGCAGAGCTGGTCGAAAAAGGCACGCCTTACAATTTGCTATGCGAGACGATTGCCTCCTATTGCCATCATATGGAACATATTTTTACGGTGGATAATCTTGAGTACTTGGCGCGCGGCGGGCGAATCAGCAAAGCGTCGGCGATGGTTGGCGGCCTTTTGAACATTAAACCGCTTCTCCATGTCGAAGACGGCAAACTCATTCCGCTTGAGAAATTACGCGGCCGCAAAAAGGTGTTGAAGCGCATGGTCGAAATCATGGGTGAACGCGGCGACGATTTGCAAAAACAAGTGATCGGCATCAGCCACGGCGACGATGAAAAAGCCGCTTTGGAATTAAAGCAGCTTATTGAAAAAACATACGGCTGCTCGCGTTTCTTTATTTGCGAAATCGGCGGCGCGATCGGCGCTCACGCCGGACCGGGAACATTGGCGCTCTTTTTCCTAAACAAACATATTGAAGTATAAGTTTTTCTTTTCCACGCATACTAATGGCGTACACCGTAGATAAGGAGTGCACGCCATATGTCACATACGAGCGACAATGATAAAAAAGCGCGCGACAACAACGCAAAACGCCATGAAAAAAACATGCTTCGCGAAAAAAACCGCGAGGCGGGAAAATTTGCGTACTCGAAGAAGACCGATCATTTGTAAACTTATACTATGCGAATAACTTCCTTTGATTAAAGGGTAGAATGGCAAAAGCATGATTCACTAAACCGCCCCCACTTACCGGCCAACGTGCCTGCAGGTGGGGGATTGTTATATCCTTCTCCCATACCATTCCCCCGTCCCACGAGATAGCACGCTTGCGCTTTGCTGGAAGTGGCGAAACTCCCTTGGCACTTATAATAACCAAAGCCCTCCACAAGGTGGCTGAAAATATATAGACTTGCACCACATTCCATATTTTTCTGTAAAATATCATAGATCAAATGGGGGGGCTATATAATGTATCCTTTTTTTAGTAACTACAACGTGACGTATAGACAATCCAAAAAATTGGTTAATGACATTGAAAGAGCCATTAACGGAGAGTATAGCGCGATAAAGTGTTATGCAAATTTAGCTAATTTGGCTCTGGCAGAAAAGGAAAGAAAACAAATTCTTGAAATTAGACAAGATGAAATACGGCATTTTCAGCAATTTGCGCAGATTTACGCAAATCTAACTGGGCAACAACCGCAACCAAAAATTATTGAAGAATGTCCGGATACGTATTTAGAAGGATTAGAATTTGCTCTACAAGATGAACAAAAAACAGTCGATTTTTATCTAGATATTGCATCGGAAACAAGTAATCAATATGTAAAAGAGACGTTTCGCCGAGCAGCCGCAGATGAACAAAATCACGCAGTTTGGTTCTTATACTTTTTTGCAAAACAAAAACAACGGTAAATCACTGTTTTTCTATCTTTGCCGATCGAAAAAAACGTTCCATTTCGGAACAACAATATCTACTTTAAGCCAATCACAGCAGTTATTTGATTTTTCGCACTTCCATGCCAGCGTATAGCATGTGCCGCCTCTTTGTCTCCATGCTCGCTCCGCTTTTATGAGTTTCTCAAAAGTGGAGCGGTTTCCGCGCTCTCTCTGCTTTTGGAGAATTTTCTCCTCCTCTCCCCCATCTTCCTGTTTCTTCGAATGCTTCTAACGCCGCTTTTCCTGTTGTTTCCGCTGTTTCCTTTTACTATAATGAAACTAAATAACGAAAAAGCTGGAGGTTATGTATGTCAAAAGAAAATTCCTTTGATATTGTATCGAAAGTTGACTTATCGGAAGTTACCAATGCGATCAACATCACGCTGAAAGAAATTAAAAACCGCTACGACTTTAAAGGCAGCAAAAGCGACATTTCCTTGGAAAAAGACGAGCTTATTCTTATTTCCGACGACGAATTTAAATTGGAACAGCTTAAAGACGTGCTGATCGGCAAGCTCATTAGGCGGGGCGTGCCGACGAAAAACATTCAATACGGCAAAATTGAGCCTGCTTCCGGAGGCACGGTGCGCCAGCGCGCCAAGCTTGTGCAAGGCATTGACAAGGAAAATGCGAAAAAAATCAACACGATCATAAAAAAAACCGGCCTGAAAGTGAAAAGCCAAGTGCAGGACGACCAAATCCGCGTCAGCGGCAAAAGCAAAGACGACTTGCAAAAGGTCATCGCCGCAATTCGCGAAGCTGATTTGCCGATTGATGTGCAATTTGTCAATTATCGATAAAAAAGATGTTACGGGTGCTAAGCGCCCGTAGCATCTTTTTTTATGCTCTTTCCCTCTATTTTCACATTTATGTTAAAGAAAAAAACTTAACCCAACAATACTAGACGTAATGATCAGCAAAACAGCAAAAGCAATTGGAAGAATGTCCCGCACCAATTGCCCTTCATGTCCAGACTGGCTAGTGATAGAGGCCGCTAAGACAATTCGCGACGGGGAAGCCATGGTCATGTTCGCTGCGGAGACGTTTTGTGCTGTGGCATATAATAGTGCAGGACTATGTAATTGCTGGGCCATCGTGCTTTGAAAATGGGAAAACATAGCGTTCGCTGCACTGTTGCTGCCGCTCATGAATCCGCCGATTGCGCCGATAAACGGAGAAGCGATGATAAACCACGAGCCTACTAATGCAGCAATATGGGCAGCCAGGAAATTCGTCATTCCCGCTCCCTCCATCACGCTCGACATCGCGATAAAACCCGTTGTTGCTATTGCGGCAGGATATACTTGTTTGATGGTTTTTCCTATACAAATTTTTAGTTGAACGCCAGTCAGTCGATATAGCCATATCGCTGTCAGCGATGCAAGGAGCAGGGCAAAACCCGGGCTATACAACAGCTCTAAGTGAAAATGATATTTTGGCCATTGAATAACTAGCATACTCGCAACTATTCTTCTACATGCAGCAGAGAAATGGGAAACAAATATATATATTGTTAAAACGGCATATGGTGCCATTGCCTTATAAAAATTCCCCTTTCCAATCACTACATGCGCCGCGGCTGTCTTTCCCCTCTTTTTGCTGATCAATGTCTTTACTTTCCAATAGATAATGAGCGCACAAGCTGCGGCACCGCCTGCCAATACGCCCGCCAGCTCTGTAGATACGTACACGCTTGTCGCCCACGTAACAAGCGATAACACAAAAGAAACGAGAAAAATGGAGTCGAGATGCTGTTTGACCGACTTTTTTCCGCCACTAACCGCTACAACCATAAACGCATAAAATACATAAAGTGGAATGCTTACTAGCGCGCTATACTCCCCCAGCTGACGCAAAGGAACTCCAGACAATTCCGCATTAATGACCGTACCGATGGCAAGCGCGCCCCACGGCACGGCCGACTGCGTTAATAACGATAATACCATTGTTTTTTTCGCCGAAAATCCGAACGCAAGATATAATGGGGCAACGATCACAACAGCGACGCCAAATCCGCTAACCGCTTCTAGAAAAGGTCCTAAAGAGGCAGAAATAAGCAGCCCTTGCTCTGCCTGCGAGCGGCAAAAGCGAGATAAGCCATAAGCCATCGCATTCATCGCTCCGCATTCATTCAGCAAGTTGTATAAAAACAGCCCAAATACTAATACATAAATGACCGTAACGGACAACAGCATTCCTCGAACGGAGGAATGCAATAAATTTTGCACCGGCGCATCAAAAGAAAAATAGGCCAATACGGATGCCAATCCATACGAATAAACAGCAGTATGCAGCGCCGGCATTTTAAGCCACACTAAACAAATGAGAGCAAATAAAATAGGCAACCCTGCTAATAAGAAATGAACCGCATGATGCATGGAACATCTCCCCTCCCCTTTTTATCCACTATAGTGGATATATATATATTATTCTCCACAAAAAGCGCGAGTCAAGACAAAATTTCCACTATAGTGTAATATATACAACAAGGAGGAAGGCAATTATGAATTTTGGAAAAAACGTGCGGGAAGCAAGAAAGCGAAAATCCCTTTCATTGCAGGCATTATCAGAAAAATGCGGCGTTAGCCGCTCGATGCTATCGCAAATCGAGAGAGGAGAAAAAAATCCCACCATTCAGGTAGCTTGCCAGATCGCGGAAGGGTTGGACATGACTCTTTCGCAATTATTAGGAGAAGATGAGCAAAGCGAAGTCATTATCATTAGAAAAAGCGAACGATATATATACAAAGACGAGCGCAGCGGCTTTGAGCGCCATCTTTTATCCCCTTCTTTTCCGGCAAAAGGGATTGAGTTTGTTTTCAATATGATTCCGCCAAAACAAGAGTCCGGTGTTTTTCCGAAGCATAAAAAAGGAGTGAAAGAGTATATATCCGTAGCCAAAGGAAAGTTGAGAGTCGTACTAGGAACGCGATCATATGACTTGGCAGAAGGAGATTCGATATACTACGAAGCTGATGTTGAACATCGTTTCATTAATATTGGCGAGGAAGAATGCCACTACTACTTAGTCATTGATTCCAATCACGAACGTTCACTATAGTGAACTACGCTATTTTCACTAACGATTTTCTCATCAAGGATCGAATATTTTCATGAAAGCGATTCCTTTGTATTGAATATTTTCAGAAAATGCTTTACATTATATATTAATTAAATGTTAAAACGTTTGGCCACAACTTCATAGCGAATTTCTTATCAAGAGAGGGGGGAGGGACTGGCCCGATGAACCTTCAGCAACCTGGCGAAAGCCAAGGTGCTAAATCCAGACAGGCAAAAAACGCCTGGAAGATAAGAAGAGACGATACATAAAAAGTCTTCTTCTTATAGAAGGCTTTTTTCTTTTACCATTTTCACAGAACATAGAACGGGGGAATGAGCGTGGGTCTTTTGGAAGATTTGCAAGAACGAATTGTCATCGCCGATGGCGCAATGGGAACGCTGCTATACTCCCATGGCGTCGATCGATGTTTTGAAGAATTAAATTTGTCGAGACCGGAAGACATTCTTCATATTCATGAAGCATATATCGCCGCAGGCGCCGAGGTCATTCAAACGAATACATACGGCGCCAACTATGTCAAGCTTGCCCGCTATGGACTCGAAGATGAAGTGCCATCTATTAACCGCGCGGCGGTGCGGCTGGCGAAACAAGCGGCGAAAAATAAAGCCTACGTGCTCGGAACGATCGGCGGACTGCGCAGCATCAACAAAAGCGCCGTTTCCATCGATGAAATAAAGCGGACGTTTCGCGAACAATTGTTTGTGCTGTTAAACGAAGACGTCGACGGCTTATTGCTCGAGACGTATTACGATTTGGAAGAATTAAAGACAGTGCTTGCGATCGCACGCAAAGAAACGGATAAGCCGATTATCGCGCACGTCACCCTCCACGAAGTCGGCGTTTTGCAAGACGGCACTCCGCTTGCCGAAGCATTGGCGCAATTAGAACAGTTGGGAGCCGACGTTGTCGGGCTCAACTGCCGTCTCGGCCCATACCATATGATCCGCTCACTCGAGGAAGTGCCGCTGCCAAGCAAAGCGTTTCTTTCTGCGTATCCGAACGCAAGCCTGCCGGATTACCGCGACGGGCGGCTTGTTTATGAAACAAACACCGACTATTTTAAAGAAACGGCGCTGGCGTTCCGCGAACAAGGGGTGCGCCTCATCGGTGGGTGCTGCGGCACGACGCCGAAGCATATCGAAGCGATGGCAATCGCCTTAACGGATCGAACCCCGGTGCAAACGAAAACGGTGAAGCAGCGCCATATTTCCGTTTCCATATCATCGGATGAACCAAACGCGGCACCGCCGCTGCAAGATATCGTCCGCAAGCGCCGTTCAGTGATCGTCGAACTCGATCCACCGAAAAAACTAGGCATCGCTAAATTTTTAGAAGGCGCCAAAGCGCTCAAAGAAGCGAATATTGATGCATTGACATTGGCCGATAACTCGTTGGCGACTCCACGCATTAGCAATATGGCGCTCGGCACAATCGTCAAAGAGCAGCTTGGCATTCGCCCGCTCATTCATATCACATGCCGCGATCGCAACTTGATTGGGCTGCAGTCGCATCTGATGGGCTTGCACACGCTCGGCATCACCGACGTGCTCGCTATTACCGGCGATCCGTCGAAGATCGGCGATTTTCCTGGGGCGACATCCGTCTATGATTTATCGTCCTTTGATCTCATTCGTCTAATTCGCCAATTTAACGAAGGGCTTTCCTATTCTGGAAAACCGCTCGGGCAAAAAACAAATTTCTCGATCGCCGCAGCGTTTAACCCGAACGTACGCCATTTGGACAAAGCGGTCGAACGCCTTGAGAAAAAAATTCAATGCGGCGCCCATTATTTTATTACTCAGCCATTATACTCCGAACAAAAAATCGAAGAAGTGTACGAAGCGACAAAGCATCTTGAGACGCCGATTTACATTGGCATTATGCCGCTAGTAAGCGCGCGCAACGCTGATTTTCTTCACCATGAAGTACCTGGCATTACGCTTTCCGATGAAATCCGCTCCCGCATGGCGTCATGCGCAAACGACCCGGTGCAATCGGCACGCGAAGGAATCGCCATTGCCAAGTCGCTCATTGACGCCGCTTTTGACTTATTTAACGGCATCTACTTAATCACGCCGTTTTTGCGCTATGAAATGACCGTCGAACTCGTTCGCTACATTCACGAAAAAGAACAAGCCGCTCAAGAAAGGGAGGTACTCCATGGGTAACATAACATTGCAGCAACAGCTCGAAAAAAAAATATTAGTTATTGATGGCGCAATGGGAACAATGATTCAAAGCGCGCAGCTTTCAGCCGATGATTTCGGGGGCGAGCAATATGAAGGCTGCAACGAATATTTGACGCTCACCGCCCCCCATGTGATCGAACGCATTCATGAAGCATATTTGCAAGCGGGAGCCGACATTATCGAAACGAACACATTTGGCGCGACTAGCATTGTGTTGGATGAATATGAGCTCGGCCATTTAGCGTTTGAATTAAACATCGAAGCGGCCAAATTGGCGCGCAAAGTCGCCGACGCTTACTCTACCCCTGAATGGCCGCGCTTTGTCGCCGGTTCGATGGGACCGACGACAAAAACGTTGTCCGTCACGGGCGGCGTTACGTTCGAGCAATTAGTTGCCGCTTATGAAGAACAAGCGCGCGGGTTATTGCTCGGCGGCGTCGACTTGCTTCTGTTAGAAACATGCCAAGACACGTTAAATGTCAAAGCCGGCTTTATTGGGATTACGAAAGCATTCGCCTCTGTCGGAAAAAAAGTGCCAATTATGATTTCCGGGACGATTGAACCGATGGGAACCACGCTCGCCGGCCAAACGATCGAATCGTTTTTCATCTCCGTCCAGCATATGAATCCGTTTGCCGTCGGCTTAAACTGCGCAACCGGCCCGGAATTTATGACCGACCATTTGCGCACGCTCGCTTCCTTGGCGAACACGGCCGTTAGCTGTTATCCGAACGCCGGGCTTCCGGATGAGGAAGGCCGCTATCACGAAACGCCGGATATGTTGGCGAAAAAAATCCAACGGTTCGCCGAAAAAGGCTGGATTAACATCGTCGGCGGCTGCTGCGGGACAACGCCGGAACATATCCGCGCCATCGCCGAAGCAGTCCGCGGCATTCCGCCGCGGCCGGTTCCAGCGTCGTTTGACGTCCACGCCGTCTCCGGCATTGATCCGCTTATTTATGATGAAACGATGCGTCCGTTGTTTGTCGGAGAGAGAACAAACGTCATCGGTTCGCGCAAATTCAAACGATTGATCGCTGAAGGAAAATATGAAGAAGCGGCGGAAATCGCCCGCGCGCAAGTAAAAAACGGCGCGCATGTCATCGACATTTGCTTAGCTGATCCAGACCGCAACGAACAAGAAGATATGGAAAAATTTATCCAGCAGGTCATCAAAAAAGTAAAAGTGCCGCTTGTCATTGACTCGACGGATGAACGTGTTATTGAACGAGCCCTCACTTATTCGCAAGGGAAAGCAATTATTAACTCGATTAACTTGGAAGATGGGGAAGAACGGTTTGAAAAAGTCGTTCCGCTCCTTCACAAATACGGCGCCGCCGTTGTCGTCGGAACGATTGATGAACAAGGGATGGCGATTGATGCCGAGCGGAAGCTGGAGATCGCCTTACGTTCATATGACTTGCTTGTGAATAAATACGGCGTTTCCCCACGCGACATTATTTTCGACCCGCTCGTATTCCCTGTCGGCACAGGCGACGAACAATATATCGGCGCCGCAAAAGAAACGATCGAGGGTATCCGCCTCATTAAAGAACGGCTTCCGCAATGTTTAACGATACTCGGCATTAGCAACGTCTCTTTTGGGCTTCCGCCGGTGGGCCGCGAAATTTTAAACTCTGTCTTTTTATATCATTGCACACAAGCCGGGCTCGACTACGCAATCGTCAATACGGAAAAGCTAGAACGGTTCGCTTCGATTCCGGAAGAAGAAGTTCGATTGGCCGAAGAGCTTCTGTTTAACACGAACGATGAAACGTTAAACATGTTTATCCAATTTTACCGCGATAAAACGAAAGAGCCGAAAAAAGCGAAAACAGAGCTTAGCCTTGAAGAGCGGCTCGCGCGCTATGTTATCGAAGGCACAAAAGAAGGATTGTTCGCCGATTTGGAACAAGCGCTGCAAACGTATGACGATCCGCTTGATATCATCAACGGTCCGCTGATGGCGGGAATGGATGAAGTCGGGCGGCTGTTTAATGACAACCAGCTTATTGTCGCCGAAGTATTGCAAAGCGCGGAAGTCATGAAAGCAGCGGTCGCCTTTTTAGAGCCGCATATGGAGAAAAAGGAAGGCAGCACAAAAGGAAAAGTGATTCTCGCCACCGTCAAAGGCGACGTGCACGATATCGGCAAAAACCTAGTCGACATCATTTTAAGCAACAACGGCTTTCATGTCATTGATCTAGGAATTAAAGTAACGCCGCAAAAACTGATCGAAGCTGTTCAAGCGGAAAAGCCGGATATCATTGGCTTATCCGGACTTCTTGTCAAATCCGCCCAGCAAATGGTCGTCACCGCCCAGGATTTGCGGCAAGCGGGCATTTCGATTCCGATTTTAGTCGGCGGCGCCGCGCTGACGCGCAAGTTTACCGAAAACAAAATCGCTCCGGAATATGACGGCATCGTCTTATATGCAAAAGACGCCATGGAAGGGCTGGCATTGGCAAACCAATTGCAGCAAAATGAAATTGAGTATACAAAAACGGAAAAACAAGAAACGAAACAAGAAAAAACGGCGCCAACAGCTACCGCCGCCAAATCGAACGTTTCAACCGATGTGCCCGTGTTTGTGCCGGCGGATTTAGAACGTCACGTGCTCAAAGATATTTCGCTTTCGCACATTATTCCATACGTCAACTGGCAAATGGTGTTAGGACACCATCTCGGATTAAAAGGGAAAGTGAAACGGCTCCTTGAGGAAAAAGATGAAAAAGCGCTTATGTTAAAGCAAGTTGTCGACGATCTGCTTCAACAAGCCCATCAAGAACAATGGATCACACCAGCGGCGTTGTACCGATTTTTCCCGGCGCAAAGTGAGGGAAACCGGATTTATATTTACTCGCCAGAAGACAAACGGACAATTATTGAAACATTCGAATTTCCAAGACAGCCAAGAGCTCCATACCTTTGTTTAGCCGATTACTTGAAACCTGTCGAAAGCGGGCAAATCGATTACGTTGGCTTTTTTGCGGTCACCGCCGGCAAAGGCATTCGCGAACTCGCACAGCGATGGAAGGAAAACGGCGAATTTTTAAAAAGCCACGCGATTCAAGCATTGGCGCTGGAAGTCGCCGAAGGATTGGCCGAGTTCATTCACCAAGTCATGCGCGACCGCTGGGGTTTTCCGGATGATCCGGACTTTACAATGGAAGAGCGCTTTGCCGCCAAATATCAAGGGCAGCGCTACTCGTTCGGCTACCCGGCCTGTCCAAACTTAGAGGATCAGGAAAAGCTCTTCCGCCTATTGCGTCCCGAAGAAATCGGCATTCAATTGACGGACGGATATATGATGGAACCGGAAGCTTCCGTTTCCGCGATCGTCTTCGCCCATCCGGAAGCGCGCTATTTCAATGTTCTGTAAAAAAGCTGGCCATATCGGCCAGCTTTTTATTCTCCCTCTAGCTTTCTGAAACCTTTTTCATTCTATGTAATTACTGCTTGCACAGATGAGGAAGGTTGTATAAACAAAACAGGTAAGCATCGGCAAAGCCAACATGGTGCTTATGATTGCAGCACAAATTCTTTGTCGATAGTCTTAATACAATGGGCCCCGGCTAACTGTTTTAGCTTTTCATCTATTTCTTTTCATTAAAGTTTTGCTCATTGTTCATTCATGAATAGCATTACATATTTTTCCCTCCTTGTCTCATACTAACGGTGATAGATTGTGCACAAGGAGGAATGGAAGATGGTCACAAAACAGCAGGCGACGCTGCCGCCACAGCATCAAAACCGCCAGCCCGGATGGCAAACGGACATGAACCCGCAGCCTGTTTCGATCAGCGCGACATATAAAGGAAGCGGGAAATTGCAAAATAAAGCAGCCATTATTAGCGGCGGTGACAGCGGCATTGGCCGGGCAGTCGCCATTCATTTCGCAAAAGAAGGTGCGGATGTGGCGATTATTTATTTAAACGAACATGAAGACGCGGAAGAAACGAAACGCCAAGTCGAACAGGAAGGAAGAAAATGCTTGCTTTTTGCCGGCGACGTCGGTGATGAACAGTTTTGCAAACATGCCGTAAAGCAAACGATCAACCAATTTGGCAAATTAGACATCGTCGTCAATAACGCCGCAGAACAGCATCCGCAAAAAAGCTTGCTGCATATTACATCAGAACAGCTGGAAAAAACGTTCCGCACCAACGTCTTCGGCTATTTTTATTTGACAAAAGCGGCGCTTCCGTACTTGCAAAAAGGCAGCGCCATTATTAATACGGCGTCAATTACCGCTTACGAAGGCAACGAACAATTAATTGACTATTCAGCCACCAAAGGCGCGATTGTCGCCTTTACGCGCTCATTAGCGAAATCGCTCGCCGGTCAAGGCATCCGCGTCAACGGCGTCGCCCCGGGACCGATTTGGACGCCGCTGATTCCGTCTACTTTTGCAAGCGACCAAGTCGCCACTTTCGGCTCCAACACCCCGATGAAGCGGCCGGGGCAGCCGAGCGAAGTCGCCCCAAGCTACGTCTTTTTGGCAAGCGATGACGCATCTTATATTACAGGACAGATGATACACGTCAACGGTGGGAAAGTGGTGAATGGGTAAAAAGCGATGCGCAAAGGCGCGCCTTCAAAAAACAAATACTTTTCCGGCAAAAACACTTGTTTATGTATCACCATGTTAGACATCATTTGGAAGACAATATTGGTCATGTTAAAGCAATGAAAAACTTCATTTCCAGCAAACCACGCTCTGAAACCGTCAGACGATTTTTTATGTCATATTTTCTAACAGATTTATTGCTTTCCATTAACATCAAGATTATGATAAAGATGTAATTGGTGCTATGTTTCGTTTCATTTTTTCAACTACAGCAAAATTTTACACCCTCTCTTCTCTTTTTAGCTTGCGATAATATGCCGCAAGCTTTTCTTTTCCATTCACTCCTGTATACTTGCAACGTAATGAGGTACATCCCCTTTGTTCATTATTTGCTTTTCCCACCTCACTCATCGGCTTTGCCCACTTTTTCATCCATCTGCGCAGACGCTTCGCATGAAAGACTTTGTTCGAAAAAGCAGCGCAGCATATTGCTCACTTCTTCTTGATTTTTAACAAGCGGTTTTCATATAGAGGATGGGATCAATTACGTCCTGAAATTTGTGTAAAAGGCAACAGCAAAAAGCAGTTTTATTTTCCAAAGATTCAAGTTCACCGCATTTTTTCAATCCACGCACAATTCTATTCGCATAGGTGGAACGTGCGTTCTTGTCGGATTGCCGCCGGAAGAAATGCCTATTCCGATTTTGATACGGTATTAAATGGAATTAAAATTGTCAGTTCTATCGTCGGCACGCGGAAAGACTTGCAAAAAGCACTTCGGTTCGCTGCAGAGGTCAAGTAAAAACCATTATTGAAGTGCAACCTCTTGAAAAAACTAATGAAGTATTTGACAAAATGCTAAAAGGGGAAATCAACGGGCGTGTAGTTTTAACGTTAGAAGATAAATCAAATCGAGCACCGTTTTCCCGTGGCAACAACCAATAAAAAAGAAAATATTTACAATATGGCGTTCTAGGGCTGTCTCACAAAGATGAGATAGCCTTTTTTATATAAATGTTTTGACAAAAAAGCGGCTCTTAGGTTAGTACAACCGCAATTGATATCATATCCAATCTGGTTGGAAATGTGGAACTCCTCTTTCCAAGTTACATTCAAAAGTAAAAGAATATAAATAATAACCAATAGTATATTTTTTGACACTATGTAAAAATAAAGTGCGTACTTCTAAAGATAAATCATACATAGTATACTCATCAGTGTGTAAAACACAAAAAATACTGCTGCTTGCACAACCAACAATAAACTTTTATGAGGGGTGAAGAATTCATGGAATTACAATTAGCATTGGATCTCGTAAACATTCCAGAAGCAAAAAAGCTGGTAAAAGAAGTCGAGGAGTATGTGGATATTGTAGAAATCGGCACTCCAGTGATTATTAACGAGGGGCTTAGAGCCGTAAAGGAAATCAAGCAAGAATTCCCTCACTTAAAAGTATTGGCAGACTTAAAAATCATGGATGCAGCCGCATATGAAGTCATGAAAGCATCCGAAGCTGGCGCTGACATTATCACTATACTTGGGGTTGCTGAAGATTTGTCCATCAAAGGTGCTGTGGAAGAAGCGAAAAAACAAGGGAAAAAAATCTTGGTAGACATGATCGGAGTGAAGAATTTAGAAGAACGAGCAAAAGAAGTGGATGAGTTTGGAGTCGACTATATTTGTGTACACACAGGGTATGACCTTCAAGCAGTCGGAAAAAACTCTCTTGAAGACCTTGCAACAATCAAGCGTGTCGTGAAAAACGCAAAGACAGCGATCGCAGGCGGCATTAAATTAAACACATTGCCTGAGGTCATTAAAGCAAAACCTGATCTTATCATCGTTGGCGGCGGTATTACCAATCAAGAAGATAAACGAGCGGTAGCAGCTGAAATGAAAAAAATGATCCAACAAGGTGAATGAATGATGCAGACTACGCAATATTTAGGTGAAATCATCAAAGAGTTAAATCGGACAGCTGATTTTATCGCTGACGAAGAAGCGGAAAAGTTGGTAAATGGGATTCTCGAAGCAAAGAAAATTTTTGTAGCTGGCGCAGGTAGATCTGGGTTTATGTCGAAATCTTTTGCGATGCGAATGATGCACATGGGGTTAGACGCCTACGTAGTAGGCGAAACCATAACCCCTAGCCTAGAACAAGATGACATTTTGATCATTGGATCAGGTTCAGGGGAAACGAGAAGTTTAGTTTCCATGGCCGAGAAAGCAAAAAGCTTAGGCGCCAAAGTAGCGTTAGTAACCATTTTCCCTGAATCGACCATTGGACAATTGGCTGATATCACGATTAAATTACCTGGTTCGCCTAAAGACCAATCAGATAATGGATACAACACGATACAGCCAATGGGATCGCTATTTGAGCAAACCCTCTTGCTATTCTATGATGCGATCATATTAAGATGTATGGAGAAAAAAGGGCTGGACTCCAATACCATGTTTAAAAGGCATGCCAATCTTGAATAAAGTATATATGGGACTTTTGTTCAGAGCACCTTCAACCAACCAAAATCTTAAACTATTCAAATGGAATTTTCAACTAGCAACACGGGGGAAAGGGGAAAAGGCCGCGGAGCTTTCTTTAAGAAACGCTTTGCGGCCTTTTTCAGTCATAATGAAAAGTCGATTTTTCCATGGAATAGGAAAAATCGACTTTTTGTGTTTTTCCAAAAGACTGAAATAGCAAGTCACTTAAATATCTAAAAGCAATATCGTATTCTTGGATTCTAAATTTTTAATCATATCATCCCAAGACTTCGGTTTGTTCGATAAGACGGAATAATAACGTTTCAAAAACTTCACAACAAGCTCTGCTGGAAGTTCATTCACGCCATCGTCCATCGGAAGGAAACAAAGATCAAGACCGGTTACGGCTTCTCCATCATTATTCCAAGATGGATGGACATAAGAGAAGTCAAGCCGCTTATATCCCAAATGGGACAATACCTCACGGCGAACATATGGATCCATCGGCTTAATCCCGCCAAATTCATAATGCTCCACCCGATAAGGATCATAAATTTCAGCGAACATGCCATATAACCGCTTTCCATTTGCCGCAGCCCAATTGTTCAAATCCTCTAACCGTTTTGTGGCTAAAAAGCGCCCAATTCCCAGCCCTTCCCTTCCAATAATAGTAAAATCCGTCATCGCAACATTCAAATCTTTATAATAGCGATACTCCGTCGCACCTACTACTTCTCCTTCGTGAACCGCAACGCACACACGAATTCCCGGATCTTCCAGAGGCTCTTTCCACAAATCGAATGCCAATACTTCTTCGGGAGGAAATACATTTTGCATCAATTGGTGCATTTTTTTAAACAAAGGGTCTTCTATACTCGTAATTCTGCGATATTCCATCTTAATCATTCTCCTTGCTAAGATTTTGACCGATAAAAAGGATTTTTCCATTCCATAAGCGCAGCATAATTGCACGATTCTTCATCCTCTAAATAGTTTTCCACCACTTTTACAGGGGTACGGCCGCAACGGAGCAGGAAGGTAATTACAGGATCCTTCAATTCCCCTTTTACAACAGCTTCGAGATATTGCTCCGCTGTCATTTCATGAGCTTTTTTATGATATCCAGGCATTCTTCCTCCGCCTAGCAGCCGTTCTAATCCTAAATGAATAACTACTTCATACATGGATAACATCAGCCATTTCCCCAGCCCTAATTTGCGATAGGCAGGGCGCACGCCAATATCAACGACATAGAGCGTATTCCCGTTTGGGTTATGGTTGCGGATATATCCATTATCCGTAATCTCTTCCCATGTATGGTCTGGATGGTCAGGATCAAAGTCAACAATAAGCCCCGTCATCGATCCGGCAATTTCACCATTCACTTCCACACATAAAGCTCCCTCTGGAAATAGCGTAATATGGTTTTTCAGTTGTTCCGTATTCCACCATAATTCAGACGGGAATGGCGGAGGGAAGCTTTCTTGTTGAATGCGGATTAATCCAGAGAAATCCTTTTCTTCATAATTGCGGATTACCGCTGGGACAGGACGATCTTGGTCAAAGACGTAAAACTCCTTTCGATACATTTTTCCCCCTCCTCAATGAAGCAGCTAATCACATCCTTATTTCCAATCCGGATAAAGATCCGTGCGCCGATCGCGCCATGTGGTGACGGAACCGCTTTCGCGAACCTGATATAACAGCTCTAAATCAAGATCAGCGGTGACAATCATATCATGGTTGATTTCCCCTTCTGCCAAGATGCCGCGCGGAGGAAACGGGATGTCGTTTGGCGTAATCACCGCCGCTTGCCCAAAATTGGCCCGCATAAAATCAACCGTAGGAAGGGAACCTACCGTACCAGTGGTGACAACATAGACTTGATTTTCAATTGCCCTCGCATGGCTAGTGTAACGGACACGATAAAATCCGTGACGATCATCGGTGCAAGAAGGACAGAAAATGACATCCGCCCCCTTCGCCTTTGCCATTCGAACGATTTCTGGAAATTCGATGTCATAGCAAGTCAACATCGCAATGGTTCCCTTGTCTGTCTCGAACACCTGCAGGCTTTCGCCCGGAGACATGTTCCATTCCTTTACTTCCGTCGGAGTAATATGAAGCTTTGGCTGTTCGGCAACTCTTCCGTCTGGATAGAATAAATGAGCAACGTTGTATAATCGGCCGTTTTTACGGATGACATGGGTTCCTCCAATAATATGCATCTTTGTTTGCTTAGCCAAATTAATAAATAAAGAGCGATATTGTTCTGTAAAATCAGGAAGGTCTTGAATGGTCAAAGGCTTCCCTTGCTGGTTGCCGATAGACATTAGCTGAGTGGTGAAAAATTCTGGAAACAGGACAAAATCCGCTCCAAACTCTTCAGCTGTTTTCATATAATGTTCTACTTGTTTAGCAAATTCCTCAAACGATTGGATAGTGTGGAGATGATATTGAACCGCTGACACTCTCAGTTTCATAGTCTCCCCCTTTCTCATTACCAATGTTTCGCCATCTTTATGCGGCGATACTGATATTATTAGATACATCATTCTATTTAACAAGTAGACACTTTCATGTTACATAGTGTGAAAAAGTATACTAAAAGAAGAAACGAAAAAAAGAAGCAAGTAAGAATCACTGAAGAATTTTAAGGACATTTTCTGCCAGACCGCCCTCGCATCCAAACAGCCATCAACATGCATATAAAAAACCAACGGACAGCGGATCTTCCATAAAGATGGTTGTCCGTTGGCTTTTAACGTCTAATATCACTTATTGCTTTTTTATCTGTATCTTGATGAAAAGGTATTTTCTGTCAATTATGAAGAAAGCAAACAGGTAGTTTTCGAAGTTTTAAAGGAGAAAATTTTTTCTATTTGGCGACTTCATTAATTTTTACTTGCCCCTTTACGACCGTCTCCATATAGTTTTTGCCCCATTCATACATCGCATCAAGAATTGGCATCAAACTTTTTCCATGCTCGGTCAGTGAATATTCCACTTTTGGTGGAACCACCGGATAGACTTCGCGATGCACAATTTGATCTTGCTCCAGCTCTCTTAACTGGTTAACTAGCATTCTTTGGGTGATCCCAGGCATGAGAGCTTTTAGTTCGCTAAACCGCTTCTTTCCCCCTTTTCCTAGATGCCACAAAATAAGCATTTTCCATTTACCGCCAATAACAGCAAGTGTTAATTCTTTTTCACAGTTATACGTCTTGCCACAAACGTGTCCCATCGTTTCACCCCCCTATGTTGATTATAACTGATAGTATATTCTTTGTCACTTTATGGTCGTAAAGCACATACTGTCAAATACATGTTATACATATTTATTTTCGCTCATAGCAGATGGCATTCATTCTAGGATGGGAAAAGGCTTTTTCATGATCCATTCCGTTCATTGTGCCCACAATCCTTTTATATCATTAAGTATATTTTTTTACACTATATTATATTTTTATCACTACATGATAATAAAGTGCGTACTTCTCAATAAATTTTATACGCATTATACTAGCATCTGTGAACAAAATCACGAGCACTATTGTTTTACTATTCCACGCGATATTTACGTTCTCGCTGCTTTAAAAAACGCTGGAAGGGACAACAACTGTGCCCTCGTCATTGGCGGCGCCGTCAAAAAAACCGTTTTCAGTAAACGATTTAGTAACGAGAAAATACAAGAACAAAACTTTCATGCGTTTTTCACAACATACCAATTCGCGCAATGTGGCAAATCCCGCTATATCTGCTCTATCAGGTCGATTCTTTTTGAAAAACGTTTCGAAAAAGACAGGGGGGATCACATTGGATTCGATGACTTTCGTTTTGTTTGGGGCAACGGGCGATTTAGCGAAACGAAAAATTTTCCCTGCATTATATAATTTATTTCTCGATCAAAAAATGCCCCAGTCGTTTTCTATCATTGGCGTAAGCAAAAGAGAATTGTCCAATGATGAATTTCAAATATATGTGGAAAATTCGATCAAAACCTTTTCCAGACGCTTGATAAATGACCGCTCCAAAATGGAAGAGTTTCTCCATGCATTTCGTTATACTTCTTTAGATGTAACGAATGCACAAGGGTATAAAAAGTTGCTTGAAATGGTTCAACAACGCGAAAAAGAATTGAATATTCCTGAAAACCGCATGTTTTATTTATCTGTTGCTCCAGAATTTTTTGATGTGATTGCATCGAACATTAAGGAAAGCGGCTTAGGATCCACCAATGGTTGGAAACGTCTAATTATTGAAAAACCGTTCGGTCACGATATCAAATCGGCCCAAGAGTTAAACGAAAAGTTAAGCCAAGCTTTCGAAGAAGAAGAAATTTATCGGGTAGATCATTACCTTGGAAAGCCGATGGTTCAAAACCTTGAAGCTTTAAAATTTGCCAACCCTGTGTTTCAAGCGATATGGAACAATCAATATATAGCCAATGTGCAAATTACGGCAAGTGAGACGGTTGGAGTAGAACAAAGAGCAAGCTATTATGATCAGGCAGGAGCCATCCGCGATATGTTTCAAAATCATATGCTGCAATTGCTGATGATGACAGCCATGCACCTGCCAAAACAAATTAGCGCAAAAGACATCCGTAATGAGAAAAGAAAAATCATGGAATCTCTTCGACCAATACAGAAAGAAGAAGTAAGTTTACACGTCGTTCGCGGTCAATACGGTCCTGGAGAAATCAATGGCAAACCAGTAGTCGGATATAAAGAAGAGCCTGGAGTCGATGCTTCTTCAACAACGGAGACATTTGTTGCTGCCCGTTTGTGGATCGATGATGAAAATTGGAGCGGGGTACCATTCTATATCCGTACAGGCAAAAGAATGAAGGAAAAATCCACACGTATTGTGATCGAATTTAAAAATCCATTAAAGGAATGGCACTTACCGAAAAATGAGGAAACATCCCCTAATCTTTTGGCGATTCAAATCAATCCGAACGAAAGTGTTTCGCTGCAATTCAATAGCAAAAATGTATTTAACAACGGAAAGATGGAACCTGTCCATATGCACTTTACGACTAATCAGAAAGAGATACCCGAAGCCTATGAACTCTTGATTTTTGACGCTTTACATGGCGATTCGACTTTCTTTGCCCATTGGAAAGAAGTTGAACTATCTTGGAAATGGGTACAACCTGTTTTAGAGGCATTTGCGGAAAATCTCCTTCCTCTCCACTCATATCGTTCAGGTTCGATGGGGCCAGAGGCTTCTGATCAATTATTGAAAGAAGACGGATTTTATTGGCAGTAGGTAATCACTTCCGGAGCAAACTTGAAAACATCATTTCTGAAATGGGAAAGAGGAAGTACATTGTTCTGCCAGCAAATTTTCTTTGAACAAGATATTTTTAGGAGGTAGTCAGCATGAGAGTCGGGTTAATCGGTTTAGGAAAAATGGGATTCAACTTAGGCAAAAATCTCATTGACCATAAGCACAAAGTAGTGGCGTTCGATGTAAATGCAAATGCGGTGGAAGAAATAAAAAAATACGGAGCCAAAGGCGTATCCAGTTTAAAGGAGCTCGTTTTATCATTAGAAAATCCAAGAATTCTTTGGATGATGGTTCCACATACAGTTGTTGATTCGGTGATTGGCGAGATTACACCGTTTTTAAGCAAAGGAGATATTGTGATTGATGGTGGCAATTCTCACTATAAGGAATCGATTCGCCGCTATAACGAGCTAAAGGAAATGGGAATTCACTTTATGGATGCCGGAACCTCCGGTGGAGTGGAAGGCGCCCGTAACGGAGCGTGTTACATGGTTGGAGGCGATCCTGAAGCTTGGAACATTGTCGAGCCTCTTTTCCGAGATACCGCTGTAGAAAATGGGTACTTATATACAGGAAAAGCGGGTAGCGGCCACTTCTTAAAAATGGTCCACAACGGGATTGAATATGGAATGATGGCTGCCATTGGCGAAGGCTTCGAAATATTAGAGAAAAGCGAATTCGATTATGACTATGAAAAAGTGGCAAGAGTGTGGAATCATGGTTCGGTTATTCGTTCATGGCTCATGGAATTAACAGAACGCGCATTTTCCAAAGATGCAAAATTAGAGGAAATCAAAGGAATTATGCATTCTTCCGGTGAAGGAAAATGGACAGTCGAAACAGCTTTGGATCTGCAAACTGCCGCTCCTGTCATCGCCATGGCCTTATTGATGCGGTACCGTTCATTGGAAAGCGATACATTTACAGGCAAAGTGGTGGCAGCCCTACGCAACGAATTTGGCGGACATGCTGTAGAAAGAAATGAGAAGAAATAAATAATTATAAGCATGGAAGTATTCCTAGAAAACATAAAATCCCTTTCAGACGTGAGCTTCAAATAACCAATGGAGACATACGCAGCAAAATTGGAAGAGAAAGGAGAAGTGTTATATGGCTGTCTCTTTTGATTACTCCAATGCCTTGCCATTTATGAAAGAAAGTGAACTAGATTATTTAAGCGGATTTGTAAAAGCAGCTCATCATATGCTCTATGAAAAGAAAGGTCCAGGATCCGATTTTCTTGGCTGGGTTGATTGGCCGATCCGCTATGATAAAGACGAATTTGCGCGAATCAAACAAGCTGCTGAAAAAATCCGAAGTCATTCAGATGCTCTTGTGGTGATCGGCATTGGCGGGTCTTATTTAGGGGCAAGGGCAGCTATTGAAGCATTATCCCATACCTTTCATAACCAAGTGAATGCGACACAAATTTATTTCGCTGGCCAGAATATCAGTTCCACTTATATTTCTCATTTATTAGACGTATTAGAAGGCAAAGATTTGTCTATCAATGTTGTTTCTAAATCAGGAGCAACGACAGAGCCTGCCATTGCTTTCCGGATTTTCCGTGACTACATGGAGAAAAAATATGGAAAAGAGGAAGCAAGAAAACGGATTTACGTTACTACCGATCGGGCAAAAGGAGCATTAAAAAAGCTCGCCGATCAAGAAGGATATGAAACTTTCGTCATTCCGGATGACATAGGCGGAAGATATTCTGTACTGACAGCAGTCGGCCTATTGCCTATCGCGGTAGCTGGGCTGAATATTGAGCGAATGATGGAAGGGGCGGCATCAGCATATCATAAATATAACAATCCGGATCTTTGCACCAACGAGAGCTACCAGTATGCCGCTGTGCGAAATATTCTCTACCGCAAAGGCAAAGCGATCGAATTATTGGTGAACTATGAACCATCTCTTCATTATGTATCTGAGTGGTGGAAACAGCTGTTTGGCGAAAGTGAAGGGAAAGATCAGAAAGGACTCTTTCCTGCATCCGTTGACTTTACAACGGATTTGCATTCCATGGGGCAATACGTTCAGGAAGGCCGCCGCAATCTGATCGAAACGGTGCTGCAAGTCAAGAAACCGCGAATCGAACTGACGATTCAAGAAGATCCAGAAAATATCGATGGATTAAACTTCTTGGCCGGTAAGACACTGGATGAAGTAAACAAAAAAGCTTTCCAAGGCACGCTATTAGCACATGTAGACGGCGGAGTACCTAACTTAATTGTTGAACTGGATGAAATGAATGAATATACCTTTGGTGAAATGGTATACTTCTTCGAAAAAGCTTGCGGCATTAGCGGCCATTTGCTCGGTGTGAATCCGTTTGATCAGCCGGGAGTGGAAGCTTACAAGAAGAATATGTTTGCCTTGCTTGGCAAACCGGGCTTTGAAGCGGAAAAAGCGTCCCTCATGAAACGGTTATCTAAATAACGTTTTTCTCCTGCTTGTTATCATGCAGCTATCTTGAGTGAGGGCTCTACATTCTAAACTACCTGTTTTCCTGAACTCTACAGGAGACAGGTAGTTTTATTTTTCCCGAGTTTTTTATAATCTTTTTTCTCGTCTGCAAGTAAAATTAGTATGTCTAATACAGACCATTAACTTACACATGCAAACGATACTCGTTATTTTGCCAAAGCTTATTGAATCAACTTTTGAAAATGGGAAGATAACGCAGCTTGAAACGCGAAGATGAAAGATATAATGATTGCACGCTATGTGCTCACATATTTACAACTCCCTTTGTTCCCTACATATAAGATGGGGGCATTTCCTCGTAAAGACTCCTTTTCCCAAACCACATACCATGCTAATAAAGTCTTCCTCTCGTCTATTCCTCCTGCTAATTTAATTTTCCAATCAGAAACATACAAACTATCTGCTCATGGTAAATAAACTTCCCCAATTTAAAAAAGCTGACGCCAAACGACCATGTGCAGGGTGGCCGCTTGTGTCAGCCGTTTATTTCTGATAGCAACCGCACGAAAGCCGTTCGACAATCCGATGTGGAATAATAATGCGCTTGACCGGCTCGTTTGGGTTGCTGATTTTTTCAATGAGACTTTTCGTCGCTTCATAGCCGAGCTGGAAAATGTGAATGTCGACCGATGTCAGCGGCGGGCGCGACATTTCGGCTAACAATGTGTTGTTGAAACTGACAATTGAAATATCGTCAGGAACGCGCAAATTCATTTCGTCCAACGTTTTTAACACGCCAAGCGCCATTAAATCATCGGCAACGACAAGCGCCGTCGGCGGATCGGTGAGCGAAAGCAATCCTTTCATCGCCTCTTGGCCGCCTTCCTGCAAAAATTCTTCGTGCATAATATATTCTTCCCGATAAGGAAGGCCAGCTTCTTTCAACGCTGTCTCATACCCGTTCAGGCGGTCGACAGTCACTAAATATTTTTTGTTTCCGCCGACAAAAGCGATTCGTTCATGGCCGCGCGCGATCAAATACTCGGTCGCCTCTTTGCCCGCTCGGTAATTGTCATTATCGACATGGGTGATTTGCTCCGACTTTTGATGCGGCTTCCCGATAACAACAAATGGGAATTTGTTTTTTTGTAAATATTTCATCAGCCTATCATTGATGCGCGAATATAATAAAATCACCCCATCGACGCGGCGGCCTTGAAGCATGTCCACAACCCCTTCGTAAATTTCTTCTTCTTTTTCGCCTGTGGACATTTGCAAGGCGTATTTTTTCTCATGCGCTGCCTTGCTGATGCCGCGGATGACTTCTGGAAAGAACGGGTTTTGCAGCGCCTGTTCCGCTGCGCTCGGCATGACGATGCCGATGACTTGCGTCGCTTGGTTTGCCAAACTGCGCGCGATAAAATTTGGGTGATATCCCAGTTCTTTCATCGCCTCGCGCACTTTCCGCTTTGTTTTCTCGCTGATGCGCGGACTGTCGGCGATAACGCGGGAAACCGTGGAGGGAGCCACGTTTGCTCGTTTCGCGACATCTTTGATCGTGACGTTCATTTTCACTCCCCCATTCGCTTTTTATCCATAGTATAATTTTTATCACGCTATGTTGTATATAATCATTCATTTTTACTATTTTGGAACGCTATGCTTACGTCGCCTGTTTTGACCGCTTTTTGACAAGGTACAAAAATAAGATAAATAATACGTAAACAGCGACAATCGCCATGATGAAAGGAATATTGATCCCTGTTTTATCGGTAAGCGCGTAAATTTCTGCTGTTTCGCGATTAATAATAGTATCATAGCCGTCGCGGTCGCTCCGCACTAAATCGCCGGCAAGCAGCCCGCGCAGCTCTTTTCCCGGCGTCAGCTGGTCATTCGTGATATGCGCCTTTTGTATTTTTCCTGTATTATTAACGGCGATCACCGTTGTTTCCTTTTTATAATGCCGCTTGAACACCGCCATGCCATCCTTTTCGTATAACAGGATAAAATCGCCGCGCCGTAAAGAAGGAAGTTCTTTGCGCAATTGGCCGAGTTTTTTAATGTAATCAATGATTCCCTGATCGGCACGGAAATCCATTAAGCGGCGGTTATCCGGATCTTCTCCCCCATTCAACGCGATTTCCGTTCCGTAGTACATAATCGGAATGCCAGGAGCGGAAAACAAATAAGACATGGCAAGCTTGATTCGTGAAATTGGATTTTGCCGATTGTCAATCGCCAGCTTCGTAAACCGGACCGTGTCATGGTTGTCCAAAAACGTGCCAAGCAAGTACGGACGGTCATAAAACGTTTTATTATATTCCCATACGTCGTAAAGCGGGCGCAGCGATTGATCGCGTTTCGTCAGTGTTTTCGTTATCGCATTATAAATCGGGCAATCGACAAATCCGTCAATGCCATATTTTCCGTAATCGGCGATATAGCGTGGATCATCGCTCCATACTTCGCCAATAAGGAAAAAGTCTTTTTTTACGGACTTCATTGGGAAAATTCCTGGCAAAATGACTTTGGCACATGGCGAACCGTATCTAAGCGGTAACCGTCGATGTCGGTCTGTTTAATCCACCATTTCGCCGCATCAATCAAATAGCGCTTCACTTCCGGATTTTCCTGCGCCAGATCAGGCAGGCCGTACACCCAGCCGTTTTCCACTTGTTTTTGATCACTCCAGTCGAAAATTTCTTTTTTCTCATGGAACCAATCCTTTTTTGTCGGGTCACTCAGCCATGGGTGATGATAGCCGGTATGGTTGGCGACAAAGTCTAAAATGACCTTCATCCCGCGTTTATGCGCTTCTTTGACTAACGTTTTTAAATCTTCCATCGTGCCAAAGTGCGGATCGACTTTGTAAAAATCCTGAATCCAATAGCCATGGTACCCGCCCGGTTCGTTTTTGAAAATCGGCGTCAGCCAGATCGCCGTAAACCCCATCTCTTTAGTGTAATCGAGTTTGGCGGTCACTCCTTTTAAATCCCCGCCGAAATAGCCTTTCGGGTCATTGACGTTGACATCGCAATCATTGCTTGGGTCCATGTTGTTAAAACGGGTCGACCATGATAAAATAAATGGTTTCATCCTTCCAGGTTCGCTCTTCTTTTTCAGCTGCTTGTACCGGAAGCGCATAAAAAAGAAGAAACGGAAGTACAAATAGAGCGAATACTCGATTCCCCATTTCCGTTTCCTCCTTTGCTCATAATATCATTGCTTTTCGGAAAGGGATAATATCACTTCTATCATAATGATTATTACCCTTTTGTTCCACCCGCCGTTAATCCGGAAATTAAATAACGCTGCAAAAATAAAAATACAATGGCAATCGGAGCCGCAATTAAAATCGAGCCAGCCGCAAATCGCGTGAAGTTATTGGCAAAACGGTCATTGATAAAATTGAACAATCCAACTGCAAGCGTATATTTCTCTGGGTCGCGCAACACGATCGACGGCAATAAGAAATCGGTAAACGGAGCCATAAAATTGAATAAAGCAACAACGGCCAAAATCGGTTTTGCCAGCGGAAGCATAATGCGAAAGAACACGCCAAAATGCCCTGCTCCATCCATGCGCGCCGCTTCATCAAGTTCGCGCGGAATCGTATCAAAATATCCCTTCACAAGCCAGGCGTTAAATGGAATTTGTCCTCCGACATAAATTAAAATCAGCCCCCATAACGAATCTAAAAGATGAAGCATGTCTAACAAAATATAAAGAGCAACCATCGCCATTAAAGACGGAAACATTTGCAGCACAAGAAACAAATACAGCCCCATTTTCCTCCCGACAAACCGGTAGCGGGAAAACGCATAAGCAATTAATGCAGTAAAAAATACGGATAAAATCGCATTGATGGCCGCGACAAATAAACTGTTTTTATACCATAACAAATAATTGCTCTGCGGACTCGTAAACAGCCATTTATAGTGTTCTAAAGACGGTTTTTCCGGAATTAACGAAGCGGAATATAAGCTTGTACCCGGATTTAACGACATGCTGATTGTCCAAAGAAGCGGATAGGCAATGACAACGAACATGAATGCAATAAATAAATATATCAATGCCACTTCGATGCGTGATTTTATTTTCTGATTCATTAAATGTTCCCCTCCTCTTTAAAGGAACGTGTGCGCCGGAATTGATACAAGGCAAAACCGCTCACGACCAATCCGATAATAATCGAAATCGCTGCAGCCATATTGTAGTTGTTCGTCGTAAACGTCAAATCATATACCCAAGAAATTAAAATATCTGTTCCTCCAGCGTTTTGCCCGCGCACAGCCGGGCCGCCATCGTTGAATAGATAAATAATATTAAAGTTGTTAAAGTTGCCGGCATATTGCATAATCAACAGCGGTGCTGTCGCGTACAAGACGTGCGGCAGTGTAATTGAACGGAACTTTTGCCAGCGCGTTGCCCCATCCATCTCGGCTGCTTCATACCAATCGCGGGAAATGCTTTGTAAAACTCCGGTAAATAAAGCAAATACGAACGGAAATCCGAGCCATGTTTGGATTAAAATAAGGGCTACTTTTGTCCAAAATGGATCGGTCATCCACGGAATCATGACGCCGAAAGCACTTAAAATATCACGGTTGATCGCTCCGAATTTATCGTTAAACATCGCCGCAAATACAAGAATGGTGACAAATGCCGGCACCGCCCAAGGCAAAATTAAAACCGTGCGAATAAAGCGTTTAAACTTAATGCGCGGGTCATTGACGAGTATCGCTAAAAACAAGCCGAGTGCAATTTGCAATGTCGTTGCGACAATAGTCCAGACAATTGTCCAGGCAAAGACGCTGAAAAAGGTATCTTGCCAAATTGGAACCGATACTAAATTTTTAAAGTTTTTAAAGCCAACCCAATGCAATAGATGACGCGGCGGCGAATTGTACAAGTTGTAGTCCGTAAACGCCAGCGACACCATAAAAAGCAGCGGCAGCACAACAATAAATAAAAGCATAATCAGCCCTGGTGTGACAAATACATATGGAAATCCTTTATCCCATGCGTTTCTGCATGATTCCAGGAGCGACGGAAACGGCTCTCCTCGTTGCAGGCGCAGCGCATCTTTACGCGCATCGATAATATTGAAATAATGCAAAACGGCCGCGAATGCGATGATAATGACAGATACTAGCCCTTGAATCAGCAGGAAAATCGAATGGTCCACCATCGGGATTTCTCCTAATGTAATAAGCCCCCATAATCCGATATTTAAAAAATTATAAAATGTAATTAGAAATGCAGCTTCAATAACAATAAATAAAATTCCTTTTACATAACGCCGGTTATATAATTGTCCCAAGCCTGCAAAAAGGATGGAAAGAATAACAGCAACAGCAGGATGATGGCGCATCTTTTTCCCAGACATGGTGAATCCCCCTTACACGTGATAAGAATGGTGGATAGAAACGGCTCTATCCACCATTGACTTCAATAATTATTGTCCTCCACCGCTGGCGGCAATTTTGTCTTGAATCGTTTTTACCGCTTCTTTCAACACCTCTTTTGGATTATCGCCTTTGGCAATAAACTGTAGCGCATTGCCCATTGGATCCCATACTTGCGACATTTGCGGTACATTTGGCATCGGTTCGCCATATTGGATTTGTTCTGCGAATCCAGAAATTAATGGGTCATTTTTAATTTTTTCGTTCGTTAATGCTTTTTCATTTGCCGGCATTTCCCCTGCGACTTCATAATAATGGAGCGAGTTTTCTTCATTTGTGATAAACTTCATCAAGTCCGTTGCCCACTCTTTATTTTTCGAATAAGCAGATAACATCCATGCTTTCACACCGACAAACGATTTTGGATGCTCCCCGTTTTCTAATACCGGAAGCGGCGCAGTTGCCAATTTGTCCCCTAGCGCATCGCTGTAGGTGGCAATATTCCACGGGCCGCTGATTACCGTTGCTACATTTCCTTTCGTAAATAAGCCATTCATGACATCTTGATTAATTTCTTTTGGAATGTATCCGTTTTCAAACCAAGATTGGACAAGCTCAGCACCTTTGACAGCACCATCATTCGCCAAGCCAATATCGCTTGTATCCATTTTTCCATCTTCGTTACGGAATACATAGCCGCCATATCCCGCAAAGAATGGGTAGACAAAATAGAAATTAGCTGCTTCCATCAAGAAGCCGTATCGATCTTTGGATGGGGTTGTTTTTTCTTTCGCGATTTTCATCAGTTCTTCCATTGTTTGCGGAGCTTCAGGCACTAAATTTTTATTGTAAAATAAGCCGTATGTTTCCACGACAAACGGCACGCCATAAGTCTGTGCATCATAAGTAACCGCATCCATTGCCGTTTTACTATATTCGCTTTTTGCGTCGCCAAGATCAACCGGATCAGCTAAACCTTGGAGAACAATGTCGCCAATACGGTCGTGTGGCTGATAAAATATGTCAGGGCCTTTGCCTGCTGGACCATCTAACGCAATTTTTTTCGCCTGATCAAGCATGCTCACAGCGACTGTTTCCACTTTAATTCCTGTTTTCTCCGTATATTTTTTAAAGATGTCATTTAATGCTTGCTTTTGTTTCTCTTCATCATTTACCCAGACCACTAATTTTTCCGGTTTTTTTACATTTTCTGTTGCATTCCCTTTGTTGTTTTCTTTCACCTGCTCAACATCCCGTTTCGGACCACAAGCAGCCAATACACCGATCATGAGAATCATGGCCATAAACAGCGAAACGGCTTTTCTCATACGTCCCCCTCCTAAAATGAATCATAAATAAATTCATTGGCAGCACAATCGCTTTAGGAAATCGTTTGCACAAAAAAATAATGCCATTTTTAATGAAAACGATTGCACCATTCACTTTCATTATACCGCCTATTTTTCATTTTACAAGCTTTTTTCAATAAAATTTGACTTTTTTATTCAATTATTCTACTCTTTAAATAAAAAAGCGATCAATGCGCAAACGATTGCGTTTATTTAAAGGGGTGCCAAGAATGTTCAAAGAAGCGATTTATCACCGTCCAAAAGATAACTTTGCTTACGCATACGACGAACAAACATTACATATTCGCCTGCGCACAAAGAAGGATGATGTGGAAACCGTTCATCTTCTTTACGCTGATCCATATGAATGGAAAGATAGCGTCTGGCAGCTAAATCGTGCACCTATGGCAAAAAGCGGATCCGACGATTTATTTGACTATTGGTTTATCGAAGTGATTCCCCCATATCGTCGCCTTCGCTATGGATTTGAATTAACGTCCGGAAATGAAAAAACAGTATATACAGAAAAAGGCTTTTATCACGAGGCACCGACAGACGATACAGCTTACTATTTTTGCTTTCCGTTTTTAAATAAAATAGACGTATTTCATGCACCGGAATGGGTGAAAGACACTGTTTGGTATCAGATTTTCCCTGAACGCTTCGCTAACGGGAATCCATCTATCAATCCAGAAGAAACACTGCCATGGGCAAGTAAAGAACCGACATCAACGAGCTTTTTCGGCGGCGACTTAGAAGGGATTATCCATCATCTCGATTATCTTGTCGACCTTGGCGTTAATGGCATTTATTTAACGCCTATTTTCCACGCACCTTCTAACCATAAATACGACACAACCAATTATTTCGAAATTGATCCTCACTTTGGCGATAAACAAACATTCAAAAAACTAGTTGATCTTTGTCATGAAAAAGGGATACGCGTCATGTTAGATGCGGTATTTAATCATTGCGGCTACTATTTTGCACCGTTTCAAGATGTGCTAAAAAACGGGGAAACATCCAAATATAAAGATTGGTTTCATATTCGCGAATTTCCGCTTCAGACAACACCGAGGCCAAACTATGACACATTTGCATTTGTCGCCCAGATGCCAAAGCTAAATACGGAAAATCCCGAAGTGAAAAAGTATTTGTTAGACGTAGCGACCTATTGGATTCGGGAATTTGACATCGACGGTTGGCGGCTCGATGTGGCCAATGAAATAGACCATCAATTTTGGCGCGAATTCCGTCAGGCAGTAAAATCTATAAAACCCGATGTTTATATTCTCGGAGAAATTTGGCATGATGCGATGCCATGGCTGCGCGGCGACCAATTCGATGCCGTCATGAACTACCCGTTTACCAACGGAGCAATCCGCTTTTTTGCGAAAAATGAAATTGGTGCCAAACAATTCGCCAATATAATGACTAATGTTCTTCATTCGTACCCAGAAAACGTCAACGAGGTGGCGTTTAATTTGCTTGGCAGCCATGATACACCAAGAATTTTAACAGTATGCGACAATGATGTGCGGAAGGTCAAGCTGTTGTTTTTATTTCAGCTCTCTTTTACTGGTTCGCCATGCATATACTACGGCGATGAAATTGGCATGACCGGCGGGCAAGATCCAGGATGTCGGAAATGCATGATTTGGGAGGAAGAAAAGCAAAATAGAGATATATTGGAGCATGTAAAAAAACTGATTGCGCTTCGCAAAGCCCATCCCGCTTTCAGACTGGGAAAAACTACATTTATAGAGGCAAGCGATGAATCAAACCATTTAATATATACGAAAACCTATCTTGATGAAACGATTTTCGTCATGATCAACAATAGCAGCAAGGAGATTGACATCACCGTTCCTTTGTCTTTAAAAGGAAAACGGCTCGTCAATTTATGGACGGAGGAGCGGCTTGTTGCTGAGGGCGAAGGATTGCGTGCCATAATTCCTCCATATGGCTTTCTTCTCTATCAAGTGCAAGATCGGTAAAAAGCGAGGGCAGCCTCCTTCCTCGCTTTTCCTCCTCCCGATGCACCGTGCGCCGATACACCATCGGCATCAGTCCGTCCATCTTTTTCAAAAGTCTTGAAAAATAAACGCCATCCTCAATTCCTGCCAGCTTGGCAATTGCATCAATCGTTTCATTTGTTCCTGTTTATCCTTTTTTTGCTTTGGATAAGCGGTAATAATTCAATATTGCACAAAACTCATTCCTATTGTTTTTGACATGCATTGTGTAATGTAGTCAAGATGAAATCATAGGGGTGAGTGAGCTGCTGAATCGCAATCAGTACGCATATGCCGTTCGGCATGTATGCACCGCTTGATTGGGGTATGAATTTCGTTTATCACTGATAAATGGCTATGTGATGGCGCTGGCGTTCGAAAGTATGGGTTTATTCCACATATCGAAACTGCCTCTCCTACTTCCCTGTAGTGGAAGTGGCAGGATTTCCCGCTCGTTTATGATAAAAAGAGCTGCGCTTATCGCAGCTCTTCTTTATTCCTTTATCGCAATGCCGTAGTGCTGAAACCATACGTGCACTTGGCCGAGGTATGCCAACAGCTGCGGTCCCGTCATTAGCTGCCCGAACCAAGGCACTTGAAATGATTTCCCTTCTGTTTCCACTAACTCTTCCAATTTTTTAAGATCGAAAAATTCATAAAGGATCGACGAGCGGTCATGTAATAATTCTTTTACCCAATTTTTTACCAATTTTGTATAAAACGGATGGTGCGTTTTCGGATATGGGCTTTTTTTGCGATATAGCACTTCCTCTGGCAAAATTCCTTCCAGCGCCTTGCGCAAAATCCCTTTTTCGCGGTTGCCGTACATTTTCATCTCCCAAGGAATATTCCAAACATATTCTACTAACCGATGATCGGCGAACGGCACGCGGACTTCTATGCTGGCGCCCATGCTCATGCGGTCTTTTCGATCCAAAAGCGTCGTCATAAACCAAATCATATTCAAATAAAACAACTCGCGCCGCTTGGCATCTTCCGCGCTTTCCCCTTCCAGCCTTGGAACCTCGGCAATCGTTTCGCGAAAGCGCGTTTGCACGTATTCATCGAGCCGCAGTTTCTTTTTCCATTCCTCTTTGAATAAATCGATCCGCGCCTCCGTCGACCGCATCCATGGAAATCCCCTTCTCTCTAAATCATCTGGACGGTGAAACCAAGGGTAGCCACCAAAAATTTCATCGGCGCATTCTCCGGATAAACTAACAACAAAGTCTTTGCGAATTTGTTTACAAAACCATAGCAAAGAAGAATCCACATCAGCCATGCCTGGAACATCCCGGACAACCACTGCCTCCCGCAAATGGTCAAACAGGTCTTCTTGACTAATAACGCAGTGGTGATGAATGGTTTGAAAAGTTTCTGATATCAGTTCAATAAAAGGAGAATCCGCATTTGGCTGAAAATCATTTGCTTGGAAATATTGGTCGTTTCCTTCATAATCAATGGAATACGTATGGAGCCGCCCTTTTCCTTCTTTCGCAAACGCCGATGCAGCAATGGCGGTGATAGCACTCGAGTCAACCCCGCCTGATAAAAATGTGCAAACAGGCACATCAGAAACAAGCTGGCGCGTAACAGCATCAATCAGAAGAAAACGCAATTTTTCTACCGTCTCCTCTAACGAATCACTATGCACATCGCTTTGTACATTCCAGTAGCGCCATACTTTTATTCCTTCGCGGGAAAACGTTAAAGCATGCGCTGGTCGCAATTCTTTCATTCCACGAAACACTCCGTGCCCCGGCGTCCGCGACGGGCCTAGCCCAAACACTTCGGCTAATCCTTCATATTCCACTTCGGCTTTTACATCCGGATGCGCCAAAATTGCCTTCATTTCCGAAGCAAATAAAATGCCAGCGTGGGCATGCCGGTAAAAAAGCGGCTTTACGCCAAGCCTATCTCGTGCTAAAAATAGCTGTTTGCGCTGTTCATCCCAAATCGCAAAAGCGAAAATTCCGTTCAAATAGTCGACACAGCGTTCTTTCCACTCCACATATGCGTTTAACAATACTTCCGTATCCGAATGCCCTCGGAACGTATACCCTTTTTTTAATAATTCTTTACGAATGTCTTCTGCATTGTACAGCTCTCCGTTATAACAAACGGTATAACGATACCCGTTTTTTATTCTTGTCATCGGCTGTTTGCCACCTGCTGGGTCAACAACAATAAGGCGCTTATGCCCAAATGCGGCATGCTCGCTAAACCAAACATTTGTATCGTCGGGCCCGCGTTTCGCCAATGTTTCTGTCATTTTAAAGATCGTCTCTTTTTCTGTTCGCAAATCGCGCTGAAAATCAACCCAACCGGTGATACCACACATATGAACCAATCCTTTCTTTAACAAATGAGAAAAAAGTTATTTTGTTTTCAGCGTAACTCATTCCGGTCTCCATTTTTGTCCAGCTGCGGCAATCGTCCTGTTTTCGCCCGCGCCGCACTTTGCCATCCCTCTGTTTTTTTCATTAACGCCTTCCATATTGGCATGATTCCATTTTATGCAGCACTTCTCATTTCGATGAATTGTCCGATCGTAAGAACGTTGCGTATAAATCAGGGACAATTTGGCAAAACAGAAAATAAAGGAGGAGAAAGAAAATTGGATATCGAACATCGCCTTCCATTCATCAATGAACAAAAACGCGCCTACACGCAAGGAACGGTAGAATTTGTAAACGGCGAGTGGATCTTTTTTGACGGAGAAGATGAGGAAGCGTCGTTGCTTGAGGAAATGGCGGAAAGGAATATAGAGGTTTTCCGTCACGGCCAGTGGATGTATGGCCAACTTCAAAAAGGCGGAAGCGTCGATATAGGCATCAGCTCTTTTCCACTACAAAATGGCGATCGCGTCCGATTTCGCAAACGGCTTCCATACGCTTATCAGCAATGGCTTGAATCGCTTTCCGACAAAACGTTCTTTCGTTTTGTGCAATGGTTGAATGAACACGGCTTTTCTTTATACGATTGCTTATACTGCTATAATGGGCTATTATTTGAAAAATATGCAGGCGTTAATTTTATCATTT
Source organism: Parageobacillus sp. KH3-4 (assembly GCF_022846435.1). NCBI lineage: Bacteria > Bacillati > Bacillota > Bacilli > Caryophanales > Anoxybacillaceae > Parageobacillus > Parageobacillus sp. KH3-4. The sequence continues at coordinate 3,039,636 of NZ_AP025627.1, forward strand.
ACGATAACACCGAACTCGTCGGCAATGTCCAACATTACTATGAGCGTGGAAAAACATGCAAAGACCGCTTTGAAATCACGTTTAATACCGGAAAGCGGTTTGTTTGCGCGCAGTTCGGATAACGGGGAAAGAGCCTCATTCTTTCCCCGTTTTTTCTATTTAGGGCTTACCTTGCCGTTATATACGTTGATAACTCTTCCGCGGTTACCGGCCGATATAACGCATATCCTTGCACGTAATGGCAACGGAGCATTTCTAGCAATTTGAGATGCTCGACCGTTTCAACCCCTTCGGCTACTATTTTTAACCCTAATCCATGCCCCATCGTAATGATCGCCTTTACAATAGCAATATCGGAAGAATTTGTATGGAGCTGCTTAATAAACGAGCGATCGATTTTCAATATGTTTGCCGGCAAATTTTTTAAATAACTAAAAGAAGCGTATCCACTGCCAAAATCATCAATTGCAATACCGACACCGAGCCGCTGTAATTCTTTCATTACTTGAATGCTGTGATGAAGATTGCGAAGCATAGAATTTTCTGTTAATTCTAAGTGTAAACAATTCGGAGAGAGCCGTGATTGCGCTAACGCCCGTTTTACATCCTCAATAAAACTTTCATGCTGAAATTGCGCCGCTGATACGTTGACAAATATAGAAAGTTGCTTATCCCCTAATTCTTGCCATTGTTTTGTTTGCTTACAAGCCGTTGCCAATACCCATCTTCCGATTTCATGAATGAGCCCCGTTTCTTCTGCTAGTGAAATAAATTCATCCGGCCTAACAAGCCCCAGCTTAGGATGTCGCCAGCGAATCAATGCTTCGTTGCCGACAATCTCTCCTGTAGTTATATCGACAATCGGCTGGTAGCATAGAAAAAGCTCTCGCTTTTCTAGCGCCTTTCGCAAATACCCTTCCATTTCTAAACGGTATAGCGTTTCATCGTTCATTTCCGCAGAATAAAATTGAACGCGGTTTCCCCCGCTCCGCTTTGCCCTGTTTACAGCGATATCCGCATTTTTCAACAACGAATGTGTATCAACTCCATCGTTTGGATAAAAGCTGATTCCGATGCTTGCTGTAATAAAAAATTCTTTTCCTTCATACACAATTGGCTTCATCACTTCTTTGGAAATACGAGTTGCTGTTTCAAACACTCTTTCCGAATTGATTCGCCCCGTTAAAAGCAAACAAAACTTATCTCCATGAAATCTTCCTAAATGCGCTCCAATCGGCAAAACATGAAGGATGCGTTGAACGATTTGTTTTAAAATCTCATCTCCCACATAATGCCCTACGCTATCATTAATGCGCTTAAAACGATCTAAATCGATTAATACAACCGCCAGCTTTCGATTTTTTCGCTTTGCCTTCTCCAGCTGTTCGGCGATGGTTTCCATAAACTTTGTCCGGTTTGGCAGATGAGTATCAGGGTCATAATACGCTAAAAATGAAATTTTTTCTTCCGCTTTTTTCTGTTCGGTAATATCCCTGCCAATCCCATAAATCCCCACTTTTTTCCCATCAACAATAATCGGAACGTTCTTAATTTGGAACAATAGCGTTTTCCCTGATTTTGTCGGGATCTCCAAATTATAATATTGGATTTTTCCGCGCAACGCCCGATAAAAATGCATGCTGACGCGGCGCACATCATTCGGATGGATGTATTTTAAAGCGTTCGTATGCAAAACTTCCTCTCTTTTGTAGCCAAGCACTTTTTCAAATGCGGGATTCACGCTCGTTAAATTGCCATGTAAATCAGTAGAATACACAATATCTGTATTATGTTCAAAAAGTGATTGCGATATTTGCATACAAACGCGAAGCCGCTCCATTTCCCGGGAAGTAACGGATAGAAAATGCGCAAGCGTCATCACTCCTTGCAAAGTCTTTGGAATCTCCAAAGAAACGGAAACTCCGCTATCGGCTCTGCGGTGATTCTCTTCCGATAACGCGACCATGCTAAACGCCGCTGAATGTACAGGAACATATCTATCTTTTGTTACTAGTTCGGCAAAGGAAAACGGCGCAAAAGTAGGAGCAATTTGTTCCAGCGTTGCAGTGATTTGCTGCAGTGCAGGAGATACATAACCTTGCACAGCCATACTTTGATAGAAAAAAATCGCTTCCGCTGGCTTTTTTGCCAATTTCGTTAATTCATCGGACATATGCGAAAATAGCGACGGCAAAGGAACGAAACTAGGCTTAACCGTCTCGCCTGGATCGACATGGCCATTTATTTCAATCGAACCATCCTTATTTGCTTTTACAATCGATAAACATTGTTTATGCCCATTTTTCTCCATAACGAACGGAAACTCCGCTCCTGAAAAAGGCAAACGATCGATAAATTCCTTTCCTAAATAACGTTGCAACAATCTTGCTGCTTTTTTCCCATCAAGCTCGTATAATTTGTTTCCGCTGCATTTCGTGACTCGAAAAGTGACGCCAACCGGTTCCCATAAAAACGGATATGATGGTTGAACACGCAAAGAAGAACCGTTAAAACTAATCGCGATCATGCCGCCAGCGACAATCCCTTCATGCGAAAACAAATGCCCTCCTTCCTTCATTCGTCCTGCAATAACAACAGTTTGATCGTTTACCAACGGCATATGGCGAATAAGCGAATGAAAATTGCTGTCTTGATCGGTAAATAAAAGAAGAAGATTCGTTTCTTCCGTTATAAGCGCATCCGAAATATATGCCGCAAGCTCAAGTTCATTGGTAAACTCCTTATATGGCAGCAACACAGAATGAACGCTAACTTTTTCAAATACTGTAAAACAGATGAAAAACCGATCGCCAAAACCGAAAGATTCGCCAGATGTCATCCCAAATAGCTGCGCTTGCGGGAGACAGCGACGAAGCAATTCAATTATTTTGCAAAGTTCAGGCTGCTCCGCTTTATGCGCCGCTATTTGCACAAAAATATGTTCATATTGGGCAAGGTGGTGCTGTGCGATAAAGTCATGCAATTGTTTTGTATCATGACAATGAAGACGGTACACGTTCATTTTGTTTCACCACACTTATGTGAATGTTAGAAAAATTTACAAAATATTCTTTCTACTAACATACCACATTTTTTCTATATGCAAAAGCGGCAATTCCATACGGAATCGCCGCCTGTTTCAAAAAATATCGAATCCTAGCGGTAGCGATAATCCTAAAAATAGTGCGAGTGCAAATGCAATAATCCATTGGATCCATGCAGCTTTCGCGCTTTTTCCTTTTTTCATGTTGACTAAAACCATCTCCATTGCTCCGATCACCCATAAACCGGCAATCGTCTTGACAATATACAATATAGAAATCGAAGCGATGCTATGTAATAAAAGGAGTCCTGTTATAATCGTAAAGATGTAAAATAACCGGAGCACCATTTGCGCGATTTTTACCTTCGCAGATCCTGAACGCTGTAATGAAACGACGATCAAAAATAATAGAATGGTGATCAGCCAACTTGTAATATGCGCGTGTGTCATATCGTTCCTCCTTTTTTCCGACAATTCATTACCATCATAGCATGCACAGATAAGAAAAAACAAACTTTATACACGTGAAGCATTTGTCCGTTTATGGTGTGCAGACAAATTATAAATGCGCACGTGTATACAATTGAATTTTCTGCCATCCATATTCCTTTTCTGCTATAATGAAAAAAACAACAATTACTATTAGGGAGGAAGCGTCATGAATAAAACAACGGAAATGATCCGTTTAACAGAACAATACGGCGCCAACAACTACCATCCTCTTCCAGTCGTTCTCACCAAAGGAGAAAGGGTATGGGTCGAAGACTTAGAAGGCAATCGCTATATCGATATGTTAAGCGCTTACTCAGCGGTCAACCAAGGGCATCGCCATCCGAAAATTATTCAAGCGCTAAAAGAGCAAGCCGATCGCATCACGTTAACTTCCCGTGCATTCCATAACGATCAGCTAGGCCTTTGGTATGAAAAAGTCGCGAAACTAACAGGAAAAGATATGGTTTTGCCGATGAATACAGGCGCGGAAGCGGTAGAAACCGCTTTTAAAGCGGCGCGGCGCTGGGCGTACGACGTTAAAGGAGTAGAAAAAGATAAAGCGGAAATTATCGTTTGCGAAAACAACTTCCACGGTCGGACAATGGCAGCGGTATCAATGTCCTCAAGCGAGGAATATCGACGTGGTTTCGGACCGATGCTTCCTGGCATTAAAGTGATTCCATACGGCGATATAGACGCATTAAAGAAAGCGATTACAAAAAATACTGCCGCGTTTATTTTTGAACCAATCCAAGGGGAAGCGGGCGTCCGCATTCCTCCGCAAGGCTTTTTGCAAGAAGCGTACGATGTATGTAAAGAAAACAACGTTCTTTACATTGCCGATGAGATCCAATCCGGCCTCGGCCGCTCCGGAAAATTGTTCGCTTGCGATTGGGAAAACGTCGTCCCCGATATGTACATCCTTGGAAAAGCATTGGGAGGGGGTGTCTTCCCTATCTCTTGCGTAGCAGCAAACCGCGATATTCTCGGCGTGTTTAATCCTGGTTCTCACGGCTCGACATTCGGCGGAAATCCGCTTGCGTGCGCAGTATCCATCGCGGCAATGGACGTAATTATAGAAGAAAAATTAGTGGAACGCTCATTGGAATTAGGGAACTATTTCATCGAAAAACTTCGGGAAATTCAGCATCCAGACATTAAAGAAGTGCGGGGAAGAGGATTGTTTATCGGCGTGGAACTTCATACTTCTGCTCGTCCATATTGCGAAAAATTGAAGCAAGAAGGGCTGTTGTGCAAAGAAACGCACGATACCGTCATCCGCTTTGCACCGCCGCTTGTTATTACAAAAGAAGAACTTGATTGGGCGATAGAACGGGTGAAAAAAGTGTTTGCCCAATCATAAAAGCGAAACGGGGCAGATAAACAGAAACGCCCCGTTTTTTCTTACTCCCCGATTTTATTTCTTAACGTCCCGATGCCTTCCACCGTAATTTCTACAACATCGCCTGCCTGCAAAAAACGCGGCGGTTTCATTCCTTTTCCGACTCCCGCCGGCGTTCCGGTTGCGATAATATCCCCCGGTTCCAGCGTAATCCCGCGAGAAATGGTTTCAATAATTGTCTCAACATTAAAAATAAATTGTTCCGTGCTTGCTTTTTGTCTTATTTCCCCGTTCACTTTTGTTTCAATTTCCAGCTTGTTCGGATTTTCAATCAGCGATTTATGGACGATCCATGGCCCCATCGGACAGAACGTATCTAAACTTTTTCCGAGCAAATATTGTTGATGCCGTTCCTGCAAGTCCCGCGCCGTCACGTCATTGATAATGGTGTAGCCAAATACGTAATCAAGCGCTTCTTCTTTACGGAGCGCCTTTCCGCGTTTGCCGATCACCACCGCCAGCTCTCCTTCGTAATCCAACTCGTCCGTCACATCGGCGTGGCGCAGCACCGTTTCCTCATGTCCGATGACCGTTGTCGGCACTTTCGAAAATACAATGAGATGCTGTGGGATATCCGAATTTCCTCCTAATTCAATGGCGTGATCGACATAATTTTTTCCAACGCAAAAAATATTTTTTGCAGGGCGCGGAATTGGTGCCAGCAACCGAACGTCATGTAAAGCATACACGTATTGTGTGGACGGATTTTCTTTTGCCCATGCAGCAATTTCATTCGCTTGATGAAGAAATTTATCCCCTAACTTAATGCACTCCAATAATGATGAAGGAAGGGTTGGGCGCTGGCGCATCGCCTGTTCTGCGCGACATAAATGAATGACTTTCCCCTCTTGCTCCATTACTCCGACAAATGTTTCGTTGCCGCGCTGCGCTGTAACAAATCTCACCGCAAAATCTCCTTTCCATTGAAATATAGGCACTCGTTTATATTCGTTCTGTTCGCGAAAATTCCTACTGTTTGTTGAATTTTGTCTAAATTAGTAAAATTATTACTTATTTTAACGAATATCTTTCCTTTTTCGTCGCCATATGTATAATAATGTTTAGCTCCTTTCACTCGTAAACTCCCGTGACATTCTTTTGGCAAAACCATTGTTTTATAATATCGCTGGCAAGACGCAGGGATCGCTTATCCTAAAATAAAAATTTCATATGCAATGGATGCAGGAGAAGAAAGAAAAATTCCTCTACCATTAAAAAGATTGATGGTGAATACAATGGTCATTATTTTAATCGAGGAAAAGCGACAACAAATGATCGAATTGGCGTTGACGCACGGATTTACCGCCAAAGAAACGATTCAATGTAGCCAAGAATTGGACGAACTGATTAACCGGTATTTGCGGGAAACAGCGCCGATCGATCACTCTTCCTCACCCGTCCCTCAGTAATGCAAGTGCATTAGGGGGACTTTTTATTTGTGAAAGAACTGCTATTTCCCGTAAGCCGTTCAAGCGGACCGATCAGAAAAATCGCCGTCATGTGCAAATAATAACTGCCTTCCAAATCGATAACTGTAAATAATACCTGTTGAAACAGTAGATAATGAATAATGTTTAAATCAATCATAAAGCATATTTTCCTTAAACATGATTCTTCGTTAAGCGATACTCCGCTTAACAGGGATAACCCACAATCTCTACTTCATTCGCAAAGGCATTTGGAGATACTTTCTTAATTATCTAACAGACTCCATTCATATCTGCGCTGAATTTCTTATTAAAAGATTTTAACGCCTTACCACAAATGCGTGTTCATGTTAACCATATCAAACCACTCCGCTTCCGCAATCCGATATCGGTCCGCTTTGACAATGTCTTACCGCTCTATACTAATTAACGTAACGCCCCGTTTTCCCAAAGGAATCCCAATATCGTTTGCGCAAATGTACTTTTTGGATTTTTCCCGATGCTGTTTTCGGCAATTCATCGACAAACGTGACGCCGGTAATCGCTTTAAAATGCGCCAGTTTTTCACGTGAGAAGGCAATCAGCTCTTGCTCTGTCACTTCATGTCCAGGGCGAACGACCACAAACGCGTGCGGCGTTTCTCCCCACTTTTCATGTGGCGCAGCGATGACCGCCGCTTCCAACACTGCTGGATGCTCATATAAAACTCCTTCTACTTCAATGGAAGAAATATTTTCTCCGCCGCTGATAATGATATCTTTTTTTCGATCGACAATGTCAATGTATCCATGTTCATCTACCGTTCCCATATCGCCAGTATACAGCCAGCCATTGCGGATTGCCTCCATCGTTGCCTCTGGATTTTTCCAATATCCTTTCATCACATTGTTGCTTCTTATGACGACTTCACCGATCGTTCTTCCGTCATGCGGAACTTCATCGCCGCGTTCGTCCACCACTTTTACTTCGCAGCCGATCATCGAATAACCTGCTTTCGCTTTCATGAGATATTGTTTTTCTTGCGGCAAATCACGTAAATGAGAGCGGATCGTGGAAATCGTGTTAAGCGGGGAAGACTCTGTCATGCCATATACTTGGATAAATTCCCAGCCGAGGTCTTGTTCCACACGAGTGACAAATGATGGCGGCGGCGCAGAACCCGCGATTACAACGCGTACTGGATGGTCGATGACCGGCTTATGCTTGTCATAATACTGCAAGAGCATGTTTAATACGGTCGGCGCCATATGCATTACGCTAACCTTGTATGTTTGAATATAGTCAAAAATCACTTTTGCATCGACTTTCCTTAAACCGATTTGCGTCGCTCCGTTTGCCGTATAATAAAACGGCGCGCCCCATCCGTTTACGTGAAACATCGGCAATATATGTAAATATGTATCTTCGTCAGAAACGCGGAGATGATGCATCGATACTAACGCGTGAAGATAATTGTTGCGATGCGTCAACATGACTCCTTTCGGATTTCCTGTCGTTCCGCTTGTATATAAAAGGCTGCATACATCGTTTTCGTCAATGTTTGGCCGGTCAAACGGCGTGCTAGGATGCTGCTCAAGCCATTCTTCGTAAGCGGTTTCATTTATTCCCGCATTTTTTTGATGAACGATAATCGTCTTTACAGTCTGCAGCTTCTCCTTAATTGGCGCGATGAAATGATATAAATCTTGATCGACAAACAATACTTTGCTTTCGCTATGATTTAAAATAAACAAATAATCATCCGGCTTCAGGCGGGTGTTCAGCGGAACCATGACCGCTCCAAGCTGAAACACGCCGTAAAATCCTTCTAACATTTCCAGCGTATTTGGCGCCAAATACGCGACTCGATCCCCTTTTCCTACCCCCAATTGTTTTAGACCATGAGAAAGCCGATTCACACGCTCGTTTAGTTGTTTGTACGTGAGCGCGCGCCCGGAGCATATCATTGCCGTTTTCTCCCCGTATAGTGACACAGCCCTATCCAGAAATTGTGTTAATACTAATGGTACACTCATTATCCCATCCTCCACGAAATATTTTAGAAAATTCACAATTATATTATACACAATTTTCGATGATTACAATATGTATAAAAAGAAAAAGATGGCCTTTTTTCATATAGCCATCTAATTGTTTCCGCGTACTCCTGCATCTTTTATATCAGGATCAAATGTATTTGTTACACTGCAAAACGTATTTGTCTGCAAAAAATCGCCTGTATTTGCTCCTCCTGCCCCCGAATTCGTTTTCGTTGTACTTTTTGGAGCGATTTGCAGCACATCTCCCATATTTACTGTCCCGTTTCCGCTTACGCTCGTTACTTTAATTCCTCCGATAATCGTCGACGGCATATCCATTCCCCTTTATAATTTTATTTACTATCATATGACAAAAAAATTGATTCGTCTGGACATCCATCGCGCGTTTAACCGTTTTCTCTTTTTTTCATACACTAACAGTAAAAGCATATCAATAAAGGAGGAAACGTATGCCGTCATTTATTAGCGGTCCCATTAAAATTACTCACGTTAGTGGAGACGGAACGGTTAATTTTGGAGATGTATTACAAATTGCGCCAAAAAGTACGCTTAAAACAAATACTGGCTCTGGCGGCAGCAATAATGGCGATTTTCTACAAACAAATACGTTCGCGAGCTTTACAAACACCAACGACCCGGATGTTGCTGATTCCAATACTGCCGCAAATAATTAAAACACTCACCTTTTTGTCACCATGCCCATACACTATCATAAGAACGAGAGAAAGGTGTATTCCTTATGCCAGCATTTGTCGGAGTCATTAAATTAAATAGCATCGGAAGCAGCGGCGTATTTCATATTGGAGACGTGTTTGCAATTTCTCCTCAGAGCGTTAACAAAACATTTGCCGGCGCCGGCTCATTTAATATAGGAGATGGCTTGCATGTTTATAACTATTACAGCAATACAAATATAAACGATGCGGACATCGCCGACGAAAATGTAGTAGCTAACGCCTAAAAGGAGGAGAACCAATGAATTTTTATATTAACCAAAGCATATGCATTTACCAATTAAAAATTGGCTCTGTCACGAACTCATCCGTACTGCAAATCGGCAGCGCCGGCAGTATCCAAGCGCTTTCTACATTAGCAAACTCAGGCGGATTCACAAAACCTGCTCCAGAGGCGGTTGCTACCGTTCCGCTCGTAGAAGAAACGGTCACTCCTCTCGTCCCGCTTCATGGACCAACTCGCTAAAAAAGCGTGAAAATGGTGATGACAACCAAAGGCCGTCCATATATTTAAAGATGAAGGGACTTTGGAGAGGATGATTTCAATATTATGTTCCTATACGACTACTTTGCTAAACTGCGACGCTATCTGTTATGGCAAACGAAAAAGATACAATCGTTAGAACAACGGCTTCTCCTCCTAGAAAGTCAGTTAAAAGAACTGGAACAGCAACCGCACACCACCATTGAACGAATCGAATACAAATTTGATCAATTAAAAGTAGAAACATTGGAAGGAACATTAAATATTGGCATTACTCCTAACGGCGTTGGCAACGTTATCGAAGATTTTGCCGTTCAACAAAAAAATGCGGTCGTTCCGAAGCCGGAACCCGTCTTATTCCGCAACATTCAAGAAAAAGTTCATGCTTATTTAGAAAAGGAAGCAAAGGAGACGCTAAAAAGATTCGAAGAACAGTATTCGCATCGTCTGGACGACACGTATCGCCATTTTATTTTGCAAGACATTACCCGACAAGTAGACGAACGAATTCGTTTTTATTTGCATCAAAAAATGAATAATGGATACGTTCCTACATCAGATAATGATGAGACCGTCGTAAACGAAATTTCTCAAAAAGTAAAGATGGATATTGAACAATCGCTTGACCTTTTTCTAAAACATTTGCCAAAACAAGGAGGAGAATGATGAATTATACTGTGATCAACCATGATGTTCATGTTGGAGATATTCATGTAATGGCTGTAACAAGCTCCGCCATTTTTTTAATCGGGGATGCAGATGTCATTAATATCGCTTCCGCTTTCGACACGCCGCCGGAATCGTTGTTTATCGGTCCGTTTGTTCCGCTTGCCCCAAGAGGAGAGTAACTGATGAAACGAACATCAATTGTGGAATATTTTCATGGGGAAACTCTTATTTATAGTTCGGTCTTACAAATCGGTGATTCACGAGAAATTACCTCGCGTTCTCGTGTTTTAGCAGTTCAACGACAATATGAATTATTTTTCGGCGATGAAGGAGAAGGAAATTTTCCTATCTTTACAATGCCAATTCCAAAATTCCAAGCAAACCTTAACCGTATTTCCATACAGACACTTCATCAATCTCCAATCATTTCTGTTCGCTCCATTCGTGTATTGGGAGCTTCCGCTTCTGCCGTCATTCATATTGGATCGACTTCTACCGTTGATGCGGAAGCAAGAATTAAACATATCCGCCAGCTTGCTCCGAATTCTTCAGCACCTTCTATGGGAAATACCCAAACACCCACACCAATAGTAAAGGATGAGGAATAATGCCTTCTGTCGTCGGTCCCATTAAAATTAATAATGTCAGCAGTGGAGCGGTCGTACAAATGGGGGATTGCCTTTATATCGCTCCAAAAGTAGCAACCAAAACAATGGCTGGTTCGGGAGGATTCAATACGGGAGATTTTGTCATTACGAACAACGGCATCAGTTTCACAAACACATTTGACCCTGACGCGTTTGACAGCAATGTAGCCGCAAACAATTAGCAAAGCCGCCATTCCCTTTCAGGAAATGGCAGCTTTGCATTTTTATTTAATAAAAGTTACATAACTTCTAATTTAACTCGTGTTCCCCGCCCAGACGGTTCCGCCGGCTCAACAATGAGCCGTTTCGGCAAGCGAGCGCGAATTTCTTGCACATGGCTGATCACTCCGACAGACAGCCGCTGCGAATGAAGTTTTTCAAGTGCAGAAATAACGGTATCAAGAAGTTCCGCATCCAACGTGCCAAACCCTTCGTCCAAGAAGAAAAACCGGAGCGGATATTCGCCGCGCAATTGAATTTGCGCCGACAACGCCAATGCAAGCGATAATGACGTTAAAAACGTTTCTCCACCTGATAATGTTGTCACCGGACGCTTTACCCCGCCATTGGCGTCATCGCGAATGAGAAATCCTCCTTGCGAGTCGACTTCCAACGAATAGCGCTGTCTCGTCAACGAACTTAATCGTTCGGAAGCCATCCTCGTCACTTGAATAAGCTGTTCTTCCGCCAAAAATTCGACAAAGCTGTTTCCTTTTAAAATCGACTGCAAATGTTTATAACGGTCGACAAGAGCGGTCAGCTCTTGCTGTTTTTTCTCTAATTCGGCAAAACGCTTATGTTTTTCCGTTAATTCTTCCACTTTGTTTTGCGCGGCGCCTACTTGCTGCATCGTGCTGTCTACCTGTTGTTTCACTTCTTCGTATACAGCCTGCAATTGCTCCCATTGTTGTTGATCAACCGTTTCCCCGCCCATCGCTTCGGCAAGCTGCCCGAGGCGATGCTGAGCATGTTGCACTTTCTGCCAATAATCTTTGATTTGCTGTTCCCACTCGAATCGTTTTTCCGCTGCTACCTTTGCTTCTTTCACTTCGTTTTCGTCGGCAAACGCCGTTTTTTTCAATTCCTGAAGCCAACGCGATTTCGCTTCCTCATATTGCGCTTTTCCTTCTTCCAATGACTGCTGTATCGCTTTCGCCTCCGCTTCCAACGTTTGATGCTGTTTTTGCGCCTGAAGCCATCTTTGATAGGCTTGTTCTTCCTCTTTTTTTAAACGAAGCAGCTGCTGCTCTATTTGCAGAAGTTGCTCTTCCATTTGCGCTGTTCCCGCTCTTTCCAACAGCTGTTGCCTATAGCTGTCGATCTGCTGCTGTTTAGCCCTGTACAACGAAACGAGGCGAACTTTTTCCGTTTCTATCTCCCGCAGTTGTTGGGCCAACCGTTCTTTTTCGCTTAATTTATTGTCGAGAAACGGGATGCTGTCATCGATCCGTTTTTGCAATTGCCGGACGATTTCTTCGCGTTTTCGCATTTGATTGCGGATCACTTCGATCTCCGTAAAAGAAAAGTCGGCATATTTTTCGCGCCAGCTTGCTTGCAATCGATTGTATTCATCCAAACGAAGCTGCCATTCCGTTTGCAACTCTCGTATATCTTTCTCTAGCACTCTCCTTTCTTGTTCGATCGCTTGTTGCGACGATTCGGCGTCACGCCATTTTTGCAGCGCCTGCTGAACGGCTTCTTTTAACTGTAAACAATCTTGTTGAAGTGCCTTTACTTCCACGGCAATATCGATATCTTCTTCCACTTTCCATTTACTTACGTCAAAACGTTGAAACGCCCACTCATTTCCGATGAATTGCGCTAGTTGCTCAAGCTGCGCTTTTAACGCGTGCAGCATTTGCATATAAGATTGCCCATGTTTGACCTGCTGCTCAAACATAGCGATTTTCCCGCTGTCGCTATCATGGTGCTTATATACATACGGATTCGGATGCTCACGCGACCCGCAAACAGGGCACGGTTCCCCCTGGCGAAGCTGTTTGGCAAGAGTCGCCGCCATCTCCGCAGTTTTCGCCTGTTCCACTTTTTCTCGTTCTTGTTCCAGTTGTTGTTCGTACCGATACATTAGTTTTTCTAGCTGCCATTGCCGTTCACAAACAGAATGATAGATTTTTTCTATCTTTTGAAACAAAAAGTGCAATTTTTCTTTTGCCGCTTCTGCTTGCCGTTTCCGTTTTTCCGCTTCTTCGTTTGCTTGCTGCTGCGCTTGCTGTTTTTGTTCCAGCCGCTGCTGAATATGTTGGAGCGCATCTGCTATTCTTTCGATTTGCTGTTTTTCATCGTATGCCCGTTCAATCACTTCCTTCTGCTCTATTGAAGCTAAATGCTTTTGCAGCTCTGTTTTCAGCATCTGTTGTTTTTCGAGCCCGCGTTCATATAGCGCTGCCGCTTCCTGCCACTGCTCGCGTTTTTGCCGTTCTTCCTCTTCCACCTGGCGAATTTGTTTTTCCATTTCATTTAGTTCCGCTTCAAGCGAACGGATTTGCGCCGCCAGCTGTTGTGCTTGGGTTAGCTGTTCTTTTTTTGCCAACAAGCGAGGTTCAGAAGCGGCTTTTTCCTGGCGAATGCGTTCATAATGGCGCATCGCTTTTTCATGCAACGCTTCAGCCTGTGCGAGCTTTTGCCGCAATTCGTGCTGCTTCTGCTGCGCATTGGCAACCAATCGGCGCGCTTCCTCATACCGTTCGAGATATGGCCACATTCGTTCCGCTTGTTCCGCGCGTTCTTTTTTATTTTCCAATGCGCGAATATGCGGTTCTTCCATAGAAAAACGCACCAGTTCCGCTTCAAGCGTTTCTTTTTCCTTTTGCCAAGCCCATAGCTGTTTATTTCGTTCTATTTTCACTTCCATATCATGCAATTCTGCTTGCCGTTTTTTTAATAACTCCCAAAGCATGTCCAATTCTTGTTTTGCCCGTTCGAGCGCTTCTTTCGAGGCATCTCCCAGCCCCGCCTTCTCAGCGATCACCTCATTTAATTCACTAGAAATGGCGGCAAGTTTCTCTTTTAATTTTTTGTTTAACTTATCGCCATACGGCTCCAAATGAAAAAGGCGCTGTAGCATTTGCCGACGTTCGGCACCTTTCAATGACAAAAATTCGGCGAATTTTCCTTGTGGCAACACGACAGCGCGCGTAAAATCCTTCATCGTCAAACCTAGCAATTGCTCCACCGCTTTATTGACTTCTGTCCATTTATCAGCCAGCACAACATTTTCTGCGCCAACTTCGATAAGCCGGCATATTCCGCTTTTTAACCGCCATTCATCGCCGCGTTTAAAGCTGCGCTCCACCGTATAGCGCTTCGTGCATGAAGCGTTTTCTAATTCAAATGTAAAAGAAACGAACAGCTCATTTTCCGCGTGATTCATAATCCCATGCGTGTTGTTTGGCGCGCGTTCCACGCTGCCAAACAACGCAAGTGTCATCGCGTCTAAAATCGTTGATTTTCCGCTTCCCGTCGGACCGAAAATGCCGAAGACGCCGCCTTCGCATAACGATTGGAAATCAATCGTTTGTTTTTCGCGGAAACTGTGCAAACCAGCTATCGTTAACGAAATCGGCTTCACTCTTCCGCCTCCCCCTCTTCTTCCTGTTCCGCCACCAGTTCTAAAAACAAGCGAACAAGCTCGTCGTCCGCCTTGCCGCCTGTTTGGCGCTCATAAAAGCGGCGGAACATCTCTTCCAATGATAATTGCTCCCGTTTGCTGCTCTCGATATGCTCTTTTTTTTCTGGAAAGACCGGACGAATATGGACAAAACCAGAATGAAGCTTGCGCAATCGGTAAATCTCTTCCATCGATAACGGCTGCGAAAGGTGGATTTCTAAATCAATCCATGCAGATCGGTCTTTTCCTTCTTCGCACCAACGATACACTTGGGCAATCCCTTCCGTCGCCTGCCATTTTACTAGCGGTTTGCCAGACGACAATGGAATTTCGGAAACTGCCGCTTTTTCTCCTGGTTTTACATCAATGATCGTAACCGATTTGGCATATCCTGCCTCGGAAAAGCTATATGCAAGCGGCGAGCCGGAATAACGTGCTGCCGTTTCCGCACGTTTTACATCTTGCGGCCGATGTAAATGGCCGAGCGCGACATATTGGGCTTGTTTTGGCAAACTGGCGGCGGACACCGTGTAGGCGCCGCCGACTTCGATCGGCCGCTCTGAATCAGATGTACTTCCCCCCGCGACATAAATATGGCTCATGGCTACGTTTACCGTCTTTTCCGAAAACGAAGCGGCCATCGTCGCAAACAAATGGCGAATCCGCTCGTCGTATCGATCGCGCAACGACATTTCCGAATGTTCTTTGGACAGCAATTCCGCTAAACGGGATTCAGAAGGATACGGGAGCGGAGCGAGCATCATCGTTTCGTTTCGTGCCGGCACTTCGATGCGATAGACGGCTGTATCCGGCCAGCCGAGCAAAAGGATGCCGTAATCGGCTACTAACTTCGCGGCAGCGCTAATTCGCTCAGGATGGTCATGGTTGCCGGCAATAACGGCGACAGGCCGTTTCCCTTTATCCGAAAGGCGGGCGAGACTTTCGTAAAACAATTGCTCGGCCGCCGCCGGTGGATTGACAGAATCAAACACATCGCCCGCCATTAGCACAACATCAATTTTTTCTTTTTCCACAATGTCGACGAGCTCGTCAATAAATTGCTCCTGCTCCGATAGCCGGCTCCTTCCTTCCAGCGTTCTTCCTAAGTGCCAGTCAGCTGTATGTAAAATGCGCATACGCTTCCGTTCCTTTCTCACTGAAAAGTATTGGGAAAGGGGGCTCCATCTTTTCCCTTTTTCCTTAAATCGGGAGAAGATGAGAGCCATCAAATAAATATAAATAACATTCGTCTACATTCATTTTCCAAATTTGTTCCACAGCGCGGCGGTATAATTGCATTTGTGTTTTATAACGGGAGATCATCACCTGTTTTGCTTCGCGCCAGCCTCCTGCAAACCGATTCGTTATCGCATCGGTTTTAAAGTCGATTAGCACAAGCCCGTTTTCGTCGGCAAACAAACAGTCAATGACACCTTGGACGAGAATTTTTCTTTCTCCGCCAACTCCATCTCCATATACTTCTTTTGCCGACAGCGCCAAGCTAAACGGCACTTCACGTTGAACTTCGCTAGCGGCGCAGAGGCGCTTGCCGATTTCCGTATCGAAAAATGCGACAATGCTTGAAACGTCGACCGCTTCTGCCTGCTCGTGCGTTAACAGCTCCATTTGCACCAATTTCGCAATTTGCTCGCGGACTGCTTCTTCCGTAATCGGCGCTGCGAAATCTACATGCCGCATCACAATATGCATCGCCGTCCCTTTTTCCGCTGGTGTCAATGTCTTTTCTCTCATAAACATTGGACGTTCAAACAGCGGAGTGGAAAACGAATGAAGCAGCATTCTGTCCGCGTTTTCCCCGAAAATTTCACGATGCTGTTTTAACTCGGATACCGTCTGTTTCGCACGGACAAGCGTTTCTTTCTCATATGCATACTTCCATGAAAGGAGGCGCTGCACTTCTTCTGCGCATTCACTGGTCGGAACACGTTCTCCCCGCTTCAGTGCAGCGGCGATTTGTTCATCAAATCTCTCTGTTTCTTGGTCAGCGTCATACAGCTCTCTAGCTGGAATCATCGTTATATGCCAAACAGACGGATGGGAAGCGATTTCCTCGCATACATGGGACAAGCCGCCTAAGTGATGCCCGTCGCGGTGGCGAATAAGCGCCCTTCCGATCCAGTCTAAATAGCAACTCGCAGCGGCGCGAACGTCATCCGGCAAAAGCCAGTTCTCTTCTGTCGCAGTGCTTTTCCATTTTTCTATTTCTTTTTGCGCATCTTTCACCGCCCCAATTAAGTATAGTTTCTCTTTCGCTCTTGTTAGCGCGACGTATAAAATGCGCATTTCTTCCGCCAAAAAATCAAGCCGTTTCTTCTGTTTGATCGCGATTTGCGGCAACGTCGGATAACTGATGCGCAGCTTCGGATCGACAAAGCGCGCCGCAAAACCGAGTTCTTTATCAAGCAAATACGATCCATATAAATCCCGTTTGTTAAACGAGCGCGCCAAGCCAGCAACAAAGACGATTGGAAATTCAAGACCTTTGCTGCTATGAATCGTCATAATGCGAACAACATCTTCTTGTTCGCCAAGAGCACGCGCCGCTCCTAAATCATCGCCGCGTTCCTGCAGGCGCTCGATAAACCGCAAAAAGCGAAACAGTCCGCGAAATGACGTCGCTTCATATTGCCGCGCTCGGTCATAAAGCGCGCGCAAATTCGCCTGGCGTTGCTTTCCGCCGGGCAAACCGCCGACAAAATCGTAAAAATGCGTATCCCGATATAGCTGCCAAATAACATCCGCTAACGAACGCTGCCGCGCCATTGTCCGCCATTGTTTCAGCTGTTCGGAAAAAAGGCGCAATTTTTGCTGCAGCATTTCCTCTTCCGCGTTATCCGCCACTTTATTTAAAAATGATATCATCGCTTCGTAAAACGTTCCTTTTTTCTCGTGAATGCGGATCAGCGCTAGCTCGTTTTCGTTTAAGCCGACAATCGGAGAACGCAAAACCGACGCAAGCGGTATATCTTGATATGGATTGTCGATCACGTTTAATAGCGACAACATGACAGATATTTCTGTCGCCTGAAAATAGCCGGAAGATAGATCCGCATGCACCGGAATGCCTTGCGCGCGGAACTCTTCCATAATTTGCGGAGCAGCCGTCATGGAACGGAGAAGAATAACGATGTCCCGATACATGGCGCGGCGCATCCGCTTCGCTTTGCGATCGTAGACATGCAGCGGCTCGGAGATGATCTCCTTTATTTTTTTTGCGATCATGCGCGCTTCGAGCTGGGCTGCCGCCAGTTCGTTTGCATCCAATTCCCCGCTTTCTTCCTTTCCTTCGCCATTCCGGTCAATCACGATCAGCTCTGGAGCGGCTGGCACATTGTCCGGATAGTCAACAGCGCCATATTTTAGTTCCGCCGCTTCGTCATATTCGATCTCCCCGACTGTTTCGCCCATAATTTGCTTGAAAATAAAGTTTGTGCCGTGCAAAACTTCCGCGCGGCTGCGAAAGTTACTGGACAAATCGATTTTCATTCCCGAGCGCTCACCGTCTGCCGTAAACCGTTTGTATTTGCTTAAAAATAGCAGCGGCTCCGCCAAGCGGAAGCGGTAAATGGATTGCTTTACGTCACCTACCATAAACAAATTTCCGCCTTTTGCCACAAGCTGCAATATCGCTTCTTGCACCATGTTTGTATCTTGATACTCGTCCACAAGCACTTCAACAAATTGGGCGCGGTAATCCAAAGCAGCATCAGACGGAAGCCATTGTCCATCAGCCGAATCCGGATGACGCAAAATTTGCAAACAATAATGTTCCAAGTCGGAAAAATCGACGATTCCTTTTTCACGTTTGCGCGCCTGATACATTTCCGTGAATCGTTTTACTAACCGAACAATCGTTTCAACGATCGGCTTCATTTCCCGCATATGGCGAAGCCACGTAACCGGGCGAAGCGAAAACACATTGTCGCGCAACGATTCTAACTTCTTTTTCGCCTGATCGCGTAATGAATTGGCTTCTTCAAGCAGTTGCGGGTCATATTCATCACCGCGGCACGATTTTAAACGCGATAAAGACAATGACCGAAACGCTTCATACAGCTCATTCCATGAGCGGTCCAACAACGTTTCTAAATGGGCAATCTGTTGCAAATCATCGCGATAATTTTCGGCGCGCGGCAACGGGCCTCGAGGCAAATTCGCCAGTTGCACCGCCTTTGAAATGAGGCGCTTCGCCGCAGCCAATTCCATCTTTACATACCTTTTCAGCCAAGAAATATATGGAATTTCCTCCAATGGAGTATTTTCATCTACATCATACATTGCAACAAGACGATCAAGCCATTTGTATGGTTCAGGATGCGACCGGGAAAACTCATGGATGGCTAAAATCATTTCTTGCAGCTCGGCGTCGCTCCGGTCTCCTGTATAGCGGTCCACTACGTCAAAAAACGGTTCATTATTTATTTTTCCATATTCTTCTTCCAACAGCTCTTCCATCACTTCTTCTTTCAGCAATTCCGCTTCCGTGTCATCAGCGACGCGAAAGACGGGATCGATATCGATTAAATAATAATATTTGCGAATGACGTCTAAGCAAAATGAGTGAATCGTGGAAATCGAAGCACGGTTCAATAGGCTAAGCTGTCTCCGCAAATGAAGCGAGTTTGGCTGTTTGTCCAGCTCACGTTCGATCGCTTCCGCAATTCTCGTTTTCATTTCTGACGCAGAAGCGTTTGTGAACGTCACGACAAGAAGCCTGTCGACATCAACCGGGTCTTCTTTCGCCGTAATTTTTTGGATGATCCGTTCGACAAGCACCGCCGTTTTTCCTGATCCCGCCGCCGCCGCTACTAAAATGTCGCAACCGTCCGCCACAATAGCCTGCCATTGTTCATCCGTCCACTGACTCTCCTTCGGCTTTGGACAAAAAACGTTACTCATTGAAGTCCTTCCCTTCCGATAATTTTCGCACGATTTCCTGATTTTCTTGCGGAATTAACAGGCGATAGCGATGATTCGGAAACGATTCGTCAAACTGGCAAACCGGCTTAAACGAACAAAATTCGCAAGGCGTCTGTTCATTCAGCTTGTATGGCGCAACATCGACAATTCCATCGGCAATTTGCATGCCGATCATTTGAAACAGATGCCGGATATGCTGGCGAAGGTGCCAAAAATCTTCTTCGCTGATGACGGAAGATTTGGCGTGAATTGCTCCTTTTTTTGTAATTTGCGCCGGAACGATCAGCGACCATTTGCCTTCCTCCATTTGCGTATCCATCAAACGGATTGCTTCCGCATCCCCAAGCAAAAGCCCGCGCATTTTAAATTGTTCCAGCAGCTTCCGTTCCACTTCTTTTTCATCATGAAGAAGCTGATCGCTTTTAATAACCGGATTGTGCACATGGAAATAAAGAATTCCGGCCGGAAAAGCTTCCTTGCCGACTAGCTGTTCCGCGTAAGTGAGCACAATGTCCAAGTAAGTGAGCATTTGTAGCGCAAGACCGTAGTACACTTCCGTTAAATTTAGCGTTTTAGCGCTCGATTTATAGTCAATGACGCGCAACAGCACTCCCCTTGAACTTTCCGCTTTATCAACGCGATCGATGCGGCCGACAAGCTCCATTACCGTTCCGTCCGGAAGGCGGAACGTAAGCGGCGGAAGCGCGCCGTTTGGCCCAAACTCCAGTTCAAGGCCAATCGGCACAAAGCTGCTTGCTTTGGCGTGCTCGCTTAATACGTTCGTTGTTCGCGCAACAATGTTTCGCAACTTCCGTTTCATATAGTGGTATCGATTGGAGCTGAGCAACACTTGCTGCTGGATGAGCGGCGCGATTTGTTCCACCGCTTCTGTTGACAATTGCTCGCATTGTTGTTTGGACAAATTGCGCCAATCTATTTTCGCTTCGCGGAGGCGGTCGGAAATGATTTTTAGCGCGTAATGAAACAGTTGCCCGATGTCAGGAGCATCAAGACGAAAAACTTCCCGCTCCTTTAACCGCAATCCGTGGGAAGCAAAGTGGGAAAACGGGCATTTTTGAAACTGCTCCATGCGCGATACGCTCGCCTGAATTTTTTTTCCGTATAGCCGCTTGCTAATTTCTTTTTTCAGCGGCGTTGCCTCATTCGCATAAAACAGCCCGGCAAGCGCTTTGCGCGCCTGCTCTCTCCATTGCGGATCGCTTGCGTAAAAGTTATATACATCCCACCAAAGCGGCGCAATCGAATAATGCCGTTTCCATGCTTGCAGCTGCGCCACAAGATACGTCAGCGTCGCCCGCGGAGCGGTGACAAACGCTCGTTGTTCCGCAAGCTCCGCATCAAGCGGATCGTTTCCGCAGACACGCTTTTGCAAATTCGGAAATAAATCGGCAAGATGCTTAATAATGATCGAAGGAGAGAGCGCTTTTCCTTCTTCGTTTGCCAGCGGATATGTCACATATAGGCGCTCGCTTGGGCTCGTTAACGCTAAATAAATGAAAAACGGTTCATAAAATAACTGTTCTCTTCCTCCCGGCGCGACTCTCGTTCCAAATTGCTGCAAAAGTTCACGTTCCGTTTCTGCGAGCAATCCGTCTTCTTTCGCTTTCGCCGGAATAACCCCTTCATTTACGCCAATAATAAACACGCATTTGACATCAATAAGCCGCGAACGGTCTAATTGGGCAACAATCACTTGGTCGATCGCAGGCGGAACGAGCGAAAACTCAAGACGGTCAAGCCCCGTTTCGATGATTTTCGCAAACTCCGCTAGCGGAATCGGCTCATTTCCCAACAATTCCACATATTGATTGAATAAATCAATCACTGCATTCCATACTTGCTCATGCTGCCGCGCTTCCATCAGCCTTCCTTGTTCTTCCGCTTCTTTGCTCATTTTCTCTAGTTTTCTAGGAATTTGCAATTCTTCTAAGAACAGATAAATCGCTTCACAAAGGCTCCTGCCGTCTTTTGCCCTGCGCATGCGGCGCTCTAGCTTTGAAAGCGGCGCTGCAATCATATCGCGCCATTGATTCAGCTTTTCTTCGTATTGTTTTTCCTCATCTGTTTGCGGAATGGATAGTCCTTCTAATGCCTGGTAGCGGCGATATGTCCACCGCTCGCCATTCGTCCATTTTTCCCCTTTAATCCCATATGCGAGAACATAGTTTTCCAGCTGGTCCATCGCTTCGCGCAGCGCGTCGGTATCTTCTTCCGCCGGAAATAGTAAATCGGTTTTAATGGCGCGAAACACCGATTCGTAACGCCAGCGCGATGTAATAATTTCCATGCTGGCCCGCAGCAACTCAATAAGCGGATGATGGTGCATCGGCTCTTTCTCATCCATGAAATAAGGAATATGAAAATCAGAAAAAACCGTTTTCACTAAATCGCGATAATCTTCCGTATTGCGGACGATCAAAGCGATATCGCGGTAACGGTATCCTTCGTCGCGAACAAGGCGGACGATTTCGCGGGCAATCGCTTCGACTTCCGCGCGGCGGTTTGCCGCTTCATATACAATGATGGAATTCATTTTTTCCGAGAAGGCGACGGCGGGACGAGCATGGTAATGCGCTTCAAGATGGGCAAGCGCCTTTTCTTGATGGCGCATATTTTTTTGGAGAATGACTGCGTCTTCAATCGCGACGCCGTTTAACAACGCCATTTGGCGAATATCATGATACGTTTTCGCGGTTAAATAAAATAAATGCAACTCATTTGGTAACCGATCGTCGTAAGGGGCATCCACCGTTAATGAAACAGTGACCCGCTTACAATGAATAAGCAGCTGTTCAAGCACCATATACTCCTGCGGCGTAAATTGGTGAAACCCGTCAATATAGATTTCTGCATTCCGCAAATAGTGGGAGTGTGGGATTTTTTCGGAAAGCAATCGCAAATAGTCTTCGGAATCTATGTAATGATTGAATAAACTTCTCTCTAGCTCCTCATAAACGATAGATATATCATTTAGCTTATCGGCTAACACTTTTTCAGCCGGCTTTTTCCCTTGCTCTGTCAGCGTTTTTACATGTTCGCGGAGATGCTGCGGAGCAACGCAGTAACGTTTGCATTCTGTAATTGTATCGTGAAGCTGTTGGATAAAGCCCGCTTTATCGACAGCGCGGCCAAATAATTTCAATTGTTGCTTCCGATGTTCGACAATTTTCCGAATCATCATCTGCATTCCGATATCATTGATATGGTATCGGCTCATTCCTCCCGTTTCTTGCAAAACTCGCCACGCTAACCGCGTAAAGCTAAACACTTGCGCCCGTATCATTCCGTCTAATCCTGGTGTATGTATTAACGCATATTCCGATTGAAACGTCATTTGTTCCGGAACAAGATAAACAATCGGGTTCCCTTTCGGATCTTCTTTTAGTTTATCGCGAATTTCGTTAAGACACGTCGTTGTTTTTCCGCTTCCGGATCGTCCTAAAAGAAATCGGAGCGACATCGGTATCACCTTCATTTTCCACTATTTTCTTCATTATAGCACATATGTTCGTATTTTGGAAGAAAAAACCCCGCTTAAACTCCATTTCGCGAGTGCATAAAGAAAACTATACCGTTTTTGAAGAAAAAAAGTATTCACGAGCTATGCCGCACGATGAATACTTTTTCATTTTAAAAGCGGACGGAAAATTGTTGAACAGGCCAATAGCGCAAATCGACCTTTCCTACTACTTGGCTTATTTTTACAAAGCCAAAATGCCGGCTGTCCCAGCTGCGTAACCGGTTATCGCCAAGGACAAAGATACATCCCTTCGGCACTCTTTTTTTCCCTGTAAGTTCTTCCAGCGTAAAATCCCCCGTCAGCTTTCCGCCGCTCCACTTATGTTTATATGGCTGCAAATACGGTTCAGCAATTTTCTTCCCGTTAATATACAGCATATCATTTTTGTATTCAATTTGCTCGCCAGGCAGCCCAATCACGCGTTTCACATAATCTTCTTTTTTATTTGCGTGAAAGACGATAACATCAAACCGATGAATGTTTCCGATCTGATAACTTAGTTTATTGACAATTAGCAAATTTCCTTCCTGTAATGTTGGCATCATTGATTTTCCCTCGACCATATAGTTGGTGAAGCAAAGAAACCGCAATATCAAAATAAGCGTGAGTATACTTCCAAAAAGAAATGACTTGCACCGCCGTCTCTTTTCGTCCATCTTCCAATCGCCACCTGTCATTATAAATCTTCGTGATCGCGCTGTTTTTCCGTTAATGAAAACTTTGCTTCCACTCTTTTTCCAGCGTACCATAACAATGCGATAACAACCGCTATCATGACTGTACGCAACGGCTGTTTCACCAGTGCAGCGATATCGTATCCAATAAAGCTAATCGTAAAAATCATCACCACCTTGCCGCATAATACCGCCAAAATAAACTGTTGCTGACTCATTCGCGACAACCCGGCGACGACATTGACTATTGCCGATGGAGTAAACGGAAAACAATATAATAAAAACACCGGACCAAACCCATGACGCTCAATCCAATGCATAAACTGTCTCACTTTTCGATGGCGACTTACAAAATGAAAAAAGCGCTTTTGCCCGATTTTTCGCGTAATCGAAAAAACGAGAATAGAACCAAGGCACGCGCCGATCCACGAAATAAGAAATCCTTGCCATAAACCAAATGCTGCTGCATTCGCCATCACAAATACAAACATTGGTAAAATCGGAAGAAAAGATTCCAATAATGTCGCCGCAATGCCTGGAACCACTCCAAACGAACGATATTGCTCAAGCATTGATAGCACGTTTTCAAGAGTGAACCATTGTTTGATTGTTTCGATGTCCATGTATACTCCCCATTCACCGTTCACATCATAATTATATATTTATTTTACACATTTGTACGAAGAATTTGAACTACTCTTTACATATACTAACTATCGAAATAATGGAAAAACAGCAAAAAATGAGGCCGCTTCTCCCCCACTTGCCTGCGCTGGAAAAATGCACAGGGCGGGAGAGAGATTTTTCGGCTTTTAAAAAATTATCGCTGTTGCCATCCTTCAGAACGGTTCATGCGAAATGCATATTGCAATTTACGTTCTCTTGCCTCCATCCGCTCTGACAATTTCGTCCGCAACTGTGCCGTGCGGTAAAGCTGATTCACAAAAGAGTGATAGGAAACATCAAGCAAAACGCTTTTTTCGTTGGTGAAATAGACGATCGTTTGATCATTTTTTGTGGGTTCATATTTGTATACGTGAAGGTGAGAAAGCCAAACACAGCGGGAATCATTTGGGGAAATCGTTGGAAAAACGTAAATTTCGTTGAGTGGTTCAATCGCGATCGGAGCTTTATGCGTAACGCCAATGACAGCTCTTGTCCCGTCTTTTCTGCCTCGAAAACTAGCGCCGTAATAGTTGCAGCTGCGCTTCACAATATCAAGCGGCCTCATTTTGACAACATACTCGCCATCTTCTTCCACGACCTTAGCATACGAATTGCCGTGCAAGTGGTGCGGTAAAATCGCCATGGTGTATCGGCTAATAATAAATTGGTCCAAGATGATGAACTCATTTACTTTCATTCCATTTTCTCTCCTCTCTTCATACATTATACCTACTTCTATCATACCATTAATAGTTATATTTTTCTATATTTTCAAAAAATATAAGTGTTTTTGTGATGAAAATCGCTTAGGAATTATCAAATATTTGCCGAATTTCTTCTTCCGCCAAATATTCGTTTGCTTGTTCTAGCGCTGTATGCTCTCCGACAGAATCCCCCGCATACGTTTCCTCATTCAAAAAAGCTTGATGGAAATGAAAATCCGTACTCATCCGAAATTCAGGTTGTAACGTCGGTCCAAACGGCATTTCTTTTTTTTCGTTTTCCTTTTTCATCATTAATCGCCTCCTGTGATTATGATGCGCCAACGTTCATTCATTTATGCAACCACAGTCTTTCGCTATATTGTCATGTCCAAAAAGTGTTTTTTTCACGATGTTAGTCTAAAAATTAGACACGGAGAACAGGTAGACTATAACAAACTTAATTACTGTCCGAGGTGTCCAATCATGAAAAAGAG
Organism: Parageobacillus sp. KH3-4; assembly: GCF_022846435.1. NCBI lineage: Bacteria > Bacillati > Bacillota > Bacilli > Caryophanales > Anoxybacillaceae > Parageobacillus > Parageobacillus sp. KH3-4. The sequence goes on from NZ_AP025627.1 coordinate 3,065,221, forward strand.
AACATTGGATAAGGAATACAAGAGGCTGTTGAATGATGCTTGGAGAGGGACAAGTCCATCGCCCAAGCGGCAAAGGAGTTAGGGGGGCTTACAACGCGCTTCGCGTTGGGGCAAAGAAAGCAAGGGAACGAGTTTTATCAGTTCCGGAAACATCAAGCCACAAAAGCAAGAAATCATCGAATTACGCCGCCTTATAACCAAAAATTGGAATAAGAATTAGCAATCCTAAAAAAGGCGTTAGGCATCTTCACCAGAAACCAGAAGTAATTCACGCATTTATTTTTCCACACCGAAATGCATTTCGTGTGGTGATGATGTGCCAAGTAACTAGATGTTTCCAAAAATCGGTATTAAGACTGGCTTAAACGGCAAAAAGTAAACAAAAAGAACAACGAACTCAACAGATTCGAAATAAGTATCTAAAGTCCCGCAAAATTTACGAAAGCCCGAAAATGATGCAAGCACTACGCAAACAAGGGATTCGAGCGTCTCATTGCATCATGAGCGAAGAAAGCTTGAAGATCCATTACCGTCAATGCAAAACCACTACGAACAGTAACCATCCTTACAACGTCTATGACAATGTAGTATTGAAACAAATCAAGCAACGGTTCCGAATGAAGTATAGGTGGCGGATACGATATACATTCCTGCCAACGAGGGCTGGTTATATTAGCGAGCATCGTGGATTTATCGTAAACTAGAATGGGTATATCAATGCACGAATGACGAAAGAGTTAGTGATTCAAGCGTTGCAACGGGCTCTCAACAGCGAAAAAACAACGGGATGAGTGATCAACGATTCGGATCATGGAAGCCAATATGCTTCCGCAGCTTTTACAGGAACATCATTTTCCAGTGAGCATGTCAAAACGTAGGAATTGTTACGACAACGCTTGTATAGAGTCGTTTCATGGCTTAATCAAAAAAGAGTGTATCGTCCAAATCGATTCCATGCGCCGAAGGAAACGAAACACCTTGGCTATGTATCGCCATGCGAATTGAGGCTGCTTCTACGCTAATCAGAGAAAAGTAGCTGTTTAACATGTCCGTTTTCTTGACACATCACCAATTCCCTTTTACCCCAAAACAATGAATGGAAAATTTCTTCTTCAAAAAAATCCGGCTCTCCTTAGCGAGCCGCCGAGCTATTGTTTTTATTTCACTCTTGTCACCGCATCAATCCATGTACGCGCCATCAGCATATTACCAATAGAATTCATGTGAACACCGTCAGTTGTCAGTCGATATGGCGAACGCGCTTGCAAATAGGCAAGAAACGACTGATGGGTAGGCACTAAAATGCCCTGAAACCGCTGCGCCATTTTTTGCACAATTTCCACGTACGGTTTCAACTTTATGTTGCCTTCTGAACGAATATCCTCGCCGATAATGGTCGGCTCCATAAATATAAGCTGCGCTTTCGTTTTTTCCTTTGTTTGTACAGCCAGCTGCGTATATACCTGTTCAAATTGGTCTGGATATACTTGCTCCTTCTCTGGATGGTCGAGCTGCCGCCATACATCATTGATGCCGATCGAAATGGAAACGATATCTGGCTGAAGATCGATAACGTCGCGCTCCCATCTCGCAAGCAGGTCGGGAATGCGGTTACCGCTGATACCGCGATTGACAACATCAAAGGAGCGGTGTGGATAAGTGGTAATAAGATAGTCGCGGATCAGCCGGACATATCCATCGCCAATTTGCTCTGGGTCTTCCCATCTTCCCGATTCGGTAATGCTGTCGCCAATAAACACAATTCTTCCTTCGAGTTTCATCTTCTCCCCCGCTTCCTTATCATAAAATGACGGTTTTAAATTCAAATGCAAACGCATCATAACGGTGCATAGAAATCGCATCATGCCAAACGCCTGCCTGTTATCTAAAAACGCGACTTTCTCGATTTCCGCGACCGGATCATGCTCTTGCATATGCAAATTCTTCCGCTGTTGATTGCGGATGCGAATCTGCGGTGGTCGCTTTGAATTTTCAGCCCCAAGTCTGCTTCAATATATTGTAAACAGATGCTTCCAAATGTTCCTTTTTACCCCCGCCATCAAAGAAAAAAACCACATGATAGCCACTTAACTATTCGCTAAAAACACTAGCAACAGTGCAAAAATCACCATAAAATAAAATCCATATCAAGCCCCCTGTTTCGCTGGCAGTTGTCGTTTCACCACGTATAAAGCGCATATGAACACCCCCCATATAAGCAACAGCATATACAAACAAATATAATCGTAGCAACAACAGCAGAACTCCATCCATTAGGAAAAAGGAAGAATGACAAAGGCTAAAAATAGATCGTCAATCCGATAAGAGGAAGCGATAGGATCTTGCTGTTGCGATATGAAATAACTGACGTACCGCCTGCGCATTGCCACCGAAAATTTCCCCGACCACATCACTCAATGTGCAAAAAGAAATAGAAAATCCTAGAACAATCGCATATTAAATAAACCCAAAACAACAAACTGGATTTAATCAGGCGATAAGTAGTATCGATAAAAAATACCTATTGTCCAAAATGGCCGTTTTTTGTTTTGTTTCGTATTCCCACAACATATCGCCTGCCTCTGCTTTCTATTATAAGCCAATCGTACAAAAGTGATATACTTTTTTCATGCGTCCGGCAGAAATGGGGCGACAATCTGTTCTTCTTGTTTCCCTTCGATGCTATCCCTCCCAAGTTGTTCGATTTCTTCTTTTGTCGCCGGCGATGTGATTGGCCAATCCCAGAAAACAATCCGTTTATAAACTTCTTTTTTGCACATATCGATAAAGATTCCTTGTAGTAGTCCGCCTGCTTCTTCTCATTTGGAGTTCCTTTATCAATGATTTTCCAGTCTACCAATGGAGTGATTCTTTTTTATATTTTTTAAAAAATAAGAGGGGCGACCTCTCAAAGGAAATTTTTATTCCCTCTCGGGTCAGCCCCTTCCCTTTTATATCAAATCCCCCATATCCCCTTATGCTGTGGTAAATTGTTCTTCTTCTGTCGAACCTTTTAACGCAATCGTCGACGATTGGCCGCCGGAGATCACTTGTGCCACTTCGTCGAAGTAACCAGTACCAACTTCGCGCTGATGTTTCGTAGCGGTGTAGCCATATTTTTCTGCAGCGAATTCCGCCTGTTGCAATTCTGCATATGCTGCCATGCCGCGTTCTTTGTATCCGCGGGCCAATTCGAACATGCTGTAGTTTAACGTATGGAAGCCAGCGAGAGTCACGAACTGGAATTTGTAGCCCATTTTTCCAAGTTCTTTTTGGAAGTTGGCAATCGTTTCGTCGTCCAATTTTTTCTTCCAGTTGAATGACGGCGAGCAGTTGTAAGCAAGCAATTTGCCCGGGAATTTTTCATGAATTGCTTCTGCAAAGCGGCGCGCTTCTTCGAGGTTCGGCTCGCTTGTTTCGCACCAGATTAAATCTGCATATGGTGCGTATGCTAAGCCGCGGGCAATCGCTTGGTCAAGACCTGCCCTCGTGCGGTAAAAACCTTCTGATGTCCGTTCGCCAGTAATAAATTCATGGTCGCGCGGGTCAATGTCACTCGTAATTAAATTCGCCGCATTCGCGTCTGTACGGGCGATTAGCACCGTCGGCACACCCATGACATCTGCTGCAAGACGTGCCGCAATCAAGTTGCGTACCGCTGTTTGCGTTGGAAGCAGCACTTTTCCACCTAAGTGGCCGCATTTTTTTTCCGAAGAAAGTTGATCTTCGAAGTGAACGCCGGCTGCGCCTGCCTCAATCATCGCTTTCATCAATTCAAACACGTTTAATTGACCGCCAAAACCTGCTTCCGCATCGGCAACAATCGGCACGAAATAATCGGTATCACCGCTTCCTTCCAAATATTGAATTTGATCGGCGCGTTGCAGCGCTTGATTAATCCGTTTCACCACATGCGGCACGCTATTGGATGGATATAAGCTTTGATCCGGATACATTTGCCCGGCAAGGTTTGCATCAGCTGCAACTTGCCATCCGCTTAAGTAAATTGCTTTTAACCCCGCTTTCACTTGCTGGACTGCTTGGTTTCCAGTTAACGCGCCAAGCGCATTTACATAATCTTCCGTATTCAACAACTCCCAAAGTTTTTCTGCCCCGCGGCGCGCCAACGTATATTCGATGTCAAGCGAACCGCGCAACTTAATGACATCTTCCGCGCTATACGGACGGACAATTCCTCTCCAACGCTCCTCGTTTTTCCAACTTTCTTCTAATTGTTTGACACGTTCTGCAAAACTCGCCATTTTCCTTCCCCCATCCCTATTGTTATAATACATTATTGTTTTGTACGTTGTTATTATATAACAGAATCCTAAAAAAGAAAACAGTTTTTTTGAAATTTTTTAAAAATCGCAGAAGATTGCCCTCATCGTATGCAATTTATTTGAACCGCTGCCACGTATAAAAAACGGCTTTGCTCTTTGATAAAAAGCCGTCTCCGGACCCGCTCGTGTTTTTCTTGCACAGCATAGCGTTGACAAATAGACTTATTAACGCATCCACTTGCGCCAAAGAAGTGTCACAAATGCCGTTCGTATAAATGGTTATTTTCCTGTATGATAATGATAGGAGAGTGATGACGTTGAAAAAATTGTATTTATCGCTAACCATTTTATTTATCCTTTGTATTAGTGCCGGAGCGTTTTACTTCACCGTATACCGGCAAGCAAAAATGCAACTACCTAACGATGTCGTCATGGAAACAGCCTGGGGGGAGGAATATCGCCTTAGTGACGGGAAGTCAAAAATTCGCTTGCTGGAATTTATGTATACGAACTGCCCGGATATTTGTCCAAACACGACGTTTCAAATGACAAAACTACGGGCAAAACTAGAACGTGAACATGTGTTTGGAAAAAACGTCGAATTCATCACTATTACTATCGATCCAAAACGGGATACCCGAGAAAAGCTACAAGCGTACGCAAAAACGTTTGGGGTCACCAACAGCAAGCAAGGCTGGCTGTTTTTGCGCGGGAGTGAAGCAGACACAAAAAAAGTCGCCGACGCCTTTGATTTCCAATATCGTGATCCCGGAAACGGCATGCTCGTCCACACGACGCTAACTTATTTATTAGATGAGAACGGGCGCGTGATTGAACAATTCGGCATGGGAAAAAAACGATTTCACGTACAGGAAGTTTATGAAGCAATTATGGACGAAATAAAATAATTCAACAAACACTCATTTTTATTGCTCCCATCCCAAAGCTGCCGGCGCCATTTTTTTGCATAGTAAAAAACGTCCAAATGTGGACGTTTTTATACAAACAACGCGTAAACGCTTAACACCATAACGGATACGAGAACGACGATGATGACGTTCGCGCCGAGCCACGCCGATACAAATGCGCTTACCAACCCAAGAATGCCAAACCAAACATCATCATTAATAAAAAAAATTCCCGGAATGATAAGCGCGCCTAATGTTGCGTACGGAACATTTTTCAAGACACCTTGCCAAAACGCCGGCAGCTTGACGCGCTGAAACACGACAAGCGGAAGCATGCGCGGAATATACGTCACAAGCCCCATGCCGATAATCATCCAAATGATCGTGCTATTCATCTTGTTCCGCCTCGCTTTCTTTCGCAAACCATTGCACGATGATCGCAGCCGCTAATGTCGCGATCACCACCGACCATCCTTTGGAAATATGTAAGAAAATCGTGCATATGGAATTGATGATTGCCGCCATTCCCGCAAGCCAAACCGTTTTCCGCTGCTTTTTCAGCGCCGGAACGAGCAGTCCGATAAACATCGCATACAGCGCCACGGACATGCTTTCCTGCAAGCTTTTTGGCAAGTTTGCACCGACGCTGTATCCGATCGCCGAATTCACCACCCAGCTTCCGTATGCCATCAGACCGAGCCCGAACATGTAAGACGCGTTGACCGTCCCTTCTTTCATTGCCGCCACGGAAAACGTTTCGTCAGTAATTCCAAACGCGTAAAGCGCTTTTTTCCAAAGCGCATCCGGTTCCGCTTTTTCATTTAACGAAGCTGACATTAGAAAATGGCGAATATTTAAAATAAACGTCGTCAACACAATTTCCAACGCCCCCGTGCCGACGGTAAGCAAATTTAACGCAATATATTGTGCTGCACCGGCGTACACGATCGCACTCATCATCATTGTTTCCACAAGCGTTAACCCCGTCGTTTTTGCAAGCAAGCCAAACGTAAGGGCAATCGGCATATAGCCGATCGCAATGGCCACCCCCGCTTGCACACCTTGGCGAAATGATGACGAAGTTGTCTCTGCCCATGTCGTCTCCACCGCTTCTCCTCCTACTCTTTTCCGCATGTATTTATTTTCATTTATCTAAAAATTTTATCCTTTTTTCCACCACGCTGCAACAACATCGGTTCTTCTTGGCAATAAAAAAATTATCTTCCGCAAAACGAATTATTGTTTTAATCGAATCGAACGAATAAAATGACTGAATTTTTGTGATATACTTGAATTATTACTACATAACTGAAACATCGGCAAAAGGGGATGAAGGGAAATGACTTTAAAACCGTATGTGCTGACGGAAAAAAATTTTTTTCTTTATCAAGAAGTGACATATCCGTTGGAAGAACGGGGATTGCAATTCGGCGACGGCGTTTATGAGGTGGTCCGCATCTACCAAGGAAACTATTTTTTATTGAAAGAACATATCGATCGCCTATACCGCTCGGCAGAAGCGATCCGCCTAGCTGTGCCTTTCGAAAAAGAAGAGCTCATTGACAAGCTCGAACAGCTGCGGAAAATGAACGACGTCAAAGAAGACGCGATCGTCTATCTCCAAGTTACAAGAGGAAGCTTCCCGCGCTCTCACGCGTTTCCGGCCGAGAATCGCCCGAACTTGTGCGCTTACATTCGCGAAATGCCAAGAAAATTGCAGGAAATCGAAAACGGAGTGCGGGCGATTTTAATGCGCGATGTCCGCTGGGAATATTGCTATATTAAGAGCTTAAACCTTCTTCCAAACGTGCTGGCAAAACAAGAAGCAGCAGAACGCGGGGCATTTGAGGCGATCTTTTATCGAGACGGAAAAATCACCGAAGGTAGCTCCTCCAACATTTTCCTTGCCAAAGATGGAAAAGTGTACACACATCCGGCGACGGAGCGCATTTTAAACGGCGTTACCCGCATGAAAGTGAAGCAATTTTGCGATTCGTTGCATATCCCATTTGTCGAAGAAGCGTTCTCTATCGAAGATATCGCCAAAGCGGATGAAATGTTTTTAACAAGCACAACATCAAGTATCATTCCAATCATCCAAGTCGAAGAGCAGCTCATTGGCGGCGGAAAACCGGGAGAAGTTACCAGAAAACTGCAAGCTGCTTATGAAGAAGCGGCGGGACTTGCTGTAAAAAACAAAAGCGCATCACGTGAGTAACTTAGGAAAGCGGGGAATCGCTCCCCGCTTTTTCCATCAACCTAGCACTGCCCGATCGCTGGCGAATTGGCTGCCGCGGATGCGCTGAAATTCTTGCAGCAGCCGTTCGACCGTCAATGATTGTTTTTCGTTTCCGTTCGCTTCGAAAATAATTTGCCCCCGATCCATCATAATCAGGCGGTTGCCCAAGCGAAGCGCTTGTTCCATATTGTGCGTAACCATTAATGTCGTCAGCTTATATTTTTCAACAATCTCTTTCGTCAGCTCCGTAATCAGCTCCGCCCGCGCCGGGTCGAGAGCCGCTGTATGTTCATCCAAAAGGAGCAAATCCGGTTTTGTAAACGTCGCCATTAAAAGCGACAAAGCTTGGCGCTCCCCCCCGGACAACAAGCCGACTTTCGCAGTTAAACGATTTTCCAAACCGAGATGAAGCGTCTCAAGCGCCTCACGGAAAAAGTCACGGCGCTTTTTCGTCACCCCGAATGTTAACGTGCGCCGCTTCGTACGGTTATAAGCAAGCGCCAAATTTTCTTCAATCGTCATATTCGGAGCTGTGCCAGCAAGCGGGTCCTGAAACACGCGGCCGATATAGCGAGCCCGCTCATGTTCCCGAAGCGACGTGACGTCTTTTCCGTTGATCCAGACAGAACCAGTGTCAGGGAAGAGCCGTCCAGAGATAATGTTCATCATCGTCGATTTTCCCGCACCGTTGCTGCCGATGATCGTGACGAAATCGCCGGGAGCCAGCGTCAAATTGATCGACTGCAATGCTACCTTTTCATCGATCGTTCCTTCATTAAATATTTTTGTAACCTGTTTAAGCGCTAGCAACATGCTCCCCCCTCTCTTGCGCTTTACGCTTTTTACGCCGTTTTTCTTTTTGCGCCGCGATAATGTTTGGGACAATGAGAGCAATCATTACGATAACTGCCGTAATGAGCTTTACGTCTCCTGTTTCCAAAAACTGCACGCGCAAAGCAAGCGCCAAAATAATACGATACACAATCGCTCCGCCAATGACTGCCAATGTCGCGCGCGCAATCGTGCGGGATCCAAACAGCGCTTCCCCGATAATGACTGAAGCAAGCCCGATGACAATCATGCCGATTCCCATGCCGACATCACTAAACCCGCCATATTGCGCGACAAGCGCCCCCGAAAAAGCAACGAGCGCATTAGATAAACCAAGCCCGAAAATTGTCAGCCAATCAGTGTTAGCGGAAAAACTGGAAACCATTTGCTTATTATCGCCCGTCGCGCGCAACGCTAAGCCGATTTCCGTTTTCAACAATTGATCAAGAAGCAGTTTGATAACTATGACAACAAAAGCCATCGTCACAAAAATCGCCCATGTGCGCGGCACAAATCCCGAAACAGAAATGATGCTGTTGATCGCTTCGTCCAGCCCTGCTTTTTGCCACGCTTCCGTAATCGCCGTCATGACTGTGTCTTGCTGTAAAAGCGGAACGTTGGAACGCCCCATAATCCGCAGATTGACAGAATAAAGCGCAATCATCATTAAAATTCCTGATAACAGCGGATTAATTTTCCCTTTCGCATGCAATATTCCGGTGGCCGAACCGGCGGCAAACCCGACTAACAGCGCAACGGCAGAGGCAAGAAACGGATTCGTTCCGTTAACAATAAGCACGGCCGCTACCGCCGCTCCTGTCACAAAACTTCCGTCCACCGTTAAGTCAGGAAAATCTAAAATACGAAACGATAAGTACACTCCCAACGCCATAATCGCATAAATGAACCCTGATTCAATCGCGCTAAAAATCGCTGTCGCCATCACACAACCCCGTCCTTTGAAAGTACATCCCTCCTTGCCTGAGGAGGGATGTATTATATACAAATTATTTATTCGACATATTCGGCAATGGAATCCCATTCTGGATTAAGCTCGATACCCATGTCTTTTGCCGCTTTTTTATTAATAAGCAATTTCAGTTTTTTCGGATATTGCACAGGCAAATCAGCCGGTTTTTTGCCATCTTTGAGAATTTGTGCTGCCATTTCGCCCGCTTCATATCCGATGTCGTAATAGTCGAACCCGTAAGCGGCAAACCCGCCGCGTTTCACGGAATCCAATTCGCCAACAAACAACGGAATATCATGGTCGCTTGCTACTTTAATCACCGACTCAAGCGCAGAAACAACGGTATTATCCGTAATAATATAAATACAGTCTACTTTTCCGACAAGCGATTCCGCCGCCTGCTTCACCTCTGCCGATGTCGATACAGAAACAGGAGCAATTTTCAAATCTGTCCCTTTCATCGCCTTTTTGACGGTTTCCACTTGCGCGACGGAGTTTTGTTCTCCTGAGTTATAAATCATGCCGACGCGATTTCCTTTTACGTATTTATCAATAAACTGCACCGTTTTCGGAATTGCGTCGGGATGCGTATCAGTCGTTCCCGTAACGTTGCCCCCCGGTTTTTCCATCGATTGGACAAGCTGCGCCCCGACCGGATCTGTAACAGATGTAAACACAATTGGAATATCCTTTGTCGCATTCAATGCCGCTTGGGCGCTCGGAGTGGAGTTGGCGAAAATTAAATCGACTTGATCAGAAACAAAATTATTGGCAATCGTTTGGTTGTTGTTCATATCTCCTTGGGCGTTTTGCACATCATAGGAAACGGACAGCCCTTTGTCTTTTAGCGCCTGTTTAAATCCTTCCAGCGCCGCATCCAATGATGGATGCTCGACAAATTGCGTCACGCCGATTCGATACGTTTTCTCTTTGTTTCCATCGCTTTTGCTTGTTTCTTTCGCACCGCACCCGCTCAACAATAAAAAACTTGCCGAACATAACATTGCGATCCGTTGAATTCTTTTTTTCATCATCCCATCCCCCTAGCATACAACGCTTTATCACTTTTATACTTTTTAGCTTTTATGCATTAAATTATATAAATTTATTATTCTATTTTCAACTGTGTATTTTAAGAAAAAAATAAAAGTGCCGAAAATTCGGTACTTTTTGTGATTACGACGACGTTAACCGTTCTTTCAACGCACGCCGCAAAATTTTTCCCGTTATATTTTTCGGCAGCTCATCTAAAAATTCAATCGAGCTTGGAACTTTATATTTCGCTAGATGCTGGCGACAATATTCGATAAGCATTTCCTCTGTTAATTGCGGGTTTTTCGAAACAACAAAACATTTCACCACTTCCCCGTAATTCGGATCAGGCACACCAACTACAGCTGCTTCGACTACATCCGGATGGCCGTATAAAACTTCTTCTACTTCACGCGGATATACGTTATAGCCGCCAACGACAATCATATCTTTTTTCCGGTCGACAATGTAGAAATATCCTTCTTCATCCATTCTCGCTAAATCCCCAGTATACAGCCAGCCATCGCGGAGCACGTGCGCCGTTTCTTCCGGCATTTTGTAATAGCCTTTCATCACGTTCGGGCCGCGGACAACAAGTTCGCCGACTTCTCCAACCGGCACTTCTTCACCAAATTCGTTGACTACCTTGTTTTCCACGTTGATAATGCTTGTCCCTATCGATCCCGGTTTGCGGGGACGATCTAGCGGATTAAAGCATGTTACCGGAGACGCTTCAGACAATCCGTATCCTTCCGAAATAATCACTTTAAATTTTTTCTCAAAGTTTTTCAAAAGCGCGACCGGCATCGAAGAACCGCCAGAGATGCACAGACGAAGCGTACGGACATCGTCCGCACTTCCGCCTTCATATTGGTACAGGAAGTTATACATCGTCGGTACGCCTGCAAAAATCGTCGCTTTTTGTTCCCGCGCAATATTGAAAATTTTCGCTGGGCTAAACTTTGGAACGATAATCACCGTGCCCCCGTTCATTAACGGCGCGTTGAGCGCGACGGTTAAACAAAAGACGTGGAACATCGGCAACGCCGCAATAACGCGATCGTTTTCATTGATTTTTAAATAATCGGCAACATCTTGAGCGTTGCTATATAGGTTTTTATGGGTTAACATCGCTCCTTTTGGTTTTCCCGTCGTTCCCGATGTATACAAAATCAAGGCAACATCATCGTCCGCCAACTCCTGCCCTTGGAAGTTCATATCACCGGATTGCAATATTTCTGCAAACGTTTTCATTTCCTTTTGCAATGAAATTCCTTTTGCTTTCCCTTCCGGGGTTTCGCAAATAATCACTTGTTCTAGCGATGGCAAGCGTCCTTGCATTTGCGCAAACAGCGGCACGAGCAAATCGAGCGCAATCGCCGTTTTTACGTCTCCATTCGTTAAAATATAGCTGATTTCATCCAGCGTATAGATTGGATTAATTGGAATAACAGTCGCTCCTAGCCGCAGTGCTCCGTACAATCCAATAACGAAATATGGCGAGTTTCCAACTAGCAAGGCTATATGGTCGCCTTTTCGTATTCCCATGTTATGCAAACCGCTGGAAAACTTAGAAATTGCCGCATCCAATTCTCCATACGTGCAGCTTTTCCCTTCAAACCAATACGCTTCCTTATTTGATAGCTGCTTTGCTACCTCTGCCAACCGCGACGTTACATTCATCTAATTCCCTCCCCGAGCAAATGCACTGAATGAATTATCATTCATTTTATAATTAAAAAAATTCAGATTTTACTATATTATAAGAAAAAAGAGAAAGGAGAGCAAGCAAAAGCTTGCTCCCCTAATCCACCATCGCTTGTCTTTTTTTGAAAAAAGCAAATAAGCTGATCGACAGCGTGAATTGGGCAACCCTTTTATTTTTCCCACACAAGCCCCGTCTTTGCTAATTGCACTTTGCCTGAAAACACTGCACTCGCCTCGCTGACAAGCTGCGCATGTTCTCCAAAATGCGGCAGATGGGTTAGCCATAGTTCCGCTACGTTTGCATCACGGGCGATCGTCGCCGCTTCCACGCTCGTCATATGGCCGGCGGGAGCGGCGTTTTGCCCTGCGTAAAAATTGCATTCGCAAATAAGCAAATCCGCGCCTTTGGCAAACGGCGCAAATTCCGGCAAATAACTAGAATCAGCCGTATAAACGACCGCCGCTCCCCCCGCTGTAATCCGCATCGCATAACAAGTAACAGGATGCACCGTCTTCATAAAAGTAATGTGAAACGGCCCGACTTGAAGCGGTTGTCCTGGATCATAAGCGATTGCTTCGGTGATTCCTTCATGCGCTAACCGCGCAAATTCGCCTTGGTCAAACGGATGCCCGTAAACCGGAAGCGTTGGCAACGGCGCTCCGAGATTTTTTTTGATCAGCCGCGCATATTGCAATGGACCGATATCCGCGACGTGATCATGATGATAATGGGACACTATTACCGCATCCAATTTTTCGACAGATACATAATTTTGCAGTTTCGCAAGTACGCCGCTTCCACAATCCACTAGCATGCGAAATCCGTCATGCTCAAACAAATATCCCGATGTTGCTTCATTCGCTGCTGGAAAACCGCCCCAATATCCGATAACTGTAACTTTCATCGTATTCCTCCTTTACACCGTGCTTTTTTTCATCATACATAATTTCACGCGATTTTGCATCTTTGTTGAAATTTGTTTTAAAACAGATATTGACTAAATATATACTGTTATAATACAATACAAATAACAAAACAACGGAGGCGATCGAAATGTTAGGAAAAGTGTTAGAATTTTTCAAAAACCTGCCACCAAAAAAATGTGTGCAATGCGGCAAAGAAATAGAAGAGCAACACGAATGCTACGGAAATGTATGTGAAGATTGCTTAGGCGTTGTTTACCATCAATAACTAAACACTTTCTGTCTGCACTTCGCAAAGATGCTTCCGGCAAGAAGCATCTTTATTTTTTGCATCGATCGCCGTCGAATCGACCATCTCGCCATTTTTTGAACGTTGCGCGCATGGAAAAAGCTCCCAAAGCATTACGCTTCGGAAGCTTCATTCATTCGTTGCGCGACTGTATAAAACTGGCGTTTATGCTGAACAGTAAAGTACAAAATCGTCGCCGTGATGAAAACCGCAATAAACAAAGCTAAAATCGCCGCGTTGTGCCACATAAACGCAAAGTCCCCACTAGAAATAACCGCTTTAAAACCGTGCACGGAATACGTCATCGGCAGCCAAGCGTTAAAGTGTTGCAATTCGCCCGGGATTAACTCAAGCGGGAATGTCCCGGCGCTTGTTGTAAGCTGCAAAATTAATATAATAATCCCGATAAAACGCCCCGGATCCCCTAGCGCCGTTACTAGAAACTGAATTAACGAGATGAACGTGATGCTTGTCATCATCGTAAATAAAACAAATCTCGGGACGCTTTGCACTTGAATATCCAACGCGCCAAGCAGCACCGCATCTACCAGCAATGATTGAATCATGCCGATGACTAATAGAACGCCAAATTTCCCGATAAACCAGCTAAATCCGGATTTCGGTACACCCGCCGGTTCGCGCAATGGAAACACAATCGATAAAAGCAGCGCTCCGACAAACAATCCTAACGATAAAAAGTACGGTGTAAATCCGGTACCGTAGTTTGGTACATGATGCATTTTTTCGTTTTTCTTTTTCACCGGATCGGCAAACATTTTATAGACATCATCATTGGCTTTGATGTCACTCGCTTTTTTCGCGCCATCAGCGAGTTTGCCTGCCAATTCATTCGACCCATCATCTAATTGTTTCATTCCACTGGCAAGCTGATCAGAACCGTTAACAAGTTGGTTCATGCCGTTGGAAAGCCCTGCAGCGCCATTTTCAAGATCGTTTATGCCGCTTGCAAGCCTTCCCGACCCATCGGCAAGCTGATTCGTGCCATCTTTTAATTTGCTTGATCCTTGAGCGAGCTGCCGCAATCCGGAAGATAGTTGGCCGCTTCCCGCCGCCAGCTGATCAACGCCATTTTTTCCTTCTTGCAATTTTTCGCCAAATGTTGTTAATCCTTGCACTACTTTCGACTGACCGGCAACAAGCGCATCAGCGCCGTTCGCTAATCGTTGCTGGCCGGCTAAAATCTTTTCTACGCCTTCGCTTAATGCAAGCTGGCCATTATGAAGACGGGAAGCACCCTTGGCAAGCTGATCCGTACCTGTTTTTAATTGGCTAGCGCTATTCGCTAACTGTTCCGTTCCTTGAGCGACTTGTTTGCTTCCTTCAGATAAAGGAAGCAATTGTTTTTTTAACGTTTGCAACAACTCTTTTTCGTTTGGATCTGTCGCCTGCGCCGCTAACGCGTCCAGCTGCGCCACCGCTTTTTCTAGCCCTTGGCTCACTTGGAGAGCGCCTTTATTTGTCTGCTCCGCTCCTTGCTGCCATTGTTCCATCGACGCGGAAAGCTTTTGCGCTCCATTTTGCAATTCCTGCGATCCTTGTGTCAATTGCGGAATATTTCCTTTCATTTGTTTCATTCCGCCAAGCGATTGATAAAGTCCACCAGACAACTGTTTTGCGCCATTCTCCACCTGTTTCGCGCCGGCTAATAATTGTGAATGACCGTCTTGCATTTTTGCAAAACCGTTTTGCAATTGATGAAGCCCGTCATTTAACCGATCAGCTCCATCGCTCGCCGATTGCATCCCATTTTCAAATGTGAGCGATCTTTCGGCAAGCAGTTTTAAATTTTTATAAAGCTCGTCAGCGCCATTTTTTGCTGCATGCGCTCCTTGCCGCAATTTTCCGCTTCCTTCTTTCGCGGCATGAAGGCCGCTTTGCAATGCAGCACCTCCATCTTTCGCTTTTTTAATTCCGTCGTGCAGCTGTTTTGCGCCGTCGCTCGCTTGAGCAAGCCCTTTCGCCATCTCGCGGATATTGTCAAACATCGTTTCGGCGTACGTTTCCGTCACGGTGTTGGAAACCTCTTCCTTTATCTTCTCGACGGCGTTATCGCCAATTTGCGCAGATAAGAAGTTAAATGCTTCATTCGGTTTATAGATAAGCTTCATCGGTTTCGGATGTTCGTCTTGTAATGTTGCCGCGTTTTTCGAAAAATCTTCCGGAATTTCAATGGCCATATAATATGTTTGATGTTGCAGCCCTTTTTCCGCCTCTTTTTCAGAAACAAAATGCCAATCAAAATTCTTTTTTTCTTTCAGTTTTTCAACTAGCTTATCGCCAATGGCCAATTTTTCACCGTTCATCGTCGCTCCTTTGTCGTTGTTCACCACAGCAACAGGCAATTTATCTAAATGAGCGTACGGATCCCAAAACGCCCATAAAAACATTCCGCTATACAATAATGGAATGAATATCACGGCGATAATAGGAATCAGCACTTTTCGATTTCGCAAAATTGCCTCTGTCTCTTTCCATAATAATGCAAATCCTCTCATTTTCCCCCTCCTCTACGATTGACTAATTTGTCCATTTAGTCAGTTTTAGCAAAAAAGAGAAGGACTATCTATTTCGACAATCCTTTTAGAAAATAAAGTTCAAATAACTGTGCAATTTTTTCCTTTGGCAGTGGCTCGTGATCTTTTTCCCAATCGACAATCAAAGCAATATACGTTTTCAGCATTAAAAACGCCGTAATCTCTGCATCACAATCGCGAATTTCTCCTTTTTGGATGGCAATGTCAATTTTTTCGCGAATATAATCGATAACAGCCCAATCTAATTTTTTCATCACTTCTTGAACTGCCGGTGTTCCAAGGTTGCGTACCTCTTGAAGAAGCTTCGCCGTCAATTGATGTTGCTGGCGAAACTCTAAAATGCGGTATAAAGCGCGGTGCACGTTTTCTGAAAAAGGACGACTAGGGTCCATCGCCTGCTCTGCTTCCTCTATTATTTCTAAAATAAGCGAAGAGATAATGGCATCCAATAAGTCTTCTTTGTTTTTAAAAAACGTATAAATCGTGCCTTTGCCGACATTGGCAAGCTTCGCTATTTGCTCCATTGTCGTTGCTTTGTAGCCAAATAATGAAAAGGATTTCGTGGCTGCTTCAATAATTTGCCGCTTTCGGTCAATTGACATATTCCTCATCCTTCATGTTGACTAAATGAACATTTTGGTCATTACGTCTAGATCATAGCATAATTTTCATAAAAAAGAAAGAGGTTAACTCATTTTTTAGTTAACCTCCGCCAGTTTTTGACGGGCCGTTTGCAAATAATCAAGCACTTTTTTTACCGCATTTTCCCCTTGGTCGATGCAGTCCGGCAGCCCTAATCCTTCGTATGAACTTCCCGCCAAAAACACGCCTGGAAGTTCATCAGCCATATGCTCTTTTATTTTCGCAAGCCGCTCTTTATGCCCGACGGTATATTGCGGCATCGCTTTTTTCCATCGCGAAATAACAATGAATTCTGGACGTCCAGCAATGCGCATAATTTTGTTTAAATCGTCCATCACGACACGGACAATTTCGTCATCTGACTGTTCAACGATTTCTTCATCGCCGGGGCGCCCGACATAGCAGCGCAACAATGCTTTTCCGTTTGGCGCGGTATGCGGCCATTTTTTATGTGTCCATGTGCAGGCGGTAATTGTATAATCGTTGCGGCGGGAAACGACGAAACCGGTCCCGTCAATATCTTGTTCAATGGCGCTTTCCGGAAAGGCCAATGCCACTGTTGCGACGGATGTCGATGGAACAGAGCGGAACGGTTCAAAAAACGGGTAATCTGCAAACATCGCTGGCACGGATGAGTGCGGCGTCGCGACAATGACGCTGTCCGCTTTCCATATGTCGCCATTGCTTAAGCGCAGACGGTATCCCGTTCCCTCGCGCCACACGTTTTCTACCCGTACTCCTTTAATCACGCTGCCTTGTTCCAGACGTTTTTCCACTTCATCGATTAACGATTGCAGTCCAGTTTTTAACGTTTGAAACGCACCTTGCCGCTGTTTCTGCTCTTTCGGTGTCGTCCGCTTCGCACCGAGCACAAGGCTGCCGTATTGCTGCTCGACTTGGAAGAATTGCGGAAATGTCGCCATTAAACTCATTTGATCAATATCACCGGCGTAAATGCCCGACAACAGCGGTTCAATTAAGTTATCTACCACCTCATCTCCGAGACGGCGGCGGAAAAATTGCCCTAACGATACATCACCTTCAGCTTTTGTCGGCGGCAAAATAAAATCAAAAGCGGCACGCAGCTTTCCTAATGGGGAAAACAGCTTTGTCGTGATAAATGGACCGATTCGCGTCGGAATCCCCATGACAGCCCCACCCGGTATTGGATAGAGCTTTCCGTTCGCAAGAATATACGATTTCCCTGTCGCATTATGGACGATTTCATTTTCGAGCCCAACTTCACGCACAAGACGGAAAGCGCTCGTTTTTCGCGCCAAAAACGAATCGGGGCCGCGCTCAATGACAAAGCCATCGCGCACCACCGTTTGCACTTTGCCGCCTAAACGATGCGTCGCTTCGACCAGTTTGCATTCAATCGGAAGTTGTTGTTCTTTCACCGCTTTTTGCAAATAATACGCAGCGGTAATTCCCGTGATGCCGCCTCCGATAATCACAACTGTATATCTTTCTTCATTCACTGTTCATCGCCTTCTTTATAAAAGTTTGATCCGTTTTAATACAACCGTCGCTAATGCATCGATGAATTTTGCATTCGCATTCGGCATTTCTGGACGATAATAGTTTGCGCCGATTTCTTCCGTCACTTGTTTACATTCAATATCGTTATCATACAGCACTTCTAAATGATCTGCGACAAAACCGACCGGAACATAAACAAATGATGTATATCCATTTTCTTGATGCAACTGTCTCGTTAAGTCTTGAACATCCGGCCCGAGCCAAGGCTCTGGCGTGTTGCCGGCACTTTGCCAACCTACCGCATAATGTTTTACGCCGGCTTTTTCGGCAATCAGTTTTGCCGTTTCCGCAAGCTGCTGCGGATACGGGTCGCCCGCTGCAATAATTTTTTCCGGCAGGCTATGCGCCGATACAATGAGCACCGCTTTGTCGCGTTCTTCTTCGGTCATCGAAGCATACACTTCTTTTACTTTTTCCACCCAATAGTCGATAAATTTCGGTTCATCATACCAGCTGTCAATCGTATAAATCATCGGCCCTCCGAGTTTTTCCGCTTCCGCTTTTGCCCGTTCGTTATACGATTGAACGCTGAACGTTGAAAAATGCGGCGCAAGCACGATGCCCACCGCTTCTTTAATGCCATCTTCATGCATTTGCCGAACGGCGTCTTCGATGAACGGCTCAATATGTTTTAACCCTAGGTACATTTGGAACTCGATGTCATTTTGTACGCCGTTAAGCCGCTTTTCCAGCTGCTTCGCTTGTTCAAGGGTAATTTGGGCCAATGGGGAAGTTCCGCCAATCGCTTTATAGCGTTGCTTTAAATCTTCCAATAATTCCGGGGAAGGCTTTCTACCATGACGAATATGCGTATAATATCGCTCAATGTCTTCTTCTTTATATGGAGTTCCGTATGCCATCACCAATAAGCCCATTCTCTTCTTTGCCATGCCATAACACCTCTCATTTTCTTGATGTATACTCATGAATAAACGCTGTCAGCCGTTTTAGCGTCTCCGGTTGAATTTCCGGAAAAATGCCGTGGCCTAAGTTAAATACATATCCCGGTCGTTCCATTCCTTCATCTAAAATTTGTTTCACGCGTTTTTCAATGACTTCCCATGGGGCAAGAAGAACCGCTGGATCTAAATTTCCTTGAAGCGCCTTTGTAATTCCTCTTTCCCGTGCTTCGCGAAGCGAAAGCCGCCAATCGAGCCCGATTACATCAAGCGGTAAATCATTCCACTCTTTCGCCAAATGGCTTGCGCCAACGCCGAACATAATGAGCGGAACGTTTTCTTCACGCAGCTCCGCAAAAATCCGGACCATCGTCGGTTTAATAAATGTACGGTAATCGTCCACGCTCACGGCGCCAACCCAGGAATCAAAAATTTGGATCGCATCCGCACCAGCGCGGATTTGCGCCTTTACATAGCGAATTGTCATATCGGCAAGCTTGTCCATCAGCGCGAACCACGCCTTCGGTTCTGCATACATAAACGCTTTCGTTTTATTGTAGTTTTTCGATGGACCCCCTTCAATCATATAGCTCGCGAGCGTAAACGGCGCGCCGGCAAACCCAATGAGCGGAACGTTTAGCTGTTCGGTCGTCAGCAGCTTAATCGTTTCCAATACGTACGGCACATCTTCTTCCGGATGAATTTCTCCGAGCTTTTCTACATCAGCCAAGGAGCGGATTGGATTGGCAATCACCGGCCCGATCCCCGCTTTAATCTCTACACCGACGCCAATCGCCGGAAGCGGAGACATAATATCTTTATACAAAATCGCCGCATCGACATTGTACTGTTCGACCGGTAATCTGGTTACATAAGCGCAAAGTTCCGGTTGGTGTGTAATTTCAAATAACGAATATTTCTCTTTAAGCGCCCGATATTCCGGCTGCGATCTCCCCGCCTGCCTCATATACCAAACCGGAACATAATCTGTGTTTTCGCCGCGGCAAGCGCGTAAAAAAGTATCATTCTTTCGTTTTGACATCTTCATCCGCCTTTCTTTACTTTCGCATCGATGAATCTATAAAAAATGGAGAAAAATTTTCACCAAAGAGCAATTGGATAAAAAACTACAATTACAACTATACAAGGTTCTTATGACAATGTATAGCAACGGGGGGAAACCGTCAAAAAATTGACAATTTGTTTTCGCTGATACCAATACCGTTTTATTCGTCCACTTTCCAAAATAGGAGACCGGCTGCTTCTGCCTAACTATCATGTTCCATGCTTTTCATCGGTGTAACGATGTTGGCGTCAAAAATCATTCTTCTTTATTATAACAAAAAAGCCGCCTCGCTCCTACGAGACAGCTTATCAACCATTTTACATAAGAAACATCGCGGCAATCGTTGTAATCACGATACCAATCGCTACCGGAACTAAGTTGCGCCGCGCCAGCTCAAATGGATCGACACCGCAAATGGCCGCAGCGGGAATAAGCGCCCAGGGAACAAGCGTGCCGCCTCCAACCCAAATTGCCGCAATTTGCCCAAGCGCAGTCAAGGTCGCGGCACCGCCGCCAATCGCTGTCGCAAATAAATGCGCAACCGACCCTGCCAATGAAATGCCGGAAAATCCTGAACCATCCAAGCCTGTGATTGCTCCGACAACCGTTAACGTTACTGCGCCAATCTCATCGTTAAGCGGCACAATATGGGCAAGCGCCACTCCCAAGTCGTTCACAATCCCTTGCGATAGTTTTGGCAAGTGCTCGCCGATAATTTTACCAAACCCTGCGTCGCCAAGATAAAAAAACGCCGCGACCGGAATGACTGGCCCAAATACTTTAAAGCCAAATTGAAACCCTTCGATCAAATAATTAGTAATTTCTTCAAAACTTTCTTGTTTATGCGCAAAAATAGAAATAAGAATTAAAATAAAAATCGCCGTTCCTCCGATTAATGCAGTCGCTTGCCCGCCTTGCAAGCGCAAATAAAACATTGTGATGACGTCTAAAACAAACATAACCGGAATGATGACCGCCAACATATTTTTCGCTTGATTAGACAACAACCGTTCCGTCTTTTCAAGCACCGCATCCGCTGTTACCGCCACTTCGTTCGCTTCGTTAGCAAAATAACCCCTTTTCATATCACGGCGAAGCAATAAAAAGGCAGTAATCGTAGTTGCCGCTCCCATCACCAACACGAGCGGCACGCTGGCGGAGATGACTTCCGAGACAGGAAGACCGGCAGCATCCGCTGTCAGCTTTGGCGCTCCTTGAA
Organism: Parageobacillus sp. KH3-4; assembly: GCF_022846435.1. Lineage (NCBI taxonomy): Bacteria > Bacillati > Bacillota > Bacilli > Caryophanales > Anoxybacillaceae > Parageobacillus > Parageobacillus sp. KH3-4. The sequence goes on from NZ_AP025627.1 coordinate 3,086,327, forward strand.
TAACGAAATCTCCTGACAAAGCAACACCATGGCCGAATAAATTCATCGCCATTGCCGCTCCTAACGCTGGCAGCCCAATGCGAATAGCCACAGGCAGCAACACCGCTCCCATTAGCGCAACCGCAGGTGATGGCCAGAAAAAACAAGAAATGACCATCATCAAAATTCCAATCGTCCAATACGCCCATCCTGGTGTACGAATAAACCTAGTAAATGGCGAAATCATCACATCATTAATTCCCGTTGCTGTCAACACTTTACTCATTGCCACAATAATGGAAATCACTAAAATGGTCGGCAAAAGCTCTGTCATTGCGTAAATAAAACTATTGAACACCCCGCTGATCGCAGCGCTTAACGAATGGGTCGCAGTGGCGGCCAACAAAAAGATCCCGACGATGCAAACGAGCGATGTATCTTTTCGCGCGATCATAAACCCGATGATAAGCACGATAAACGCTAAGTAAATCCAATGCAGCACCGTTAATTCGACACCCATTCCTATTCTCCTTTCCTTGTTTCATTGGGTAAATAGGGCATTTACCTAACACCGATGTACTACAGCATATGAAAGGAGAATAAAGGTGTGAAACACTTCTTTGATCGCATGATGGCAAAAAAACACCCCGCTTTCTCACTGTAGCAAAAGCGAGGTGGTAAAAAACCGTTTTATCTTTCTGGAACAACCGAATAGGTCGTTACATAAGACGGACGCGGAAATATTTGCCGAGATGGCTTTTGTTCGTCTTTTCGCCGCTCATGCGCTTTTGCGAACGCGTTGGAGCGCTGCCACTGTTCAAAATGTTCTTTCCCTTCCCATAATGTCATAATCACATACGTATCGTTCGAAAGTGGACGAAGCACGCGAATCGCAACAAATCCAGGTTCATTTTCAATCAATCTCGCTCGCTGCTGAAAGCGATGCTCAAAAAGCGGGCGCCCTTCATCGGTCACTGGAATATTGTTGCATACAACGAACGCTCCGCCCAACTCGCCGGCTGCATCGATCACTTCATAACGGCGCGGCTCGTTAAACACCGTTTCCCCGTCTGTTTCATGAAGCAAAACGGCATCCGCTTCCCCTTCCAATAACAACATCGTTTCGTTCTTATGCACATCCTTTATTTTTTGCAAATAATCCGCCGTTCCCGCCGTGATATACATTTTTTTCATTCTTCTCCCTCCTATTTGCGACGATTAGAAAGATAATGAAACAATAGCCAATAACTAAAAACAGCACCTGCCGCCCATGACCCGATCCAGATCGCGCCGGCGCCAAGCAGGAACAAAAACAAGCTGAATACGCTGTTTTGCACAATTAACAAGAAAAAGAGGAGTCGGCATACCGCCTGTTTCCGCATATCGTCAGGAAACGGATATAACCGAATCCACAAGTTTGTCCGATGATGATCGATGAGCGCGAATAATTGAAAACCTGTAATGTAAAGAAAAAATAGCGACACAGCGATTTTTCCGTATGCCGATGGAACGATATAAAGCAATAACAATCCAATTGCGATTAAGCGGATATAAAGCCCTAAATAGCCGCCTGAACGGATGAATGTTCGTACATACAAATAAAGAAATGTATTTTTTTGCTGGTACGGAATCATTAAAACTAGAAAATCAAGCCAACGACGCCGCTTCGCCTCCTCTTTCCATTGCGGAACATCAGTAAACAAATTGGCGATGCGGTAAAATGTGCGCGCTGCTTTTGCTTCCTGTTCAATGATCCGCTCCCATTTCCACCCCTTTCGCTTTGTTGCTCGTACAATATAAAAGGTGATGCCGGCAATCAGCGCACACAAGGCAAGTAAAAAGAAGGCGGAAGCATCGGAAAGCAAGAAATAAACGAACGCGGCATTTAGCCCAAACCGGGAAATCGCGCTGAGACGATGGGTAAGCGGCTCGATAAAATAATTTCCTTTCCAGCTGATAAACAAATTCCATCCTTTTAGAACGAGCAGCACAAAAAACAGCAGCCATACAGAAACAGCGGAAAACTTTCGGTGAAGCGGCACGATGGCCAACCATACAAGAAGCAGCCCATATGCTTGCAAAAGAAAGTTCAGTAAAAACGCCCGTTGAATATATGGGCGGAGCTTCGTCTCAGCCGGCAATAAAAACACGATATCCGCTTCCTGCAACAACGTGCGCAGCGAACCGAACGTCAATACGAAAGAAAAAACCAGCGCGGCCACAATTGGATAAGGGAAATGCGGCGGAAGCGTTTGTACCCAATGATGGTAGGCAACCGCCCCTAGCCCAATGCCAATCAGCAAGATAAACAATAAATGGTCGTTCAGCATATAGCGCAAATAACGCCGCATTTTTCTCGCTTCTTGATAAAGGCGATCGTTCCATAATTGTCTTCCATTTATCATACGCTGTCTTCCTTTGTTAATTCGATATATAATTCATCCAACGTCACCGATGGCAAAGAAAATTGTTCGCGCAGCTCCGCGAGCGTTCCTCTCGCCTTTACTTTTCCGTTATGCAAAATGACAAACGAATCGCAATATTTTTCTGCCGTCGCCAAAATATGCGTCGACATTAAAATGCCCGCTCCTTTTTTCTTCATTCGCTGCATTTGTTCCAGCAAAGAATGAATGCCAAGCGGATCAAGTCCAAGAAACGGCTCGTCAATAATATAAAGGGCTGGCTCCACCAAAAAGGCGCACATGATCATGACTTTCTGCTTCATTCCTTTGGAAAAATGCGCAGGAAACCATTTCAGCCTTTTCTCCATGCGGAATTCCTTCAATAACGGCGGAAGCCGCCGTTCATATTCGCTTTTTTCCAGCCCATAAGCCATTGCCGTCAATTGCAAATGTTCCTCCAATGTCAGTTCCTCGTACAAAATCGGCGTTTCCGGTATATATGTAAATTGCGAACGATACGCATCCGGCTGTTCTGAAAACGTTTTTCCGTTAATCGTAATCGTCCCTTTACGCGGTTCCATCAGCCCGATAATATGCTTGATCGTCGTGCTTTTCCCCGCGCCGTTCAGCCCGATTAGACCGACTATTTCGCCGCGGTCAACGGTAAACGAAACATCTTCAAGCACGTTTTGCTTCGTATATCCGCCGTATAAATGGTGAACTTCCAAGAGCGCCATCGTCTGCTTCCTTTCTATCATCAAATTGCGGACTACATTTTCATTTTATCAAAGCGGCCGGCACTTTCCAAAAATTATCTATCTCCTTTTTTTGCATACATTCTTTTTCCGCGGGCATGATAAATAGCGAAAAGGGGATGAGAAACAGCGCAAGATGAATCATCCATTCGAAATGAGGTGTTTGCGAAAGACACCATTGTTGAAGCAACACCGTTGTATGCGGTGAAAAAACGCGAAACTCCATAACAAAATGGGGTGTTTGTGAAAGACAGTACTATCTTGCCATGCTGTGAAGCAACGAACCTCTACACAAGAGACCAAAGGGATGTCTGTCTTGAACAAAGAAAAACTTTTCGCAAATGGGGTGTTCATCAAACGCTACCTCGTTTGAACAAACTTTCTCCCCTTTTCAGCGAAGCGGGATGCAATCAATACAGGATTGCATCCTGCTTTTTTTATGGTAAAATGGAACAAAAAAATAAGAAAGGTGGCTTTTTCTAGTGAGTGAATGCATTTTTTGCAAAATTGTAAACGGAGACATTCCTGCGGCAAAAGTGTACGAAGATGAACATGTACTAGCATTTCTCGACATCAGCCAAGTAACGAAAGGGCATACGCTCGTCATTCCAAAAGTACATAAAGAAAACATTTTTGAGCTCACTCCAGATGTTGCAAGCCACGTCTTTACTGCTATTCCAAAAATCGCGAACGCGATCAAAAAACAATTTTCCCCAGTCGGCTTAAATTTACTAAACAATAACGGCGAACAAGCAGGACAAACGGTTTTTCATTACCATGTTCACTTAATCCCGCGCTACGGCAAAGGCGATGGTTTCGGAGCCGTATGGAAATCGCACGCAAGCGATTACACATTTGACGATTTGCAAACCATTGCCGCAACGATTCAAAAAGGATTGGAATAACAACAAAAGGAAGCGCTCTTGCCCGCTTCCTTTTGTTGTTTTTATTGTTGTTTTAACGCATCTTGCAAATCTTTATCTTGGATGTCCACTTTTGCGTCTTTTACTAATTTATCCACTTTCGATTGCACTTTCGATGGGTCGAGCTTGCTTCTTTTCACTTCAAACTCAATTTCATCTTTCATTTCATTAAACGGCTTTTTCTCTTCTTTATCCGTTACTTTTATAATATGATATCCATATTCTGTTTTTACCGGATCGCTAATTTCTCCAACTTTTAACTGATATGCCGCATCTTCAAACTCTTTTACCATTTTCCCCGGTCCAAACCAACCTAAATCGCCGCCGTTCGACGCCGATCCTGGATCTTGCGAATATTGTTTCGCAAGCTTCGCGAAATCTTCGCCCTTGTCAAGCTTCGCTTTAATTTCTTTTGCCGTCTTTTCATCTTTCACCAAAATATGGCTCGCTCTAATTTTCGGCTTATAGTTCTTATAATAGTCTTTTAACTCTTTTTCCGTTACCTTGATATCTTCCATCGCCGCTTTTTGCCGCAAAAGATCGAGTTTCACCATGTCGCGAATCGCTTTTTCCCCATTTTGCTGGACTGCTAAATCGTATTGCGTCCCATACATTTCTTTTAAGTTTTCGATTTCTTTATCGATTTCCTTGTCCGTTACTTTATATTTTTTGCTTAACACTTTTTCATCGACAAGGTCGCGAATCACTTCCTTGCCTACTCGCGCTTTCATTTCATTGTAAAATTCTTCTTTTGTAATATCACCGTCCTTTGTTTTCACAATGACTTCATCGCCGTTATTGCACGCTGACAAAGCGAAAACGGAGGCGACGGCTGCCGCAATCATCCATTTTTTCATTTGTTCCACAACTCCTACGCCAATTTTTTTGCAAAAAAAATTACAACAATAACTATATCATATTTTTCCTAAAGAAAAAAACCTTTTTCCGTTAGTCATCCGCCCATACATGTATTTTTTCATCACATATGATGATGATGAAGCGGATATGGCTGAATGGGCTCCTTTTGGAATTGAAAGGAGGTGTTACAATGAGCGCACCTTATGCGGGAGGCTTTGCGTTAATTGTCGTGCTGTTTATTTTATTAATTATCGTTGGATGTGCATGTTTATTCTAATCGCTATGTTTTTCCCTATCCACCATACGCCTGCAAAAAAGCTGGCAGCACGAGCTGTCAGCTTTTCTCTATGTAAATAGCACTTCAAAATAGGAGGAAATTAATAAAATCGTAATAAGGACATTGATGGTGCGAAAAACACCAGGTTGCTTTTCTTCCGGTATTTCTCTTTGCGCACAAAGACGGGACGTTAATTGATTAATGAGAAATAAAATAATGACAGCAAGGGGTATAAAGTACACCGTCAAACCTATTTCCCCTCCTATTCATGGTAAAAATATCATAATTACTCATTTACTTTACAATGTTTTGTTCTATAAATCAATATGATTTTTACAGAAAAATCCTCTTCCTCCGAAAAAACTTTTCTATTGGTTGTTTTTCGCCAATTCGGTAAAATATACATAACAACTTGTCGATTATGTTTGACAAAAGGAGTACGTATATGGAAACGCTGGAGGAACGAATCGCCAAACTGGAATTTCATCGATCGCTGCTAATGGAAATGGTCGATAAAACCAAAAAACCGTTTTATTATCTTGTTATTCAAGCCAATTTAACAAAAGAAGAAGTGGATGAGGTGCTCGCCCTTTGCCAACAGTTAAGCGAAGAATACGAAAAACAAAAAGCGGAAGGGCTGACGATTTTCACCCCGCTTCTCCTTCATTTCGCGGGCATGCTTCATCCAAGCCTTCCGCTCGAACAGACAGTCGACGCTCTCCTTCAACAGCAAATGTTTGTTCCTCTGATGACCGAATTGAAAAAGTTAATCAAAACCGTTAGCTAGGTTGGCCTGTCAGTTCTTTTTCCTTTTCTTGCGTCTTCGCGGCGTTTCGTTTCACTAGCTTTCCATCTTGCTCAACGAAATCGTTTTTAATATTTTCAAACGCCCTTTCGAAAATTTCCATAAAATCATCCCCGTAAATATTGCGGATGATACACATCATTTCTAAAATTTCTGGAAACTTTCCGTACAAATCGCGCAGCGGCAACGCCCCTTTAAACACGGCGTTTTTCGTCGGATCGTACGATTCCATTAGTTTCAACAACACTTCTTCTCCTTTTTCGGTCAGTTCAATATACGTATTGCGCTTGTCGTCTTGCTTTTTCGAAAAGGAAAGCAAGCCTCTTTCTTCTAATTTTTTCGAAAAATTAAACGCCGTCGACACATGCATCACGCCAAATTTCGCGATTTCCGAAATCGACGCTCCTTTAAAATGATACGCAATCCATAAAATATGATGTTCATTAATGTTCAAGTCAAACGGCTTAATCCATTGCTGCCAATCCTTTTCGATCGATTTCCAAAGCGCCTTGCTTAACTGGGCAATCCGTTGGCTAAATAGCATCGCCTCTTTTATAGAATAATTTTGCTCTGTCGTTTTCATCGTTCCACCCACTCTTCCCTCACCGTGTTTTTTACTTTCTATTATGCCAGTAAAATAAAAATTAATAAAGGATAAAAATGTTTAATTTTATGATCATCCTCTGCCATTCATAGCGGCAAAATAACGGACATATAGTAAACATAGGAGGAGAATGCAATGATATATATGCGGTCGTTTTTCTTTATTGTTAGCTTCGTGTTTTTCTGCCTTTTCATCTACACGCTTTTTTCATTATCGAAGGCGAAAATGTACCCACCAAAAAAAATTTTGCAGCAGCGTGCTTTCGTTTATATTGGAATAACATTTTTTTGCTTTGCCACTGCCTGGCTTCTGCGATACGTATAGTGTGATAGCAAAAAACCCGACCAAGATGATGATCGGGTTTTTTGCGATTGTTACACATGCGCTGTAATGTTCATCCGCTTAAAAATCGACGAGACAATTGGATAGATAATCACCATCACAATCATATTAATCGCAGCCGTCGGCAATACAACAGTCAGAAATAAAGCGGAAAAAGTCGCTCCCCCTGGCAGTCCGACTAACAAAAGCGCTGCGGTTAAAAAAATCGTGCCGGAAATGGCCGTACCGACAGCCGTCAATATTGTGGCAGAAATCACCGTTTGACCATATTTTTTCAAAAGCAACACAAACGCGAAAAACACAAAAGCGGTGATGATTTTGTCAATGATATTTGGAACCTGTCCTCCCGGAAATCCTGTTGTCATCGCGGAAATAACGCCTGTCACAATCCCGACAAGCCCCGCTGTTTTTACATTTGGAAACAATAAAATGGCTAGAAACATCATTGTTAGCATCATGTCCGGCTTCATCCCGAAGAAAATTCCCGGAATAACGGCGTGCAATACCGCCCCGATTCCAACTAGCAATGCCAATGAAACTAACACTCGCGTATTCATGCTCATCTCTCCTCATCTATTCTAGCCTGAGCTCCTCTAATCGCGTGCTCGCACCTATTACGAGAATTTTTCTATTATTATATCACTTTGCAGTATAAAAGTGAAGTAAAAAAATTAGCTAAACCGACGGTAAAAGTCATTCATAAATTCTGCTAGCGCTTCACACGCCTCAAGCGGAACAGCGTTATAAATCGACGCGCGGCAGCCGCCAACGGAACGATGGCCGGCTAGTCCAACAAATCCTTTTTCCTTTGCCTCCGCTAAAAATCTCTTCGTTAATTCTTCATTTGGCAGTGTAAACGTGACATTCATGAGCGAACGGCTGTCCTTTTCCGCATGCGGGGCGTAAAACCCGTTGCTTGCATCAATCGCTTCGTACACAACGGCTGCTTTTTCTTTATTGCGCGCTTCGATCGCTTTCACGCCGCCTTGCTCTTCTACCCATTCAAGCACGAGCGAAATCATATAAATCGCAAACGTCGGCGGCGTATTGTACAGCGAATTGCTCGAGATGTGAGTGCGGTAGTCAAGCATCGTCGGCAGGTTATCAGGAATGCGCTCTAATAAATCATTGCGAATAATGACGACAGTCACGCCGGAAGGACCAAGATTTTTTTGCGCCCCTGCGTAAATCAACGCAAATTGTCCAACGTTGATTTCCCGGCTTAAAATATCACTGGACATATCGGCAATAAGATCAATTGGCAAATCAGGAAATTCATGCCACTGTGTGCCGAAAATCGTATTGTTGGAGGTAATATGTAAATAGGCGGCGTTTTCGGAAAGCTGAATGTCTTCCAAACGCGGAATGTACGTATAATTCGCTTCTTTGCTTGAAGCAGCAATATGGGTTTTCCCAATTTTTTTCGCTTCTTTGAGCGCTTTTTCCGACCATGATCCCGTAAGTACATAATTGGCCACTTTATCTTTGCCAAGCAAGTTCATCGGCACCATCGAAAACTGCAAGCTCGCTCCCCCTTGCAAAAACAGGACATCATGCGTATCGGGAATGTTCATTAATTTTTTTAGCCGCTGCTTCGCGCTGTTGTGCACCGCATCGTATTCCTTGCTGCGATGGCTCAGCTCCATTACTGACATTCCCGTATTTTGAAAATTGAGAAGCTCTTCTTGCGCCCGCTTCAATACTGGAAGCGGCAGCGCTGAAGGTCCTGCGTTGAAATTGTATGCCCGTTTCATCATTTCATCCCCCACTTTATCTCTTTAATGAATAACAGTTACTATTATCCTAACATGAACTGAAAAAAAATAAAAAGAATTTTTCAAAAAAATCAAGTCCTTGTGTTCTACAAGGACTTTGCCTGCTGGCGCCGCTTTCTCTCCTCGCGAATGCGCTCCATATAAATTTCTCCTTCTTTTTCAATCATCGCCTCATCTATTTCACGCTCTTTCGCTGCCGTCCTTACCGTCATATAGCCGCTGAAAATAATGCCGGCAACGACCAAGTAAATCCACCATGGCATGCTAAACATGCACATCCCCCTTTTTATGTAGCTTGTCTTACTACAATATACGCCAAACATGGACGTAGTATGCATAAACCTTACTTTCAACTGATATTATTATAAACATTCAGGCTCTGGCTGAAAGATTTGGAAATAAAGGTAATGGCCATATCCATCCCCCTTCAGGATCTACATCCGATTTTTCTTTCTTACTTCTGTCGTTCACGATGATTATGTTTACATGGGAATTTATTTTTCTGTTGGCAATCGTTTTATGTAAAAACGCGATTTTTAAAATGATCAGCCTGACATTACTTGCCTCGGAATTTTTTGCTTCTTTACGGATTGGGATTTAATCGCATGGGAGAAGCATTGCCCGTCACCAATCGCCAAAACATGTTAAGAACGATCCACCTGTTTGCCGGGATTTGTTTTATCCTTTTGTATATCTAATGACGCGAGGAATATAAAGGCTCGATAATGCTATTTAAATGGCGCTTGTAGTCAGGCATTAATATGAAAAGGGGGGGGAGATTACCGGTCTCCCCCCTTTTTTTCTGCTTTTAAAACAGAAGAAAACATCGGTTTATAAAACGAACGATTTTCCAGCGCGTAAATTCGCTCCGTAAATTCTCCCGGCTTTACTTTTTCAAGCGCCCGGTCAATCATGTTCAATTTTGCGTCCAAGTTGTCAATGTAATGCAGAATTTCCGCTTCTTTCACCATTGGCGGCTTCGGGCTGCCCCATTCCGTTTTTCCATGATGGGAAAGGACCATATGTTGCAGCACGACAACTTCTTCCCCGCTAATGCCAAGATGTTCGGCCGCTTTTCCGATTTCGCTCACCATAATCGAAATATGGCCAAGCAAATTGCCTTCCAGCGTATACGATGCCGACACCGGGCCGGATAGTTCGATCACTTTGCCGAGATCGTGCAAAATCACGCCAGCGTATAATAAGTCTTTATTCAACGATGGATATAAATTCACAAGCGCTTTTGCCAATTCCAACATCGACACGACATGGTACGCCAATCCGGAAATAAATTCATGGTGATTTTTCATTGCCGCCGGATAATCAAAAAATCTTTGTTCGTACTTTTTTAACAAATAGCGGGTAATCCGTTGGATGTTCGGATTTTCCATATCGAATATGTATTGTGTAATTTTTTCCATCATCTCTTCGCGCTTCATCGGGGCGGTTTCGAGAAAGTCGGATACACGAACATCGTCCCCAGCGTGAGCGGGGCGAATCGAACGAATCTTCAGCTGCGTTTTACCGCGGTAATTATGAATGTCGCCAAACACTTTGACGATGCTTTCCGGCACGTAGACGCTCTCATCTTCCGGCGACACGTCCCATAATTTTGCTTCAATATCCCCCGTTTTGTCCTGCAAAATTAACGTTAAAAACGGTTTTCCGTTACTGGCGATCCCTTTTGTCACTGACTTAATAAGCAAGTAGACATCTACCTGTTCCCCGACATCATAATGAATGATCCCTTTCGCCAACCTATTCTCCTCCGTTTCCAAATTTGCGTATAGTTAAGTATACCACAATTGCATAAGCGCTAAAAATATAAGACCTTGCATGCGCAAGGCCTTACTTTTTCGTCAGCTGCACCGCTTTTTTCATATCTTTCCATGAACCGGCTTTCCCATACATAAGCACCCCGCCGCGGTACACCTTTGATCCGAAAAAGGCGAGCAAACCGATTGTCGCGATTAATAAAGCAAGGCTGATCGCCACTTCCCAAACTGGAACAGACAGCAATCCAACCCGTAAAAACATAATCATCGGCGTGAAAAACGGAATGAACGATGTCGCCGTAATAAAAGACGATTCTGGCGCGCCTAAGCCAAACATCGCGATCATAAATGCGGCAATCACCAAAGTCATCACCGGCATAATCATTTGCTGCACGTCTTCCACGCGGCTGACGAGCGAACCGAGCACAGCAAATAATGTCGCATATAAGAAATAACCTAAAAGGAAGAAAATAATCGCATACGCAAATGTCGAGACAGGAAGATGATCAAAGCCAAGAAACTTCCACAATTCCTGCCCGCTGCTTTTCAGTGCCGCAAAACCGACGGCAAATAAAATCGCAAATTGCGTTAAGCTAAGCAGCGCAACCCCAAGAATTTTTCCAAATAACTGCTGGAGCGGTGGGACGCTGGATACTAAAATTTCCATGACGCGCGACGATTTTTCCGTCGCCACTTCCGTTGAAATCATGCCGCCGTACATAAGCACAAACATGTACATCGCAAACAGCAGCACGTAAACAAGAACGCGCGCCTGATTCAGCTCTTCTTCCGTTTTCGCGTTTTTTTCCAATGCCACTTTTTCAAACGGCACCGGCTCATACAATTGCGCGATTTGCTCTTGCTTCAGACCGAGTTTTGCTGTCGCCAGCGCTGTTTTCAGCTGCTGGAGCGCTTGCTCAAGCTCGCTTGGCGTATCGCTGTCGGCAATTGTGTTTGCATAATACGCCGCTTTCGGCAGCTGTTTATCGTCAGCCGAAAGGATAAGGAGCGCATCCCATTTGCCATTGCGGACAGCCGCCTTTGCCTTTTCTTCCGAGCCGGTCGCCTTCTTTAACTGGAGATCATCGTGTTTTCCTTGTTTCAGCTGTGCCTCGAGCGGTTCGTAAAACATTCCCGTTGTATCGATGACGGCGACCGTCGTTTTTTCATCCTTCGTAAAAAATTCGATAATATGCTGGATGTTCGCGATCGCAAAGACGAAGAGGCTCGTAATGATCGTCGTGATGAGAAACGATTTCGCTTTCAGCTTTGTCGTATACGTATGCCAAAGCACAATCCAAAACTTATTCATACGCCGCACCCACTTTTTCAATGAAAATATCGTTTAACGAAGGCTCTTCTAGCGCAAACTTGCGAATAAATCCTTTATTGGCAATATAAGAAAGGATTTTTTGCGACACGTCTTCATTTTCGATTTGCAAATGCACGCCTTCCGCGGTCCGCTTCATTTTGACGACTCCCGGAAACTCTGCCAGTTCATCAAGCGGCATATCGGCATGAATAATAATGTTCTTTTTGCCAAACGACCGCTTCACTTCTTTCAACGACCCGTATACCACCGGTCGCCCCCGGTGCATAATGCAAAGATGCTCGCACAGCTCTTCGACATGTTCCATCCGATGGCTTGAAAAGACAATCGTCGTTCCATTGTTTTTTAAATCGATGACCGCTTCTTTTAACAGCTCGACATTGACGGGGTCAAGCCCGCTGAACGGCTCATCTAAGATTAATAGCTTTGGCTTGTGTAACACGGCAGCGATAAATTGAATTTTTTGCTGGTTCCCTTTCGAAAGTTCTTCTACTCGCTTTTCCGCATACTCTGGCACGTTAAACCGCTCAAGCCATGCTTCCATTTCTTTTATAATCGCTGCTTTCTCCATGCCGCGCAGCCTGCCTAAATAAATAAGCTGCTCCTTTACTTTCAGCTTCGGGTACAATCCGCGCTCTTCCGGCAAATAGCCGATAAGGTGGCTTTTCGAATAGTCGATTTTTCCCCCATTCCATGTAATCGTTCCTTCTGTCGGTTCCAGCAAGCCTAAAATCATGCGGAACGTCGTCGTCTTACCCGCCCCGTTCGCGCCAAGAAATCCGAATAAGTTTCCTTCTGGAATCGTTAATGTAACATCGTTGACCGCTGTCACTGCACCAAATCGCTTTGTCACATGCTCTAACTGTAGCGTCATTCTCACTCCCCCAGTTTTAGATAAAAATTCCACCATCCTAATTACACGTTTATCATAGCGAAAAGTTTCACAATTTAGAAGGAATTTTTCAAAAAATAACAAAATAATAATATGAACCACTATTCATCAGAGGAGGAAACGGGAATGCCAACGTACACGTTGACGGCTTTCGACAAAAGCGGGGAAAAACTGTTGGACGAAACGTTCGAAGCAGCGAACGACGAGGAAGCAAAAAAAATCAGCGAGCAAAAATTGCGCGAACATAACTGCTATGATAAAACGCACCGTTGCGTAACATCAAGCGGAAAACTGATTTTGTTCCATCGTTAATATGACCGGGTTGCCGAAAGCAATCGGTGTTTGAACAGAAAAGGACGTGGGAAACAATGAAAGATGTGCATGAAACGCAATCAACGGAACAGCTCCACCATGATGCCAAAACCTTTACACCCATCGAAGGCTTGCACAAGATCACAGGCGGCGCATGAAACCGAAAGAGCTTACGGCTCGATTCACAGCCAAAAGGAGTTAGACGGATTGGATATGATATGGTTGGCTTCGTTCTTTTGATGGCAGCGATAATTCTTTTACATGCTTTTGATTAATTCGTTAAACAGCCAAAAAAACAGGCCTCAGACACTTGTCTAAAGCCCGTCTATCCAAACAACGCTTCCAGCATTCTTAACTTTTCTTCCGTATAGTGGACAAAGTTTTCGTTATACGCTTTCGGCTCCTTCGGGTTGGCAAAGCGGGTAATTTTCCGCGTTTTCGGATCGACAAATTTGCTCGAGGCGCCGCAGCCAAGCCCGATGATGGACTGTTGTTCTTCCATAATCATAATGTTGTAGATGCTTTCTTTTCCCGGCAAGGCATAGCCGACGTTTTCAAGGTTGCCGAGAATGTTTTTTTGTCGGTACAAATAATACGGAACGTAGCCGTGCCGTTTCGTCCAAGCTTGTGCCGCTTTCATCATTTCGCTGATTTCACCGCGGTCAGCGACTTTGTATTTCGCTTTGTTTTTCGTCATTTCTGATGCCCGTTTAAACGAGAGCGTGTGCACGGTTAATGACTCCGGCATCAGTTTTTCCGTTTCCGCCAACGTATGCGTAAACTCTTTCAGCCCTTCTCCCGGAAGCCCGATAATGACATCCATGTTAATGTTGTTCATCCCCATCCCGCGGGCGAGATGGAATTTTTCAACCGTTTCGTCAACCGTATGATGGCGGCCGATCGCTTTTAACGTTTCTTGGATGTACGACTGCGGGTTAATGCTGATGCGGTCGATGTTCCATTTTTTCAGCACGTTCAGTTTCTCCGGCGTAATCGTGTCGGGACGCCCCGCTTCAACCGTGATTTCACGGACACGCTCAACGTTTGGAAACGACTCGTACATCTCTGCATACAGCCGGTCCATTTCCTCAGCGCTAATGCTCGTCGGCGTGCCGCCTCCATAATAAATCGCCGTAATATTGATGCCGCGCTCTTTTAAAAAGCGGCCGATTTCCCGCATTTCGTAATGCAGCCCGGCTAAAAAAGCATCAACAGAACCTTGGCGCCCGTTAATGGCGTAGGCCGGGAACGTGCAATAGGCGCATTTCGTCGGGCAAAACGGGATGCCGATATAAATGCTTACCTCATGGGCGAGATCGTATAAATCCGGCACGACCGCAAGCTGGCGGTCGACGATTTCCTGCATCAGCCTAATTTTTTCTTCCGTCACCAAATACTCTTCACGAAGCTGGCGGTGCGCTTCCTCTTGCGAAAGCCCAGAACGCAGCATTTTATGCAGCAATTTGACAGGGCGGATCCCTGTTAGCACGCCCCATTGTTGAATAAGGCCGGTATATTGCTGCAATAACGTCACATATACATAGAGCACCGCGTATTTTATTTGTTTGAAACGCTCTTTCTCCTCAAGGTAGCCGGATATGTCTTTTTCATGATCCGCTTCATATTTGTTTCCCGTCGCTTTTTCTGTCAATATTCCATGGGCATAAACGCGCTTGTCGCCGCTTACGGAAAGCGCGACGATTATATCCGCGTCACCGCCCTGCTCCAGCACTAGCTCATATTCTTCAAAAAATAATCCTGTGATTACTTCCAACGGGCGTTGGAACCGCCCGATATCGTGCAATCCTTCGATTTGGATACGCAATGGCATCACCTTCCACGTCAAGCTTATTCCAGTGTACAGAAGGAGATTCTGCTTCGTCAAGCGGAGAGATTCACCAATAAAAAAGAAGCCGGGACGAGATACCCCAGCTTTCTTTTTTATCGTTTCATTTTCAATTTTTTCAAAAATTCTAGACGTTGCTGTTTGCGGAAATGTTCTTTAATCATGTAGGCGACTCCGAGCTGTTCGTTCGAGCGCGTCACCCAGTCAGCCACTTTTTTCACTTCCATAGGAGCATTCCCCATCGCGACTCCTAAGCCAGCCGCCTCAATCGCTGGTATATCGTCTAGGCTATCGCCGATTACAACCATTTCTTTCAAAGGAATGCCTAAATGGTTGCCAAGACGTTGCAATCCTGCAAGTTTGGACACTCCCCGCGGCACGATTTCCATTTTTCCGTTTTGCTGCATGATCATATCGACGGTCGGAAACGCCTTTTCCAATACTGCAGCTGCTTCATTTCGCTCCTTTTCGTTAGCAAAATACACATCTATTTTCGGAACCGCTAATGGTTCATCGATTAATATGTCGCCAAGCGAATCGACAAACTGGGTTGGATAAAAAAACGGATCGCCAGATGACAATACCGTTTTTGCGACCAAATTTTTTTGCACTTTTTTCCGGTTGCCGATCGAATAACGCTCATGCATCAATCGAATGTTACAATAAAAGTTTTCAAGCACCTGCACGATATTAAATGTCCGTTCTTCCGGAATAAGCGCTTCAAATATTTTTTCATTCAGCGATTTTCCGATCATCGCACCTTGAAATGTGATCAATTCGCTATTCAATTTTAACGCCTTCGCGATTTTTCTCGCCGCAAGCAAATTTCTGCTTGTCATCAGCGTCACGTAAACTCCTTTTCGTTTTACGTATTCCACCGCTTCTTTCGTTTCCCGCTGCAAGCGGCCGTTGTTTTTTAAAATCGTTCCGTCAATATTGAGAGCAAGCAACTTATATGCCACGCCGTCTCCCCCTTTTCGAAAAGTTGAGTCTTGCCCGCTTCTCTCTTGTCATTCAATCTTCCTTCTGCATGGTTTAGCGGCCTTTCGCTGTTCTCCCTTGTCTAGCTTTGGGAGCGATCGACTCGCGACGCTTCGGTCCCTGCTGTAGCCGCAGTCTTTCTAGCGCGTGTCGCCGGAGCCACGATGGCGACATTTCGCCGTTTCCTGCAAGATGCAGGCTGCCTTTAGGCGAAATTGGAGCGCCCTTCGCTTTTCTTTCTGTCACTTCATAGCTATGATAAAACGGACAAAAAAAGAACACTCAATATGAGTGTTCGCGTTTATTCTGCGAATGAACGATACAGTTCTTCCAGCGGCTTCATTGCAATTTGTTGAACATCTGCCATCACCATGCTCATCCGTTGTTCGAGCGTCATCAGCTGGGCAAGCTTTTCGTTTTGCTGGGCGAGCGTCATCGCTTTTTGCGCTTGCTCCACTTCTTCTGGAAAAATTTCAGCGCCAGTCATTTGTTTTTCATGGAGGCGCATTTGCAAATCGCGGAAATTCGTAAATATGCGATACGCTGTTTCATCGCGGCGCACCGCCTCGTACGCATGTTTTAATTGTTGGAAATCACTGCTTGCACGGATCGCTTGCCCAAGTTGCTCGGCAAGGGCATATAGTTGATTCGACATAAAAAAGCCTCCTACAAAAAAAGTAACATATCACTATCATAACGTATGCGCCAAGAAAAAGCGATATGACTAACAAAAAGAGGGACAGCCTTACAGCCATAAGCCAATGATTCCTTGGAAAAACCCAATGATTCCGCCTAATAATGCACCTAAATATGTAATCATTTTAAACTCGCGCCGCGAAATCGACAAAATCATTTCTTCAAGACGTTCCACGGAAAACGACTCGACCTCAAAACGGACGATATCGGCCAATTGCAGACGCTCGATGATCGCTTCGACTTGATCGCTGATCCATCGCCCGCCTGCTGCCACCGCCTTCGGAATCCATTCATTCATGATCCGCTCCCGATATGGGGCAATGAGCTCGGCAAGCGATCGTGCCAAAAAATCATCTCGTTCAACAGCACTGATGATCAAGCAACGAAGAGATTGGCGAATCCGTTCTTTGCCAATCAGTTCCTCAACCACCGCAAAAGGATAACTTGTTAGTTTATTCCATTCGTTGAATAACAGCTGCGCAAATAGTTCCCTCGTTCCAGAATGGCGGAAAAATTTGATGATCTCCGGCTGCACTTTATCGACAAGGTTGGCGTTGCCGAGAAACATTTGCAGCATATTGCCAAACATCCCGCGGCCGCTAAAAAATTCATCGATCATTTTAGCGATTCGCTGTTTTCCCTCTTCACTTTGAAAATAGTCAAGCGCCCGGTCAGCGATGTAATTCGCTAAATCGCCAATCCGTGCCTCGATTTTCTTTTGTACTTCGTCAGGAAATACATCGCGAATCGCTTTTGACCGCATCGGCTCCATTCCCTGTTCGTACACCTTGTCCAACCATTGAACCGCTTTTGTGCGAATGAGCTCCTCTGGTTGTCTGATTCCCATTTGTTCTAGAACTCTCCGCACTGTTCGCCCGCGGGAAAGCCATGTTTCCACAAATTGTTGCACCTGTTCTACCGCACCGTCCGTCCATTCGTTTGTCATTAATTTGCGGCGAATGCCTTCTGGAGTTAATAAATGTTCGACGACCATCTTTCCAAGCTGTTCGGCAAGCTCTTCGCGCCGCTTCGGAATCAGCCCCGGCGTGAACGGAAGCCGTTTTCCGAACATATACACCGGATGATGCGGGCGGAACAACATTTTGATGGCAAGAGAATTTGTTACTCCACCAATTATCGCCCCAACGACGATCATAAACAACAAATAAAAAATCGTCCCCATGTTTCTCTCCTTCCGCGTATGTCCACTATCACCAAAATTAGGCGAGAATCATACGATACGATATGAAACGGTTGCCTAATTTTTCATTATAGAGATTGTGAAACGAAATCGCAAATGAGGGAGAACAATGAATCATCCCCATTCTATCGCCGTGATGACGGAAATTTCTCAGACGACGGACTCACACGTTCGCTTTGGATCCATACATGAATTTTGCAAGGAATTAGCAGAATATAGCAAGCAGCAGCAGCTTTCTCTATACGTCACTTCCTTATCGATGTACTTAGAAAATGAAAACATCGGCTATCAGTGGATGAACGGGGAATGGACGAAAACGGAAGTCCCACCGGCAAAAGTCATTTATAACCGCATTCATTCGCGAAAAACGGAATATTCCCGCTTATTTGAACGTCTTATCCGCAAACTCGAAGATGAACATGTCCTTATGTTTAACCATCGCTTTTTGCACAAATGGGAAGTGCATGAGCATTTGCTGAACCATGCGCACTTGCATCCGTATTTGCCGAAAACGGAATTGTTCGCAAAAAAACAAACGCTCGACCATTTTCTCGAACAATTTCCCGTTACTTTTATCAAACCGGTCCACGGCAGTCAAGGACGCCATATTTTCCGCATCGAAAAAACGGAAAGCGATTTTCGCCTTGACTATTCTACGCTCACAAAAGATATGGAGCGGCACTACACTTCTACTTCATCGCTGTTTGCGGCTTTGAAAGAACAAATGAAGTCGGCAGCCATCATTCAACAAGGCATCGCCATCCAGACGATGGCCGGGCGCCCCGTTGATTTCAGGCTGTCATGCCACCGCATCCATGGCGGCGAATGGCGCGTGACATCCGCTGTCGCGCGCATCGCCCAGCAGGAACAATTTGTCGCCAATCTCGCCCGCGGCGGAGAAATCGTTTCCATCGATACCGTGCTTGGGCAATGGTATCGGCGAAACAAAGCGTTCCAGCTAAAAATGCTGTTAAAAGAAATCGCGCTAGAAACGGCTTCCGTGCTCGCAAACGAAGCCAACGGATTATATGGAGAGTTCGGCATTGATATAGCGATCGATCAAGAAAACAAACCGTGGATCATTGAAGTAAACACAAAACCGTCAAAACAAACCGATACGGCAACGCCCAACGCCCTTATCCGCCCTTCCGCTAAAGCGATTATTGACTATTGCTTATTTCTGATCGAACAAAAGGAGTGAGTACAATTGATTTCGTTTGGATTCGTCACGATCTATGATCAGCAAGAGATCGATTATTCCACGGAAATTGCCAAACGGGCTGAGCGTTATGGCATTACCGTCTACCGCTTTACCCCGCTTGATATTGATCCATTGACGGAAAAAGCGCGTGGCCTGCAGTTTCATGCCGCTACGCAATCATGGATCGAGAGCGTTTTTGATATTCCCGACTTTTTATATGACCGCTGCTTTTATCGCGCGGATGATCGCTCGAAAAAAAGCAAACCGATCATGCAATGGCTCAAACAGCGGGCGGATATTACATTTTTAGGATACGGGTTCCCAAGTAAATGGGATTTGTACAAAAAGATCATCGATCATCCACTGCTTTCCTATTATGTTCCTAAAACCGTGCTCCTTCGTTCCTCCACCGATTTGCTGCACATGATCCGGAAAGAAAAAGCCGTCATTTGCAAGCCTGCACACGGTTCGCGAGGCAAGGGCATTTATGTTGTAAAACAAGTGGAAGGACATCTGCATATTCTGAATGCAAGCGGCCAAACCATCGCCACCATCAAGCGAAAAATAGATTTACAACAGTGGATGGAAATACTGCTTCGCCGCTCTTCGTATCTTATCCAACCGTTTTTCCCTTTAAAAACGAAGCAAAATGAGCCGTTCGATGTGCGTTTCTTCTTCCAAAAAAACGAACATGGAAAATGGAGCGAACGCGGCAGAGGAGTAAGAGTCGGGCCTCCGGGAACAATCATCGCCAACGTCAGCGCCGGCGCTTCCATTTTCGATTTTTCCGAATGGTTCAGCCAAATTCCTTCCCCACAGCGCCTTTTTATTGCCGACGGAATCGAAACAATCACAAACGTGCTGCCATCTTACTTGGAAGAGCAGTTCGGTCCGCTGTTTGAATTAGGTGTTGATCTTGGAATCACAGAAGAAGGCGCCGTATGGCTGATCGACATCAATTCGAAGCCGGGCCGAAAAATCATTACTTCGCTCGCTCCTGAAAAACTTGATGCCATATATGAAGCGCCCCTGCGCTATTGCCTGTTTCTCGCAAACGGGGTGAATGTCCGATGAAATATTCATTAACGATACAAGAGGGCGAAGAAAATACGGTTTACCTTCCTCCTGATGTTTCACTTTCCGGGCAAACGATGGTATCTTTTGGAAGCATGTCAACGGCATGCCGCTTCGTTTCATCTCCGCTTTTAGACAAACAAATTATCATTACGAATGATGTCGCCAAACGCTTATACATCCCATTTTCTGCCGACGTTCATCTATTTTTCGCTGAAGACACCGTCCACCTAGGCCCGCTCGTCGGCATTTTTACCGCCGGATTTACGAAATCGCCGCTTCGTCCAGTGGGAAAACGAAGCTTTTTCTTTGCCAAATTGCTGTCACAAGAAAAAAAGGTTGGGGTATTCGCCTTTGTCTTCGGAGCACATCATATCAACTGGGAAAAAGGAACAATAACCGGCTATTTTTATACAGAAAGCGGCTGGACGCAACGTGAAGTTCCGTTTCCAACCGTCATTTACAATCGCCTGCCAAACCGGCGAATCGAAAACGCCGAAACATTCCAAGCAATTAAAGAAACATTAAAAACAGAATACGGGATCCCCTGGTTTAACGAAAACTTTTTTAACAAATGGGAAGTATACCGACTGCTCGAAAAGCATCCGCTATCGCGCCCCTATCTTCCAGACACATCGTTTTATCCTACGATTGAAACAGCTGATCAATTTTTAAAACGTTATGGAGAAGTGTATTTAAAGCCCGCCAACGGCAGTCGCGGTCTAGGCATTCACCATATTTTAAAAAAAAATAGGAAATACGAATGCCGATTTCGAGATCAGCGCGGCGCGAACCGCTCACAAACGTTTTCAACGTTATCCTCTTTATGGGAAGATGTCTTTTCGCACCAAAAATTAGACTCGTATATTATTCAACAAGGGATCCGTCTCATAGAAATCAACGGGAGAAAAGTCGACTTTCGCGTTCATACGAATAAAAACGAAGAAGGGATTTGGCAGGTGAGCGCGATTGCAGCGAAAATCGCCGAAAAAGCGAGCGTGACAACCCATATTCACAACGGAGGCATCGTCAAAACGGTCGAAGAAATTTTCCCTGACCGAAGCGCTCGCGACCATATCCTCCGACAACTTTATGACGCCGCCCTTACCTTAAGCCGCTGCCTTGAAGAACAGCTTCAGATGAACATTGGCGAAATCGGATTTGATCTTGGCATCGACCGGCAATATCGGATTTGGATGTTTGAAGCAAATTCAAAACCGGGGCGATCAATTTTTACACATCCGAAGTTAAAACAATATGACGAATTAACAGCGATGCTTTCACTTGCGTACGCTGTCTATTTAAGCAAGAAAACGATCGATAAACGAGAGGCGTTATTCACATGACGATCATTTTCTACAATCACGAAAAAAAGCAATGGTTTCACCAAGCCAAGAACCGTTCCTATATGTTTGGATACCGGCATCGATTGCGTTTTGCTAACGACACGCCATCTTTTTCGCTTCCCGTGAAAGAAAGGAACGGAAAAATCGGGCCGGTTGTCGGCATTATGATTAGCGAATCATCCATTCCCGCGCTTTTAAAACGAAAAAAACAATATGTCGAACTCATCGCCCATTCGCTACAAAAAGCGGGAAGCGTCAGCGTAGTGCTTCCATTCAGCGCCATCGCGGAACGATCCGTTCAAGGATATGTATTTGTTAATGATCTCGAACGATGGATGCCTGTTACCGCCCCGCTTCCCGACGTTTTTTACAACCGCGTCAAAAGCAGAGCAGAAGAAAAAACGGAAGCGTTCCAACAGGCAATCGCCTTTTTAGACAATCTCCGCATCCCGTTTTTTAATCGTTCTTTTTTGACGAAGTGGGAACTATACGAAGCGCTGAAAAACAACGAGCGATTGCGGCCGCATTTGCCAGCAACGATCGAAGTTCATGGCGTTGACGATATACGAATGATGCTGCAAATATATAGAAGTGTTTATGTTAAGCCAAATGAAGGAGCGAAAGGAAAAGGAATTTTTCGTTTAACTTCTTCTCCTTCGCAAACATATGTCATTTATGAACAAATAAACGGTCAAAAAACGCTTGTTTCCCTCGATGAGCTTGCCCCATTGTTTGCCTCAGCGCGCTATGTCGCCCAACAAGCGATCGATGCCGATACGTGGAAAGGTAGCCGCTATGATTTGCGCGTTCTTGTTCATTATCGGCGCGGCACTTACACAATAAGCGGCATCGGTGCGCGGCTGGCGCAAGCGCAGCAACTGACGACGCACGTCCTAAACGGCGGAAAGCTTCTGCCGTACTCCAAGGTGAAAAACCGGATCGATGAAAGGCTGCTGCGCGATATAATGGACGAATGCGGGAAAGAAATAAGCAAATATTTCGGATTCATCGGTGAGTTTTCCGCAGACATCGGCCGAAGCAAAGATGGGCAGTTATATTTGTACGAACTGAACGCCAAACCGATGATTTTTGATGAACCTGACATTCAACGCTCCGGAACAAAACAACTTATCGCTCTATTTGAGGAACTAACTGGGTTTGCATCATCGTAAAAAATAGCCGGCTATATTGAATCGCCTGTTGCAATGATTGGTCCGCCGCTTTTCGCGCAGCGCCCGACAACTTTTCACTTGCTCTTTGGCATAGCATCCCTTTTTCTAATTCGTTGCAGCAAAGCGCATGCACAAAATCAGCAACCGAAGCTTTCACCGTCTTTTCCTCAACAACGCTTTCTTCATATGCTCCAGCAAGTAAATGATGAATGTATTGCCATAGCTGATATTGGCGTTGTATATCTTCTAAATACAATGCCAATTGTTGCTTCCACATTTCATTGTCCACCATTTCCGCTAACTGTTCTGCTAGCTGCGCTGATCTTCTTGTCGCGCGCAGCAGCTGTTTCACGGTGTGCATCATCCCTCTTCCTCCTTGCTTGTCCGATTTTTTGTCATATATATGATCAAGACGGATAATCTATTCCCACATCACACAAACTAGAAAAAACAAGGAGGGACCCTCATGATGGAGCGAAACAAACCGTCTCATCAAGATTCGCGCTATGAAGGACGCGATCAATACCATATGGACATCGACCGCATGATCAATGAAGGAATGGCTGGAGGCTATGTCCGCGGCTACGGCGATGCCGTAAACATCGAGGAAACGCGCGATTTAGTAAAAGAAGAACCCCCTTATGAGACGACATAACAACTCTAAAGCCGATTTTCCTTTTTATCAAGAAAATCGGCTTTTCTTTTTGTATAATGAAGTAAAAAACATTAAGATGATGAAGAAAGGAAACGTCACCATGCTTGAACGGCTACAATCGTACTATAAGGACGCGATCGTCATTAATGAGCAAGTCGACGACATCGCCGCATATGAATGGTTTTATACGAAAGACGGTGATAAAATTGGAATTTGCAAACAGCGTCTATCGGAACAAGAAAAACAATTATTATCGATTTTTCTGACACCGATTCCGGACACGGATCGCATGATGAGCGATGAAGAAACGGCATGGCATAGGTGGATCATGCACGGGGATCCAACGATGCTGCGGCATTTTTCCTCCCATTCCCCTTATTACCGCTTTATCCATTTTTTGACAAAACAATCTGTAGCAAATAAAGACGATTTTTACGATGCGATTAGCGGGCTGTTTCCAGAACGTATTATTATCGTTTGGGAACACGACCATCGCGGCGTCATTATTGAAAAAAAGCAAAAGCCAACGCCGGACCCGCTGCCATTTGCCGAAATGGCGGACACGCTATCGACCGATTTTTATGTCACCCTTCATCTGTTTGTTGGGCAAATCCATCGATATAGCGAACATCTTTATGAATCATTTTGCCATGAAAGGCGATGTTTCCAATTAGCACAAACATATATGCCAAAACAAACGGTGTATCAAATGGAAGATATCATTCCGCTCCTGCTCATTCATCATCATTCCGAACTGGAAATGGTCAGAAAGTCGCTCCCTTTTCTGGAAACATTGGATGATGAATGGCTCCATATCATCAAAACATTTTTCCAATGTGATCTTAACGTTTCCCTAGCGGCAAAAAAGCTATATATGCACCGCAATAGCTTACAATACCGCATCGATAAATTTATTGAAAAAACAGGAATGGATATTAAACATTTTAAAGGAGCGGTCGCCGTTTATCTGGCCATATTGTTGAAAGAGTACGTAAACCATTAAGCTGCTTCCCCCGATTTTTGATCAAGTGACCGCTTCCTGAAAATCATGTCCATCTAAGCGGGCATGTGCACACATAAGCGCATCCTTTATTCTAATCCAATCTATTGATTAAGCCTCGAAATTGAGTAGAAAAAACGGCAAACAGCCATTTTGCTTTTCCAGGCCCCAAGTTCACTCAACTAAGAGGGGAATTTTGCACAATAAATTCGGACTTGATTTGCCTATTTGTCAACTTGCCTGAAATCCCCCTCTTTTTTTGTGCATGTTGTCCATTTACGAATTCTATCATTTTCCGGTACGCTGAAAGCAGTTGAAACCGATTTCGTCATAGGGGGAGTGAGAATATGGCAGAGCTTCGTTTAGAACACATTTATAAAATTTACGATAACAACGTGACTGCCGTAAAAGATTTTAATCTACATATTAAAGATAAGGAATTTATCGTCTTTGTCGGTCCGTCCGGCTGCGGCAAATCGACAACGTTGCGGATGATTGCCGGTCTTGAGGAAATTTCGAAAGGCGACTTGTATATCGACGGCAAACGCATGAACGATGTTCCGCCAAAAGATCGCGATATCGCGATGGTGTTCCAAAACTACGCGCTTTATCCGCACATGAGCGTCTACGATAACATGGCGTTCGGATTAAAATTAAGAAAATTTCCGAAAGCGGAAATCGAACGTCGGGTTCGCGAAGCAGCGCGCATTCTCGGCCTTGAACAATACTTGGACCGCAAACCGAAAGCGCTTTCTGGCGGACAGCGCCAACGCGTCGCGCTAGGACGTGCCATTGTCCGTGACGCAAAAGTATTTTTAATGGACGAGCCGCTTTCAAACTTAGATGCAAAGTTGCGCGTGCAAATGCGGTCGGAAATCGCCAAATTGCATCAACGTTTGGAAACGACGACGATTTACGTTACACACGATCAAACGGAAGCGATGACAATGGCAACACGGCTTGTTGTCATGAAAGACGGCGTCATTCAACAAGTTGGCACGCCAAAAGAAGTGTACGAAAAACCAGAAAATATCTTTGTCGGCGGCTTTATCGGTTCCCCTGCGATGAATTTCTTAAAAGGGACGTTGCAAGATGGCAAGTTTGTTATCGGCAATATTACTTTTGGTGTTCCAGAAGGAAAAATGAAAGTACTTCGTGATCAAGGCTATGTTGGAAAAGAAGTTATTTTAGGGATTCGTCCGGAAGACATTCATGACGAACCTGTCTTTATCGAAGCGTCTCCAAACACAAAAATTACCGCTAACGTCGAAGTTGCCGAGCTGCTCGGTGCTGAGACGATGGTTTATTCGAACATTGACGGTCAAGAATTTGTCGCGCGCATTGACGCGCGTACCGAAATTAAACCGGGTTATCAGCTAGACCTTGCATTGGATATGAACAAAGCACACTTTTTTGATATCGAAACAGAAAAACGAATCCGTTCCGCTGACGAAAAATAATAAAATCGTTGGTCGTAACAGGCAGGCTCTAGCCTTAAAAAGCTAGAGCCTATTCTTTTATCAATTTCACTTCCTCATGACGGCAGCGCGGACAGTAAAAAAGATGCGCGCATTCATGATGAGCGAATGTCTCCGGATATCCATCAACCAATTTCATCATATCCGTATCCATATAAGGACTGTAATCATCAAAATAATCGGTAACCTTTCCTTGATCTTCCATTTGCTGCTGGCAATAAGAACAATGCACCGTCAAATTATATAAACCGTTGCAAAGCGGGCAAATGCGCATGATATTTCCTCCTAAAAGCAGCTCCTTATTTTACATATTCCCTAACATCAGCAACAGTAAAACGTAAAAAATTACCATAAGCCGTGAATGAATAAGCAGCGAAAAACGTTTCAAACTATTAGTACCATTGCCAAACAACACATTGGGTTCAGCCTAGCTTGGCGGCATGCTGACAATGGCATGCGTTGCTGGTGCAAATCCAGCCGACCCAACCATCAAATCTTAAACAAGGAGATGATTACACATGGCACGCAACAACAGTTCTAATCAACTGCTAGTCGCTGGTGCGCAACAAGCAATCGATCAAATGAAATACGAAATCGCCCAAGAATTTGGCGTTAACCTTGGCCCTGACACTACTTCTCGGGCGAACGGTTCCGTTGGTGGAGAAATTACAAAGCGCCTTGTCGCAATGGCTCAACAACAACTTGGTGGTCAATTCGGCAACGTCCAATAACACAACTTCATATACCATGGCTAAAGCCCCAGGCGCGTTTGCCTGGGGCTTTATTTGTCTTGTTACTCGATAAGTTGTAAAAATTGTCTTGTGCGTTCATGTTTTGGAGAAACGAGCAACTGTTCTGGAGCTCCTCTTTCCACGATGATTCCCCCATCCATAAAAACCACTTCATCGGCTGCTTCTTTCGCAAACCTCATTTCATGAGTGACGACGATCATTGTCATTCCTTCATTCGCCAAACTTTTCATGACTTTTAGCACTTCACCGACAAGCTCCGGATCTAACGCCGATGTCGGTTCATCAAACAGCATGACTTCCGGTTCCATGGCGAGCGCCCGCGCGATCGCGACGCGCTGCTGCTGCCCTCCAGACAGCTGAAACGGATAATGATGGGCTTTATCTTTCAGCCCCACTTTCTCCAACAATGCCATCGCTCTCTCGCGTACGCGCTCTTTCTTTTCGCGCTTGACCGTGACAGGTCCTTCCATGACGTTTTCAAGGGCGGTCATATGGGGGAACAAATTATAGCTTTGGAACACCATTCCTGTCAGCCGGCGAAATTCATGAATCTCTCGTTTCGTTACAGGATTCGAAAAATCAAGCTGTCTATTCGCTATCGAAATTTTCCCTTTTGTCGGCACTTCAAGCACGTTTAAACAACGCAAAAACGTCGTCTTCCCTGAACCCGATGGACCAATAATGACCACTACTTTCCCTTTTTCCACCGTAAGATCGATTCCCTTTAATACTTCTACGTCTCCAAATTGCTTATATAAGCCTTGAACAGAAATCATCATCGTATCTCCTTATCGCTA
The DNA here is from genome assembly GCF_022846435.1 of Parageobacillus sp. KH3-4. Lineage (NCBI taxonomy): Bacteria > Bacillati > Bacillota > Bacilli > Caryophanales > Anoxybacillaceae > Parageobacillus > Parageobacillus sp. KH3-4. Next base: position 3,113,555 of record NZ_AP025627.1, read on the forward strand.
TCGTGCAATGTAACGATTTAAACGCTCTTCGACTCGGTTTTGCACAATTGATAGTAGAAAGCAAATAATCCAATAAATGATTGCCGCTTCAGTATATAACAACAAGAATTCATAGTTCGTCGAGGCAATTTCCTGCGCTTTGCGAAACATTTCCGAAACAAGGATGAGCGATGCAAGCGATGTATCTTTGACTAAACTGATAAACGTATTTGACAGCGGTGGAATCGACACACGGGCCGCTTGCGGAAATATTACTCGGCGCAATGCCTGTCCCGACGTCATTCCTAATGAATACGCCGCTTCCCATTGCCCTTTCGGAATCGATAAGATAGCGGCGCGGATAATCTCTGAAGCATACGCACCGACGTTTAACGAAAAGCCAATGATGGCCGCAGGAAACGAAGGAATCGTAATGCCGATGTTCGGCAGGCCGTAAAAGATAATAAACAACTGGACAAGCAGCGGTGTTCCGCGGATGGCCGATACGTATATTCTCGCAATGATTTCTAATACTTTTACTCCAGAAATGCGCGCCAATGCTGTGGCAATCGCCAATATTAATCCAATGGTAAACGTAATAATCGTCAGTGGAATCGTATAATACAAAGCCCCCTTCACCAGCGGGAGAAGGGAACTCTGCGCGATAGATACTAATCGGTCTACCCGTTCAGGGTCCATCATCACATTATTTAGATACATCTTCACCAAACCATTTCTCGGAAATTTTGGCGTATGTGCCGTCTTTTTTCATGTCTTCTAACGCTTTATTCACAGCTTCCACCAACGTTTCGCTGCCTTTGCGGAACATAAACCCGCTTTGAGATGCATCACTGTGCTTTGCCACAATTTTAATTGGCGCGTCTGGCTTTTGTTTCAAGAAATCAAGAACGGATAGGTTATCGTTAATGGTAACGTCCACCCGCTTAGAACTTAACAATTCGACCGCTTGATTAAATCCTTCCACACCAACAATCTGCGCGCCGTACGACCGCGCTAAATCCGCAAAATTGCTTGTCATCGATTGTGCCGCTTTTAGCCCTTTTATGTCTTCAAATTTAGATACTTTATTGTTATCTTTATGGACGACTAACACCGCCATAGAAGTAATATACGGATCAGAAAAATCATATTTCTGTTGCCGGTCTCGGCGAATTCCGACTTCGTTGGCAATCATGTCAAACCGTTTTGCGTCCAATCCCGCAAACATCGCATCCCATTGTGTTTCCATAAACACAGGCTTGACGCCGAGACGCTTCGCTACTTCTCTTGCCAAATCCACATCAAAACCGGTTAACTTCCCGCTTTTATCATGAAACGTAAACGGCGGATATGTCCCCTCTGTTCCAATGCGCAATTCTCCTTCTTTTTTCACTTGCGCTAACAAATCAGTTTCTTGATTGCTCGATTTTTCTTTGGATTGCTGATTGCCGCATGCGGCCAACAACAAAATCGAAGCTGTCAATAAAAGAAGCAAACTTTTGCCAAAAAATCTTTTCATATATTTTGAACCTCCATCATTCCGATTGGTTTTTAGAGACATATGTTATAGTAAAAAAATTTGCATAAGATGTCAAACGTTAAAAAGGATAAACACCAAAACAAAAAAGGAGCTTCTCGCTCCTTACATATTTTCCACTAACGGCTGCTCATTTAATGAAACAAGCACTTTCCTAATTCTGCGATTTTCGACTTGTTGTACGGTTAAAGTAAGCGGGCCATAATGCAACGTTTCGCCAACGTTAGGAACGCGTTCGAACATTTCGAATATCCAACCGCCTAGCGTATGGGAAGAGCTTTCCGGTGTATCAATTTTCATTATTTCGCAAAATTCATCCAGCGGAAGTTCAGCGTTAAATTCATAGCTGTTTTCATCGATTTGTTGAATATTTTTTACTGCTTCATCATGCTCATCCCATATTTCTCCAACAATTTGTTCAATAATGTCTTCAAGCGTGATTAATCCCGCCGTACCGCCAAACTCATCAACAACAATGGCCATATGCACTTTGCTTTTTTGAAATTCCGGCAGCAGATCGGAAATTTTCATCGATTCGACGACGAACAATGGTTTACGCAGTAACGCGCGAACGTTTATCTCTTTTTGTTGCACAAGCTCACTAAAAAAGTCACTTTCCGATAAAATACCAATCACATTATCAATATCTTCCTCATACACCGGTATACGGGAATACTTTTCCTCTAGGAAAACATCGCGAATTTCCTCAATCGGCTGATTGACTTCGACCGCGACCATATCGGCCCGTGGCGTGAAAATTTCACCAACTAAAATTTCATCAAAATCGAGCGAACGATGAATTAATTCTTTTTCTTTGTTGTCAATGATGCCTTCTTCCTCACTCAAGTCAATCATTACTTTAATCTCTTCTTCCGTTACTGCAGGAACAACCGTTCCATTCGTAAACCATTTCACTACACGATCTCTTACGGCATTAAATAATGTTGTAATCGGAGAAAGCAGTTTCATCAATGCATAAACAATTGCTGCATAATGAATCGACAATGATTCCGCATGCTCTTTCGCAATCGATTTTGGCAAAATTTCACCGAAGATTAAAAGAAGCACGGTCATGACGATAACCGCAACAATAAGACCTGCCCGTTCGCCAAGCGTTGTTGTCGCGATGTCTACTAAAAACGCGACGGCAACAATGCCTGCGACTCTGTTTGCCACAAGCGCCGTCAATAAGACGCGGTCTAAATTTTCCATGATATAATTTACTCGCTTGCTGCCACGGTGGTTTTCTTCCACATAATTTCTCAGGCGAATTTTATTCGCTGAAGAAAATGCAGTTTCCACCGAAGAAAAGAAAGCGGTCAAAACAATACAAAGAAAAAACCATCCCAACAGGCTCAGAGGCAACTCTTCCAAAGAATCTTCACACTCCTAAATAAAAAAACATGCTTTGTATTAGTATTGATTTTCATACTTATACTTATTTATATGATTATCATATCAAATTTTTCACCAAATGCCTATCATCTAAATACCACATGATATAACAAAACTGCAGGATGATTCCTGCAGTTTTGTTACGATTCGATGATACAAGAGCCGATCAAATACACGAGCACGAGCAATGAAGCAATGTTTAACGTTACGGATAATTCTTCCATTTAATGCCCCTCCTAACAATAGTCATCCCCGTTATCATGGTAACATAGCGCTTTTTTCGATACGCAAGACATTTTATACAACTTTTCGACAATTTTATTAACTTCCCGCGCGTTTGCCGCTTTTGCTAGGAAAGAGAAGGGAAGCATCCATTCTCTTATTTTCCGTTCATCGGCAAGAGACGGAACAAAAAAGGAGCTTCGCAGATAGAAGCTCCTATCCTAAATAACGATAATAAATGGTTTTTGCCTCTTGGACATCTTTTGTCCCATGAATGAGCGCGCGTCCATCTTGAAAGACGACAAGCCGCTGCTCTCCAAGCGGCACAGAGACAAGATACGGGTTGGCGTCTACGCGCAATCCTTGTTTGGCAAACAATTCGGCAAGCTCCTGCAAATCGTAATTTCGTTGTCCAGCCGGGCGAATTTGCACGGAATTTCGTCCGCATAACACTGCCGTTTTCGGCTGTTGGTCATAAGAAAGGTAAGGGTACGATGGATGAGCGCCGCAAGTTGGGCAATCATCTTTTTTTACTTGATCCACGCGAATCGCCGCATACTGATTTTTCCATAAATCGAACGAAACGAGCTTATTACGAAGCGACGACCAATCTTCCACAAGAATTTTCAGCGCTTCTGCCACTTGATACGCGACGACCATTTGCACAGCAGGACTAATAATTCCTGCCGTATCACATGTCAAACCGCCCGCTGGCACCGTCTCAAGCAAGCAGTGAAAACAAGGGGTTTTCCCCGGAATAAACGCATAGCTGATGCCATAGCTTCCAACACACGCGCCGTAAATCCACGGAATGTGATATTTATACGCGGCATCATTAATGATCATGCGTGTATCGAAGTTATCTGTCGCATCGATCAAAAGATCTGGCTTTCTCTCGCTGACGAGCTCCTCGAGCTCCTGCCCCGTTACATCGCCGACAATGGCATCAATCGCAACATCGGAATTTATCTCTTCTAGCCGCCGCTTTGCAGCAATTGCTTTTGGGATGCGCTCTTTTGCGTCCGCTTCGCTATATAATTGCTGGCGCTGTAAATTGCTCCATTCGACATAATCGCGGTCAACGATCGTGAGTTTGCCGATGCCCGCGCGCACGAGCGCTTCCGCATTTCCTGTCCCTAATGCTCCCGCGCCAAGCACAAGCACATGTTTCTTCGCTATCTTTTTTTGCCCTTCTTCGCCGATTGGTGCAAACAACTCTTGTCGAGAATACCGTTCATTCAAACAACACTCATTCCTTCCATTGGACTACTTGCTGTTGCATACCGTTTTTTCGGAATTCTGCCTGCCTCATAGCCGAGACGTCCGGCTTCCACGGCAAGCTTCATCGCTTTTGCCATTTTGACTGGATCGGCCGCGCCGGAAACGGCAGTGTTCAACAGCACTCCGTCAGCTCCCAGCTCCATTGCCATCGCTGCATCCGCCGGGCTGCCAATTCCAGCGTCAACAATCACTGGGACGGTCGCCTGCTCAATAATGAGGCTTAAGTTTAACGGATTGACAATGCCCTGCCCGGAACCGATCGGAGAAGCTCCCGGCATAACCGCATGGCAGCCAAGCTCTTGCAGCCGTTTTGCGAGCACGACGTCATCAGAAGTATATGGAAGAACGATAAAGCCTTCTTTCAACAATATCTCTGCCGCCTTTAACGTCTCGACTGGGTCCGGAAGCAATGTTTTTTCACAGCCGATCACTTCCACTTTTATCATATCACATAATCCCGACGCTTTGGCGAGCCGTGCGATTCGCACCGCCTCCTCGGCTGTTTTCGCCCCAGCCGTATTCGGAAGAAGCTTATATTTTGTCAGATCTAAATTTTCCAAAAAATTCGGTTGGTTTGGTTCAAAAATGTTCATCCGCCGTACAGCAAACGTTAAAATTTCCGCTCCTGACACTTCGACCGCTTGCTTTTGCACTTCCATATTTGGATATTTTCCTGTTCCGAGCAACAGTCTTGATTGAAATTCATATGGTCCGATTTTTAACATATCAACCGCCTCCCACAAAATGAACGATTTCGACTTTATCGCCGTTGCATAACGTTGTTGTCTCATATTGCTGTTTTGGGATAATCGTTAAGTTTACTTCCACAACCGCGATTTTTTTATTCAATTGAAAATGGGCGAGCAAATCGCTGACCGTTTTCACTTCATTTGGAACCTGGATCGATTCGCCGTTAATCATCAGTTCCATTATCTTCCCACCTTTGCTTGATATCGTGTAAGCGAAAATGGAGCAAGATCGATTTCGCTTTCTTTTCCTTCAATGAGATCTGCCAACAATACGCCGGTGATCGGGCTTAACAAAATCCCGTTCCGATAATGGCCAGTGGCAACCCAGACGCGCTCGTAGCGGGGATGTTTTCCTATGTACGGCAATCCATCTCCCGTTTGCGGACGGGTTCCGCTCCACGCTTTTTCCCATTCGGCATTTTTCAGTTCGGGAAGAAGGCGCTGCGCCCGTTCAAGCAAACTCATTATTCCTTGAATCGAGACTTTTCGGTCAAATGTGTGCGGCATCGACGTCGCCCCGATCAGCAACCGATTTTCTCGCTTCGGAACGATATAGCAGCCGTTTTTCGCAAATACGGTCGCCTGAATGAGCGGTTTTTCCGTTTTGACCAAAAGACATTCCCCCTTGACCGGATGTATTGGCAGCGAAATGCCCGTTTTTTCAAGCACCCGCGAAGACCATGCTCCCGCCGCCACCACCACGGCATCTGCTGCGATCTCACCGTGATTGGTATGGATTACATAAGAATGATTTTCACGCTGTAAATCGATGAATTCCGTATACTCATGCCATTTTGCCCCATAGGCAATCGAAGCGTTCGCAAAGGCAAGAGCAAAATCTGGAGCGCTCACCTGCCCGTCTGATGGAATATACATAACGCCCGTTAAATCGCGGGAAACGCGCGGCTCCATTTCCGCTAATTCGGCACCGGACAGCCATCGCACCGGATCATCGGTATTCCGCCAAAATTCGTAATGGCGGCGAAGAGCCGCTGCTTCTTCCTCCGTCACTGCCACTTTCAACATGCCTTTCTGCACAAGCCCAATGTCGATTCCGGTAAGTTCTTTTAATTCCTCCGCAAGCTGTGGAACCATCGCCCGACTTTTTAGCGCAAGCGGAATGAGCGGGCTCTCTTCGGCAAATTCAGACTGCGCGCCAAGCATTCCTGCTGCCGCGCTAGACGCTTGGCTCGCCATCCGCCCTTTTTCAAACACGCCGACACGGAAATGGCGTTTCGCCAACTGGAAGGCGATGGAAGCGCCAATAATTCCGCCGCCGACAATCGCGACATCATAATGGTGACGTTCCATTTAAATCCCCTCTCCTTTTTTGGTAACGTTTTCTTTCGCATTCATGCCATTTTCTTTACGATTTTCGCAAGTTTTTTCGCTTCGCCAACTGGATCTTTAGCACAAAATACCGCTGACATGACGGCAATCCCATGCGCGCCGGCTTGCAGCACTTGCTCCGCATTATCAGAACAGATGCCGCCAATCGCAATAACAGGAATATTCACATGATGGACGACATTTTGCAATGACTCTATTCCGCGCGGCGGCTCTCCTAGCTTGCTTGCCGTTGGAAAGACGTGGCCGTATATGCAATAATCAGCGCCGCTTTTTTCCGCTTCCATCGCTTCTTCAAGCGAATGGACTGAACAGCCGACAGACAGCGAGGGAAAATGCCGTTTCACTTGCCGCACCGGCAAACTATGATGCGCAAGCTGGACTCCTTTTACTCCAAAAACAACTGCCACGTCAATTCGATCGTTGACAACGATTTTTTTAGGTGGTATTCCTCGCCTGATCAACGCGGTGAGAAACTCGGAAATTTCCCGCGCTGTTTTCATTTTTTCCCGCACATGAATCACGTCCACATACGGATGAACGCGGGCGCAAATCGCAACGAATTGCTCTAAAGGCTGTTTGCCTGTCGAAATAATGTGAAGCTGTCGTTCCACTTTCATCCCTTGCTTTCTACCGCACATCTTCCACCGGAATGTACGGATAATGAACTCCCACGTAATAAGCTGTTGCCGTCACCACGATAAAAACAACAACAAGCACGATATCGTGTTTGCCAAACCCGATTTCGTAATAAAACGTCCGCTTGGCGCCGTCCGAAAAACGCTTTGCTTCCATCGCAACAGCAATGCGCTGAGCGCGGCGGATGCTTTGTGATAAAAGCGGAATCGCATACCGCTTCATTTTTTCAAACAGCCCATTATTTACACCCCCCCTTACCTTTAGAGCGTTTCTCACCGTTTGAAATTCCTCGATCATAATCGGGATTAAGCGGACGCCGGCTAAAAAGCTGTAAGCGTATTTTGGCTTTAATTTTAACTGCTGCATCAGCGAGTAAAATAAGCGGACCGGCCTTGTCGTCAGCGAAAACAAAAGCCCAAGGAGCGCGAACGAAAGCGCGCGAAATCCAAGATGCATTCCGCGCAAAAAACTTTCTTCCGTCACATGTATAAGCCCCCAGCGAAACCACGTCGTCTTACCCTCGCCAAACAAAATCATCGATGACGCGGTCGAAACAAACACAAGAAAAAACGGCAAAAATAACAGCAACAAAAACTTCCATGGATAGCCGGTATACAGGATAAATAACAAGAGAAGTCCGAACGAAAAATTGATTAAAACATTTGGATTGTGCATGAACAACACACCGATAAACAACAAAATGAGCACAATCAGTTTTAAGCTCGGATTCGTATGATGCAGCCACGTTTCTCGATAATGAATGTTCCATTTCATTGGTGTCTATTCCCCCTGCACGGACAGCACCGCCGCTTTGGATGGATGTTGCAAAATGGGTTCATCTTTCACAAGCCGCCCGTCTTCAATCACCCATCTTCTTGTCGCGAAATGTTTGACGATGTTTTCGTCATGGGTGACCATCATAATCGCTGCCCCTTGCTCGCGATATGATTCCAACAGTTCAAGCAGCGCAAACGTATTTTTCGCGTCTTGCCCAAACGTCGGCTCATCGAGCAGGAAAATTCGCTGTCCACTTACAATCGAAGCAGCTACGCTTAAACGGCGTTTTTGTCCCATCGAAAGCTGATATGGATGTTGATTTTGCTGTTCCCAAAGGTGGAAGCGACGCAGCAATTGTTCAACCGTTTCTGTAATTTCCTCTTCACTTCGTTTTTCCAAACGAAGCGAATATGCAATCTCCTCCCGCACGGAATTAGCGACAAACTGAAATTCCGGATTTTGAAAGACAAACGCAATCAAACGATGAAGCTGTTTCAGCCGCTTGCTGTCTTCTCCGTATAACTCATATGTTCCGTCTGTGCGGATCAGTTTCATCAACGCGTGCAACAACGTGCTTTTCCCGGCACCGTTTTTGCCGGTAATGGCAATCCATTCCCCCGCACGCACAGTCGCTTCATCGACGCGTATTTTTACATCGCGCAGGCGGTATCCACGAAATTGGCGAAGATGAATCATTTTCTCTTGTTGGACGGCCGCCCGCCGGTATTGCCGCTTCGCTATATATTCATCCCAGACGCCAGGATGCCAAATGCCTTGGGAAGCAATGACGTCTTTATAATTAGAAAACACCGTTTGCGCTTGACCATCAGCAATGATCTTGCCTTGATCGTTCAATAAAATAATCCGATCGACGAAATCAAGCACATGATCGATTTTATGTTCGACGATGATCACTGTTTTGTCGCGAGCGATTTGTTTGACCGTCTGCCAAATCGCTTTCGTCCCTTCTTCGTCAATCATCGCCGTCGGTTCGTCCAAAAACAGCACATCCGGCTCTAACGCGAGCGCGGAAGCAAGGGCGAGCCGCTGCTTCATCCCTCCCGATAACGTATGAATATCAGTATGTGGATCGACAAAAAGCCCAACCGCTTCTAGCAGATTTTCGATCCTCTCTTTCATCTGTTCGCGCGGCACACCGATGTTTTCAAGCGCAAAGGCAATCTCTTCATCGACAAACGGCATGCAAAATTGTGAATCAGGATCTTGAAAGACATAACCCCAATGATCGGGAAGCTGCACCCGTTCCGCTTTCATCGGAACGTCGATTGAATGCGGAATCAAGCCAGACAGCACTTGCAACAATGTCGATTTTCCGCACCCGGATGGACCGAGCAACAACACTTTTTCTCCTTCGTAAAATGTGATCGATAAATCTTTGAATAACAGCGTATCTTTCCCAGGAAATTTCAAGCGCAACCGTTCCACAGAAGCTATCGGTTTCATCGTTCGCACGCCACCTTTTTAACGATCAAGCGCGTCGTAATCATCTTTTGAAGCTGGACGCAGCATTTGTACCACTCCCGTTTTTTCCAACGCCTTTACTAGCGAAGCAGCGAAAACACCAGAAATGACAATCGCGCCAATAAAGCGGGCGATAAGGAATAACGCCAAGTTCCAAGGAGCCAGTGCTTCAATATACCCTTTGTAAAAATCCATCACAAGCGAACCGATCGTCGAGCCAATCGCTCCAAGCGACACGACCAACGCGTCAAATCGTTTATAGCGAAATGCGGCAAACACTGCTTCCGCTAAAAGTCCTTGCACAACTCCGTAAATGAGCACTTCTAACCCCCATTCGGAACCCATAATCAATTCTCCAGAAGAAGCAGCAATTTCCGCCAATAGCGCGACGCCCGGTTTACGAATCAACAAGTACGCCACCGACGCAGCGATAAACCACATGCCGTAAATCAATTGATCAATATGGAAGCCGAGTGGCTTAACAGAGTAATAAAGCGGCCCCCAAATTTTATAGATGATCCCAAAAACGACAGCAATCACAATTGTCGTTAAAATATCAACGAGCCTCAATCCTTTAGTTGTTGCTGGCATGTTCTCTTATCTCCTTTCTTGCTGATGGCCATGTTTCTAAACGATATGCCATTTCCCAAAATTCGTACTCATATTCACTGCTAATAAGAAAATGCTGCTCCATCCGCTTGCGATCAGATTCGGTAACTGCTTTGGCGATCGCATCCAAACGGGCGATTTGCTCTTTCACTAGGCCGCGAAACCATTCGGAGCTGTATGTTCCAATCCATTTCTGATAGATTGGCTCTTCTGGCTGGCAATCTTTTAATCTCTCGCCAATTTCATAATAGAGCCAATAGCACGGCAAAATCGCTGCAATCACATCTCCTAGATGTCCTTCGTACGCAGCCCGGTACATATGCGACGTATATGCGTATGCGGTTGGGGCCGGAATAAATGACGCTTTCTCTTCTTCCGTGATCCCAAGCAGCTCGGCAAACGTCTCATGCAAAGATAATTCCGCTTCACATGTGCTTTGGGCATGATGCGCCATGCGTGCGGTTGTCGCCAAATCCGGAGACTTCGCCGCTCCAAGCGCTTGCACTCTCGCAAAATGGCGCAAATAATATGCATCTTGCATGACATAATAACGAAAACGAACAAGGTCTAGCGTCCCTTCCCCCAACTCTCTCACAAAAGGATGTTCAAAACTTGCCTGCCAAATGGTGTCGGCCTTTTTCCGCAATTCCATCGCAAACGACATCTTTATCTCCCCTTTTAAAAAAATAAACACCACTTCCTTTACAAAAGCGCAAAGAAAGTGGTGTTAAACACTAGTCGCCAAAAAACACGGAAAAACCACGACTGCGCCACTCCACTTCCCTACGCTGGTATTACCCAGATCAGGTTCTAAGGGTCTCAAAGGCACACTTTGATCTCAGCCTTTCTGAAGGCCCCCCTAGTGGATTGTGCGTCCGCTATGAAATTTTCTTATTTGAGTATATCATATCACTGTGAATATCATTGTCAACCCTTTTTCGGCTACGCATCCGAAATTTTCGCCACATCGCCTATATAACGCGTTTCCCCTTCGCGCCCTGCCGCGTTCGTCAGGCGCTTCACCGCTGCATATGCTTGAATTTTTACACCGACGATCGTTTTCAGACTGGCCATCTGTCGTTGCCGATAATCGTATTCCCTATGCCAATCCAATGCGCTTTTACTTGCTTTCTCAATCCCCAACCTGCCGCTGCGATCATCTGATCTATATCCCCGCATGTTGACACGCTGTCCACATTGCTTCTTTTGCCGCAATTCTGTATCATAGAAAAAGCAAACGACTACATCATCATAATGGAGTGGAGAACGTGGCAAACGTATTTTTAAAACGAAAGCGGAAAAAACGGTTAGAACAAGGACATCCGTGGATTTTTCAAAGCGAAGTCGATTATATTGAAGGTGATTTTGAGCCAGGCGATTTTGTCGATGTATACAATCATCAACGCTACTTTTTGGCAAAGGGCTATATTAACCCGAAATCGCAAATTATTGTGCGCGTTTTGACACAAAATCCCGATGAAGAGCTAAATGAACAATTGTTTGTCGCCCGAATCCGCAAAGCATGGGAGTACCGCCAGCGAATGATTCCCGGCGTTCGCTCATGCCGTGCCATTTACGGCGAAGCCGACTTTTTGCCGGGGCTGATCGTCGATAAATACGAAGACGTGCTTGTCGCGCAAATTCTTTCTCTTGGAATGGAAAAACGGAAAGACTGGATTTTGCGCGGCTTGCTGGAAGTTTTTCAGCCAAAAGCGATTTATTTGCGCAATGACGTGTATGTCCGCGAGCTGGAAGGATTGCCTCAAGAAAAAGGCTTTTGGTACGGCGAGTCGGAAACGGAAGTGCTGATTGAAGAAAACGGCGTCAAATATATCGTTGACATTGAAAACGGGCAAAAGACGGGATTTTTCTTCGACCAAAGACAAAACCGCGCGGCGATTAAACCGCTTATTAACAGCGATACAACGGTGCTCGATTGTTTTACTCATACCGGTTCGTTTATGCTCAATGCGTGCTTATATGGAGCGAAACACGTCACCGCGGTCGATATTTCCGAACACGCTATTGAAACTGCAAAGCGCAATGCGGCGCTAAACGGCTTTACCAACGTCGATTTTGTCGTCGCCAATGCCTTCGATTATTTGCGCGAAGCAGTTCGCGACGGAAAGAAATGGGATGTCGTCATCATTGACCCGCCGGCGTTTGCGAAATCGGCACAAGCCGTTCCGAAAGCGTTGCGCGGCTATAAAGACATTAACTTAAACGGCTTAAAGCTTGTCAAAGATGGCGGCTTTTTCGTCACCGCCAGCTGCTCGTATCATGTTCACGCCGATTTGTTCCAAGCGATGATCGCAGAAGCGGCGTTTGACGCGAAGAAAATTTTGCGGCAAGTGTACTGGAGCGGCGCCGGCTACGACCATCCGAAGCTGCTTGCCGCCGACGAAGGCGATTATTTAAAATTTGCCATTTACGAAGTGCGCTCGCGCAGGTAAATAGTAGAAAACGCTTAGGATTATCACTTGTCCTAAGCGTTTCGCATTTTTTTATTTCTATGCAAGATATATAGGTAAAAACTAATAGAAATCAGCACGGAGAGCGCGGCGGTCATATAAATGCTAGAGTAACCGAACCAGTGGCCGATTTGTCCAAACACCATCGCTCCTACGCCAACCCCTAAATCGAAAAACGCGAAAAAGGTCGCATTCGCCATTCCTTTGCGGTTTTTTGCCGCCCTCTCGACAGACCATGCTTGCAGCGCCGGTTGTACTGTTCCAAATCCCAACCCGTAAAGAATAGCTGCGGTAAACAAAATCACATTGCTTGGCAGCCAGGCCAACAATAACATGGCAATGAGAATCAATGCGGCACCCGGTATAAATACCGCCCGGTGTCCTTTTTTGTCATACAACTGCCCGGCAAACGTTCTCGTCACCATGAGTGCAAGCGCGTATAGCAAGAAATACCATTGAATTCCTGAAACTCCTTTTTCTGCTGTATACAATGGAAGAAATGATGCGATTCCCCCAAACGTTACCGTCAGGAAAAACAGTAAAATCGACGGTTCCAGCGCGCTTTTTTCATAAATATCCCATTTATGATGCGCTTGCATTTGCTGTTTCTCAACCTTTTTATATGTAATATTCGCGGCAAACAACAGTGACGCCAAGCCTAAAGCGGCACAAATCAAAAAAAGATGGTGAAAAGACAAAATTCCAGCAAGCAATAACCCTGCAGACGGTCCGAAAGCAAGCGCTAAATTCCCTGACAAGCCATAATATCCCATTCCTTCTCCTCTTCGGCTGGCAGGAATGATGTCTGTTGCAATCGTGCCTGCCGCCGTGGTGGAAAACCCCCATCCAATGCCTTGAATGACTCTCATCATAAAGAGCAATAAGATGCTTGTAATAAAGCTATATGACCCTACAGAAAAGACAAATATCGCAAGTCCTAACAAAAATATGAAACGCCGTCCCTTCGTCTCAAGCGCATGACCGGCAAACGGTCGCATGATTAACGCCGAAAACGTAAAAATCCCGACAACCAGACCGATTAGCTGATCATTTCCGCCAAGATGCTCGACAAAAAGCGGAATCGTCGGCAACGTCATTTGAAAGCCGAGAAAAACAAAAAAATTGGCTAAACAAATTAGCACAAAATCTTTTGTCCAAATTTTTTCTTTTGCTTCTATCACTGCGCTACTTCGTTGCACATTCACAAAATATCCTCCTTCCAATTTGCATTTTTATTTCGTGTCCCTCAATATTTTGTAGTATAACATAAAAATAGCAAAGACATGACAGAAATAACCCATTGTTTCTTCGCCACGCTATCTGCCTTTCTCCATCATAGAAGAGAAAAGAGGCTAACCGAAAAGTGCGGTTAGCCCCTTCACTCACTATACTTCCAACATTTTGTACTAAGCTTTAATAATCTCGCAATACGCGCCGCTCGCCTTCATCAATTCATCATGCGTCCTTTGTTCGACGATCTTACCGTGATCGAGCACGATGATGTTGTCCGCATCGCGAATTGTAGACAACCTGTGGGCGATATAATCGCCGCAGCTTGACAACAATGTCGGCAAGCTGAGCTGCCTATAGGCAGCTTTAGTTCCAGCCTTTTCGCTCTCGCAACGAAGTAATTTGCGCCGTATGATGTTTCCCGTGCCATGCGTATAGCGCTGTTAATACATATAAAGGAACGGTTTCTTTTGTTCCTTCATGATAAAACGTCCGTTCGAAATCTTCGGCGCGCAGCGACTCAAGCAAGCGAGTCCAGCGCTCATGAAGTCCCTCGAGCAATTGCAGCGATGACTCGATCGGCAATGAACACGCTTCTATCGTTTTCGCCCACTCGCTTTCTTCAAACGGTTTAATTGAAGGCACGTCCTCTGTTAATATCCATTTCGTGCGCAAAAACGCATTCATGCTTGCGTCGGCGAGATGGTGCACAACTTGCACAACCGTCCACCCTCCGTCGCGATACGGTGTATTCAGCTGTTCCTCATTTAACCCGCTGACCGCCTCCCGCAATTTGGCGGGTGCTTGGCGAATATCGGCAACCCATTGTTTTATATCTTCTTCCCGAAATGCCTCCGGAGCTTTAAATTTGCCAATCGGATAGCGAATATCATCCATGACTTGTCTCCTCCTTTTTTACATATTATTTATTCCATATCCATAAAAGAAATCCTGCTTAATAATAGACGGCATATCATTACATCGTTTCTTTTCAAGTTACTTTCACTTGAGCCATATACATTGAACTTTTAGCCATTTTCATTCCATTTCAGAGAATGTATGTTCATAAATAATTGGTTCATAATTTCCTTTTTCGCTTATTGATCATTTCAATCTCTCGAGCGAAAACAGTTTGACAAGCACGACCTAAACATGATAAATTTAGTCCAGAAAATATATAATATTTTAAAAATAAATAAAATTATAAAGATTATCGCAGGGGAGGAATAACGAAGCTATGACAAGGCAAACCATGAAGGATGCTCTCAAAGATACTCTTGACAAAGTCTTAAATAATGCTGTAAGCAGAGCTGGAGGCGTACCTGGAGTAGTTGCAATGATAACAGATCGAGAAGGCAACATTTACGAGGGTGCGGCTGGGGTACGCGAATTTGGAAAGGAGACACCGATGACTACTGACACAGTATTTGCTCTTTTCTCAACCACTAAAGCTATCACTGGTACAGCATTGATGCAATTGGTAGAAGAAGAAAAAGTCAAGCTCGATGACCCCGTCAAAAAGTATGTGCCTGAAATTGCCGAGATTAAAGTTCTCGATGGATTTGACGAAAACGGGCATCCCAAACTAAGAGAACCTAGAACAGACATTACCATCAACATGCTGATGCTCCATACCGCCGGCTTCGGTTACGAATTCTTTAGTCATGAGGATCGAAAATATCGTGATCAAAAAGAGATTCCTTCCATACTCACCAGCACCTTTGACTCGATCAAAAGTGTGCTGCTATTCGAGCCGGGCGAACGCTGGAACTATGGTATTAACATCGACTGGGTTGGCAAGGTTGTTGAAGCCGTACGCGGTAAGCGACTGGGTGAGGTAATGTCCGAGTATATTTTTGCTCCCCTTGACATGAACGACATCGGATTTACGCTAACGCCGTCAATGATGGAACGCCGCGCAACCATCCACAGTCGCACCAAAGATGGCAATATCGCACCGCTGCCTGATCTCATCCTGCCACAATCCCCTGAAATGGACATGGGAGGACACGGTTTGTACGCCAGCATTGGTGAATATATGAAGTTTATCCGTATGATCCTAAATGACGGTGCAGGTGTGCTTAAACCAGAAACGGTCGCGCAAATGGCTCAGAACGGGCTTGGCTCATTGAAGAGCGGCGGCTGGATCTCGTCTGATCCATCTCTAGCTAATGACGGTGAGTTCTACCCTGGCGTGCAAAAGTCGTGGTCTTATACATTCCAAGTAAACGAAGATCCTACACCTACAGGGCGTCCAGCAGGTCAGTTGATGTGGTCTGGCCTGGCCAACCTGTTCTATTGGATCGACCGTAAGAACGGCATTGGTGGATTTTGGGCTTCGCAAATCTTCCCGTTCCAAGATGTGGCTTCGTACTTGGGCTTCATCGAGTTCGAGTCGGCGGTCTATAGTACGTTAAAACGGTTAGGACAAATTGCCACTTAATTGAAGTTTCTAAAATCGCAATACGTTATTCTGATTTTGACTTGCTGCTTCCAGCTTCATTCTCTAACTACTATCCCTTATCGCAAAACAATAACAAGCATCAGCCCATTCCCATTAAAGCAAATAAAGCCGCCGAATAAATGGCGGCTTTTGCCTAATTCCATAGATACACACGCGCTTCATAAGGCTTTAGCTTCAAGCGCGTCGCGTTTTTGTGAGGTTTTACGTCATAGTTTTGCAGCACTAAGTTTTCTGAATTTAAACGAATGCCATCATAACGGTACATAGCCGGTTTGGCGCTTAAATTGACAATAATAACCGCTTTTTCGTCTCCGAGCGTTCTTGTATACGCGTAAATCGTCGGATGCTTTTCTAAAAGCAAATTGTATGTTCCGTAAATAAACACTTCGTTTTCTTTGCGAAGCCGAATCATTTTTTTGTAAAACTGAAGAACGGAATTCGGGTCGCGCAATTGCGCCTCGACGTTGATGGTCTGATAGTTTTCGTTCACTTTCATCCATGGCGTTCCTGTCGTAAATCCAGCGTTTGGCGCATCGGACCATTGCATCGGAGTTCGCGAATTGTCGCGTCCTGCCTTCCAAATTACTTCCATTATTTCTTCATGGGAGCGCCCTTTTTCCCGTTCCATCTGGTACATCTTTTTAACCGCAACATCTTTGTAATCGTTGATGCTCGGAAAGCGGACGTTCGTCATGCCGATTTCTTGTCCTTGATAAATGAAAGGAGTCCCTTGCATGAAAAAGTACATCACGCCGAGCGCCTTCGCACTTTCAGTAAGGTATTCCTTATCATTTCCCCATGTTGAAACAGAACGAGGCTGATCATGGTTTTCTAAAAACAACGCGTTCCAGCCGCGGTTTTCCAACCCTTTTTGCCATTTTGTCAACGTGCGCTTTAATCGGCGCACATCCACTCCGCCGTTTGTTCCTTTTTGCCATAGCCCTAAATGTTCAAACTGGAAAATCATATTGAAGATTCCGTTTTCTTCGCCGACCCATTCTTCCGCGTCTTCGATCGTAACACCGTTTGCTTCGCCAACCGTCATAATATCATAGTGCGCAAACGTTTGCATTTTAAGCTCTCGTAAATAATCCATAATCCCCTCTTGGTTCATATGGCCATCAAATGAAGGAACATAGTCAAGCCCTTTCGGATTCGGCAAATCCGGCAATCCCGGTTTTTTCTTGATATGAGAAATCGCATCGACACGGAAGCCGTCAATTCCTTTATCCAGCCACCAATTAATCATTTTATACAGCTCCTGACGCACTTCTTCGTTTTCCCAATTTAAATCCGGCTGCTTCACGTCAAATATATGCAAATAATATTGATCGGTTTTCGGATCATACTCCCACGCCGATCCGCCAAAAATGCTTTCCCAATTGTTTGGCTCTTTACCATTTTTTCCATCGCGCCAAATGTACCAATTCCGTTTCGGGTTATTCCGCGATGAACGCGATTCAATAAACCATGGATGTTCATCGCTCGTATGATTAATGACCAAATCTAAAATCAATTTCATGCCGCGCCGATGAACTTCTTCCAACAGCAATTCAAAGTCTTCCATCGTTCCAAGCTCTTTCATAATCGCGTGATAGTCGCTAATATCATATCCGTTATCGGCATTCGGCGACTTGTAGATCGGGCAAATCCATATAATATCGATTCCCAGATCTTTTAAATAATCAAGTTTCTCGATAATTCCGCGAAGATCGCCAATTCCGTCTCCATTTGAATCCATGAAGCTTCTCGGATAAATTTGATACGCGACTCCCTCTTTCCACCAAGTTTTCTTCAAGGCTGTATCCTCCTCTTTTGTGCATACGTTTTCACTACTAACTGTACACTACATCATGGCAATATACAATCTTTTTTGCACAAAAAGAAAGCAGCCTTCTTTTCGCCCATTTTGAAGGCTGCTCTGTTCCATTTCTTACTCTGCTTTGGAACGGTTCGCCTCATAAATTTTGAGATTATGATACACTGTTTTTAACAGCGGCGTTGCGATGTCGTATTGTTCCGCTAACGAAAGCAAATAGCCTTGCAAATGGTCCGCTTCAATAAGCTGCCTTTTTTCCATATCACGTTGCATCGACGATTTCATCGCCGCTTCTATTTTGTTTAATTGCGCGAGCTGTTGTTCCTCGACATCATCAGCAATCGGCGCGCCATGCGCCCGCATTACTGTTGCGATTTCTTTTAACAATTCGAAAATAATTTCCTGTCCGTACTTTCCCGAACGAATTGGACCAATCGGCGCGCGAAACAACGTTGTCACTCCTGACATTGTCGCGATAAATAAATATTTATTCCACATATCGGTGACAATTCTCCCACTTGAGTGAAAACGGGCGTTGCAGCCGGAAAACAATTGTTCCAACGCCGCAATGCGCTCCGTCCGCTCCCCGGACCACTCCCCAAATCGAACGTCATGGGAAGCACTCGTCTGTACGATTTCTCCATGCTCGTCCAGCGTCGTTTCAATAAAACAAAGCCCTCCTAATACGTTTTCCTTTCCAAACTCATGCCAAAGCATGTCCATATGGGCCATGCCGTTTAACAGCGGTAAAATGATCGTTTTTGTTCCAACATACGGTTTCGCGTCGCGAATTGCTTCCGGCAAATGATACGCTTTATTTGAAAAAATAATGACATCAAACGGCTCCGCTCTTTCTCCCGTCACAAGCAGTTTTGGCTTTAACGCCGCATCTCCGTGAACGCTATGAATCACAAGTCCCCGTTCTTGCAACTGCTTTTTTCTTCGCTCGCGAACGAGAAATGTCACATCCAGCCCTTTTTCCAATAAGCGTCCGCCGAAATAACCGCCGACCGCTCCCGCACCAACAACAAGTATGCGCATCGATGTATTCCCCCTTATAAAACAATTTAATTGTCATATGTCATATCATAAAAAGGAAAAAGGGGAAAAATATTTCCCCCTCCTTCAACCATTAGCAACATCGCGACACTTTCCCGCCTTTACCGTTATAACGCGCTTCCTGCATTTCGCAGAAAAACTCCTTTCTTGATTTGATCGGCTCTCCTGGATGATGCGTTTTCATATGTTCTACATATTTCTCGTAGTTTGGAACACCGACAAGCAAATCAAGAAATTGCTTACGATAAGCCAAAATCGTTTGAACCCACTTACGCATAATGTTTAACCTCATTTCCTCCATTTCTTGGAATGTAAGGCGATTCTTTTAACGGCACATGTTTATTTTGCAATACTTTCACCCACATATTGACGCATGAAATCAGCATCGCGATCACGACAAGCATAAAAATGGCACATAATGTTGCATCAATATAGTCGTTCATAATAATTTGTCGCATTTGCGCTTCATTGGTTGCAGGTGCCAATATTTTCCCTTGATTTAATTCATTTTTAAACATATCGGCATGAGATAGAAAGCCAATTTTTGGATCGCTGTGGAACAGCTTTTGGCACCCGGCTGTCATTGTTACGACTAAAAGCCATGTCGTTGGAATCAACGTCACCCACACATAGGCTTTTTTGCCCATTTTGAACAGCACCGTCGTGCCGAATAACAGCGCAATTCCTGCGAGCATTTGGTTGGCAATGCCGAAAAGCGGCCACAACGTATTAATACCGCCAAGAGGATCGACTACCCCTTGATATAAGAAATAGCCCCAAGCCAATACACATAATGTCGTCGCAATAATATTGGAAACTAACGAATCCGTTTTTCCAAGCGGCTTATAGAAATGGCCGAGAATATCTTGAATCATAAAGCGTCCAACGCGCGTGCCCGCGTCAATTGTCGTTAAAATAAAGAGGGCTTCAAACAAAATCGCAAAATGGTACCAGAACGCCATTAATGTTTTTCCACCAATTACATTGGAAAGAATGACAGCCATTCCAATCGCTAGCGTCGGCGCTCCGCCAGTCCGCGATAAAATCGTTTGCTCACCGACATCTTTAGCAAGTGCTGTAAGCATGTCAGGCGTAACAGTGAATCCCCACGAAGACACGACTTTTGCCGCTTGCACCACATCTTGCCCAATCACCGCAGCCGGGCTGTTAATCGCAAAATAGGCTCCAGGAGTTAACACACACGCAGCGACAAGCGCCATAATCGCTACGAACGATTCCATCAGCATTGCCCCATACCCGATTGGACGAGCGTGGCTTTCTGTTTCAATCATTTTCGGAGTTGTGCCAGATGAAACGAGCGCATGGAATCCAGACACCGCACCGCAGGCAATCGTAATAAACAGAAACGGGAATAAGTCCCCGGCAAACACCGGGCCAGTGCCATCGACAAATTTCGTCAACGCTGGCATTTGCAAATCAGGTGCAACCACTAAAATTCCTAGCGCTAGCCCAACAATCGTTCCGATTTTTAAAAACGTGCTCAAATAGTCGCGCGGCGCGAGCAGTAGCCATACCGGTAATGCCGATGCGACAAACCCGTAAATAATCATCAAAATTGCAATTGTCTCGCCTTTTAATGTAAATATTTTCGCCAACGTCGGGTGTTCAGCGACATGCTGGCCAGCTACCAAAGAAACAATCAGGAGCACAAACCCGATCAAAGATGCTTCCGCAACGCGCCCGGGACGAATAAAGCGCATGTAAATTCCCATCAAAATCGCAATTGGAATCGTTGCGGCAATCGTAAACATTCCCCATGGGCTTCCTACAAGCGCTTTCACAACAACCAACGCTAAAACAGCTAATAAAATAATCATGATTCCTAAAATGCCAAGAGATGCAACAAACCCTGTAACTGGGCCAATTTCTTCCTTCACCATCTCGCCAAGCGATTTGCCGTTGCGCCGCATCGATGCGAATAAAATAATAAAATCCTGGACTGCTCCGCCTAAAACAACGCCGATAATAATCCAAAGCGTTCCCGGCAAATATCCCATTTGCGCCGCTAAAATCGGTCCGACAAGCGGCCCGGCGCCGGCGATTGCCGCAAAATGATGTCCGAATAATACCCATTTGTTTGTCGGGACATAATCTTTTCCGTCATTAAACACTTCCGCAGGCGTTTTGCGGTTGTCGTCAAGTCCAAACACTTTGCGAGCGATAAATTTGCTATAAAAACGATACGCTACGGCATACGTACATACAGCAGCGACAATTAACCAAATCGCATTCACCGTCTCGCCACGGCTTAATGCGAGAACTGCAAATCCTACTGCCCCGAGTGCAGAAATAAGCCCCCAAAGCAAGACCGATTTTAATCCTTTCACACCTTCTCCTCCTTTGTTGTTCGTTCAAGTTCACTACATTAATAATTATATTAACTATTCTGAAAAATTTAAAGAATTATTTTTTTACTGAATATGATAATATTGGCTGATAATTAGCTATCAATCTTCCACCTTTAAACGAATTGTACATTGGCTTCTTTTTGTTCTTTTTAAACAGGGAAAGAGGCAAGTTCCCCACTCCGACCTGCGTAATCCGGTAATAAAATAGGTGATAGCCGAATGAAAAACAGAATCGCACAGTTCGCAAAAAATGTTACTAAAGTTAACCATTAAGGGAGGTAGGTTTTCCAACGAAACAATCAAGCAAATTATTTTAGAAAAGAGTTAGGGAACGTGAAGACAGCAGAACAGTGGTTGCGGAGCATTGCATTACCTGGATTGGCCAACTTCTCAATAAAAAATATTTCAAAATCACCTGCTTATTTGTCGGAATTGCTCATTAACGTACAATCGCGATTCAATGAAGCGATTCGCTTAAGCCCTTTAGGAAACAACAAAAAGTGATGATGCCGTTGATTTCCAAACAGTTAATGTTCTATCTATGTTTGTACTTTTACGCATGTGGAATGCAGCAACAGAGGCAGAAGTGGGACAGCCCCTACTCCTTTCTCCCTTTTGTGTTTTCCGCTTATTTCGTCACGATCAGTCTTATGTATTCCGCGCATATTGAAATTTTCAGAATCGTTTTGGACCTATTTAGTTCCCAATGCTTTTTGTCATTCCTGGGATACGCACGGATTGTTGTTTCAATTGTTGTTACTAAAATTTCGCGGTTCTTGCAAATGAGAATTTCTTGTTCGAAAAGCATTTCTTTTTGTGCCCGAATAAAAAACAGTTGAATTTACCGACGTTTTATTATATGATTGTACCAGCAACAACAAAATACTATATATTGTGTTTGTTTCTAAAAAACACAACTAAATATAGTATAAAAACCGCAAGCAATGGTGTCCATCCGGACTTAATAGGGAATCTGGTGAGAATCCAGAACTGCCCCCGCAACTGTATGTGTGGACGAAATGGAACATCCACTGTATGTGAAAGCTCATTCGGGCGCACATATGGGAAGGATCCAGAGTAGGATGAAACACGAGTCAGGAGACCTGCCTTGCTTGTTTGCGTTTCATGTTCTCCGGGGATCGAGAAGATGAAACGATGGTTTAAAAGGGCTTCTTTTCCCCTTTTTATGCTGTCGTTTCATCCACTCGGTCCGAGTGGATTTTTTTATGGAAACAAGGAGGAAAAAACAATGGCATTGAATACAAAAACCACCATTATTACGCTAGAAAACGGGCAAACTAAACCGTTTTCTCGCGAACGTCTTATTTCATTTATCCGCAATATAACAAAAGACTATCCGCATCTACAG
This sequence comes from Parageobacillus sp. KH3-4, assembly GCF_022846435.1. NCBI lineage: Bacteria > Bacillati > Bacillota > Bacilli > Caryophanales > Anoxybacillaceae > Parageobacillus > Parageobacillus sp. KH3-4. The sequence goes on from NZ_AP025627.1 coordinate 3,136,353, forward strand.
GCCGGCGACTATATGGAGCGCATCATCCGCATTATCGAAAGCAAAGATACGCTTTCTGCGGAACAAATCACGAATTACTTAATACTTGAAGGTCTTTCCTATATTAGTGAGGCAGAACCAGAATGGACGTTTGTCTGTGCCCGCATCTATTTGCAAAAACTATACAAAGAAGCGGCCAAACAACGTGGATATGACGCAAAACAACGCTACGGCAGCCTGTACGAGTTAATAACAACGCTTGTTTCTAAAGGCGTGTACGATCGCTCTCTTCTTGATGATTACTCAAAAGAAGAAATCAACGAGCTTGGAAAACTTATTGATCCAGACAAAGACAAGCTGTTTACATATATCGGCCTTCGCACGCTCGCGGACCGCTACCTGGCCCGCGATTACGACCGCAACTTGTACGAACTGCCGCAGGAGCGTTTCCTTATCATCGCAATGGCGTTAATGGCGAAAGAGCCGAAACATCGCCGTTTTGCGTTCATTCAAGAAGCGTATTGGGCGCTAAGCAACTTGTACATGACCGTCGCCACGCCGACATTAGCAAATGCCGGAAAAAGTTATGGACAACTGTCAAGCTGCTTTATCGACACTGTCGATGACAGCTTGCAAGGGATTTACGACAGCAACACCGACATCGCCAACCTTTCCAAATCCGGCGGCGGAATCGGCGTCTATCTCGGCAAAATCAGAAGCCGCGGCAGCGACATTAAAGGCTTTAAAGGTGTGTCGTCCGGCGTTATTCCATGGATGAAGCAACTCAATAACACCGCTGTCAGCGTTGACCAATTAGGGCAGCGAAAAGGAGCGATTTCCGTCTATTTAGACGTTTGGCACAAAGACATTTTTGCTTTTTTGGATGCGAAATTAAACAACGGCGATGAGCGGATGAGGACGCACGATTTATTCACTGGCGTCTGCATTCCTGATTTATTCATGGAGCAAGTTGAAAAACGAGGCGACTGGTACTTGTTTGACCCGCATGAAGTTCGCAAAGTGATGGGATTTAGTTTGGAAGATTTTTATGATGAGGAAAAAGGAAGAGGAAGCTTTCGCGAAAAATATTGGCAATGCGTTCAAGAAGAGCGCCTTTCGAAAGAAAAAGTGCCAGCGATTGAAATAATGAAAAGCATTATGCGCAGCCAATTAGAATCGGGCACACCATTTATGTTTTACCGCGATGAAGCGAACCGAAAAAATCCGAACGCCCATCTCGGCATGATTTATTGCAGCAATCTTTGTACAGAAATCGCGCAAAACCAAAGCCCGACCATCGTTGAAAAACAATATACGAAAGACGGAAAGATCATCATTGAAAAAATCCCTGGCGATTTTGTCGTTTGCAATTTGTCTTCCATCAATCTTGCCCGCGCTGTTACCGACGATGTACTCGAACGGCTTATCCCGATTCAAATGCGCATGCTCGATAACGTGATTGATTTAAATAAGATCCCGGTATTACAAGCGCAGCTTACCAATCAAAAATACCGCGCCGTAGGGCTTGGCACGTTTGGCTGGCATCATTTACTTGCGTTAAAAGGCATTCGCTGGGAATCGGATGAAGCAGTTGAATACGCGGACAAACTGTATGAAAAAATTGCTTACTTGGCCATCCAATCTAGCATGGAGCTCGCAAAGGAAAAAGGAAGCTATCCGGCTTTTCCGGGTTCCGACTGGCAGACGGGCGCTTATTTTGATAAACGCGGATACCGCCGCAACGACAACGTCGACTGGGACACGCTGAAAAAACAAGTTGCCAAATATGGCATGCGCAACGGCTATGTGATGGCAATTGCGCCAAATGCTTCGACTTCAATTATCGCCGGCAGCACTGCCAGCATCGACCCGATCTTTTTAAAAGTGTACGCAGAAGAAAAGAAAGATTACAAAATTCCAGTTACCGTGCCTGACCTAAACGCCGAAACAACGTGGTATTATAAATCGGCGTACCATATCGACCAGCATTGGAGCATAAAACAAAACGCAGTGCGTCAGCGCCATATCGACCAAGCGATTTCATTTAATTTCTATGTCATGAATACGATCAAAGCAAAAGAGCTGTTGGATCTTCATCTCACCGCCTGGAAGTCAGGATTCAAAACAACGTATTACGTCCGCTCTACTTCCAGCACCATCGATGAATGTGAATCATGCGCAAGCTAATGACAGGAGGAAGAAATATGGCACATCCATTAATGAAACGGGTCATTATGGACCCAGAAGCGCCAAACCGTTCTACAAGAATCATCAACGGCAAAAGCTCAAACGTCCTGAATTGGGATGATATCGCCTATCCTTGGGCGTACGCCAAATATAAACGAATGCTGGCAAACTTTTGGACACCGTTTGAAATCAATATGTCCCAAGACGTTAAACAATTTCCGCTTTTAACAGAACGCGAACAGGACGCGTTTTTGAAAATCATTGGACTTTTAGCGTTGCTTGACAGCATTCAAACGGACTACGCCGGCAGAGTCGCCGATTATATCACTGATTCAAGCATTAACGCGCTTATGATTATGCTCGCGCAGCAAGAAGTTATTCATAACCATTCATATTCTTACGTTCTTTCCAGCCTCGTTCCAAAAAGCAAGCAGGACGAAGTGTTTGAGTTTTGGCGAAACGAACCGATTTTGCGGAAGCGCAATGACTTCGTCACCAACGGCTATAAAGAATTTGCTGAAAATCCAAATGTCGAAAACTTGCTAAAATCGATTGTGTATGACGTTATTTTAGAAGGTTTGTTCTTCTACTCAGGCTTCGCCTTCTTTTATAATTTGGCGCGCAATCAAAAAATGGTCGCAACAAGCACGATGATCAATTACATTAATCGGGACGAACATATCCATGTCGACTTATTTGCAAAAATTTTTAAAGAAGTGTTAAGCGAATATCCGGAATACAATACACCAGAACTTGCTGAATTTGTGCGAGCAACGTTCATCAAAGCAGCGGAGCTGGAAATCGAATGGGCTAATTACATTATTGGCAACGATATCGATGGCATTGATATGCATGATTTGAGCGCCTACATTAAGTTTTACGCTAACGTCCGCGCCCATCAACTCGGTTTTGACCGTCCGTTTGACGGCTACCGGACAAACCCACTGCGCTGGATTAAAGCGTATGAAGAAGTCGACCTTGGCAAATCAGATTTCTTTGAACAAAAATCAAGGCAATATACAAAAGTGAACATCGATAACGGATTTGATGAGTTATAATCAAAAGCCGCCAATCATCCATTGGCGGCTTTTGTTTCTAATTTGTTTTCACCCTTCTTTTTTTTCAATGTGCCAGCGGCAATCACCCCAACAATGACAAGAATTTCAAATCCGTATTTTACAAATGGATTGGCGAAATATTGATCTAAAAATGGCTCATCGACAATCATTTTCGAAGCCGTCCATGCAAGCACTCCCGCTCCGATTGTAATAATAATTGGAAAACGCTCGATCCACTTCAAAATTAACGTACTTCCCCATACCATAATAGGTACGGAAATTAACAATCCTAATATAACTAGCAAGAAACTGCCATGCGCGGCTCCTGCCACCGCCAGCACGTTATCTAACCCCATGAGCGCGTCGGCGATAATAATGGTGCGAATTGCTTCCCATAAGCTTCCTCCCGCTTCGACATCGTGACCTTTTTCCTCAACAAGAAGCTTATAGGCGATCCAAACAAGCAATATACCCCCAACGAGCAGCAGCCCTGGTACTTTTAATAGCCATACGACAAACAATGTCGCAAGCGCGCGGATCACCACCGCACCTACTGTCCCCCAAATAACCGCCTTTTTTTGCTGGTTCTTTGGCAAATTTCGCGCCGCCAAACCAATGACGATGGCATTATCGCCAGCTAATACAAGATCGATAATGACAATCGATAAAAGTGCAGACAAAAACTCCATTTACTATTCCTCCTTTTAAATGCCGTATTTATTTTTTAAATGGGAAGGAGCCATTTTTACTATTTGTTGAAGAATAAACAATAGCACGGCCACATCATCAATGACGCCAAACAATCCAAGCCAATCGGGAATGATGTCAAATGGAAATACGGTATAAATCGATAAAAGTAAAATAGCAGACGTTTTTTTCAACATAGACACTTCTTGAGAACGAAAAAATTCTATTAAAAATGGGATAAATCGGCGAATTTTAACGATGAAACGAAGTCGTTTCCATACTTTCCTCATTATTATCTCCCCTAATCCTAATTTTCGAATCTCCTTTTTATTTTCTCCAATCCCTCCCTTTCTTTGCGAAAATAAAAAGACCTTTACCGATTTGGTAAAGGTCTTTCAATAACAACAGACCTTTACCAATATTGGTAAAGGTCTCGCTAACAACGTTTCCGTTGCCAACAAAGCCGAGGGGGTGACCCTGAACTGACGACTTTGTTGTTAAAGCTACTCCCCTTTAACACAGAAACCACATATTTACTTTTACACTTTTATGATATTTAACTTTTATATACGTTGTCAACAAAAAATTGCTTTTTTATAAAATAACCACTTGGCAATGCTCGTCCATCGCCAATCATATAGAAAAAATATGATATAATGCAGAAAAAATTCACTTGGGAGAGACGAATATGAACAAAAAAGAAATTGCTGCTCTTTTTCTGCTCGCGGCTTTATGGGGAGCCTCTTTTTTATTTATGCGCATCGCCTCCCCTGCCATCGGTCCTGTGCTTACGATCGAGCTGCGTGTGCTTATCGCTGGCATCGTGCTGTTATTGTATGTATGGATGTTCAAAAAAAGCGTAGAGCTGAAAGCTTACTGGAAGCAATATCTCATCGTCGGGGCGCTGAATGCGGCGATCCCGTTTACGCTCATCGCCGCTGCTACGTTGCATTTGCCTGCTTCTGTAGCGGCCATTTTAAACTCAACCACCCCGTTGTTTACCGCGTTAGCTTCGCGATGGCTTCTTCATGAACCGCTTTATGCAAAAAAATGGATCGGCATCGGCCTCGGCATTGTCGGCGTGTTTGCGCTAGTCGGCTGGAGCCCTGTTCCGCTGTCGATACAAACCGTTTTTTCCGCGTTGCTGTCCATTTTGGCCGCGTTCTCATACGGATGCGGCGGTGTGTATGCCAAAAAAGCATTTGCGGGGGTTTCTTCCTTATCATTGTCGATTGGGCAGCAATTAGGCGCCGCTGCCGTGCTCATTCCATGGGTAGCCTTCGATATTCCAAAGAAACAAGTATCGCTGCTCGTCATGTATTCGATATTGGGACTCGCTGTTTTTTGCACGGCGATTGCTTACTTGTTTTATTTTTATTTGCTAGCAAACGTTGGACCAACCAAAACATTAAGCGTTACCTTTCTTGTACCTGTTTTCGGCGTCATCTGGGGAATGATTTTCCTACATGAAAAAATCTCGACTGGGATGATCGGCGGCTTAGCGATTATTTTAATAAGTATTTTCCTCTTGTCAGACGCTAAAATTACCATAAAGAGACAAGAATATATGAAAGGATAAGGAGGAGGCACGATGGAAAAGCCATATTATGCGGTGATTTTTACCTCGCAGCGAACCGATGGGGACCACGGATATGAAGCGATGGCGAAACAAATGGTTGAATTGGCCTCCCAACAGCCCGGTTTTCTTGGCGCCGAAAGCGTTCGCGACAAAAACGGCATTGGTATCACCGTTTCATACTGGGACTCTCTTGAAGCGATTCAACAATGGAAGGCGCACGCGGCACATCAAATCGCGCAAGAAAAAGGAAAACAGCAATGGTATCAGCGCTATTCAGTCCGGGTGTGCAAAGTAGAACGAGAATATGATTTTGAAAAATAACCCAGACTGCTGCACTTCGTCAGCAGTCTTTTTTTAAATGTGCAACCAAAAATTGAACCTTTTTTCCTCGGCTTTCGCCTTATATACAGATAAACTCAAAAGAAAGGATGATCGTATGCATGATGAACAACATCTTTTGCTTCAATGCAAGCAAGGAAACAAAGACGCTTTTTACCTGCTTGTTTCCCCGCATTTAGCGAAAGCATACCGGCTCGCTTTTACGATTCTGCGCTCGCACTATGATGCCGAAGACGTGGTGCAAAATAGTTTACTCGAAGTGTATCGTGCCATCAACGCAAATAAAGAAATCCGCCATTTCGCGTCATGGTTTTATCGCCTTGTCACGCATCGCGCCATTGATTTGGCACGCAAAATCGGAAAAGAAAGGCAATACGCCGAAATCAGCGATGTGCTTCCGTTTTTATCGAATTCTCACCACTTGCCCATTGACGAAGTGATCAATAAAGAAGAGGAGCAGGAACTTTTGGCGCATATTCTTAAGCTCGACATCAAGTACCGCGTTATTCTTGTGCTTTATTACTATCAAAACATGAAAATTAGCGAGATTGCTGAACTTCTCCAAATCAAAGAAGGCACGGTGAAATCGCGGCTGTTTCAAGCGCGGAACTTCCTTTACCAATATTTTCAAAAAGAACGGAAGGAGGAACTTCGATGAATTCCCACGATGATTTAGTAAAACAAAAGATAGAAAGCTCGATCAATCATATTCCCGTTCCGGAAAGTATTTTTGCTTTTGCCAAAGAACTTCCTTTCCAAATGGAAAAGCAACAAAATCCGAAACTCATACGTAAACCGAAATGGCGAAAATGGCTGGCGGCTGCTGCCGCTTCCATCTTCATTGGAATTTCAACGGGGGCTTATATTTCTCCGACATTCGCCGCCTATATTAAATCCTTTTTCATCCGTCCTGAACTTGACGAAGGCTTACAAACCGCCGCAAAAGAAGGATTCTCGCAAAAAACGGAAGCCGCTGTCACTGATCACGGTATTACGTTTAGAATCAAAGAAGTCATGGCGGATACGAATCGCCTTATTTTTACGTATAGCCTTGAAGACAAAAACGGGAAATCGATCGACCCAACGATTCTTTTTGAAAAAAATCAATGGGGACCGGAACGAACAATGTATTTCGTGAAGGGCCTAGACGCATTTTACATTACAAATGAGAAAGGGGAAATCGTATCCACATATACAACATATCAAACAAAAACGGGAAGAATGGTTTCGCAATCTATTGATCAAGTATTCCCACACGGCCATTACGCTGATCTTATGTTCGCATTAAAAGATAAAGCCCGCGAGGCAAAACGGCTTTTCATTTATATCGATATCCATCAGATCGGTGCAGTCGAAGGACAATGGAAACTTAAAATTCCAGTTAATATGAATAAAAGCATGGCGGCTACAAAAACCATCCCGGTCGACAAAACGTATGTAACAAAAGACGGATTGCAAGTCACCGTAAAAAATCTCGTCCATTCACCTACATTAACAAGCATTGATATAGAAACGTCATGGACGGAGGAAGGAAAAGAACGGCTAAAAAGCCACCCAGAATACTGGCTTGGTAGCCAAATGTTTTATCAGCCGCTATTCGATATTGTAGATGGCAACGGAAATATCATCGCGACATCTCTTCCAAGAGGCGATATTAAAAAATCAAAACGGCCAGTATTTGTGGAGGAAAAAGCCCCTTCTTCCCAGCGTTCCGATATCATCCGCTGGCGCTATTCGTTCCTCCCATTTTCACCAAACGGAACATATACATTTGTATTTCGCGGGGTCGAAAGAACGGAATTTCCAAATCAATCGCTGACGTTTTCTGTGGACGAATTGAAAAAACAGCCTGTTTTTCTCCGTTATAAAGGAAATACGCTTACGATTCATCAGTTACGATTAGGAGCAAATAAAGAGAACGAACCAGTTGGGATATTAGAGGTAGAAACAAACGCTTATTTAGCCATGGATTTCCAACTAAGCGATGAGACACAGCACGTTTACGCGATCAACACGGAAGATTTTCGGCGGACAGCGATCATCAGCTACGACGAAAAGAAAATGATGTATAAAATAAAAAGCGATGCTGAAATAGAAGGAATGGACAAAATCCCGAAACAGCTGACAATTACTTTAAAATCGGTAATCGTATTTGATCCAAGCGAGAATTGGCATGTTTCACTTCCTGTTAGAAATGAATAATAAAAAGCAGGGTGCTTCCCTGCTTTTTTACTGCCCCGAAGTGAACTTCAACCCGATGATCCCAACAAGAATAAATAATAAAAAGAGCATTCTCGGCGCATTGACTGGCTCGTCTAAAAAGAGCATGCCGATGATGACCGCTCCCATCGCTCCGATTCCCGTCCATACCGCATAGGCAGTTCCGATTGGCAACATTTTTGTCGCTACCGATAAAAAATAAAAGCTGGCAAGCGCACCGAAAACCGTAATAATGGACGGCACAAGCCGTGTAAATCCCATCGTATATTTCAGCGCAACCGCCCACACGACTTCGAAAATGCCGGCAATGACTAAGTATACCCAAGCCATGTTCCTCACTCCTTTTGTGCCCAAAATAAAAAAGCCGCGAAGCAATATCGAATCGATATCCTCCCGGGCTTTTGTCCCTCCGTGTACGCGGAAACGCCGCGCGTTTTCTCTCGGTCGCAGACTGGCTGTCAAGCAGCCACGGAACCCTAGAAAACTTCTTATCCAGTTATTTGCTATTATTGTAACATTTACGATTGCTTCCGGCAAATAAAAGGAGTTTTTTATGCTTTTGAAGAATATGAATAATGAAGGAAGTGACAAGAAAGGAGGAGCAATAGTCGTGCATGAAGTGCAGCGTCCATCTTGGTATGCGAATACGCTTGCCCTTATCATCGCCGCTGTTACGTGGTGCGGATTTATCCAGCAAATCATGCTTGGGATCCCATTTGGCACGAAGCCGGCAAGCGATATAGAAATGTGGATCTTTTTTCTGCTGTTTGGCATTTGTTTTCCGCTCTTCTTTTTGTCGCTGAAACTAGTCACAAAAACAGAAAAAGAAGGAATTGTCATTCGTTTTTTCCCATTTCGCTCCCGCTTTATTCCGTATCAACAAATCAAAAACGTTCAAGTCCGACCTTATCATCCTATGCCCTACGGCGGCTGGGGAATTCGCTGGAGCTTGAAAAAAGGCCGTGCTTACACAATGAAAGGAAAGAGAGGAATATGGATCGAGCTGACGGACGGGGACGGTTTGTACCTTGGCTCGCAAAAACCGGAAAAGCTTGCGAAATATATACAAAGAGAGTGTTTGCACCGCTAACAGGCGAACACTCTCTTTTATATTTCATCCAATCTGTTTTCGTAGAAAAAGCACATAAAGCTATTGTTGAATGATCAGCTCGATTTCGTTGCCAAACGGATCGCTCGTCAATACGCTATTTTCGTTTCGTCGCACCGATGCACCGATATGTTGCAGCCGTTCCGCAATCTTCTGCCGTTCTGTTTCGCCTGGAAGTAAAATAGAAAATAAACGTAACCCCACGGCATTCGTCGGCGGTGGCGGCGCCCCGACTCCGGCCCATGTATTGAGGCCGATATGATGATGATAGCCGCCTGCGGAAACGAACAACGCGTGCGTTCCCATACGGATCGTTGGTTCAAAACCTAATGCTCTTACGTAGAAATCATATGCTTTCTCGATATCTGCCACGTGAAGATGAATGTGGCCGATGCGCGTCTTCGGCGGAAGACCCGACCACACTTCCGTTCCTGACTGGGCGAGCAAGTCTCTCACATTTAACGGCTCAGTTACTCTTTTATACTCCCCATTTTCTGTTTTCTCCCACTTTTCGCGCGGCCGGTCAGCATATATTTCGATTCCGTTTCCATCCGGGTCAGCCAAATAGACCGCTTCACTGAACAAATGATCAGACGCTCCTTGCAACGGATAACCGGTTTGCAATAGATGAAACAGCGACTGTGCAAGGCTTTTTCTATCCGGAACTAAAATCGCGAAATGATAAAGCCCCGTCGTCCGTGGCGGCTTCGGCACCGCATCCGCTTTTTCCTCAAGAACCACCAACGGGGTAGCCCCATCCGCTGTTAATATCGCTTCGTATTGATTTTTCCTCAATATGCGGAATCCAATGATTTCTGTGTAGAAACGAAGCGATCGTTCCAAATTGGATACGATGAGCTGAACATGCCCGATCGTTGTTTTAGGATGAATAGTATCTTTCATCGTTATAACCTCCATTTTTAATAGCCAACGGCAAAGCGCTTCCGACTAAAACGCGGATTTTCGCTTTCAGCAAGGATGGCTACAGCAAAGTTTTCCGCCGAAATCCGTCCTTCGCCATTTCCATGACCACAAGCCGGTCTGTATCCGTCCGATACGTTCCCGTCCGCTCTCCCGGTGCAATCGTCGCCGCTGGGCTTGCTTTGCCCAATTTAATTCTGTTTCTTGAAAATAAATTTCTAATGCTTCACGGTGGGGAAGCGCAATCGGTTTAGTAAAATCAGGAAAATCGGGGGTATCCACAAGCGGAACTCCCGGTGCAGCTTCCAAGCTGCCAGCTTCGCCGACCGCAATAAGACGATCCACTTCCGATTGTTTCCCCCATAGATGAACGAACGGGTCGCCTCTATTAACGTCTTCTCCTCTCCCGCTTTCGGATCGAACACACTAATGACCGCGAACGACTTGAACAATTTATTTTCCTCAAAAATATCGCCGATCATGACATTCAACAGGTCATGTTTTGTTATTTAAATGCGACGGATCACGGACAATCGCTGTTACTTCATGTCCTCTTGATGAAGCTTCCGCTAAAATGCGCTGACCGATGCCAGTGGCACCAAACAAAGCAATTTTCTTCAAAAATAACCCCTTTCATATTATATGAGGAGGAAACATTGTTGTAACAATTATAGTTACAACTAGTTTAAAAAAAAATTACAGACGATTTGCTGCGATTTTTTGCGCTAATGTCGTCACAATATCATGCAGGCGTATTTCTCGCAAAACGTTTTCCATTGCCGCTTGCGCCCGATGGAGGATGACTTCAAGAACAGCTTGAATATTTGCCCCTACCGGACATTGCGGGTTTGGATGTTCATGAATTTGAAACAACTCTCCCTCTTCTACTACTTCGACCGCCCGATAAATGTCAAGCAGGGTAATCTCTTGCGTATCTTTCGTAAGAAACGATCCTCCTGTCCCCGGGCGGACTTGAACAAATCCTGCTTTTTTTAGCTGGCCAATTACGCGCCGGACAACGACCGGATTCGTATTGACGCTTCCAGCGATCCATTCTGAAGTGCAATGCGCGTTTTTTTCTAATGCCAATAGAGCCAAAATGTGAATGGCAACAGCAAAACGACTGCTAATTTTCATAAACTTCCTCCTCTTGTAACCATTATAGTTACAACAAAACATAAAGTCAACATGATAAATGTGCCTCCTTTGCAAATGCTTTGCATGATATGGATTTCGAGTTTTTTGGTTCATGCCTAAATACATAACCGCTCTAACATAGGAATAAGAATTCCCTGCGGCGATAATAAAAATACTGCCATGATGGCAGTATAGCAAAGAATCTATTTTAAATTTAAAACTATTCTCTAGCCTTTTAGAATGAATTCATTCCCATCGATGTCCTTAAATTGTACAAATGTACCCCATTGCATTTTTTGCGGTTCTCCTAAAAATTCCACACCTCTAGCTTTCATCATTTCGTACGTTCCGAAAACATCATCGCATTCAAACACAATAGACGCCTTTCTTTCTTTCCAATCTTTCATCATTGATTTTGGATAGATGACCAACGCCGTTTGCGCCCCTTTTGGAGCCACTTCTAGCCAGAAAGCATTCGGCCCCATTGGATGTTCAGCGACCACTTCAAACCCTACTTTTTCAGTCCAAAACTCTTTCGCTTTTTGCTGATCTTCTACATAAATAGCAACAGTCGCAATTCGTTTAATCATCAAAATGCCTCCCTCAATCAACAGTTTTAGCTTGTCCATTTGTAATGTATCATATTTTGGCTTACTCATCTTGTAAAAAAACGACATCCCTTTTCATATGATTTCTCTCCATAGCAAGGATGCTATTTTTGAACTCAGTCGGTGTTATTCCCAGATACTTTCGAAAGTCTTTCGAAAAATGCGAGTAATCGTAATAACCATAATGAAATGCCAAATCGAGTACATCCATCTCCGGATGTTTGCGCAAGTGTTCTCTTGCGGCATTAAAACGGTAAATGGTTGCCATTTTCTTTGGAGAAAATCCGATAAACTCATTAAATTTGCGTTCCAGCTGCCTAAGCGATAACCCTGTTAACTGTTCGAGATTTGGCAATGGAATCATTCCGTTTTCTTTCACGATCCACTTTGCTAATTCAGCGATAGGATGATAAGAAACAGTGCAGAGCTTTTCTAATAGGAAATGTTGCAATATGGAAATGGACTTCTCTAAACCCGCTTCAAACAAACGTTCTTCCAAAATCTCAGCATCCCCGCCAATTAAATCTGATAAAGGAACGATTTGATTTCGCAAACTGTTCATCGAAATACGGAAAAATGGCGCAAATCCCCCGGGATGAAACCTCGCGCCAACCAGCTTAACTTTTCCAAAAGAGATTAAATTTGTATACTTCGTTAATGGGCCAATAAGAAAACTGTAAGAAAGAGTTTCATTGTTGGAATTTACATATCGGTCGCCAAAATGAAAAAGTAATTCAACATCCCCCTTTGCCCATAGTGCCTCACTAGGGCCAAATTGTTTATAATCACGCTCTAAGCACCAAAAACATTTTATAAATGGAGACAACGCGCTTGGCGGTTTAAATTCCCGGTATATCATAATTTTCATCATTCCTTTTTCATGACTATTTAAAGCCAACATCTAATTCCATTTTGAGAAAAAAGTCGATGGAAAACAAGCAATGCCCATAATCCTGTCAAGCAGGCAATAAAAAAGCATATTAAGCTGCATTCCGCAAGAGGAAAGGACGTTCCGTTTTTCTTGGAAATGTCCGTGATCGTAATCCTCAAACTTATTACTCCCCTCCCTGAAACAGACTTTTTGACCATCTCCATCCTCACCTTCCATAAACATACGTTTGTAATCTTCGGTATTAACTATGAAATAAATGTGAACATCATTGACAAAAGTAATACTCCTTCTTAATATACCGTATAGGGTATATTATTAAGATTAATAATGGAGGGGAATCTTCATGCGGAAAATTGTGATTGTCGGCGGGGTAGCAGGGGGAGCCACCGCAGCAGCCCGATTGCGCCGGTTAAGCGAAAAATATCAAATTATTATGTTTGAGAGAGGCGAATACATTTCGTTTGCTAACTGCGGCCTGCCGTATTATATCGGCGAAGTCATTACGGATAGAAACAAACTGTTAGTCCAAACAGTCGAAGGGATGGCAAAGCGTTTTCGTATTGATGTTCGCCATTTAAGCGAAGTCACAGCGATTCATCGTGACCGTAAAACCGTTACAGTAAAAAATATCCGCACCGGCGAGGAATACGAAGAAACATATGATACATTAATTTTGTCACCTGGCGCAAAGCCGATGATACCTCCAATTTTTGGAATTCATGAAACCAACATGTTATTTGCGCTTCGCAATCTATCTGATACAGATAAAATAAAAGCATACGTTGATCACAAAAAACCAAAAAGCGCCGTAGTCATTGGCGGAGGGTTTATCGGTGTTGAAATGGCAGAAAACTTAGTCAAACGCGGAGTAAACGTAACGCTTGTGGAAATGGCAAATCAAGTGTTGGCACCGATTGACTATGAGATGGCATCGATCGTTCATGCGCATATGCGAGAAAATGGCGTAAATTTGATTTTGGAAGATGGCGTGAAAGCGTTCGAAGACAATGGCCGACGTGTGGTTCTAAATAGCGGCCGTACGCTTGAAACCGATATGATTATTTTGGCCATCGGGGTGCAGCCAGAAAGCCAATTAGCGAAAAACGCCGGACTGGAGCTTGGAGTGCGCGGCACCATCAAAGTCAATGAATATTTGCAAACATCGGACCCGAACATTTACGCCATCGGCGACGCTATTGAAGTAAAAAACTACATTCACGGTTTTGCGACGTTTGTTCCTCTTGCATGGCCGGCGAACCGCCAAGGCCGCCTAGTAGCCGACCATATTCACGGGCTCGATGTGAAATACAACGGCACATTAGGAACCGCCATCGTAAAAATTTTCGAATTAACTGTTGCAGCAACAGGAAGTAATGAAAAAACCTTAAAACAACTGGGCATTCCATACGAAGTTGTCCATGTTCATCCGATGAGCCATGCGAGCTATTATCCAAATGCAACGCAAATGACATTGAAATTGATTTTTGACAAAGAAACAGGCAAAATCTATGGTGCGCAAGCCGTTGGGAAAGATGGTGTCGACAAACGTATTGACGTTATCGCTACCGCTATTAAAGGCGGCCTAACGGTCCGTGATTTGCCTGATTTAGAACTCGCCTACGCACCGCCGTTTTCTTCCGCGAAAGATCCGGTGAATATAGCAGGCTACGCCGCTTCGAACATCCTTGATGGCATGGTGGAAACCGTACAATGGCATGAAATTGATGGAATCGTCGCAAACGGCGGCATGCTCATTGACGTTCGTACACCAAAAGAAGCCGCACATGGAACGATTCCTGGTGCTATCAATATTCCGCTTGATGAACTGCGCGAACGTTTAGCGGAACTTCCGAAAGACAAAACCATTTACGTAACGTGCCAAGTCGGCTTGCGCGGATATTTAGCGACACGGATTTTGCACGACAACGGTTTCCGCGCGAAAAATTTAGATGGCGGCTATAAATTGTATTCTTCCGTATTTGGCACAAAACATTAACCAAGATATGCCGCAAATAATGAGCCACTCCCACCTTCATTTTACGAAAAGGTGGGAGTTTTTTATTATTTGCATAGAAAAAACTCTTGTATGGAACACATATCGTTTTTATACACAAAACTCCCGATTTATCTTCCCCGCTCCTTCGGTTAGAGAAAGGAAACCGCTCATGAAACATGGCAAACAATTAGTAATTAGTTGCTTTAAGTGTTTATTTTACCATTTCATGAAACGTAGCTTCTGTTACGCTTTGCAAATCTTTCACGCGAAGTTCAATGAGCACGCCGATTTTGCCGCCGCTAACGATGATATGCTCAAATTGACAAGCACTGGCATCGATAAAAGTCGGATAATGCTTGATCATGCCTATCGGCGAACATCCACCGCGAATATAGCCTGTCAGCTTTTGTATCTCTTTCATCGGCACCAATGCGACATTTTTCTCTCCCGTTATTTGCGCAGCTTTTTTCAAATCCAATTCCGATTCTACGGGGATGACAAACACATAAATGTTCCCGCTCTTCCCTTGTGTTACTAATGTTTTATACACCAATTGAGGATCTTTCCCAATTTTTTGAGCAACCGATATGCCGTCAATTTTTCCATCCTCACTGTCGTACGTAATGACATGGTAAGGAATCATGTTCTGGTCGAGAACACGCATCGCATTGGTCTTTTCTTTTCCCATTTTCCTTCCCTCCAGTTCGTTTCAAACATAACCTATCGGATGAACCGACACTAATGATAATACAATGGAAAGCTCGGTTGCCACTTGCAGCATAAAGATAGCAGATTTTTTACCAGTTTATCCTAATTGAAGATTAAAGGAAAGAAGCGGTGGATAAAAACCGTCAAAAACTATCATAATATAATATTTTGATGCATGCCACGATTCGATTCATCCTTCTTGAATTGATGAGCGGTTGGAATTGAAATTTATGCCATGCGATTTCATGCAGAGAATGAAAATCTACCTAATGTATAGATAAAAAAAGACCACAGAACCAGTTACCACTAGGTCTGTGGTACGACTATTTACTTTACTATATTGATTGACCAACTGTTTTTAATCGATCTTAACTTAATACAGGGTCTTCTTCTTTCAAGCCCGCCCCCTGTTCTGGCATTTCGCGAATTCCATATGCCACGCGTTTAATATTAAGTAAATGCTGAGGCCCAATATTGTCAGAAGTAATGTTATTGCCAAAAGAACCGCATCCTAATGTCAAAGATGGCTGGATTGCCACAGTAGCACCGATTCCGCCAAATGTCGTACCAGAATTGACGATCACACGTGAAACCGGCTTATCGATGGTGAACACTTCCACTACTTTTTCGTCTTGAGCGTGAATTCCCAATGTGTGGCCTAGTCCACCTAACTCAAGCAATGCTACGGAAATAGCGCTTGCTTCTTCCATGTTTTTTACAGTATAGAAAGCGAGAATTGGCGACAATTTTTCGACGGAGAACGGATATTCTTTGCCCACATTGGTCTCTTCCGCAATAAGCACCTTCGTATCAGATGGAACCTCAATTCCAGCCATTTCCGCAATGACTTGCGGCGATTTTCCAACGATCTTCGCATTCAATGCCCCGTTTACCATGATGATGGAGGCTACCTTTTGTTTTTCCTCTTCATTTAAGAAGCAGGCGCCTTGCCGTTTCAATTCGGAAACAACCTGTTCTTTAATGGATTGATCGACGATAAGCGCTTGTTCGGAAGCGCAGATCGTTCCATTGTCAAAAGTCTTGCTTTGGATGATTTGACGGACAGCTGTTGCGATATCAGCACTCGCATGAATATAAACTGGTACATTTCCTGGTCCTACACCGTAAGCAGGTTTTCCGGAACTATAAGCGGCTTTCACCATAGCCATGCCGCCTGTTGCGAGGATGACGTCTGTTAATTTATGTCTCATTAACTCATTCGTCGCAGCCAATGTCGGTTGCGTGATGCAAGAAATCAGCCCCTTTGGAGCCCCTGCGCGTTCTGCCGCTTCTTGCATGATTCTTGCCGCTTCCGCCGTGCATTTTGCAGCTGCCGGATGCGGGCTAAACACAACGGCATTTCTTGCTTTCACTGCGATCAACGATTTAAAGATGACTGTTGAAGTAGGGTTTGTAGATGGGACGATTGCCGCGACAATTCCCACAGGGTGTGCGACTTCCCATACACGATTTTGTTCATCGCGACGAATTACCCCAACCGTTTTCATATCTTTGATGGCGTTGTACACGTCATTGGCAGCGAACAGATTTTTTACTGTTTTATCTGCCACATTCCCAAATCCGGTTTCTTCTACTGCCATAGCTGCCAAACGGCTAGCTTCCTCTCTAGCCGCATTTGCCATGCTTTCAACAATTCGGTCAATCTCGCTTTGCGCCATCTTTTCAACCATTTTTTGTGCTGATTTAGCTTGCTCAAGGTAGTCCCTTACTTCCTGAATCGATTGCAAATCAATATCACGTATCATCTTTGATTCTCTCCCTTCCCCAGATTTCTTGTAACTGATAGAACAATTTTGTCATGACCAACATTGAACGGATATTTTCCGTGCCGTGCTTAGTAAGTAGAAACTTTATCTTTTGTATCTTTTGCGGTCTATCATCACCTCCTCTAAATGTAAAACCTTGCCAACATCGTAATTAGTCTCGCTGAAATATGATGCGGCTACCTCGGTTGAAGGGATCAAACACTCTTTCCGATTGTTTCCCATGATCTGCCGATTAATCCGGTCTGTTGCCATGTATTGATATACAAAACCACTCGTTCAATATTTCATGGCAAGGATGGAGCAATATCGACCACACAAAATTGATAGCGGTTACATAAAAATCCATAAAGTTTTGGCAAACGGGTTTGCATACATGCTTAAAGATCACTGATGTTCACCACTGTCTTTATGCCCTTCTTTCTTCATGATCAAACTACCGTCTTTTAAGATACACGACCCCTGAATATTTCCTATAATTTACCATAAAATTTCAAGAGACTGCATTTCTCTCAAACCAAGATTAGTAGACTAACAGGTATAGCCATCCTCATAAAACACCCAAGGACCGGCGATTCCGTTTCAAGATGGATTAGAACGGAATCGCCCAAGTCCTTAATATTTCATTTCTCTAAATCACTTCTCGGTTAATGCCGGAAAGTGCGGAACCACTTCTTCTCCTAGTTCTTCCATCACTTCTTCCACAGGACGGTGTCCGTATTTTAAGTTGATAATCACATGATTGACACCAATATGTTTAAGACTTTCCAAAAATTCAATGAGTATATTGCGTCCGATTCGGAAACCTAAATGAATCGGAATTGGCGGGTGATTCGGATCCTCCATCAAGTCGATATATAAAGACTGGCTGAACGGTTTAAACTGATCGGTATGAGAACGCCAATTTTTAATCAGCTCCGCTTGGAATTTCAAGTTGCGAGGATAATACAGCCAACCGTCGCCGTTTGCGGCGATCCATTCCACGGACTGAGAACTGTGGCCGGTTACCAGCACGGGAATGTCCGACAGGCGCGGTTTAGGCAAAAGGTCGCCGTTTGCCATATGGACTCGAGGTGATTGGATCGCCGGAAAGCTCTCCTTCCACGCTTTTTTCATTACCGATACGGCTTCTTGAAATAAGGCGCTGCGCTGTTCAGGATCAACCGAAAAGGCCGGAAATTCTATCGGACGATCCCCCGTCGCCACTCCGAGAATCAAGCGTTCGCCAGATAGTTTATCGACGGAAGCGGCTGCTTTGGCAACATGCAAAGGATGCCGCAAAGTGAGAATGATACTTGCAGTGCCCAAAGCAATCGTTTTGGTATGGGCGGCTATATACCCTAAATAGACCCAAGGATCATAAATTTGCCCTACATCCCCAAAATAAGGATCATGCAATGGAACATCCCTGACGAACAATGCGGCAAAATTAAGCTCCTCTACTCTTTTTGCCAGCTTTATCTGCTTTTCCATGTTCATCTCTGGAACGCTGCCCTCGTATGATTCTATCGGAAAGAACAACCCGAGAGTGAGATGATTTTCTTTAAATATGCGTGAATATCCTTTATGTTTTTCGAAACGGTTCATAAATCGTTCCTCCACATTTACGTTTATTTTTGCAAGTTCCGTTGCTTCCCAACATCTATGATGGAATATCGTCTTGCATCATCACTATTCATAAACTTTATGTTTACCAAACCGGTTCATATCGATGCTATAAATACTAGAATTAAATTAAGGAACGAATATAAATCTATATTTATAAATATCTAGAATTATCAATATAATAATATAAAAATAAGAGAGATTCAAGACCAAAATGGTAATAATGCTTTTATAACGAAATAACAAGCGAGAGATTTGGTCTATAAATCCCTAGACAGCAATTCGATCATTTTTTTAATATTTTCCTCATCCCTTTTATAATAAGTCCACTGCCCCACTCGTTTTGCTTTTATCAATCCGGCGTTTTGCAGCATGGACAGATAAAGGGAGACTGTAGATTGCGACAAACCAACTTTTTTATGGATGTCACTTACGCAAACACCGTCTTCGTGTATATCGCCGTGCAGCGGCTTCGGAAAGTGGATTTCAGGATTTTTCAACCACTGTAGGATCTGCAGCCTCGTCTCATTGGATAAGGCTTTAAACACTTCTAAAAGTTCCATTGCTACCTCCAAGTTCATCGATAATCGCATTTCTTATATTACATTACTGTACTTGAATAAATCAACTAACATAAATGCCAACCGATTCCTTCGTTCGAATAAGCGTGTGGCAAAACCAACCGATCAAGAAAGTTCAATTTATGAAAAGATTAACATATCGCTGAAAAATCTACAATATCCATGGAAAACCGCCAAGCCGAGCGACTGTATAGGAAAAAGAACCCGTATCAATGATACAGGTTCTATGATGGGATAAAAGAAAATTTAGTCATTGGAAATAATAACTTTTAATGCCCTTTCTTTTGCTGCGTTTCCAAATACTTCATACGCTTTCATAATATCCGAAAAGGCAAAGCGATGTGTAATTAATTGTTCTGGCCGCAATTTTTTTGCCTCAACCGTTTTTAATAACATCGGTGTAGAAGTCGTATTGACAAGACCGGTTGTTAATGTAATGTTACGTATCCATAATTGTTCAATACGAAATTCGACACTTTTTCCATGAACACCGATATTGGCGATATGGCCGCCTGGTTTTATAATTTCTTGGCAAATGTCAAATGTGACAGGAATTCCGACCGCTTCCATCGCCACGTCTACACCTTTTCCGTCGGTTAATTCCATAATTTTTTCCACTGCTTTGCCATCACTGCTATTAACCACTTGAGTGGCACCAAATTTTTTCGCAACCTCTAAACGGTTATCGTCCAAATCAACCATAATGATCTCTGCAGGTGAATAAAACTGAGCGGTTAACAGCGCTGCCATACCTACGGGACCAGCTCCGATAATGGCAACGGTTTGTCCAGGCTGAACTTTGCCGTTTAACACACCAATTTCAAATCCTGTCGGAAGAATATCGCTAAGCATGACGAGCGCCTCTTCATCTGCGCCTTCAGGGATTGGATAAAGGCTATTGTCTGCATATGGAATTCTTACATACTCTGCTTGGGTTCCGTCAATTAAGTGTCCTAAGATCCAACCTCCATCTTCACAATGAGCATACAACCCTTTTTTGCAATTTTCACATCTTCCACAGGAGGTAATACAAGAAATCAACACTCTATCGCCTTTTTTAAAATTTTTTACACCTGAACCAACTTCTTCAATAATTCCTACACCTTCATGGCCTAAAATTCGCCCTTCTTCTACAGTAGGAACATCCCCTGAAAGAATGTGCAAGTCCGTTCCGCAAATCGTCGTTTTTGTAATTTTAACAATTACATCCGTCTCCTTTTCAATTTTCGGTTTTGGCTTTTCCATTACTTCTTTTTTTCCTGGTCCTAGATAAGTAAGCGCTTTCACATTTGGTTCCTCCTTAAAAAAGTTTGAATATTATAAATTGTATCTTACAAGAAATAGAATCATGTTTCAATGAACCATCAATAAAATTGTATCGAGATTTTGCCGGGGATTTTCTCTGCTGGGCTTGAAGCTCCTCTCCCTTAAACAAAAGGAAACAAACTTTCTCTGGCAAACATTCGTTCATACATAGGCAAGGAAATCCTTTTTTATTCACACCGGATCATTATCCACATTACTATAAGATTCAATCGCTTGATCGAGCGCTCGATACGCTTCGGCAAAAGCATTTATTGCCGATTCATCGCCTGCATTGGCAAGCTGTGCTTGCGCGTTTTTCGCGTGAGTGACAGCGCGAATGACGTCTTCCATCATTTGTTGTTTGTCATCTGCCGCCGTCTTTAACTGCTCAAGTTCACGGAGACATTGATCCAAATCATAGGCGCCCGGCTGGTCAAACGATTGTTCCAGCTTTTCTTTGACACGTCGCAATGCTTCTATCACCCAAGCCCACTCCTTTTTGACATTTTCATCAGCTAGTGTGGGCGATTTGAAGAAAACTATACATTTGAAATAAACGATCTGTTATTTGAAGAAAAAAATTATAAAATATCGATCCAAATTTTTATAGCCGTCGCCAATATTAACAAAGCTAAAATCACTCGCAATATTTTTGTGTTCACTTTTTGCCCCATTTTCGCTCCTAAAGGAGAAGCGATTAAGCTGGCAATCACCATGATGATGGAAGGAATCAGTTCCACTTGCCCCGTCGTGAATTTTCCAACCGCCGAACCAATGGATGAAATCAACGTAATCGCCAGCGAAGAGGCAATCGTCATTCGTGTCGGAATCTTTAACACAACCAGCATAATAGGAACTAGCAAAAATGCACCGGCTGCGCCAACGATTCCTGAACCGACCCCGATGACAAGCGCTAATGCAGCGGCAAGCCATTTGTTAAAAGTCACTTGACCGCTTGGAACATCGTCAATGCCTTTTTTCGGAACAAATATCATAACAGCAGCCAACGCGGCGAGAATGCCATACACGACATTAATCGTTCCTTCACTCATCATGTTCGAACCGAACCCGCCAAGGAAACTGCCGATTAAAATACTAATCCCCATATAAAAAATTAATGTTTTATTTAAATAACCGCTTTTTCGATATGCCCAAACACCGCTAATCGTCGCAAATAACACTTCGACTGCGCTAATCCCTGACACTTCACGGGCGCTAAACGCAGCAAGCCCAAATAGCGGCGGAAGATAAAGCAACATCGGATATTTAATAATGGCCCCGCCAATGCCAACCATTCCAGAAATAAACGAACCAATAAAGCCGATAAGAAAAATGATAATCATAAAACTAACGTCCATCCCCTTGCTTCCTCCTTACCACTCACAAAAATCCGAGGGTACTTTTTATTCGTACCCTCTTTGCGATTCGGATTTGCTTTCCATGATTGTGGGTATGATGCAACGCGCAACGGTGACGCGAATGAATCGATATTCTCATATACTTTTATCCGCTCCACGCTTTCATGCCGCCAGCGAGCGTATTAAATCCTTCTTCTGCTAATTGTTCTGCCACAAACGCCGCTGAACCGCCTTTGGCGCAAACGACGACAGCATCTTTCTCTTTTGGAAGGCGGCCGATCACCGCATCTACACCATCAATCAACTCAAAGTATGGAACTTAATATATTCAAAGTTCTCCCCTTCAATTTTCCAATCATGAAAATCGCTTTCGTTGCGTACATCGAAAATAACGGGATGTTCTTTGAATACTTTTTCTGTTAATGTTTGCACCGCCATTTCTTTTGCCGCTATTTTATACCCCATATAGTATATTTCTGTTTTAAAAAAAACCGCTCAATCAAGATTGAGCTGTATCGAGCGGTCCTTCCCATTTTGACATGCCTGGGACGACATTCCATACATTCGTAAATCCTTTTTTGGCCAATTTTTGTGCCGCTAAACCGCTGCGCGTTCCAGTACGGCAAACAACATAAATCGTTTTGTTCTTCGGCAACTCATGGATGCGGTCTTCTAATTCTCCAAGCGGAATCGAAATAGCGCCCGGTATATGCCTGAACGCATACTCCGCTGGCTCGCGGACATCTATAATAACCACCGAATCATCCTTTATTTTTTCCGCCAGCTGTTCGTTGGAAATCACATGGGAATATGTTGCTTCGTCTTTTATCCCATGGTCACTTGCTTTACGAATATAATGTTTTAACACGTTTCCTTCTTCAATCGTTCCTAAGTATTGATGGCCGGTACTTTCCGCCCATGCTTGGATATCGGCTTTCGAACCTTTATCGGTTGCCTGTACTTCAAGCACTTGTCCCGGTTGTAAGCCGTTGATCGCTTTTTTTGCTTTTACAATTGGCATTGGGCAAGATAATCCCTTTGCGTCAACGGTCATGTCCACACGAACCATGCTGCATGCCTCCTTTTGCCGTTTGTTTTATTTATTCCACAGGTCCTTCCCATTCCAACATGCCGCCAGTCATATTGATCACATGATATCCATGACTTTCCAGCAGTTGGGCTGCGCGCCCGCTTCTTCCACCCGAACGGCAAACAAGGATATATTCCTTGTTTTTATCTAGCTCATTCATGCGAAATTCGAGCAATCCTAACGGAATATTAATCGCACCAGGGATTTTCCCAGCCGCTACTTCATCCACTTCACGAACATCGATAATGTTCAGTTGTTTTCCTTCTTGAAGAAGTTTTTCCACTTCTTTTGCTGTTAATTGCTTCATCAACGGTCCCCTCCTTTTTTATGACCAAGCGTTCATTCCGCCTTTTACGTTCGTTACGTGTTTGAATCCAAGTTTCTTCAATAGTCTGCTGGCTTTTATGCTTCGCATTCCGCTTTGGCAAATCACCATCACTTCTTTTTCCTTGGATAATTCATTCGCGCGTTTAGCCAATTCATAAAGCGGAATATTTTTAAATCCGCGAATATGGTTTGCGCGGAACTCCGCCGGAGTACGTACATCCACATACTGCACATCTTTTTTTCCCAACTCTTTCTTTAGCTCTTCCGGCGTAATCATCCGTACTCCACGCGGTGGAATGACGCGGATTGCAATAAACCAAGCAAGCAATAGGAACAACACGATATTCATTACTGTTTGTGTCATTCGTAATCACCTTTAAATGAATAAGTTTATGTTCCCTTCTGACGCATCCGCCAAATATGTTGCCACTCCAGCAAACTCAATGCCATCGCTCAATTCTTCTGGTTTCAACCCTAATAAATCAACGGTCATTTGGCACGCGATTAATTTAACCCCTTGCTCTTTGGCCATTTCGATTAATTGTGGCAGCGGTATTGCGTTATCGTTTGATTAATTTCGGTCCGATGCCGCCAAAGTTCATGCGTGAAAGCCCCATGCGATCCGCTCCACGCGGCATCATTTTGGCAAACATTTTTTCCAAAAATCCTTTTTTCACTGGAATATGCGCATCTTTTCGCAATGCGTTTAATCCCCAAAACGTATGGAAAATCGTGACATCATGGTCATAAGCGGCGGCGCCGTTCGCGATGATGTACGCCGCCATCGCTTTATCGTAGTCGCCGCTAAATAAAATAATCGTTGCTTTTTTCTTTTGTCGTGACATTAAGCCCCTCCTTTCATATACATATACCCATATAGGTATATAAAACACTAAAAAATTACCCCTTTCGAATCCAAAACGTCAATACGCCATTTTCTTCTTTCATATCAATAACCGTATGGCCGCTTGCTTTTGCCCATGCCGGCAAGTCGTTTTTTGATCCTTTATCCGTTGTTTGAATTTCCAGCACTTGCCCTGATGTTAATTCATCCATCGCTTTTTTCGCTCTTACAACCGGCATTGGACAAGCTAATCCTTTCGCGTCTAACACTTTATTTACATTCATGAGGACAACCTCCTTATCATTTACTATTACCCCTATAGGTATATTAATGCGTGTAAAAGGATGTGTCAACCCTTTTTTCAAGAGTTGACTTATCTGCTTTTGACCAATAGTTCTACTGCTTCTTTGACCAAATGTTCCGTTTTTTCTCCTTTTTCCATGCTTTCGCGGAGGCAATTTTCCAAATTTGTGCTTACAATGACGGCAATGGCGCGGTCCATCGCATTGCGTGCTGCCGATAATTGCGCGACAACGCTTTTGCAGTCCTTTCCTTGTTCCATCATGCTGAGCACGCCTTTCACTTGTCCTTCAATCCGTCTTAAGCGGTTTTTGATTTCTTTACTGTATTCCATTTTTCATTTCCCCTTTCTCGACAAGGACAATGGATGATTGAATAGCTTCGTACATCAAAACCGTGGCGTTGTAAAAAGCGTATGCCTAAATTTTTTTCGATTTCATCGTTTGCAATAAGATGAATCGATTTGCTCGGAATAGTAGAAAAATGTCGTTTTAAATAAGCATACGGAATATGAAGCGAATTAGCAATAAGCGGCTCTGTTGTTTCGTTATAATCGCGAATATCCAACACAACCATATCCTGGATTCGTTTATCGGCTATATCTATGCATGGAACACCGCTTACCGGATAATAACGGCGGTATAACGCTGCGAATAATAAACCGAAAACAATAATCAGGCCAATGATATACAAATGGCGATCACCTCGCTCCATCGCTGTTGTCTTCTATTATTATATACCCTTATAGGTATATTGGCAAGTGTTTTATTTAACGCTTTTCTTTTCGCTTCGGATCTAATAATTTTTCCGCCTTTTCCGGATGAAAACGATGCCCTTCCATTTATAACCTCTCTTGCATCTTTCTTTAATGGTTATTATAATCAAAAAGCTTCGGAATCCATAATCCGAAGCTTTTTCCTGCTGATACGTTTTTAGCGAACCGCACAACGGTTTGGACCGATTTCCATTTCCCGTTGTTGTTCTTCATCTGGTTGAATTTTTCCCATATTCGTTTGGCGTATTTCTTGATAAGCATTAGGCTGCGGCGGTAAATTTTCCGTTACTGTTTTACGGAATTCTTCCTCATTCGAAATATTGAGACCGTGATTTTGTCGATAAAGCACACTTAATTTTTCTGCCACACTGCCATCTTCGTTCATTTCTTTTACCGTCATAAAATGAGCTGGAAGCACAATTAAGTCATCCACTAATTGTTTGTAGCGCCCGTAAAGCGTTTGGCGCAAATCGCTTACCCAATCTTGCGCTTTTCCTGCCAAATCCGGACGCCCAATCGAATCGATAAACAAAATATCTCCTGTTAATAAATATTGTTCATCGACGATAAACGACGTGCTTCCAATCGTATGACCAGGAGAATATAATGCTTCTATTGTCACATTTCCAACTTGGATACGGTCACCATCTTGAATTGGCGTATAATCAAACATTACTTCTTCCGCATCTTTCGGCGGCAAATAATAGGTTGCCCCAACTTTTTCTGCCAATTTTCTTCCACCAGAAATATGGTCGGCATGAAGATGCGTATCGATCACATGTTTAATCGTAATGTTGTGCTGAGACGCAAAATCAATATACGTATCAATCATTCGATTCGCATCGATAATGGCTCCTTCTCCGCTTGATTCCACCAAATAAGACAAACACCCTTTACCAAGACGAACAAACTGATAAATGGTTCCTCGACCTTGCAATTCACCAATTTTTATTGGTTCTAAATGTTCGCTCCATGCTTTCATGCCGCCTTTTACGGAATACACGCGCGAAAATCCCGCTTCCGATAACCGTTCGGCAACAAACATGGAAGAACCGCCTTTCGCGCAAATGACATAAATTGCAGTGTTTTTGTCTTCTGGCAATCGATCAAGATATCCTTCCATGCCGTCTAGTGCTTCAAAGTACGGAATATTCATGATTTCTACATTCTTTCCTTCAATTTTCCAATCATCGAATTCTCCTTTATTGCGTACGTCAAGAATGAACAGCTTCTCACCATTAATGATTTTGGAAGCAAGTTCTTTTACAGTAATTACTTTTACTGACATACCGATTCCCTCCTTTCCACGTCTCATCAACGTTGTAGCAATTGCATGATGGCGTTCGGGTCAAATCCGATCACCCATTGGCCATCAATTTCGATTTGCGGCACTCCGATTTGCCCCGTTGTTTCAACAAGTTTCCGGGCCGCGATAGGGTCCCGCTGCACGTTTACTTCCTCAAACGGAACGCCTTGCTCACGTAAAAAGTTTTTCACCATTACGCAATACGGACATGTTGTTGTCGTATATACCGTAACTCGTTTCATTTTCATTCCTCCATTAGAATGCCAACGTAATGTCGGCGTCTTTCGCAAAGTTTAAAAACGTTGCCGCTCCAGCGACTTCAATTCCATCGACAAATTGATCTTTGTCAAGACCCATGACATCCATCGTCATTTGGCACGCAATCAGTTTCACCCCTAATTCTTGCGCCATTTTTAAAAGTTCTCCAATCGAAGGAACATTCGCATTTTGAAGTCCTTCTTGAAAATGCTCTTTTCCTTCTGGAAGCGGTAAGTTTTTATGTGCTTCTTTATGAATGAGATTCAATCCTTCAAATGTGAAGAAAATGCCTACTTCTGCCTCTGATGCTGCTGCCGCTGTGGCAATATTGAATACTTTGTATGCGTCAAATACACTACCGTTGGCTGCGATAATCGCCACTTTCATCATGAATTCCCCCTTGTTTTTTTCTCGTTCATAGTTTTTGCAAAACGAAATTTTTATTTACGTATACATGTATGGGTATTTAGTACAATTCTTATAGTAATCGATTTTTCCATCAATGTCAACAAACAAATATAAAAAAGCCGAGCAGGAAGCCTCCTACTCGGCTTGCTTGTCTTTCAGCCCCGCCCAAAACGCAGCAACTACAGACAACGCCACAACGAGAATTGGTGCATACATAAGCAAAAACGTTTGCATCGCATTTCCTCCCTTATAATTGTCCTTTTACGTATTTTTTGTTGAACAAAAACAATTTTAATAACAAGTACAACGATGGAATAAGCAAGAAAAATCCCGCGATGAACGCGATAATCAGCGAGATCGCCATCGCTTTATTTGTAAATCCGTCGTAAATCGTTAAGTATGGATACAACAAATACGGATAGTGAGAAACACCGTACGCGTAAAACGCAAACGCGTATTGCATTACTAAGCTAACAAACGCCCAGCCGTAACGTTTCTTTTTCCATAACAAATAAATGGTGATCACGAAAAATACAAAAGAAACGATAAACATCCAAGCGATGTTGAACATGTTGCTATAATGCTCCGGATTATGGTGGCGCAGCTGATAAATGATAAGAAGCGCCGATAAAATCGTCGGCCCGCTCCAACTTAATGCGTATTTTCGCAATAGTTCGCGCGCCTTCATATCCCCTGCTTCATTGGCGTAATACGTCAAGAATGTAGCGGAAATATAAAGGACGCTCGTAATGCTTAACAGCACAATACTCCAAGTAAGCGGGCTGACAAACAGCTCTTTATATAACAGGGTGAGAGTTTGCCCGCTTTTCTCGACAAATCCTCCTTCGGAAATAGTCAACACGATCGATAATGACGCTGGAATAAATAGCCCTGTTAGCCCGTAGGCAAGCAAATACCAATTCCTTTCTGTCCTGCCATACGTATGAAACGCATAATACGACCCGCGAATCGCCAAAAGCACAATGGCAATGCTGGCAGGAACGAGCAAAATCGAGCCGTAATAATACGCTGTTTTCGGGAAAAATCCAACGATTCCAACGAAGAAAAAGACAAGAAACACGTTCGTTACTTCCCATACCGGGGAAAGATAACGCTGGATGATTTTATGCAAAATATGCTTTTTCTTCGCAATATCGCTGTATGCGCTGAAAAACCCGGCGCCAAAATCAATCGATGCAACGATGACATATCCGAATAAAAACAACCATAAGACAGATATGCCTATAATTTCTAATGTCATTAAGATACTCCCCCCTGTTCAAGAGAGCGTTCCGCCAACTCTTTTTCCACCGGATTTTTTCGGAACATATTGATCAACACTGTGACACTTGCAATTCCTAAAATAAGATACAAAATCGAAAAAACAACAAGCATCGTATCTACATTCCCCGATGATGTTGCCGCTTCCGCCGTTTTCATATAGCCGCGCAAAATCCATGGCTGCCGGCCGACCTCAGCGAGGTACCAGCCCAACTCAATTGCCAGCATTGAAAGCGGACCTGCAGCGACAAGCAACGCCAAAAACGGCTTGCTCATAATCCATTTCCATTTCAATTGTTTTCCAAGCCAATAAATCGCCGATACAATCGTAAGTAAAATTCCGATCGTAACCATTAAATCGAATAAATAATGGATATAAAGCGGCGGTATTTCATCTTTTGGAAATTCATTTAGCCCTTTCACTTCTGCGCCCGGGTGATTATGCGCCAAAATGCTTAACGCATATGGAATTTCGATTGCATTTTTAACATTGTTGTTTTCGTCTAACGTGCCGAACATCACAAGCGGCGCATGGGTGCTCGTTTCAAAATGCCATTCCGCCGCCGCTAATTTTTCCGGTTGATATTCCGCTAAAAATTTTCCCGACAAATCACCGACAAGCGCGCTCGCGAACGAAAAAATAAAAGCTGTCTTCACCGTTAAATACAGCGCTTTTTTGTGATAAATATGGCGGTTGCCCCGCAGTAAATGCCAAGCAGCGATGGACGCCAAGATAAAAGCGGAAGTCATATAAGCGGTCGTTAATACGTGCGCCACTTTTGTCGGCGTCGCTGGATTAAACATTGCGGCAAGCGGCTCGATATTCGTGATGACACCGTCTTTCAACTCAAAACCTTGCGGGGTATTCATAAATGCGTTCACCATCGTAATAAACATTGCCGAAGCCGAAGAACCGATCGCCACCGGAATCAATAGCAATAAATGTTTCTTCTGGTTTTCAAACCGGTCCCACGTATATAAATAAATGCCAAGGAAAATCGCTTCAAAAAAGAAGGCAAACGTCTCCATAAACAACGGCAAGCTGATGACTTGGCCTGCAAGTTGCATAAAGTTCGGCCACAGCAATGACAGCTGCAACCCGATCGCTGTTCCTGTCACGACACCTACCGCTACTGTAATAACGAAACCGCGCGTCCATCTTCGCGCAAGTAAAATGTAATGTTCATCATTTTTCCGAATCCCCACCCATTGGGCAATCGCAATCATCAACGGAACGCCGACACCAATCGTTGCAAAAATAATATGAAACGTTAACGTTAATTCGGTTAACAGCCGGCTGAACATCACCGGATCATATTCCCACATCGCCACATCCTCCTTTTATGAAAACAGTCTGCCAACCATCGACAGAAGCATAATAAACGCAACTAAAAAACTAACCATCACCAGCCATTTTTCTTGACGCTTCCACACAGTTTTTCCTCCTTTAATTTCTCTTGCATTTATTACTTTATCAACAAATAATGAGGAAATAGCAAAATAACTTTGACAAGATGGTGAATTTGTGATGTTTGTCACAAAATTGTCATGATTAACACGGTTATAAATGTAAAAATGTTTTTTTACCATTATGCTTACGGACCGGATTGCCAAAAAAATAAAATGGCTACCATCGACAATGATGATAACCATTTCCTTATATTTTATACAAAAAGAAACAAAAAATAATCACCGAACAACAATTAAAAGTGCTAAAAACCAAATAAAATTCCCTTTTCGAACTGCTGTTATGTTTTTATTGTATGCAAATGAACGCAATAACAAACAAATAAAAAGCTGCCTTTAGAGCAGCTCTATGTCACAATTATATATATTTTCGATCCACCATTTTTCCATCATACGTAAATAATACAGGCTTCTCTTCCACGACCGTCTCCATATGAACAGAGCGCCCCCATAGCTGATAAATGTACGGAAGCACTTTTTCTAAGTATTTTATATCTAATTCGATTCCTTCATACCAATGCTTTAAATATAGCTCACCATTGCGCATATAATCTCCATCATTTACTGTAATGTATGGAAATCCACCATTGACACGCATGCTGACGAGCTGGTCGCGAACGTGCTCCCAATCTTTATCAACAATTTTATACTCTTTTCCTTGCTTTTGGAATAAATACATATCTTCGCGCATCACTAACTCTTTCGTTAAATAATTGCGCAAAAACGAAATATCGGATTCCAATTCGCGCACTTCAAAAATTTTTTCGCGTCCCGATCCTGGCTTAATGCCTCGTTTTTTCATTTCCTCTGTTGGATTATTCCAGCGTTCCTCAATGTCTTCGAAAATTTTCAATCCTAAATAATACGGGTTAATGCCTGTGCGTGACGGCTGTACGACATTGGCATTTAATTTCGCAAATTCAACCGCCTCGTCGCTCGTTAAATCCATTTCCCGCAAAATTCGTTGATGCCAATACGTCGCCCAACCTTCGTTCATAATTTTCGTCTCAAGCTGCGGCCAGAAATAGAGCATTTCTTCGCGCATCATCGTCAAAATATCGCGCTGCCAATCTTCCAGTTCCCGGCTATATTCCTCAATAAACAACAGTACGTCTTTTTCCGGCTGCGGCGGAAACTTTCTGCGCTTTTTGCGCGGTGGCGGAGCAGGTTTGTCTTTTTCATCAAGACTCCATAAATCGTCGTATGGCGTCGCTATCTTTGGCGGCTCTTCCTCTTCATACACTTCCGTATCTTCCCATGTCCACGACAGCTTTGGACGAAGCAGCGACGGATCGATATGCTCTTGAATCGCCAACACTGCATCTAAAAACTTTTCCACTTCCAATTTTCCGTATTGGTGTTCGTAATGTTTGATTCGCTCGGCGGTCGCCGCCATGCTTTCGATCATATCGCGCTTTGTGTTGCTAAAGCGCACGTTATTTTTAAAAAAGTCGCTATGCGCCAGCACGTGCGCGACGATCAATTTATTTTGAATAAGCGTATTTGTATCCAACAAAAATGCGTAACACGGATCGGAATTGATCACCAGTTCATAAATTTTGCTTAATCCCAAATCGTAATGCAGCTTCATTTTATGAAACTGCTTGCCAAAGCTCCAATGGGAAAAACGTGTTGGCATGCCGTATGCGCCAAAGGTGTAAATAATATCGGCCGGACAAATTTCATATCGCATCGGATAAAAGTCCAATCCAAATCCTTCGGCGATTTCTGTAATCTCGGCAATCGCCCGCTCCAACTCCTTTAATTCATCCTGCCGCATGCACATCCCCCCCTTTTCCTCTTATCACAATGTATGAGGAAAACGAAATTTTGATACGCTTAAGTCCAAACCTAGAAAAAAATCATATGTCCTTCCCGAAAACTAAGACGATTCTTTACTTATTAAGCAAGAAGCAGGACATAAAAATGTGGCATTAAGGACAATCTCCCATGTTGCTAAGGAGGGGAAGCATGCCTTCATTTCGTCCATGGCGCATTGCGCCAGTTGTTGCGTATGTCGATCAACAGTTCCTAACCATGAGAAGGAATGGCTAAAAATCAATAAATCTAATCTATCCCTACAACTGGACTGCGCCGTTCAAGCAATACGACATCACGCCATACCCCATTTAACTTTCCTATACGTTGTCGTACGCCTACTTTGCGAAATCCAACACTTTGATGCAAACGTAGACTTGGTATGTTTTCGGGAAAAACCCCTGCAGTTAAAGTCCAAAATCCTTTTGCCTCTGATTCTTTGATCATGGCTTGCAGAAGTTGTTTTCCCACTCCTTTTCCTCGACTCACATCTCGAACATACACACTCACCTCTCCTACTCCTTCATACACGCAGCGATGCGATACTTTACTTATCTTACACCAGCCTTGAATACCCACTTCGTTTTCAGCGATCAAACATAAATTTGCAGCAATCGTCGATTCCCATTTTTCCAACGATGGTGCCGTCGTTTCAAACGTTGCTTGCCCTGTTGCAATCCCTTGCTCGTAAATTTCCTTTACTTGCAGCCAATCTTCTCCGCGAAAGCGGCGAATGTTCATATCAAAGTTCCTCCTTCTGTGAGATCGGAATGATCGTAGGAAACAGCTCGCTCCATTATATTTCTCTTATCCAACGAGGTTCCGAGCTGTCACACCACATTTTTACGGTTTCATTGCTTTAATGACCGCAGAAACAATGTAATCAGCGATGTCCGTTCCAGGCACCCAATCTTTGATAAACTCCTTCGATTCATCTTTCGGTTCAATAGTGATCTGTGTGAATCCACTCTGTTGTAACATGGATTCCAGTTCTCCAATCGATGCTGCACCTGATATGCAACTGGAATACAAAACATCCATATTGTTTTTGATTTCCGCTGGAAGTTCTGCCGTCGCCACAACATCGGAAATGACAAGGCGCCCTCTTGGTTTCAGCACACGATAGGCTTCCTTGAACACTTTGGGCTTATCTGGGGAAAGGTTAATGACACAATTAGAAATAATGACATCGACCAAACCATCTTCCACCGGTAAATATTCGATCTCTCCTAACCGAAATTCGGTGTTGGCAAAGCCGCCCTTGGCAGCATTGCTGCGTGCTTTGCTGATCATTTCTGGCGTCATATCCACGCCAATGACGCGTCCGGTTTCTCCAACCTGACGAGCGGCCAAAAAGCAATCGAAACCGGCACCGCAGCCAAGATCCAACACCACTTCTCCGGGTTTCAATTCCGCAATTGCTATCGGATTGCCGCAACCAAGTCCAAGATTGGCTCCTTTTGGCACGGCAGATAATTCCTCATCCGAGTACCCTAGTTTTGCCGATATCTCACTAGGTGTACTGTAACATTCGGAAAAGTCTGAACAACATCCGCCAAAATTTACTTCTTGCAGAGCAATTTGCTTATAGCGGTTGCGGACATTTTGCCGGATTTGATCGTGAGTAATGTGATTCATAAGTTTATCACTCCTTAATTCCGTCATATGTGAAAATACTTCGTCCTAAATTATCGATTTATTTTTCGATCAATGGTTGTTGCTATAAATTTTCCCTCGGTGGTTAACGATAACGTGTGTCCCCCTCTATTTTCAGGAAGCGGCGTTTTTTTACTAAATTTTGCATCTTATTCGCCAGTTTCCGCAAATTTTTTGATGCGCGCGCCGATTTCATCACGGACGCGGCGGAATACGGCTAATTTTTCCTCTTCCGTTCCTTCCGCCTTTGCCGGATCATCAAATCCCCAATGGACACGTTTCACACGCGGCGGGGTTACTGGACAGTGATCTGCCGCATGGCCGCATAACGTCACAACAAGATCTGCTTTATTTAAAATTTCCGGATCAATGACATCCGACGTTTGGTTCGAAATATCAATCCCTGCTTCTTTCATGACTTTTACCGCGTTTGGATTTAGTCCATGCGCTTCAATACCGGCGCTGTATACTTCCCACTCGTCGCCAAGATATTTTTTCGCCCATCCTTCTGCCATTTGGCTGCGGCAAGAGTTTCCCGTGCATAAGAAGTAAATGACCTTTTTGTTTTTCATGTTTCATTCCACCTCTGTTGTTAGTATGATACTGATTCTGTTTTAAAGTATTTTCGTTGAAACCATAGTGCCACGTTGACTAACGCAATCATGACAGGCACTTCGACAAGCGGCCCAATGACAGCTGCAAACGCTGCACCGGAATCGATCCCAAACACGCCAACAGCTACGGCAATTGCTAACTCAAAGTTATTGCTGCCGGCTGTAAAGGCAAGTGTTGTCGTTACAGGGTAGCTCGCCCCAAATTTCTTCCCTAAGAAAAAGGAAACGAAGAACATCAATACAAAGTAAATGAACAATGGAATGGCGACTCTCACTACATCCAGCGGCAAGCTTACAATAACGTCCCCTTTTAAAGAAAACATGACGATAATCGTAAACAATAAAGAAATCAATGTAATCAGGCTGATTTTTGGAATGAATACCTTCTCATACCATTGTCTTCCCTTTGCTTTTACCAAGACAAAGCGCGTCAGCATTCCGCCCAAAAACGGAATCCCTAAGTAAATAGCTACCGACTTAGCGACTTCCATCATATTGTAATATGAACGACAGCGCCTTTTAGCCCTAACCATTCTGGAATGATCGTCGCAAACACATACGCATAAACAGAGTAAAATAGCATTTGGAATACAGAGTTAAACGCCACAAGTCCAGCTGCGTACTCCCTGTCTCCTTTGGCTAAATCATTCCAGACAATGACCATTGCAATACAACGGGCCAGACCGATTAAGATGAGTCCGACCATGTATTCCGGTTTATCCGGCAAGAATACAATCGCCAACACAAACATAAGAATCGGTCCAATAATCCAGTTTTGTACGAGCGATAACACTAATACTTTCGCATTTTTAAAGACGCGTCCCATCTCCTCGTAGCGAACTTTTGCTAACGGAGGATACATCATGAAAATTAAGCCAATGGCAATTGGAATCGATGTCGTTCCTACCTGCAAGCTGTTCATTACGTCTATAAAACCCGGAAAGACGAATCCTAAGCCAATTCCTGCTGCCATAGCAAGAAAAATCCAAAGCGTTAGATATCGATCCAAGAACGATAGGCGTTTTTTCCCCGTATGATTCGTTTTTTCCTCCCAATTTACATTGTAGATTAACAACCGCAACGAAGCGCAGGGTTGGTTTCCTCAATCTTACGAATATTCTCCGCTTGATCTGGAATATGTTGCAAAATATCTTGGATAAAATCATATAACTCACTTTGTGGATTGAGGGAATAATAAATCCACTGCCCCCTTCTATCTTCTTTTACTAATCCTGCATCTTTTAGCTTGCGAAGATGCTGACTAATCGCCGGCTGACTCATGTCAAACACCGCCAGAAGCTCACATACACAACACTCACGTCGTTTTAAAATTGCCATGATCGTTAAACGTGTTTTATCACCAAGCAATTTTAAAACGTGTGAGGCTTTTTCTATTTCCACTGCTGTTTTTTGCATGGAAACACCCCCTATTATTGTATAATTATATAGCTATTTACTTATATACAGTCTGAAAATGGAAAATAGTACTTCTAAATCCCTTTATTATTGATGTTACATCATTCATATCCACGACATCGATATTGTAGTATAACTGTACTTACTCTTCCCTTTAATAATTATATAACTATATACTTATATAAAATAAGCGAAAAGTGATTTTTATTTCTGGTGTCCCAAGTTTACTGTACTGATGGTGGAATTTTACACAATAATTTGGACTTGACTCACGTATGCATTGTTTATAATAAACATTAGCAATAATATTCCGGTTCATCGCTTCATTCTTTAAATTCGTTAAAGTGTGGTGATACAGTGGGACATTATTTACATTATGTGATCGGCCATTTTGGGTACATTGGTATTATGATCGTGTTAATGCTGGGGATCGTCGGTATGCCAATTCCGGATGAACTTCTGCTTACGTACGTTGGATACCAAATTTCCACAGGTTTTATGTCATATCCTATCGCATTTGTTTTTAGCTTTATCGGCGCTATAACAGGTATTTCCATTAGTTATTTTTTAGGGGTAAAACTCGGATTACCGTTTTTACGAAAAGTGGGGCCGACTATACATATTACCGACAAGCGGATGGAGCAAACGAAAACGTTATTCGCCAAATTAGGACCATCCGTGTTGTTTATTTGCTATTTTATCCCTGGTGTCCGTCATGTTGCCGCTTTTTTAGCCGGCGCGAACGCATACGACGGGAAAAAATTTATGGTGTACGCCTATAGCGGTGCATTTGTCTGGATTCTCACCTTTCTGACGATCGGCAATTATTTAGGGGAAAATTGGATGACGATGAAGCAATATATGGATAAATATCGCGCCTTTTTTATAGTCGCATTTATTTGCTTGTTCGCTTTTTATTGGTATTATCAGCAAAAGAAGAAGTAAAACACCGGCCAAAAGGCCGGTGTTTTACATGCTTGTTTTGGTATTTCCGTATGTTTCCATTAAAATCCCCATAAACGTTCCAAATCCAAACATAAACATGGAAGCACCTATAATGCCTAAGCTGATGATCGTAAGAAAAAAGTCTTTATTGTAAGCGTTTGCAACAAAACTCAACAAAAACAAGGAAATGCCGACAATTAACCCTACAGCAGCGATCATTTTGCACATTTGCGTAATCTCTTTGCCTTCACCTTCATAACGTTCCATCATTTTCACCATCCCCTTGCTTTGAGGATATCATTTTTGTCACAAAATTGCAATATTTATTTTTACTTTTCCCCGCTTATTTAGGTTATAATTTATTTTTTACCTACCATTGTAACATTTACAGTGCAAAAACGAGCCCCGGCATCATACACTAACGATAACTCCTGCTGTAAAGGAGGCATGCCCATTGAACACGCTGGATTATGATAAAGCGTTGTATTACACACACCGGTCCGAATGGGATAACTTGCTTATTTTAATGGTGCGCACACAAGACGATTTGCTTTCGAAAAAAATTGAAAAATTTCTTCATGCTTACAACTTCGAGCATGATTACTCGATCATTCAAAAGCGTCTAACCGCTCTGTTGCGTTACATCGACCATGCTCTTGAGGCAAGCGAACAAAAAACGGGAACCGAGCAGTACGCTTGCCTGTATCAATGAAAGCAATGCAAAACAGACAATGCCGAAAATGGCATTGTCTGTTTCATCTCTTGCAAAAAATACGGTTGAATGAGTGGACGAAAAATAATGTTATCAATAAAACATGCGCCGCTTACGTTTTCTCGAACAACTTGGCCGGAATTAGCAAAATCCGCATCGTCCCTCTTAGCTTCATTGCCCCCAGACGTTATCATTTTGCTTATGATTGAAGCGATGAAGCGGTATTTAAAAAATGGCGCACCCGCTCCATTACCGCGCCGGAAAGTTGTTGCAGCTTCGCTTCGCTGTCAGAGAGCGACTCTCCTTTAACACCGAAATACACTTTAATTTTTGGCTCTGTCCCCGACGGACGCAAACAAAACCATGAATCGTCCTCCAATATGTACTTTAATACGTTGGAGGTTGGAAGCGCAATCAACGTTTTTTCGCCAGTCGCAGCGTTTACCCGTTCTTTCGTTTTGTAATCCTCGATCACGATTACTTTTTTTCCTGCCACCTCTGTCGGAGGTTCATTGCGGAACGATGTTAAAATCGCTTGGATCGTTTCTGATCCTTTTTTCCCTTTTAGCGTCAACGACTGCTGCTCTTCGCGGTAATATCCGTATTGGTCAAACAATCGCAGCAATCCTTCGTATAAAGACATGCCTTGTTTTTTATAAAAAGCACATACTTCCACCGCTAATACCGCTGCTTGCACCGCATCCTTATCACGTACAAAATCACCGATTAAATAGCCATAGCTTTCCTCGTAGCCAAATTGGAACGTATACTGACCAGTTTGTTCATATTCTTTGATTTTTTCGCCGATAAATTTAAATCCTGTTAGCGTATCCACTGTATCCAAGCCGAAAGACTGCGCAATCGCGCGGCCAAACTCAGACGTAACAATCGTTTTTAGCACTACTCCGTTTTCCGGCAATATTCCCCTTTCTTTCTTTTGTGACAGCAGGTAATGAAGCAATAAGCCGCCTGTTTGGTTCCCGGTCAGTACGACATAGTCTCCTTTTTCATTTTTTACGGCAATCCCTAATCGGTCGGCGTCAGGATCTGTCGCAATTAACAAATCAGCATTAACTTCTTTGCCAAGTGCTATCGCTAAGGCAAACGCCGCGTGTTCCTCCGGATTTGGCGACGCAACGGTAGAAAAATTCGGATCTGGCTGTTCTTGTTCTTTCACCACAAATACATTGCGGTATCCAAGTTCCTTTAACGCGCGACGGATCGGCTTGTTGGACGTGCCGTGCAGCGGCGTGAAAACAATGTTAACATCGACCTCTTCCGCAAGCTTCGGTTGAAGCGAAATCGTCTTTACAGCGTCAATATAGGCACTGTCCACTTCTTCTCCAATCATTTGAATAAGGCCTTTTTCTTTCAAAATCGCTTCATCTTCAACATCGATATCCAATTCATTTTCCACTTCATTGACGTATCGAATGACCGCATCTGCCGTCTCTGGAGGAAGCTGCCCACCGTCTTCGCCGTACACTTTATATCCATTATATTCTGGCGGATTATGGCTTGCGGTGATGACGACGCCGGAAAATGCGCGCAAATAGCGAACAGCAAACGAAAGCTCGGGCGTCGGCCGCAGTTCATCGAATACATACGTTTGAATACCATGAGTAGCCAGCGTTTTCGCCGCTTCCATCGCAAATTCCCGCGACTTGTGCCGCGAATCGTAAGCAATAACGACACCGCGCTTTTTCGCATCTTCGCCAAACGATTCTATGTACCGCGCTAAACCTTCTGATGCTTTCCGAATCGTATATACGTTCATCCGGTTTGTCCCCGGGCCGATTTCCCCACGCATGCCCCCTGTGCCAAACTCTAAATTTTTATAAAAGCAATCTTCAAGCCACTGAAGGTCGCGTTGATGCTCCTTTAATGAACGCTTTAATTCTTCATCTAACGGCTCATATGCTAACCATTGCTCATATTTTCTCTTCCAATTCAACGGACATCCCTCCGGATCGATAAATTCCTTGTTTTTTATGTATTCGTTATCATCATACAATATACCGAACAAAAGAAAAAGGATGTCTCACAAAAAAGAGACATCCTTCTCTTCTTTTATCCTTGTGGTTGCGATGGCTGTGAAATGTTTGTCAACGCTTGTTCCGCCGCTTGATCGGAAGCGCTGTTTGTCGCGATATCGCCTAGAGCGACAATGCCTTGAAGCTGATTGTTTTCTACAATTGGCAAACGGCGGACTTGATTTTGCGCCATTACGTTTGCCGCTTCTTGCACGCTCATATTCGGCGTACCGGTGACGACGCGGTTGGTCATCACTTCCGATACAGGAGTGGAAGCTGGATCTTTTCCTTGCGCTGATGTGCGGAGTGTAATGTCACGGTCAGTAATCATTCCTTTTACTTGACCGTTTTCCACTACTGGAAGAGCACCAATATTTTTTTGGCTCATGATTTGCGCAGCTTCTTGAACCGTTTGGTTAGGAGAAACGGTCGCGACATTTTTCGTCATAACATCTTGAACTTTGTTGCTGTTGTCATTATTCAATGTGATCCTCCCCTTTCACCGATTATTGTGGCCGATTCGCGGGAGGATATAGGTAGAAAATAATGTTTGCACCGCTTTGTATTGGCACGGAAAAGAAATTTTTTATGGCAAACGGATTTTATATACGCGCGCTTCCCATGGGCGCAAGCGAATTTCCTTTAGCTCCTCTGCTTCATTGACTTCGTAATTGCTAATAAGCAGTTCTTTTGTTTTGTAGGTGATATTATCTGGAAGCCGGAAAACGGGATTGTTTCCAGAAAAATTCGTAATCACAATAAGTTTTTCATTTTCCAGCGTGCGCGTATATGCGTAAATATACGGGTCATCTTCCAAAATTAAATCATATGTTCCATAGACAATAATGTCATGTTGCTTGCGGAGTTGAATTAACTTTTTATAATAATGAAACACCGAATTCGGATCGGCGAGCGCCGCTTTTACGTTGATCTCTTTATAATTCGGATTTACTGGAATCCACGGCGTCCCTGCCGTAAATCCTGCGCTTTCGCTATCATCCCACTGCATCGGCGTGCGCGCGTTGTCGCGCCCTTTATAATAAATTTTTTCCATCACTTTTTGCGGATCTTCCCCATATTCTTCGACATGTTCTTTATACATGTTTAACGTTTCAATATCGCGGTAATCTTCAATCGACGGAAAGCGCACATTGGTCATTCCGATCTCTTCCCCTTGGTAAATATACGGTGTTCCTTGCAGCATATGGAGAAATGTCGCGAGCATTTTCGCCGATTCGACCCGATATTTGCCGTCATCGCCAAAACGAGAAACAGCGCGCGGCTGATCGTGATTGTTTAAGTAAAGACTGTTCCATCCTTTTCCTTCTAATTCTTTTTGCCATTTTGTCATCGTTTTTTTCAAATCGGCCAACGACCATGGACGAATATCCCATTTTCCGCCAGGCCCTGAATCTAAATCCATATGTTCAAATTGAAACACCATGTTTAACTCACGGCGCGATGGATCGGTGTATAAAATTCCTTCTTTTGGTGTGACTCCCGGTGTTTCTCCGACCGTCATAATGTCGTATTTCGACAACACTTCCCGGTTCATCTCTTGCAAAAATTCATGGACGCGCGGACCGTTCATATAATATCGGCTTCCCGACGCGTATTTTTTTCCTCTTTGCAGTTCGCCGTCCGGTAATTCCGGCACTTTGGAAATCATATTAATGACATCCATGCGGAAACCGTCGACGCCCTTATCAAGCCAAAACTTCATCATCTCATACACTTCGCGGCGCACTTTCGGATTTTCCCAGTTTAAATCAGGCTGTTTTTTAGAAAAAAGATGCAAATAATATTCTCCCGTCGTTTCATCATATTCCCAGGCAGAACCGCTAAAAGCGGACTCCCAGTTATTCGGTTCTTTTCCATCTTTCCCAGGCCGCCATATATAGTAGTCGCGATATGGATTGTCTTTTGACTTTCTTGATTCGACAAACCACGGATGCTCATCTGATGTATGATTGACGACTAAATCCATCACTAACTTAATCCCTCGTTTATGCATTTCCTCAAGCATTTCTTCCCAATCTGCCATTGTGCCAAATTCATCCATAATCTCTCGATAATCGCTTATATCATATCCGTTATCATCATTTGGCGACTTATATACCGGTGACAGCCATACAACATCGACGCCAAGCTCTTTTAAATAATCAAGCTTCGCGATAATGCCGCAGATATCGCCAATGCCATCCCCATTGGAATCGTAAAAACTACGCGGATAAATTTGGTACACAACTGCTTCTTTCCACCATACTCTTTCCAAGTTTCTCACCTCTATGTCTATGTACATATACGAAAGCGGTTGCACATAAGTATTGTACTATAAATCAAAAGATAACGGTTATTCATTTTACATTCTCCTTTTCGTCCAATATAATGGAAATGGCATGTACATAAAAATGAGGGGATTTCAGTCATGAACAGCAATAAGGCAAAAACATTAGAAAACGCGCTTATCGGCGCCTGGGGGATTTCATTGGTCGCAACGCTTGGCAGCCTTTACTTTTCCGAAATTTTAAAATTTATCCCTTGCGATCTTTGCTGGTTTCAACGGATTTTTATGTATCCGCAAGTGATTTTACTAGGGCTCGCTGCGATTCGCAAAGAATACAGCATCGCCCGCTATAGCTTGGCGCTGTCGGTCATCGGCGGGGCTATTTCCCTTTACCACTATCTTTTGCAAAAAGTACCTTTTTTTCAAAATCACGCTATTTCCTGTGGCCGCATTCCTTGCACGGGACAGTACATTAATTGGCTCGGCTTTATTACGATTCCATTTTTAGCGCTAGTTGCCTTTTCTCTCATTAGCGTATTAAGCATCTTCATTATTCGCAAAGTGAAAGAAGGGAAACAAAGTTGAAAAAGCTCTTTATTTTTGGATCGATTATTGTGGCGCTGTTTGCAGCGCTCGCCTTTGTCACGTCATATCAGCAAAAAGAAGCTGCCAAAGATAATCCGTACCATAAAAAAGAACTTGATCCCGCAACCGTTGCGCAGCTTGACGACCCGAACTATCAAAACCTTATCTTGCCGGACGAATTAGAAAAGAAGCTAAAAAATAAAGAAACGGTCACCGTCTATTTTTATAGCCCGATTTGTCCGCATTGCCAAAAAACAACTCCGATCGTCGTTCCTTTGGCCAAGAAAATGGGAATCGATTTAAAAATGTTTAATTTGCTGGAATTTGAAGATGGATGGGACAAATATCATATTGAAGGGACACCAACGCTTGTTCATTACGAAAAAGGGAAGGAAGTAAAACGAATCGACGGTTATCATGAAGAGGCGGTGTTCCGCAACTGGTTTTCCTCGATTCAACATCGCCATCAATAAGGAGCTTGCCCCGCAACTGGCAAGCTCCGCCTCACATTAACCATTCGCTTTGTGATGGCAAATACATGCTGCATGGATAATGCTGCTTGGCGGCAAACTGCTCTATCGCAAACGGAAACATAATGCCGTACCGCCGAAGCAATTCAACGTTCCGCTGAAATACATCACGGTACCGTCCGCAATCTCCGCTTTTCCCTACATATTCAATGACGGTAATTAATGATTGCAGCGATGAAATAATTTGAAACGCTTCCTTCGTTGTCCCATTGTATTTTACGCGTTTTTCTTTTAATGGAAGAACTTGCCATTTTTCAAACTCATGAATTTGTTCGTCAGCGAAATAATACGGAAAAATGTTTGTATAAAAATAATTTACTAAATAATGGATATATCCCTCTTGTTCTTTCGTTGCCGCATAAGCCGTATTCATCGCTCTTGCCACCTTTTTGCAATCACGCTTGCGCAATTATTAACAAAACGATACTATGAGTGTATCATACATTATGTACACATAGAGGTAGAAAGTGTTTCCAACGCGGAAAAAATTCGGAGTGAAATGAACGATGTGGTTAAAAAAAGGAGACTGGCTCGAATGCGCCATTCCTTCTTTTTGGCAGGGGCAAACGATCGAATCGCTGCTGAAAGAAGTATGGTGCACTTCGAAAAAATTCGCGCACCAGCTGCGCATGGAAAAAGGAATTAAATTAAATGGAAAAGAAGTGCCATGGCAAACTACGTTACGAGAAAATGACCGTTTGCAGCTGTACCTTTATCAGCCTGAGCCTTCTGTCATTCTTCCCGAGTATCGGGAACTTTCCGTTTTATGGGAAGATGAGCATCTGCTCATTGTGAACAAGGAGGCCGGCATCGATATCCATCCTTCCGAGCCTTTTCAAACGGGAACGTTAGCGAACGCGGTCGCTTTTTATTTGCAAGCGCAAGGCATTTTGACGAAAGTGCGCCATATTCACCGGCTTGATCGCGATACATCGGGAACGATTTTGTTTGCCAAACATCCGCTTGCAGGCGCGACGCTCGATCGGATGCTGGAAAAGCGGCAAATCAAACGGACGTATGTAGCGCTCGTCCATGGCATTGTCAAAAATAAATCTGGAACGATTTCCGCCCCGATCGGGCGCGACCGCCATCATCCAACAAGGCGAAGAGTTTCGAGAACAGGCGCAAAAGCGGTGACGCACTATCGCGTTTTACATACGTTTTTAAACGAGCAAGCATCGCTTGTCGAGCTTTCCCTTGACACCGGACGCACGCATCAAATCCGCGTCCATATGAGCTACATCGGTCATCCGTTAGTCGGCGATGTTCTTTATGGCGGCGAAAACACGTTTCATCGCCAAGCGCTACATGCCGTCAAACTATCGTTTTTGCATCCTTTTACGAAAGAAACGGTTTCATGCGTCGCTCCGGTTGACGATTTCCCCGTTGATATTGCGCGATTTTACATCGATTCACAATAAAAGGCAGACGCTAAAACGTCTGCCCTATAAACGAAGTTCTTCCTTTTCGCCGAACACATCATCTTGTGTTTCCTCTTCTTTCTCCTGCTTCAAGACTTCCACCGTTTTCACATGGTGGCCGTCCATCTCCTTCACCGTAAACAAGTAATTGTCTATTTCGACGCTATCGCCTACTTTAATATCATAGTGTTTCGTCAAAATCCAGCCCCCAATCGTATCGACATCATCATCATCGATGGAAAGGCCGAACAAATCGTTCACTTCGCTAATCAACACTTTTCCGTCGACAATCGTACGCGTTTCATCCACTTTTTGGATCAGTGGAATTTCATCCACGTCAAATTCGTCTTGAATTTCGCCAACGATTTCTTCTAAAATATCTTCGACAGTGACAAGTCCCGATGTTCCGCCGTACTCGTCGACCAAAATTGCCATGTGAATGCGCTCTTTCTGCATTTTCACAAGCAAATCATGAATAGCGATTGACTCAATTACCTGAATGATTGGACGGATATAATCTTTCATTTGTTTTTCTGCGGATGGGTTTGTCACAAGATCAGTAAACACTTCTTTCACGTTGATGAGCCCGAGAACGTGGTCTTTATCGCCGTCGATCACCGGATAACGCGTATATTTTTCCTCTTTAATAATTTCCAAATTCTCTTTCACGCTTCGATTGATATCGAGCGCCACAATTTCTTTGCGCGGCACCATAATTTCTTTTGCAATCCGGTCGTCAAAACGAAAAATATTGTTCACATACCGATATTCCGATTGGTTAATCTCCCCGCTTTTGT
Source organism: Parageobacillus sp. KH3-4 (assembly GCF_022846435.1). Classification (NCBI taxonomy): domain Bacteria; kingdom Bacillati; phylum Bacillota; class Bacilli; order Caryophanales; family Anoxybacillaceae; genus Parageobacillus; species Parageobacillus sp. KH3-4. The sequence continues at coordinate 3,181,275 of NZ_AP025627.1, forward strand.
AGCTTTCTGATAAAATGAGGCGCAGCTCTTCTTCGGAATGGGCAATTTCATGTTCTGCGGCCGGCTGCAGCCCAAACACTTTGGTGACAAGGCGCGCTGAATTGTTGAGCGTCCAAATAAACGGATACATCGCTTTATAAAATAAAATAAGCGGTTGTGCGGTAAACAGCGTGATCGCTTCTGCTTTATGAATGGCAAACGTTTTTGGTGCCAGCTCGCCGACCACGACATGAAGAAACGTAATCGCCGAAAAGGCAATAACGAAGGATAAAACGTGCGAAAGCGACTCCGATAAATGGATGCGCTCAAAAAGCGGCGTTAGTATCCTTTCCACCGTTGGTTCACCGAGCCAACCAAGCCCCAGCGACGTCATCGTAATGCCTAATTGATTCGCCGATAAATAGCCGTCAAGGTTAGAAATCACCTTTTTGGCAGCAATCGCCCGTTTGTTTCCTTCGCTAACTAATTGGTCAATGCGCGAGCTGCGAACTTTGACAATCGCAAATTCCGAAGCTACAAAAAAAGCGGTACATGCGATAAGCAAAGCCACTATCAATAAATTGACTATGTCCAATTGGTTTCCGGGCGCGGATCGTGCGCCCGGATCACACCTCCTACAGACAGGTTTCTGTTCTTATTCATCATTATTGCTGCTTTGCGTAAAAATTAACACGTATTTTAACAATTCTAAAACCGAAATGAGCGTTGCTGCCACATACGTCAATGCGGCCGCTCCTAATACTTTGTTGACGCCGCGCTTTTCATCCGGGTAAATAAGCCCTTCTGCCAACATAAACTTTTTCGCCCGCGAGCTTGCGTTAAACTCTACCGGCAACGTAATGAGTTGAAAAGCAACGGCAAAGGAGAAGAAGATAATCCCTAAGCCAATCAGCGAAAGCTGATGAAGCAAAAACCCGACTAGCAATAAAAACGGTGCCACTCCCGATGCGAAATTTACGATTGGAAACATGCGATGGCGGAGCACTAGCGCGCCGTATGCTTGCTGATGCTGCACCGCATGCCCGACTTCGTGCGCGGCAACCGATATAGAAGCAATCGACCGTCCATAATATACCGGTTCCGACAAGCGGACGACACGCGAAATCGGATCATAATGGTCCGTTAATCTTCCCGGAATTACTTCAACCGGTACATCATAAAGGCCGTTACGGTCCAAAATCATGCGCGCCACTTCCGCACCTGACAAACCGGAAGAAGCTGGAACTTGTGACCAAGCATTGAAGTTGCTTGAAACTTTCCATTGCGCCCATAGCGAAACGCCAAAGGCAATGAGAATGACAAAATCCATCGGATGGAATAGCATCACAGCACCCTCCGTTATCCTCTATCACATAAAATGTGTATACTAATATTTATTGTACTTTAACGATCATTCATACGTCAAATGATACAATTTATTAATGGCTTACAAGGAAAATTTGCATATACATACAAAATCCCGTTTTGTAAAATGGGGCTTTCCTCCACAGAAAAGCCCCATTTTTTACTTGCGATGCCGTTAAAAATCGAAATTGTCCGGATCCGGTCCGATTCGTTTGTTCAAATTAAGCGCATCAATTTTTGCC